>JAYZQT010000056.1:0-155566 GCA_036136335.1 Pseudomonadota bacterium
TTATCTGCCTATTCTCCCTTACATATCTTTCTCATCATCACTCAATACAGTAGCGCCCGGTACAATAATGCCGGAACAATTCTTTTTTTGTGTGTTTTGGTTGGCCATGCATTTTAATTGTTCAAGCCTTTTAAGCCCTTCAAGCTTTCGGGCGGATTCGTCCGCAAGTTTCTTTTTTTGTCTTATATTTTCGATAAGGGAAAGGTTTTTAAACTTACATTGTCCTATCACCTTCTGGAGATTCATAACCCTTCCCGACTTATATTCAAAAATTAAGTGCCGGAATCCAAAACCCTTTCCAAACTTTTGGTGGGTAACCGGATGTTTGTTTGCGCCCGTCATAGCGGAGTAACCCCATGTAATATCGATCTCGCCATATTTTCCCATTTTCTGAACGCCATTTTGGGGTCTAAACCGAAACGTTGCTGGTTTTTCTTCATCGCTGAAACTTTGACCCTTAAATTTAGTACAAACCACTTCGATCATATCCGCCGTATTTCCAACGGCAGGCATTAAAGCGATCATCATAAACCCAAGTAGCAGTGCTAAAACTTTTCCCATAGCGACGTACTCCGAAAATCTGATTCAGTTTAATTCGTTAGTGTGTTTCTTAGTTCCATCGGCACTTCCAACAAGAAGAGAAAAGGTCACACAAAGGGCAGTAATAAACCTTTTCATAACCAAATCCTGACATACTTCAGGGTGCCTGTGAATTGCATATCGGGTCAGCCTCCAGAGCCTATCCAGGATGCCCTGAGATTAGTCTGTGTGAGTCTCATGGGTGTATTTGATCGTGGTCTCATACCTCTCAGAGATGCCTCTCCAGAGTCACTGTAGGCCTACTGTGAGTCCGTAGAAAAAGTCATCAGTAATGATATGGGTGTATGGTTATTATTATTGTTATGACCCCAGTTTAAGGGCTAGGTTCTCCGCCTACACTTTGGTCACAGTTTATTATTTGTAGAAAAATATCAGCCATCAGCCGACTCCCTCAAAATAAGCAGCAACTTCGTTCCACCTTACGGGTGTGGAATTCAGTTCAGCGTTGAAGGGGCGTAACGCATCGCATACGGCATTTGCGATCACCACAGGAGGTGCAATCGCGCCACCCTCGCCGAGGCCTTTGACGCCAAAGGCGTTTAGCGGTGATGGTGTTTCCATGTGCAGCACGGTGATTGGGGGAACGTCGGAGGCTGATGGCAGCAGATAGTCCATCAGACTTCCGGTCAGAAGTTGCCCCTGTTCATCATATGCCAGCTCTTCCAGCATGCCACCGCCAAGCCCTTGTACCAGTCCCCCCTTTACCTGTCCGTCGGCGAGGCCAGGGTTGACCAGTACGCCGGCATCGTGAACCTCAACATATTTTTCAATGTCGAACTGGCCTGTTTCGGGGTCTATTTCTACAATCGCGGCGTTAGCGGCGTATGCCCAAGTAACCGTCGGTGGCTCGTAATAAGACGTAGATTCTAAACCTGCGGACACCCCTTTGGGGAGTTGATTGTCCCACCCGGGCTTGCCGGCCCGCGCGATATTGCGATAGGTAACGTGCATATCCGGAACACCTTTCACACCAATTCCGCTGTCACGAAGTTCTAGGTCGCTTTCTGAAGCTTCCAGCAAATTAGCGGCGATCGCGAAGACCTTTTCATGCACTTCATCGGTTGCACGTTTGATGGCACCGGAAGCCGTCACTGTGCTGCGACTAGCGATGGTACCGTACCCTTGGCTGACCTGTGAGGTGTCGGCAACAGTTACAAACACGTCCTCGATCGGAACGTGCCACATATCGGCGGCAAACTGGGCGAATATTGTTTTGTGGCCCTGACCCTGCGGGCATGCACCGGTCGCCACCATAATCTTGCCTGTGGGATCAATCTTGACGGTTGCCCCTTCGAACGGACCTACACCGGTACCTTCTACATAGCAACCGAGACCCAACCCAAGGTAGCGGCCTTCCGTGAGCGCAGCCTTTTGTCGTTGGCGAATCGTTTCTAGCCCTCCGAGTTCATCTATTGCTCGCCGAAGCGCCTCGGGATAGTCGCCGCTATCGTAAACCATCGGCACGCCGTCCCTATAAGTCAGACCGACATCGTAGGGCAGTTTTTCTGGCGGGATCATGTTGCGGAATCGAACTTCGGCCGGGTCCAAATCTAGTTGGTTTGCCACCAGATCGACCAGGCGTTCCATGGCAAAGACAACCTCGGGTCGTCCGGCTCCTCGATAGGGGGCGTTGGGTGTCCGGTTGGTGAGCACAATCTTGCAATCCGTTTCGTAGTGCGGAATATCGTAGGGGCCAAGCATATGGGCGATAGAATTGCCGGCGATCCCAGCGCCGACCGGCGTATATGCGCCGGAATCCACCAAGAAAGAGCTTGTGAGTGCAAGTATGCGGCCGTTGTCATCGAAACCGATCTCTACATCATAGATATTGTCGCGGGAATGAGCTGCGTTCAGGATGTGTTCGTGCCGGTCCTCAATCCATTTGACCGGCCTTCCAAGTTTTTTGGCCAGCCAGGCGACAACAATCTCTTCCGGGTACACATGACCCTTTCCCCCAAAACCGCCGCCGACATCAGGCGCGATGCAGCGGATACTTTCTTCCGGCATGCCGAGTGCCGTGGAAACTTCTCGTCGGACCCAGTGGACGACCTGTGTGGACGACCAGACCGTCAGCGTATCGGTCCGGCCGTCATACTCCGCGACTACCCCCCTGCATTCCATCGGCATAGCGGCATAACGGTGATGGACAAAACGCCGGCTTAACCGGTTCGGTGCCGATCCCATGGCGGCAGCACCGCCCCCTTTCATTGTGTGCAGGAACGCCGCCACATTTCGGCCGAGCTGTTCATGTACTGTCGCGGCACCATCAGCAATAGCAGCTTCAGCGTTGGCCAGCGGTTGCAATGGCTGAAGATCTGAATGAATCATTTCCAGTGCGTCTTCGGCAATATAGCGGCTTTCTGCAACTGCCAGTGCATATGCTTCGCCGACATAGCGTACTTTATCGTCGGGAATGAGGGGTTGATCGGGTATCAGAATGTCCGTGTCCACCCGATCGCGCCACCCCTGCGGGGTGACCACCTGCATTCCGTTGATCGGTGGTAATTCCGCTGAAACGTCAGCGCCTGACGCAGCAAACACCACACCGTCGAGGGCTTGTGCCTCCGCCAAATCGATTGTGCCTATTCTTGCGTGAGGCAAGGGACTGCGTGCAAACGCGGCATGCACCATCCCGGGCAATTGTATGTCGGCGACAAATGTTCCGCTTCCCAACAGCAGGTTTTTATCTTCTCGACGGGGTACCGATTGGCCAATATAACCACCGGACTGACGTGGGGAGTAGTCTAGACTGCCGTCAACCATCGGATCCGCCGTCGCGATGGTACTGCCGCGCGTAAGCCTCTACCGACTTCACAATTCCTTCGTATCCGGTGCAGCGGCAGAGGACAGCTGACATACCCACACGAATCTCTTCGATGGTCAGCCTTTTATGACTATGTACCAGATCAATCGCCGTCATTAGAACCCCTGGTGTGCAAAACCCGCATTGGAGGGCTCGGTGTTCCGAAAACAGTTTCTGCAATGGATGCATCTCCCTGTTCTCTGCCAATCCCTCTATTGTTTGAAGTTCCGCGCCATCAATCTGCAACGCAAACATCAGACAAGAGCGTGCTGCTTGGTCATTGACGATCACTGTGCAGGCCCCACAAACGCCATGTTCGCAACCCACATGAGTACCAGTCAATTGCAGGCAATCGCGTAGAAAGTCGACCAATAGCATACGCGCGTCGGCATCGGCGACCCGTGTTTCGCCGTTGATCTTTGCGCTTATGGTGTGCCGGTGTGTCATCTCGTTCGAGGTGCTCGTTCGGCCGCTTTTAGAAGCGCGCGTTTGGTCATTACCCCAGCCAGTTTACGGCGGTAATCCGCAGTGGCATGCACATCTCCGTCGGGATCGACCTCTGCTCGGGCTGCACGTTCCGCGGTGGAGAGACCATTTTCGCTTAGACCGTGAGCTAGTATAACCGATTCGGACTTCGATAACCGCACCGGCGCCGCGCCAACGCCACATGCGGCGAGGCGCACATTGATAATGGCTTCTCCATCAAATTCGATTTGCGCTGCTACCCCGGCGAGGGCAAAATCGCCCTGTCGGCGCGAAAGTTCGACAAAGGCTCCACCGGCCGTGCGTGGGGTCTTGGGGACGATTATTTCAGTGAGGATTTCATCGGGAGCAAGCGTCGTACTTAGCACGCCTTCGAAGAAATCTGCCGCATCTATACGGCGTTCCCCGCGTAAAGATTTTGCGATTAGTGTTGCATCAAGAGCCAGCATCGTTGCTGGATACTCGGCTGCCGGGTCTGCGTTGGCAATGCTCCCGCCAATTGTACCTCGGCTGCGGATTGGAAGATGGCCGATCTGCAGAGTAGCATCATGTAGCACAGGCGTGGTGTCGCGGACGAGATCGCTGTTCTCGATTGTACGTTCCCGGGTCATGGCGCCGATAGAGAGATGATCACCGCCGTCGCAGATATAGGAAAGATCGGGAATACGGTTTAGGTCGATTAATACGGTGGGTCGCGCCAGCCTGAAGTTCATCATGGGCACCAGGCTTTGCCCACCCGCTAGCAGACGGGTATCTGGGCCGTTTTCACCAAGCATCGCCAACGCGTCCTGGATATTCGTTGGTGAAAGATAGTGGAAAGAGGCCGGTTTCAAATTAATTGTCCTGTTCGTTAGTTTCCTATCGATTATTGGGCCATGTATTTTGTACTAGGTCAATTGCCACCAATTAGAGTGTTGCAGCGCGGTGCTCCTCGGAGTTTCTTCAAACGGTCATTGTGAAGAACGTGTGTGAGGAGGACTATTTATCCTGTGAAGACGTTCGCACAGGTCGGTGCTGGGCTATTTTACATCAATATTTTCAAATCATCTTTCTTGTTGATGTTAGTTATCGTTTCATTTTCACTTTTGCGGTTTCATCCGAAGCGCAAACCAGCCGGAGATTAGTACTGTGGGGGTATATTTTGTGTATGGTCTCCATAAAAATGAAGGCAGCTAGGAAGTATAGGCTATTGGTATTTTATGCAGCAGCAGGGGTATAAAGGCATAAATACCCAGGAGCCGTAAATGGACCAGTTTACAGAACGGACGACTGAGCCGACTTCTTCCACCATCACCGTAAAACAGTTGGGACCTCACGCAGGCGCAGAAATCCACGGCATAAATACGGCTGATTCCCTCAGTGAAATCGATGTTCAAACCATCAAAGATGCTTTGATGGACCATGGTGTAATTATCTTCCGCAACCAAGACATAACGCGGGAGCAACAAGCCAAGTTCGGAGCTCAATTCGGGGATCTCACTGTTCATCCCATTTCCCCTCACCTCAACGAAATGCCTGAGATGATTGTCCTCGACAATGACGGCGATAATCCGCCGCTCGCGACAGATGTCTGGCATACCGACGAAATGTTTCGTCTCGACCCGCCAATGGGTACTATCCTGCGGGCAATCATCGTACCCCGGCTCGGTGGCGACACTATATTTTCCAGCATGACAGCCGCCTTCGAAGGTCTCAGCAATCAGATCCAGTCTTTCATCTCCGGCCTGGAAGCGGTGAATGATTTCAAAAATTTCAAGAGGCTTTATGGCAACAGCCCTGACCACCGCAAACGACTCGGCGAGATGATGGACAGGTTTCCCAATCCGGTCCATCCGGTAGTTCGAATTCATCCCGTAACCGGCAAAAAAGCTCTCTATGTCAGCCCGCAATTTACCCTCGCCATTAAGGGTATGAAGCTTGATGAGAGCGATGCTTTGCTTGAGATGCTCTACCGGCAAATCACTATTCCTGAATACCAATTCCGCATTCATTGGCAGGAAAACATGATGGCCTTCTGGGACAACCGAACCGTCCAGCATTATGCGGCGCGGGACTATTTGCCTGATCGTCGCAAAATGGAGCGGGTTACGCTAAAAGGGGATAGGCCTTTTGGCCCAATGGGAAAATCATACTCAACTCTGGACGACGATGCCCGGATAGACCCCATCCTGGAAGCATATCAAAATGCTCCAAAGGTGCGAGAAAAGCCTACGTAACCGGGCGTAAATGGCATTTGTCACATTTTATCAGCGGCGTCAGAATCCGAGATCATTAATCGCTCTTCATTCAGCTTTGGTCCGTAGAGGCCCTATCGAAGATTTTGAGATAGAAACTTTCTGATCTCTTTTACGGAAATATCGAATGCCTTTTGTTGAAAGGCCTTTGGGAAATTTCCAACCGACGGATGATATTTTTCTCTGTAGCTGCCTAATTCATCAAATTTTCTGTATGCCCCTTCAAAACCAAGCACTTTTATATCCCCGGAATAGCCCGCTGATAAAAGAGTCTGATACGCCTCACCGGATTCCAGTGTGTCCGCTTTTCCGTAAAGTATAAGTGTGGGTTGCTCAATAGGACCGGTTCGAGACCATTCTGGCTTATCCACAATATATTTCAGGTTGGGGTAGAATGCGATCGTGGCCTTGAAACCTCCGTTTGGAAGTGACAACCGTCCTGCCACTTTCTGTGCAAACAGAGCTGCGGTTCCTCCCCACGACCAGCCAATAAGGCCGATCTTCTTTTTCTTGGCATATGGTTTTCCTGATAACCACTGGTATGCTGCAACAGCATCCATAACTCTTTGCCGGGGACTTACATACTGCCAATTCCTCATTATTTCGCCACGGGCCTTATCGTCATCGCCGGACTCAACCTCACATAGAAGACCCCTTGTGCAGTAATGATCAATAAATAAAACGGCGTACCCTTTTCTGGAAATTTCTTTTGCCCACCAGAGTTGATATGGAAAAATTCCACCGGCTCCGTGCAAGGCTATTACTGCCGGGTAAGGCCCCTCACCTTTGGGTTTGTATAAATAGGCATCAAGCTCCTTTCCGTCACCCCGAGATATACCCTCTATTTGTATTTTTTGGCTGCCTTCTAACGCTTTGTCGTATTCTTGAAAGCTTACCGCAACGGCCGTGCTTGAATTAGCTATAACGGCAAATATACAGGATAGGATAATAGGAATGGCATTTAGTTTATTGATCATTTTATCACCTTATGAATTTTTTTATGAATCGAGTGTAGTGCAGGCGGCCCAAACTGGGAATAACTCTCCAAATTTTTTCAACGCTGTGTGACACTTAAGATGTCGACATGTAAGGCAGTGATGAACAAAAACGATGGCGCGACAGGGTGGTCGGCCAATTGCGTGCCAGAGATGGGGTAGCGCATGAGATACTTGAGGACGGCCGGAACGCCTTCGAGATCTCTCAGAATGGCCAAAACAGAACCATGTTTCTGGGCGGGGCAGCGAGGGACAAGTCTATGTGGGAATGAAGCCTTCGCTGAGGGCGCCGACGCCAGGTATGCTTGCGGCGCGGGCAAAAAAGAACGGGTTTAATGCCTGGCGGGGGGTATGGCGCATAATTCGGCAGGCGGAGCAATCACTTGATGCCGAGTTCGAGCTCATCCAAGTGCGCGATTATTACTGAACGGAATTTCGATTGGTGGTTCATTTGTGAAGAAATACATCCGAGGTTCAAACGGGCATGAAATTCCGACCGGATTAAACTTGATATAATTTTTGCGTGTGCCTGCTAAATATGTTTTACCCGGTCCCAGCACCTTGTTCGGGATTTTCGTTCCTATTCGGGAGCCTCTTTCTTCGTGATCAGGTGTAGACGGGCGGCGGCGCAAAGCCGCGAAACCCCTGTTCCAGCATCTCGGCAAGCGTGATGCAGCGCCGATCGTGACCTTCTGGTCCGATGATCTGCATGCCGATAGGCAATCCCTCTCGGCTCAAACCCGCCGGTGCCAGCGTTGCCGGCAGATAGGCTGCCGAGGCCAGGCCAATCCAGAAATACGTATCCGATATGGGCCGCTGCGCGTTGTCGACGTCAAGATACTGGTTCTCTTTGGCAATACCGCGAATGTGCGGAAAAGCAGGTGTTGCCATCATCGGGACGATCAACGCATCAACATTGCCAAAGAAACCGCGCCACAGGATGCGCAATCTTGATCGCTGGTCATTGGCGTGCAACCAGGCTTGATGACGTTGGCTGATGCTCCGCAGCATTACCGGACCGTAAGTATTGTCAGAAAGATCATATCCGGCGGCTTGCCTGGCTGCAGCATCTGCTTCTGCGGCAGATTTCCACCCGGACGTCGCACCACGGAGAACGTTAAGATAGAGTTGCCACATTTCTCCGCTTGGAAGTGGCAGGGGGGGGTTTCGCAGGACGGTTGCGCCTTCCGTTTCGAGATGATTGGCAACGTCTTCGATGGAGCTGCTGGTGTCATTATCGACAGGATAGGTTGTGTCGTTCGTGATCACAGCAATGCGGAAATCCTGCATACTGGTGCGGGTTTCGTTGGGCAGATCGAGTCGCCAAGCCCCGGGGGCTTCTGGATCGGCGCCCGCAATTAGGTCAAGTGCAACACGAAGGTCTTCAGCCCGGCGCGCAAGCGGACCGCCGACCAGGAGATCCATCTCCGCGTCATCGGGTCTCAAGGAGTGCCCGCGCAGCGGCACGATGCCGTATGTCGGCTTGTGGCCATAGATGCCACAGAAATGCGCAGGTACGCGGATAGACCCGCCAATATCGCTGCCGATTTCCAACCCTGTGAGACCAGCTGCCAGGGCTGCTGAGGCACCACCTGATGAACCGCCAGGAGAGCGAGCGCCGTCCCACGGGTTGACGGTGTCTCCATATATCTCATTGAAGGATTGCCAGTCGGAGAGATCGAGTGGAACATTGGTCTTTCCCATGATTATCGCGCCCGCGCCCTTGAGTCGCTCAACTGCCAGCGCGTCGCGGGTAGCCCTGTGATTCCGCCTATCCGGCCGGCCGAAGGTCGACGGATGCCCCGCGAGGTCGAAGGACTCTTTTACGGTCATTGGCACACCGTGTAATTGGCCGGCTACGTTACCGATTGCAAACGCTGAATCGGCGGCCTTTGCCGCCTCCCGCGCTGCTTCCATGTCGCATACAACGATAGCGTTCAGCCCGGGATTGAACCGGTCGATACGATCGAGATAGAGGTCTAGAGCTTCAACGCACGATATTTCCTTTCGGCGGATCGCGTTGGCGAGTTCCAGAGCGCCTTTGTAATAAAGGTCCATCTTAAATATCTTTCCATCGATTAAGCATTTGGGTCGGGCATACGCTGCCAAATTGGCTCGATGATTGCGAATTCAAACATATCTTCAAGTGTATATGGATCGTTGCGGTGAAAATCTTCAACCGTTGCGCGGTCGGCTTTGAACACAATGATATTTCCGGTCACATCACGAATGTCGACACTGCCGGAAGTATCCACGCCCTCTCTCACGAGACCACCCCCATAGATGATCATCTTCAGAAAAGGTTTCTGGTACCCGGCGTGTGCTGGTTGCAGGCGCGCGCGCTTTTCAGCGCTGCCAGGACGGTCTCTTCGTACGAGCGCATGGCGCATTGTTTTAACCTCCGGACGTAAATTTATTATTCAGAGTATATCATGCCACGAATTTTGTAAGCGTCGTCAGGCAGTCTGGCTGTATTGACGCGCATGCCAGTGACTACAAAAACGGCTATCCAGCAACAGGTTCAATGTATAGAGGGTTTCCGCTCCGAAGGCCCTGTTGTCGACAGAAATACCGGCAACGGTCAGGGTTAAGATATCGGTCTCTATTGCGTTGGGGAGGCGCGTGCAACGCCGTGCTGATGAGGTGGTCATAAACAAGGGTTTGGAAAGTAGAAGAGGGCTCTATCGCATGCGCTGGAAGTGCATGTGCGACAACCTTCACTCCACTGCCTGTCGTTTCGTCCAACTAAAGATATTGGCCGATTCCACGATGTCGTCCAACAACCTCTCCATGTTACCTGGCGCATTGATAAGCTTGTACAGCGTGGACAAGCAACAAAAGAGCGCCTGATTTAAATGGCAAGAAGTTGCTGGATCGATTTCTTTCTAAATGCGAATCTGGTCCGCACAGTTAATTGGGGCGGAATACGTTTGTGGTAAAGGGTGTCTGAAGAGGCAAAAACCATGGATCGGTCGGAATGGGGTTTGTTGATCCTGTTGTCGGTGCTTTGGGGGGCAGCCTAATTTTTTGCCGGCGTTGCCGTGAAGGAACTGCCGCCATTTATTGTGGTTTTTGTCCGTATCTTCAGGGCCGCTTTGCTTCTGCTGCCACTGTTCTGGTTTTACGGCCACAAGCTGCCAAAAACGTTAAATGAATGGATGCCGTTTTTTGTGATGGGTCTGTTGAATAACGTGGTCCCCTTCTGTTTCCAGTTTGTCTCCCAAACAATCATTACAGTTGGCCTGATTTCAATCATCAACGCGATGACACCCTTGTTTACCGTCATTATCGTTGCCAGTTTTGGTGAGGAAAAAAAATGACCGTGAACCGAATTGTAGGTGTGGTTATCGGTATTATAGGTGTGGTCGTCCTGCGAGGTATTGAAGAACCCCTGGAAAGTGCGCAGACCCTTGGTATCGGTCTTGGTCTGGCAGGCACGCTCTGTTTCGGGTTTGCGGCACTGTGGGGGCGACGTCGCCTCAAGGGTGTGGCGCCACTCAAATCGGCAACCTGTCAGCTTATTTGTTCAAGTGTTATCATGCTGATTGTTGTCGGCATGTTTGAACGTCCCGGGTCTTTGGATCCCCCCAGTATGGATGTCTGGTTCGCGTTGTTCGGGCTGACGTTGTTCGGGACGGCATTTGCCTACATTGTCTACTTTCAGATTCTTGTGCGAGCAGGACCAAGCACTGTGATGCTTGTCACGTTACTCATTCCCATCACGGCACTTTTCCTTGGAAACATGTTACTTGATGAGGTTCTCCGGACGAAAGAAATAATTGGGGCACTGATAATCGGCACGGGCCTGCTTTTTATAAATGGTCGCATACCAAAGGTAATTAAACAAAATTTGTCGACCTGACTGGCCATGAATTATTTGTTAGGCAAAATCATTGTCAGTTTCCAGCCTCTTAATATGCGTTGCCTTCATTGTGCAGGTGCCATCCTCCCCTTTGTCGCATTTCTGCTGCGTTAACTGGCCAGAAATGTCTTGGATTTTCGGGAAAAGAACTGGGTGGGCTTGGCCATGGCTCTTGGCCTTTATTTTGGTGGTTGGCAAAGAATGTTTTCATCACTGGGCAATCACAGGTGTCGACGATGGCCGAAATAGCTTCCCCCTTAACTCTGGCGCAGCCCTCGCTAGGTATTGAACCGCTTGGCGTGTATCTGGGTGCCCAGTTGACCGGAATTGATCACACCACCCCGCTGGATGACGAAACGGTCAGGAGAGTCCCTGCAATTCGGATAAGGCAGGTGCTAGTGAGGTCTTCAGGTTACCCTCATTTGAAGGTGAATGATATTACCTGCGCTGGGATTCATAGGCGAGAACGTAATAGGCTGCGGCGAAGATAATCACTGCACCCACCCAGGTCCAGATATCTGATACCTCATCGAACAGAAACCAGCCCATCAGCGCTGCAAAGGGCAGTCGCAAAAAGTCGAATGGCTGGACTATCCGAGCGTCCGCGAGTGCGACTGCGCGGGTCAGGGACAGCTGAGCGAGGGTTCCGAAAATTCCAATTCCCAAAATCAGCGGTATATCTTCCCAGGTGGGCGGAACCCAGTCAAAAAGGGCCGGGATAAACGATAAGGGAATTATTAGAACATTTGCATAAACCACGATTACTGCCGGATCATCCCTGCGGGCCATTACCTTGATCATGATGTTGATTGCAGCGAAGCATACTGCGGCCCCCAGTGCTCCCAACGCCCCGAGGGAAATTTCGATTAATCCGGGCCTCAGGATCACTAGCGCTCCAAGGAAACCGAAGGCTACCGCAATCCATGCTTTTGTGCTCACGCGCTCACGCAACAGCACCACGGCGCCGGCTATGGTGAAAAGCGGCATGGTAAATTGGAGTGCATAATAGTCGGCCAACGGAATATGACTTACTCCGTAGAACCAGCACAAAATGCCACCGTACCCCACGACGGCACGTAATATATGCATAGCCGGTTGCCTGGTTCTCAGTTTTCCTACACCCAATCGCACAATCAGGGGTGCCATAACGAACACAGCGATGACGCAGCGCAGGAAAACGATTTCGAACATTGGGTATTCGTCGGTCAAAATTCGCGCCAGTGCGCCCGTTACCGTATAAGAATAACCACCCAGTATCATCCATGCCGCACCCTGTACGGCTAGCGGTATTCCTCCAGCACCCCCGACTGGGTTATTGTTAGTCACACCCGTATCGCCTTTTCACGTCTTTGACGGACATACTATTTCAAAGGCCACCAAATTGCTTGGTTGCAAACTCATGAATTCCACTTATTTCGGCTTTCTATCTGAAAATCGACGTTTTCTGGCCTACGGGTTTCTGATGGCGTTGTGTTCAAGTTACGGTCAGACCTTTTTCATTTCAGTTTTTGGTGGCGAGATAAGGGCCGAATTCGGGCTGACCCACGGAACATTTGGGCTGATCTATTCGATTGCAACCCTGGTGAGCGGATTCTGCATGATCTGGGCGGGTAGCCAGATTGACCGGTTTGATTTGCGAACCTTCAGCACTGCGATCTGTATTGGTCTTGTTGCGTCCAGTGTTTTGACGGGCTGGACTTCCTCCGTGTTGATGCTTGGCGTTGCTATTTTTACCCTGCGGCTTTCAGGCCAGGGATTAATGAGTCACACATCACTAACGGCGATGGCACGTTACTTTGAGCAGGATCGCGGCAAGGCCATCAGCATAGCAAACCTTGGGTTTCCGACCGGGCAGGCGTTATTTCCTGTGGTTGGTGTCTGGCTCACCGCTGCCATAGGCTGGCGCGAGACCTGGTTCACACTGGCGTTGATTCTAGCGGTAATCCTGACCCCGTTGCTATTCTGGTTGCTTAAGGGTCATGGCGAACGCCATCGCATCATGCTGCTGCGAACCACCGGCAGGGGTGCGGAACGCGATTACCCCACGCAGAAACAATGGAGTACGGGACGGGTTCGGCGCGACCCTCGTTTCTGGTTGATGGCGCCCGGAGTGCTGGGGCTGTCTTTTATTGGGACGGGGATTATTTTTCACCAGGTTCACCTTGTCGAATTCAAGGGCTGGTCTCTTGCCTGGTTTGCAGCAAATTACATCAGCATGGCGGCTTCATCCGTTGTTACCGCGTTGCTATTTGGTCCCTTGGTGGACCGGACCAGCGCGGCCCGTCTGATGCCCTATTACCAGGTCCCTGCAGTCCTTTCTCTTGTCCTTTTAGCCAGTGGGACGGGGTCATGGATTGTTCCCGTATTTATGGTGCTATATGGCGTCAGTGTCGGCATGTCCCGGGTGGTTGTAGGTTCATTATGGGCTGAATGGTATGGTGTCCGTCATCTGGGGGCCATCCGTGCGCTGGTCGCAGCTATGATGGTCATGGCCAGTGCAGCATCCCCGGTTTTATTCGGTGGGATGATTGATGGGGGAGTTACCATCGATGCAATTTTATTTATGTCCACCGGTTATACCGTCATATCCATTATTCTGATTTTATGTGCTGGGCGGATTACGGTAAGACACGATTGACCATAGTTAAATCTCAAGGCTCTGCTTGTTGCCGGAGCGGAACTGACCAGGCATTATAGTCATATATACGGTCCGCGTTCGTGTCGGCAGCGGTCTTCATCCAAACATTGCGTCGAGCGTCGAGTTGAATTTTTGTGGTCCTCGGGCGGCGGATGCGGTCGCAGGTATGAAATGCCTCATTGATGGATTCTCGATCGCTGCTCTGGAGACATCGTGCGAGCACCACTGCATCTTCCATGGCGGCTCCGGCACCCTGTGCCATGTATGGTAACATGGGATGGGCGGCATCGCCGATCAGGATGGTCCGCTCAGCAGTCCAGCCCTCGAGTGGCTCTCGTTCAATCATTGCCCATTTATGGACAAATGGCGCGGATTCAAGGATCAACCGGGCGTCCGGATGAAAACCGTCATACGCGGCAAGAAGTACCGAGAGATCGCCCGGTGCCGCCCAGGATTCAGTTTTGAAATCGGGCTCAGGCGTGCTGGCGATGAAATATAGCTCATCGCGTCTTGGGTCTATCTTGTAGGTGACAATGTGACGGTCGGGACCCCACCACTTGACGCGGTCGTCAATCTCCCGGGTGAGATTTTCTGTCCGATAGACGGCGCGGTAAGCGACCTGTCCGGTAACGCGCAGCGGTTCTTCTCCCACCACGGAAGCGCGCACGATAGAATGAATGCCATCGGCGCCTACTAGCGCGTCAACAACATCGTTCTCCCCATCCGCGAAGGCGAGCCGTACGCCGTCCGCCACCCAGTCTAGGCCCATCAGCCTCCGGCCAAACCGGATAGTCTGTGCAGGAACAAGAGAGAGGAGAGCGTCTTGAAGTTCGGCGCGGTGCATGGAAAGATCCGGAGCTCCATAACGTTCTTCAGTCTGTTTTCCCATTGGGTGAAGGAATGTGATCTCGCCTGTTTGCCAATCGCGGTTATAGCCCACATCTGGCAGGAATGATCGCGCCCGCAGGTACTTCTCGATACCGAGTCCCCGCAGCACTTGCACTGCATTGGGTGTTAACTGTATAGCAGCGCCAACCCGTGAAAAACGTGGGGCCTGCTCGTAGATCACCGCCTCGATGTCAAACCTTCGGAGTGCTGCTGCCAGCGTGAGGCCGGCAATTCCGGCTCCGACGATTCCAATGGTGAGTTTAGAGGAAATGGGCAAAGTTCCCTGTCATACCTGCGCTCCGCACATCAATACGGGATCGAAGAAGTTTTACTATCACGGGCCGCACGTCTCCTTACAAATTTTACCCTGCCGGTCTTCTCAGGGCGACGGTGAAGGGTCTCAATTGATGGTGTCGTCCTTTCTTCCTGTCAGCAATCTCCCGTGACCTCAGATTACTTTAGTTTTGTGGCGAACAGTAGATCGTTCGCAATGAGGTATGGGTGGTCTCTGGTTCGAATGCGAGCTTTCTATACTCAACCGGAACAAATGGAAACTTGTAGGCCAGCCTGGTTGTTCCGCGTTCGCATAGTGTCTGCCTTGGTTTTGGTCGGCGGAATATTTGAATGTCAATTCTACCAGTTGACGCTTCTGGAGCGGGGATATAAAATGTCAAAATGTCCAGAACCGTCCCTTTTTTTATCGACCAACCGGGTATTGGTATTCCCGAATTCAAAACCCTTCGAGAGCAGAATGGTCTGTCGATCGACCAAACCGCCGTACTTCTGGACGTAAAGCCCCGAACCGTCCGACGATGGGAGGTAGGTGAAACCCGTGCAAAAAAGGCCTACATAGACCTTCTTCGTTACAGGCTTCAGTTTCGAAAACCAAACCCAACAATCCCATCAAGTTTCACGTTCATTGACCTCTTTGCAGGTATCGGCGGCATGCGCCTTGGCTTTGAGGCGGCAGGGGGTAAATGCGTGTTTACCAGCGAGTGGGATAAATACGCACGGAAAACCTACAACGCCAATTTTCCGGATGGGAATGAAATTGCTGGCGACATCACCGAAGTGCATGCATCTCAAATACCAGAACATGATGTTCTTCTGGCCGGAATTCCGTGTCAGCCATTCTCTCTCGCCGGTGTCTCGAAACTCAACTCGCTCGGGCGTTATCACGGCTTCATGAACAAAACACAGGGCACTCTTTTCTTTGAAGTATTGAGAATTCTGAAGCATCACCGTCCCGCTGCCTTCCTCCTTGAAAATGTCAAAAATCTGATAAGCCACAATCGTGGTGCCACTTTCCGCATAATTTCGGACGCGCTTCGGGATGATTTGGGCTACAATATCAGCTATCGTGTTATTGATGCGGCTGGTTACGTGCCGCAACACAGAGAGAGGGTGTTTGTCGCGGGCTTTCGGGAAGATACCGGATTTGATTTTGAAAATCTTGATTTCTCCCTGCCCTCTGAAGGACCTTCGCTTGAGACAATTCTGCACTCACCTGACGAAGAACCTGAAGAGCCTTATACAATCAGGACGGGCGATGATACGGCGAACGCGAATAGCGTTGTATGTCAGCGCTATTCTCTGTCCGATAAATTATGGAATTACCTGGTTGCCTACGCTGCCAAACACAAGGCGGCAGGCAATGGTTT
This sequence comes from Pseudomonadota bacterium, assembly GCA_036136335.1. GTDB lineage: Bacteria > Pseudomonadota > Alphaproteobacteria > MPNO01 > UBA830 > JAYZQT01. Next base: position 16,165 of record JAYZQT010000056.1, read on the forward strand.
TGGTTATGGTTTGAATACACCTAAAGACCGGGCGCGAACCCTATCCGCAAGATATCATAAAGATGGATCGGAAATTCTTATTGCACAAGAAGGGCGCAATCCGCGGCGTCTGACTCCCCGGGAATGCGCCCGCCTGATGGGGTTTGACCATGATCGCAATGCCAGAATGGAAATCCCGGTTTCTGACACTCGTGCCTATCAGCAATTCGGCAATTCAGTGGCAGTCCCTGTTGTGGCTGCGGTTGCAGAGTACATGCAGCCGCATATCACAGAAATTATCGGCACAGGCGATTGTGTCATGGGAAAATCCGGGCAATCAATTCCCGAGCAAATGACGATGGAAATTGCCTGATATCGTCTCCGCTGCAAAACGCAGTCAGATGATGGCTGGGATACGTGGCAAGGATACCAAACCTGAAAAGCTTGTCCGCAGCGGGCTACATGGACTGGGTTACCGGTTCCGGTTACATGCACGCGAACTGCCTGGCAAGCCCGATCTTGTCCTGCCCCGGTACCGCGCGGCCATATTCGTAAATGGGTGTTTCTGGCATGGTCATGATTGTCATCTTTTCAGATGGCCATCCACACGGCAGGAATTCTGGAGGGCCAAGATCATCGGAAATCGGGAACGTGACGCTCGAAATCTTTTGGCCCTTAAGGAATCTGGCTGGCGTGTGCTTTCAATCTGGGAGTGTGCTTTGCGGGGCAGGGATAAAATTCAATTCGAGAATATTCTTCAGGATGTGTCGGGATGGATTGACGGAAACAGTGATCTGGAAGAAATCAGGGGCGCATCGACGATTTAAAAAATTCCGACGAAGAGTCAATGGATTTTCTTTGCCGTGTTCCTATTGACTTCGCGCGAACGGAAATCAGAATTAGACAACCATATGGTCTTGGCGCCACTAGGGGCAGTATCTCTGGGGTTTCGGTTGGGGTGTGACACTACCCGTTCTCAAACAAGTGGAAAGTTGATTTGCGTATACAGGATTATCCAGCTCAGGAGCCTTTCTCCGATTTTGCCCTGCCCTATGTGGCGGAAGTAATGCGGCGTGGCGAAGGTGTCCAGCCGACCGCAGAAATGTCTTACGGTGAAGACCCCTACCAGGCAGTTGCCATTCATGTGCCTGAATCCCCGAACGGAACGGTTGTTGCGTTTGTACATGGTGGAGGCTGGACATCGGGATACAAGGAACACATGAATTTTATGGCGCCGGCGTTTACGGCGGCTGGAGTGATCTTTTGTTCAATAGGATACCGGCTGGCACCACAACATCTTTTCCCGATCGGTTTTAACGATGTTGCGGATGGCCTTTCTTGGATACATGACAATATTGCGGAATACGGTGGGAACCCGGAGCGTCTGTTTGCTGGAGGGCACAGTGCGGGGGGGCATTATACAGCCCTTCTGGCAGTGACGGCCGAATGGCGTCGTAGTCGGGGTATGCCCGATAATGTGATCAGGGGATGCCTCCCGATCTCCGGTGTTTATCTCTTTGGGGAAGGCTCAGGACTTTCGGTTTCTCCGCGCTTTTTGGGGGGAGAGGCCTCCGGCAACGAAAGCCTGGCAAGTCCGCTGGCTTTTGAACTGGCGGGCGCGCCTCCATTTCTTATTGCCTACGGCACAGAGGATTTTCCGCATCTGAAAATACAGGGAGCTAAATTGGCCCGCTCTCTCGCCGCCGCGGATGTCGGGGTTGAAACCATCATACTAGAAGGGCGGGATCACTTAGGAGCGAGCCTTGCGGGTGGGGAGGCAGATGGTCCGTGGCTCCCCGCCACCCTTCAGTGGCTTTCAAACCATTGATGTTGAGGCACTTCTCGCATCCGTTACAGGGATCTTAATGTGTGCCTTGTTAACGACCCGCGTCAGAGTGTTTCGACCGGTATTGAGACGGGGTAATCAAACATCTTGATGGGACAAACAACTTTAACAGATTGGCGTTGATCAAACTTCTGGCTGGTGTCTGCTTGTAAGGTGTGAAATTCTGGGTAAGTCTCCACAGACCAGAAAAATAAACGCGAAAGTTTTCGGGTGAGGAACCAGCGATGAACGGAATTCCAATCGTCGATATCGGCGCATTCGAAACCGGCCACACAAAAACCCGTTGCACAATTGCTGCTGAGATTGCGCAGGCGGTTGAGGGGATAGGTTTCTTGACCGTAACCGGCCACGGGGTTCCGGTGCCGGTAATTGAGAATATGAAGCGGGGCGCTTGGGAATTTTTCGGTCTACCTGTTGCCACCAAGAAGCGTTGTCTAGATCAATCAATGTCATTGAACCGCGGCTATACCCCGTTTGCCAGCGAGCACAATGGTTCATCCGGTGGCATAAAGGCCCCGGCTGACCTGCGCGAAGGCTTTATTTTTGGACCTTTCGACCGGCCTGATGACCCCTACCATAATGGTCCGGAAGCCGCCTTTGCCTATCAGCCCAATATCTGGCCGGATTCGGTGCCTGGGCTCGAAGGGATTTTCAAGACCTATTTCCGGGCAGTGGAGCAATTAAACACTCGGTTATTGAAGGTGTTTGCCCATGCACTCAATCTGCAAAACGAATTCTTTCTCGATAAGTTTGACCGACATGCAAGTGTCGTAAGGTTGTTGCATTACCCCTCGCAAGGTTCTGATCCGACTGATGGACAGTTACGTTGCGGCGCTCACACTGATTTTGGTTCGCACACCATCCTTCTTGTTGACGACAGCCCCGGTGGACTTCAGGTCCAAACCCGCGAGGGTGTGTGGCTCGATGTTTTGCCACCGGCGGGATCATTTGTCGTCAATATCGGGGATCTGATGATGGTGTGGACCAACGACCGCTGGCGTTCAAACCTGCACAGGGTTATTAACCCGCCAGCAAAATTGCGAGGGCGGGCTGCGCGTCTGTCGATCGCATTTTTTGTTCACCCCAATCGGGATGCAACGATTGAATGTATCCCGACCTGCCTTGTGGATGGCGAAGAGATCCGGCATGTGCCGGTTCTGGCGGGAGATCACCGGCAGAAGCAGGTCACAAAGGTCACTGCGGGTCTTTAAGGGACTGGCGAAATACTAATTTTGCCGGCCCAAAAGACCGCCTAACTCCGCGTAACCAGCCACCGCGCCACAATACACCAGATCAAGGCGTTCTCGGGTAACCACAGGAAAAACATGTCGACGGGTACTGCACAAAGACGGCACGAATGACACTAAATTTTGCAGTTCAAAAGGGATTACCCGGAAAATCGGGAAGGCTGACAGGATATACCGTTACTGCTGTCCACCTGCCCATCGGTGGGTTAGTGTCAGGGTTTATTACAAAAAATGGGGGATTTCATGACACTTAAACACATTCAGCCCGGAGACTGGAATAGCCGGGCAGTAATTCATAATGGCTTCATCAGTATGTCGGGTATCGTTGCTGATGACAGATCAGCTGGCATGCGAGAGCAGACAGCGGAGGTCCTTTCCAAGATTGATGCCATTCTCTCGGATGCCGGGGCTGACAAGACAACAATAATAAATGCAGTTGTCTATGTCTCCGACATGAACCGGAAAGACGAGATGAACGAGGCGTGGATGGCCTGGATGGGGACCCACAAACCTCCAGCGAGGGCCTGTGTAGGCGTAACCCTTACGCCCGGGACGTTGGTCGAAATAATGTGTCAGGCGGTTCAAAAATAGTCACCGGTCGCGGCGTGTTCGATACCTTGTAAAAGTCGGGCCTTGGTTTACGAGTATTTGTTGCCACCAAAATCAGCCGGAAGAACACCCCTGACGATACTAAGAATGGGAAAATCAACAGGTAACCAATGATGTAAAAACCCGGTCTTTCAGCATGTTTTTACCCCTGTCCTTCGGGTTTTATGGGGCATAGACCCAGATATCCATCAATAGGGTAGCAGCCGGCACCGGCAGGGGATGCGGCACGTGGACGGCGCTGAACGGTAACGGTGTATCGGGAAGGTGCTTTTGCCATGTACGGTAAACTGGGTAAAATTCGGAAATATCGGTGTGGAACTGCTGAATGCGCACAGCATTACTGAGTGAGGTCCCTGCGACGCTGCACAGCTTTTCCGCGTTTGAGATGATGCACTCGGCCTGGGTTGCGGCGCTGGATGAGAACCATGGCTGACCAGGGTCGGTCCTGGCGTCTGCCACCAGCCCATCCTCGTCGATTGCCATCAGGCCTGAAAGAAACAGCAGGTCACCCGCTCTCACGGCCTGCGGCTGCCGGCGGAATCCCGGAAACACACCTGCTTCGATCTGCTGTTTGGATGTCGCGGCACCCGTTTTGAGAGCAAGAACGTTTATCTCGATCGTGCCATCTATCGGGGCAAGCCCCTCCGTGGCGCAGGGGATGATCGACAACGCCGGCCCATTTTCTGAAAAATGCTCCAACCATGCCTCGTTAAACGCGGAGTAATCCTCAGGGTCGGTCAGGTAGACCTGGACTTTGACGATTTCATCGAGTGTAGAACCGGCCAGTTCAAGGGACGGCTTGATGCGTTGGGTGATGATGAACTCGGTCTCCAGTTTAATTGGCTGACCGCCCCACTGCATGCCCTGTTCGACGCGGGCCGCTTCGGCTATCACGTTGCGGCGCTTCTCGTCACCCATAGCCATCGAAGTAACTCCGGGCAAAAACACAAAATCACCTACCGTTAGGGCCGGCGAATACCCCGATGTTGGCCGACCCGCGAGCACTGGATTGCTGAGGTGTTCCGGCTGGAAACCATCGGATGGAACCACGGCGATAGCCTGCAGGTTTATGTCAGCGCCAGGGAGGACAAAACCCTTCTCTACGATGGAGGTTGACGGTGGGATAAGCGTCCCGAATCGTTTCCGCCGTGTCGCCTGATAGGGTGGCACCGCATTGACTGTGGTATAGTATTGGTCGGTGCGAACGATGTTACCCAAACCAGTTCCACCCTCCATCAGAACCGCCTCGATATGATCAAAGATTAGTGCCATCTCTTTTTCACGTTTGGGAAGACCAGCATGTGGGGCCTTTTCGTGTATAACGTCAGGGGATATACCGTTTTGAAAATCCTGGGCCATATGTCCGGAGGCAAACACCCAACGACCGGCCCTTACACCCTGAGCGTAATGCACATTACCCCTGCCGAGGGTAACCGGCAGCAGCGGTACAATTTGTTTGTCGTCCATGGCTAAATCCCGCTTATGTTTTAATCTGTCAAAATTATTCTAACTGTTTCAGTCTGTTTCGGAGAGATGTTTTCGTCTGCGCCCTGATTCAGGACCAACTTTCTGTCTGTCTCCGGATATGCAGAAAAAGTTTTAAGCAGACGAGCCACGGTTTTTTTATAAAAGCGGGAGATCGAGGTTATGTTTGCGCGACAGGAGCTGGCTTATTGCGCTCTGAGTTCAAACCCCTCGTAACCTGCTATTGCGACAGCCGCACATTTTTCCCGGTAAGCCGGCATGCCACCGATATAGGGCATAAAAACCCGCGGCTTCCCGGGTACATTGGCGCCGAGGTACCATGAACTGCAGTCATAACGAAGCGTTTTTAAGGCAACCTCATTGCCATGTGCCACCCAATTGTTCTGCGCTTTGAGGTTTGGCTCGATTTCCCGGATTTTCTCGCTATTCATGTAATCAATGCATTCGGCAATCCACTCCACGTGATGTTCAATCGTCGGCAGCATATTGGAGAGTACGGACGGACTGCCGGGTCCGGTTATCGTGAACAGGTTGGGAAAACCGTTCGTCATGAGCCCGAGGTAGCTTTGTGGGCCCGCTTCCCATGCCTGGTTGAGAGTTTGCCCCTTGCGGCCTTGAATTTCGATGCGGCTTAGCGAACCTGTCATTGCGTCAAAACCTGTCGCAAGGACGAGATCGTCGAGTGCATATTCAACGTCTTCTGAAACAAGGCCTTCGGTTGTCATTCTCTCGACACCAGCCTTTCCGAGCTGAACAAGGGTAACGTTGGGTCGATTGTAGGTTGAGTAATAGTCAGTACCGATACACAGTCGTTTGCAGCCAAGGATGTGATAAGGCAACAGTTTGTCTGCGGTTTCGCGATTACTTACTGTGCTCCGAATCTTGTCGCGGACGAATTCCTGTGCCCGTTTGTTGGCTTCTTCGCTGAAACCGAAATCGTTGAAAGTGAACTGAAAGCCAATGCCGCCAGCATTCCATGCAGTGTCCAATCGACTCCGGCATTCTTCTTCTGATACCGATAGTGCCGACTGATCATTCATGATTGCAGTAAAACCGCCGAACGTTTTTCGGGCAGCAGCCCTTATTTCTTGATAATTCGCCTTGATTTCAGCCTGTTCTTCGGGGCTCAGGGTCCGGTTTACGCTCTCCGTGACGTAGCTTGGAGTTCGTTGGAATACGGTCAGATGGCCTGCCTGCCTGGCTATTTCCTGAATGACCTGAACACCCGATGAACCAGTGCCAATCACACCAACCCGGCGATCTGTGAAATCGACCGCCTGATGTGGCCAGCGGGCGGTATGAAAAACCCGACCGCCAAAATCTTTCATACCCAAAATTTCCGGCATGTTGGCAGCAGATAGACAGCCGCTTGCCATAATGCAGAACTTTGCGGTGATGTGGTCATTCGAATCTGTAGTCATCCGCCAGCTGCCCGACTTGTTTTCAAACGCGGCCGACGTGACACGGGTTTTGAGGCGAATGTCTTCCCAGAGCCCAAACCTGTCAGCGATATGGTTTGCGTAACGCAGTATCTCTGGCTGAGATGGGTAGCGTTCCGTCCATTCCCATTCCTGCTCCAGTTCTTCGTCAAACCCGTATGAATAAAACATGCTCTCGACATCGCAGCGGGCACCAGGATAGCGGTTCCAGTACCATGTGCCACCAACACCCGACGCTGCGTCTATCACTTTCGCAGAAAATCCCATCGTACGGAGTTTGTGGAGCATATAAAGGCCCGCAAAACCCGCACCAACAATTAGCGCATCGAGTTTAGGTTTTTTGTCTGTCACAATTAATTACCCCAGTGTTTCTCCCAATATTTTTAATTCGCAGGAAAATATTAGCAACCCCGTGCCCCGATCAGCACAGACCCATCCCCGCACGCCACTTTCAGTTCTGGGGTGACCGCGCCGGCGTCAGTAACCAGATTACACTGGGGAAGGTATCGAGATTGAAGCGCATGGCTTGGATGGACTTGTTAACAAACCAAACATAGAATTTTATGCCACCTTCGCCAGTCAAACATTTCGAGACACTGCAGCCCAGGAAAACCAGGAGGATTACTTGAACATTCAAACACCCTTTACGGCCCCCGTGGTCGAACAGCTCGCGGTCCGGGTCGTGGTTGACTCGCATTACGAACGTTTTCTGCCCAAGGCAGCCCATTCAGTCGTCAATATTGAGCATGTTGGCAGTATTCCGGGACGGCAAATGACGACGTTGGCTGGCGAGTGGGGTTTGGCGCTACATCTGGAATCCGTTTCCGAGGGCGCAAGGGCACAGTACCTTCTCGACTTTGGCTATACTCCAGAAATTCTCAACCGTAATTTTAGCCTGCTGGATATTGAGCCCGGGCAGATTAATGGGTTAATTCTGAGCCACGGCCATCGTGATCATTATGGCGGGCTCGGAGGTTTCGTAACTCACAATCGTGCTGTGATGCGCGACGATGTTTCACTGTTTGTCGGGGCGGATGAGGCATTCGACATCCGCTGGGTCAAGTCAAAGGTCCCGGGTCAGCCTGACGCAGATCCGGAGTTCGTATGCTGGGGCGCTCCAGATCGCACCTTGCTGAAGGCACAAAAAATAATACCGGTTTGCTGCGAAACTCCGAATGCCCTGGAAGGTGCTTTCACCACTGGGTATATTACTCGTGACACATTCGAGGAGGTCACCGGCGGCTCACTGGTTGAGCCTGCGGGACACTTTTCCGAGGCAGAGTTGAGCGGCGGCTTGCAGGAGGACAGCCATCCGGAAGAACACGCGACCTGTTACATCGTAAAAGGGCGTGGACTGGTGGTGATTTCTTCGTGTGGTCATGCCGGCATCATAAATTCAATTAAAACGGCAATGACAGTTTCCGGCATTGACAAACTGCATGGCGTGGTCGGCGGCTTCCATCTAGGGACCGCAACGCCGGAATATATCTCGCACACGGTAGACGAGCTGGAGCGCCTGGACCCGGACGTAGTTATTCCCATGCATTGTACCGGGATGAATTTCATAGCGGCCATGCACGAGCGTATGCCTGACCGGCTGGTTACCTCGAACGTTGGGAGCCGATTCACTTTTGGAATTTAACACGACCCATATCACAACAAGTTACCCGCGCATTGTGCCTTCATGATAAAGGAACCTGATATGAACCCACCTAAAACCAAGCCGGCCAAACCGGCTAGAACGCCAAAACCCAAATTGCTTGGAACCTGGCCAGCCAATCAATGGCTCGTGGGTCAGGATGAGGTGGATATGGCCGTGGCGCCCGTCCCAGTGCAACCGTTGACATTTGAGGCCCGGCCTCAACGCCTGACCGTTGATCTTGCCCGTTCGGCGCTGGTCGTGGTTGACATGCAAAATGACTTTTGCACGCCCGGTGGGTGGCTCGATTCATTGGGTGCCGATTTATCGCCTAATCGCGCGCCTATCAAGCCGTTGACCAGGCTGATTCCCGCACTGCGTCGGGCTGGCATGCCCGTTATCTGGCTTAACTGGGGCAACCGCGCTGACCTGTTGAACCTCACTCCGGGAGACCTTCACATTTGTACACCGGCGGGACAGGGTATTGGCTTCGGAGATCCTCTGCCGGGAAGCGGAGCGAAGGTGCTCGAGAAGGATAGCTGGGCCGCGTGCGTAGTTGATGAGCTTGAACAGAAACCAAAAGACATCAGGGTAGACAAGCATCGGATGAGTGGATTCTGGGGTACGCAGTTAGATCCCATCCTGCGCAACATCGGTGTCAACTGTCTCCTGTTTTCTGGCGTAAACACCGACGTGTGCGTAATGACAACACTTCAGGACGCGCAGTTTAACGGGTACGGATGCGTGATGATTGAGGATTGTTGTGGCACAACCAACCCACAATTCTGTGCTGACGCGGCAGTATGGCAGGTCGAGAACATATATGGCTTCGTGTCGGATTCGCACGAAATTATGTCTGGGCTCAAGGGAAACTGATCGGTGACCGGGCTACAATATTAGCCGGATTTCACTGGTTTGTTTTTGCGTGATGTTCGTGACTGATGGATCTGAAAGGTTCTTGATCTGTCGCTACCTGGAGTAATTCACCGATTGCGGGGTGGCGCCGATATCAATGGTTTGGGGATGAACGTAGGAAATGATATGCCGAGTTTTCAAAGATCGATTCGCATAAGATCATGAGCCATTCGTAATTCACCAGACCAGTTTTTGCGGATGTCAGATACCATTTCTTCCATCAATTGCGGTCCCATTAATTCCACCGGCATATGTTTGGACATTAACTCGCGTACTACCGGGCGGTTTGAATCAAAATTGCCAAAATGGGTTGCAATCAGACTTCCAACATTGGATTTGGTGGCAATCTTTCCCAGTTCGGTGGGACTGGTATGGGCCCACGTGCCGATGCCCGCTTTTGACCGAAAATCTATTGCCGACTGGGTAAATGTGCATTCATGAATCAATAAATTGGCCCCCTGTGCTAGCTCTATTAGCCGGTCGCAGGGTGCGGTATCCCCGGAAAAGACAACAGACTTTCCATCCGCGCTATCGAGCCGTAACCCGAAACAGGGTGAAATTTCTCTTGGGATATGCTCCACGTAACAGGCCGATACCCTTACGAATTTATCTTCGAAAATCACACCCGGCTTCATTTCACGTACATCTGCGTTCAGTGCCTGCATATTGGCCTGGCGTTGGGGGTACTGCACCCGTGCTTCAATATCCTTTCGATAGGCACCAGTTTTCGGTGACATGAGCGATTCCACGAAATCCGAAGTACCAATTGGACCAATTACGACAGGGGGTTCCTGACGATTAGACATCCAAGTCGTGATCATGAAATAGGGAAAATCTGCTATGTGATCGTAATGAAGATGAGACAGAAAAACGTGCCCGACGGCAGCCGGGTTCACGTTGGCTGCCACAATCTGGTTGGTTGCACCGTGACCACAATCGAAGAGGTAATGTTCGTTACCTGTGGAGATCAAGATTCCGGAATCGTGGCGGTCCGGGTTAGGCATGGCAGCACTGGTACCCAACATGATTATTCTCATAACAACTAACCCACAAATTTTGCCGCTTGCTTGGCGCGAACTTCCCTGAAAATTAACAGTACGGCAACCAGAGCACCAGTTATGTCGGTCCATATGCCCATTTCCACGGCGTTGGCCGGGATCATCAACAACACCCCGGCTAAAATGAACATCAGGCGATGAAGCAAATCGAGTGGTCTGTCTATTGTGAGAGGCAGATACGAAATTTTTGATCAGTCCATCACCGTAACCCGATTAGCGATCTATCCGCCCGCTGTGTCAGATCATTGCCCTTGCGGTTTCAGATTCCGAGATAAGCCTGCTTTATGGAATCGTCCGTCAGAAGTTGTGCACCCGTGCCGGACAACACGACGCGACCATTTTCCATCACATAGGCCTGGTCAGCAATTTCGAGCGTCGAACGGATATCCTGTTCCACGATGAATACGGTCACGCCGCTGTCACGCACCCGAACCACCGTCTCGAATAGAAGCTGCGAAATAGCCGGCGCCAGTCCCAGGCTAGGTTCATCAAGGAGCAGCATGGTTGGTTCCGACATCAGGCCGCGCGCCAAGGCCAGCATTTGCTGTTCGCCACCCGAGAGAGTTTCGCCATGCTGATTGCGTCGCTCGCGCAGCCTTGGGAACAGTTTAAACATCTTTTCCAAATTGGCATCGGTTCGGGTTCGGGCGCGGGTCACGAATGCACCGACCCGCAGGTTCTGTTCGACCGTAAAATCCGGGAAAATCATGCGCCCCTCCGGCACAAGTGAAATACCCAATGCGACACGCTGGTCGGCAGGTTGGTCGCCGATCTCGACGTCAGCGAACTGAATATCCCCCGCACTATGATGCAACAATCCGGAAATTGTCCGCATCAGTGTCGTCTTGCCCGCTCCGTTGCTGCCGACCAACGCTGTAATAGATCCTTCTTTCACCCGCAATGCGACGTCGTGCAGTACCTTGACCTCCCCATAGCCCGCTGACAGTTTTCGAATTTCAAGCAGCACCGTCATGATCGGGTTCCAAGGTAAGAGTCAATGACCCGCGCGTCATTGGCGACTTCCTGCGGTGAGCCCTCAGCGATCAGCGCGCCATGGTGCAGAACGACAATTCTTGGACACAGGTCCATCAGAATTCCCATCACATGTTCCACGACAATGACTGTCAGATTGCGCGCTTTTTGGAGCCGCCGGATCATGGTGACCGCGTCGGCGCCTTCGGTTGGCGTCAGGCCGGCCATCACCTCATCAAGCATCCGCAATTTTGGGTTAGTAGCGAGCGCACGAGCGATTTCCAGACGTTTCCGGCCAGAAAGCGTAAGAGCGCTGGCATAATCTCCCGAGCGAGCGGCGAGCCCCACCTCCTCCAAAACCTCCTTGGCGTCGGCGTTGGCGCGCGTCATTGACTTTGTTCTGGAGCTGCCGAAAAGAGCGCTAATAGTCACATTTTCGAGCACGGTAAGTCCGGCAAACGGACGGACAATCTGAAATGTTCGCGCTACGCCGAGACTGCTGATCTGATCGGGACGCAGTCGATCAATCCGCCGACCGTCGAACAGGATCTCACCCGCTGATGGCCGAAGATTACCGGCGATCAGGCTGAACAACGTCGTTTTGCCGGCGCCGTTTGCGCCCATTAACCCTACGATTTCACTCGGTTCGATTGCAAACCCAACGCTGTTGACGGCAACTACCCCTCCGAAACGGCGGCTGACATCCGTGAGACGAAGCAAGGTCATCGCGCCTTGCGTCGCTGAAATGCGGTGAGCCAGCCTTGTATCCCGTCCGGCGCGCGGAGCACGAAGCCGACAAGAAACGCGCCGAGCAGGATCATGTATATCTCCGGCCAATTAGCCCACAGCAATTCCTGCAACAACACCAGGAAACATGCGCCGTAGACGGGGCCCGGTACGTCATCGCCGCCGCCGATGATTGCCATTGAGACGATGGTGAAAGATGTGATTGGGTTGAACACGTCGAGCGGCTCGAAATAGGTCGTACGCAGCACCACGACCGATCCCACCATTCCGGGGATGATCGCTGACAATGCGAACGCCAGCACCTTGAACCGCGCGACGTTGATACCAACCGTTTCCGCGGCCTCTTCATTCTCGCGGATCGCGCGCAGCCCGGCGCCGAAGCGTGACCGGCGCACCGTGTAGGTGATTATCATCGAGCTGACCGCGAGAACCAAAATGACATAAAATAGCTGATCGAGGCTCGGCGCACCCATCAGCAGTCGCCCGAACTTGCCGAGTGCGGCCTCTACATTGATCACTATGTATTTCACCAGTTCGGCGAGGCCGAATGTCAGTATCACGAAGTAGGGACCGCGTACGCGCAGGCAGGGATAGCCCACCAACAACGCCAGCACCCCGGTTGCCGCGCCGGCAGTCAGAACCGAGATCCAGAACGGCAGCACGCCGAACGTCAATACCATCACATAGGCGCCGGCGCCGAAGAACACCGCATGGCCGAGCGAGATATACCCAGTCATCGCAGACAGAACGACCCAGCTTTGAGTTAACGCGATCCACATCAGCAAAGTCAGTGCCACCCCGGTGATGTAGTCGCTGCCATAGAGCGGGATGGTCGCGCAAACGGCTATGGCGCTGGCCAGGGTCAGTAATACCCGGGATCGGTGATTAGGGTTCATGGAGATGGTCTGCCGGAGGAATTGTGTTTCGTCGGGACCTTAAAGGGTCTGAATGCCAACACAGGTGGCCGTTTCGGCCGCGTAGGCAAACCATTCGAGCGCGTTGGAAAGTCTTGATGATGCATCGCAGTGCCTGCAATTTCTCCCGTGCTCGTTGGGTCGCCGCGGTCCCCATGGGCCTTCATCAGTGATCCTTGGTATAAGAGGTCATCGGAAACTTTATCACCGCGCAGCACCGCGAGCACCGAACAGGCCGTGCGGCCGCCATACCAGAATGCCAATGAACACGCCATATAACAGAATCGAGCGCATGCTAGCCGAGGTCAAGGCGACGCCGTAGACCTCAATGACGGCCAGAAGGAACGCCCCTGCGAGGCCGCCATACAGGTTGCCAAGCCCGCCAAGGATGATCACGACAAAGGCGGCGATGGTGAAAGGAAATCCCATGAATGGTGAAATCTGTTCAAGCATGCTGATAAGCCCGCCGGCGAGCCCCGCGATGCCGAAACCGAGCGAAAAGCTGATCAACCGCACGCGCTCCACATTGATGCCAACCAGTGCCGCCGCGTCCGGGCGCTGGATAAGGGCGCGTATCGCAAGACCTGTCATGGACATCCGGAAATACAGGATACAGGCAGCGCAAACGGCCAGGCCGATCACCAGCACGACCAGCCGGTTTGCGGTCACCTGAAAATCCCCAATGGGGATAATCTGATCGAGATAGGGATAGGCCCGGGCCGTCGCGGTGAAAGACAGCGCAACCACATTCTGCAGTATGATAGAACCGCCAAACAAAAGCAGGAGCGAGTTCGCCTCTATTTGCTCAACCAGCTTGGAGGCCGTCAGAACCCGCCGGCAGAGAAAATGATATACCAATGCGCCCAACGCGGCCGCCAGTGCCATGGCGACAAACATCGAATAAAGCGGCCCGATCCCGATCAGGGTAAAGGACCAAAACGACAAATATGCCCCCAGCATCAGTATCTCACCGTGCGCAACGTTCAGCAGGCGCATGGTGCCGTAAATCAGATTTAGTCCCAGAGCCACCAGGCCGTATATCACCCCAAGGACAAGGGTCGCGACTGCCAATTGGCCGGATAACAGGTCACCCATCATGATGTCCTGAAGAGGAGGGTCGCCCTACCGCTATTCCGCGCAACAAGGCGGCCGTGCCTCCGATCGATAGGCTTATTTCCAGACCGGCTTGGCGATAATTTTCGACGTTGCCTGATCAGCGGGCCACACAATATGCTGCTGCCCATTCTGGATTTGCGAGATCATCGTCGGCAGAGCAATGTTTTCGACTCCCTTAAATCGCACCGGACCGTTTATGGATTTGAACGTGGTCGAAGAGATGACCTGGCGCAGCTTGTTTTTATCGAGGCCCGCCTTGGCGACTGCCTGCTGCAAAATCTGGACCGACATATAGGCAAGTGGCGCATCGAGATAATCGGCGTTGGTTTTCCAGCGCGCCTTGAAATCATCGAAGAAAACCTTTGCCGTCGGCCAGTCCTTGCGCAGCGGCGTCCAATGTCCCATCGTCACCAGACCGTTGCGTGTCGGTCCGAAAATTTTCGCGAAGAAATCATACTGCGGCCCGAGCAGAACAACCTGAGTCGCTGCGTTGAGGCCAACTTCGCGAGCGCCCTTGACGTAGAGCACTGCGTCGCCGGGATAGGTGTATGCGAGCACCGCATCGGGCTTAGCCTTCTTGACCTTGTTGAGCAGTGCGGTCATGTCCTTGACGTTGGGGGGATAGTCCTCGTTGACCAGCAGCTTGATCCCAGCTGCTTTGAGCGCCGGAACCACGAACTTTTTGTTTTCCTGGGTATAGGGTAACTGGTTGGTGATCAACGCCGCTGAGGCCACGCCTTGTTTCTTGAGAAGCTTGGCGAGTTCCACGCTTTGGCGGTCGGGGAACAGTGAGGTCGGGAACCAGATATTGCCTGCCTTGAGATCGCGAAGCTGCACCGAAGCGGCGGTGTTGCCGATAACAGGAAATTTATACCGCGATATGACGCCAACGATTGCGAAATGAAGCGAGGTCCCCCAGGGTGCCAGCAGCAGGTCGACCTTGTCGTCGGTAATGAGCTTTTCATATATCTGGACTGCCTTTCCCGAATTTGACTGGTCGTCATAATGGACGAATTCAATTTCGCGCCGGGATCCAGCGACATCGAGCCCACCGAGCGCGTTCATCTGTTCCCGCCAGAGTTCATAGGACTGCAGCTGCGAGGTAGCCGCTGCCGCGAAGATGCCGGTCTTCGAGTGGGAAAATCCGATCTTGATCGGATCCGCTGCGCCAACCGCTGTCGCAATCAGCAGCGCAGTCAGCCCCGCGAGGGTGGGTACAATTCGTTTGAACATGGTTGCCTCCTTGTTGGTTTTTGGCCTCGTGGTGACACACGAGGCCATTATGGGAAATTATGGCGAAATCCGCCGCCGCCGTAAACCGGCGTCAGGGTTCGAACAGTCCTGGCCCGGGTTCACGGATAAGCTGCATGGTGTTGCATCGGATACCGCCACCATATTTATGAACCTCGTCATAGGGAATGGCTATAACCTCAACGCCCGCCGCTTCCAGCAGCGCGCGCGTCTTGACCGCGCTCTCGTTCATGATGACCTGCCGGGGTTCGGTTGTGATGCCATTCGTCGGGTAAAGGTTGATCTCGTCGCGAGGGGCCTCAATCAGCTCATAGCCGAGTTCGTGTAAGTCGCGGATGGTCTGGTAATTGCACCAGGGCGGATAGATCATGGCTAGCCTGACATCAAGCGGCATGATCCACATGTCGGCATGCATCCAACCGGGAACTTCCTCATGGTAGTCGTATAGCGGACCCGGACTGTGGGCTAGAAGCACCTTCTCGTATCCTGCTCGCCTCAGTACCGGCATGACCTGTTCCGCCCCCTCACGATTGCAGTCGGTCGACAGCATCAGCACGATAAAATCATCGGCCATCCGCACCGCGGCGCCGATCTCACAGACGCCGTGACCGTGCACGGTATGCAGAATCGGGCAACCGAGATCCATTAAAGCCTTGGAAACGTATCGCGATCGTCCGCGCCAATAGGGCGGGGCCTCGCGCGGAATAATAGCGCCGCCGTTGATCACAAATCCGGCGGCCGCTGAAATCGAGCGTTTCATTGGCCCGTACGCCGACATGGGTGGATCGTCCGCCCACCGGATTTCGTGAACTGTCACGCCCATAGACTCATATGTCTTGACCAGGCCCGCATGTTGTTCCTGCATCAGCTCCAGATTGGGGGTGATGCCGTTGAAGACGAAGAACGCGGAATCCTGTTCATAAAGCTCGAGCACTTCGCTTTCGGTTGGCTTGACCATTGCGACCTCGCGCAATTTCCCGATTCCCTGCGCGCCCCATGGCTTGCCCCAGATGCGCTCGAGCTCGTCGAGATAGGAGACCTCTGTGTGATAACGTTGATATTGAGGGACCCTGCCTTCTTCGTAGTAAGGAAAGTCGTCGAATGTCTCAGCGACCGACGGTTGATCGCTTTCATCTTCGTCCGTCATGTCGGGTCTCCTGTCCGCAGTGCGCCCCCCGGCGGAGTGTTGCCGAATTCGAGCGCGGCAATTCTGGACCGCTGGTGAATTTCCTCAAAATAGGGTGCAAGGCGCATGGAGCCCGCTTTCATGACCGGCACGAAATCCCGGACATAGCGGTCTGCCGCCTCGCAAATTTCGCTGCGCAGGGCATCTTCGTCGATGTTTTGAATTTTACGATTTCGCATGACCACGCCACCCTCGACAATCACTGTCTGGACAGCCTCCGAGGTCACCGAAAACGCGAGTTGGCGTATGGGGTTTGTCAGGGGGACGAAGCCCCAGTGGTCGCGGTCGAGCAGGATCACATCAGCGCGCTTCCCGACCTCGAGGCTGCCGACTTCACGCTCCATCATCCCACTTTGGGCCCCCCCCATGGTTGCCATGCGGAAAACGTCCGCGCCCGCGACCCAGTCGCCGTGATGCGTGGCCGGGTTTTTGTGCATCAGGCTCGCCGCGCGGATTGCTTCGATCAGATCGGCGGTGTCGCTGGTCGCCAGGCCATCGGTGCCGAGCGCGACGTTAATGCCGGCATCGAGCAGCTTTCGTAATGGACAGATGCCGCTGCCAAGCTTCATGTTGGAAAGCGGGTTGTGCACGACCGAGCACCCATTGTCGGCCAGCAGACCGATGTCCCGGTCGTTCAGCCATATGCCGTGAACAATGGTCAGCCGCGGTGACAGGAAGCCAATGTCGTCGAGGTATTCGATCGCCGTTTTGCCCCATTGATCCTGGGCCTGAACGGCTTGCAGCCGGGTTTCCAACGTGTGGCTGTGCAGCGGAACGTCATGGCGGGCCGAAAGCTCGTTGATCTCCTCCATGAGCTTGATTGTGCAGCGCTGGGGTCCGCATGGCGCGAGGATGATGCGGATGCGGTCGTCATGGCCATGCCAGTTGTCGAACTGTAGACGAAACAGGTCGAGCTGAGCTGCGAAATCGGCTAATGGTAACGCATTAATTTCATGCTGTTCCACCGCCGGAATGATGTCCCGCGCATAGGGTACGCAGTCGAGCAGCGGTACGTCCCACATATCGACCGCGACCCAGGCGCGCAGTCCAATATCGGCATAGGCCCGAATCGCGGCATCCATCGCTCCAGGCGTCGCGGGTGGATGGACATAGTCGTCCTGAACCGTGGTCACGCCGGCTCGCACCGATTCGATCGCAGCGAGCATGGTGCGGAGATAATAATCGTGCTCGCTCAACAACGGGAACCCAAAGGGCGGATAGCTCTCACCGAGCCAGATTTCGAGCGGCAGATTATCGTAGACGCCCTGTTGGAACGCTTCGTTCGAATGGAGATGTGCGTTGATCAGCCCCGGCATGATGATCGAGCCCGAGGAATCAATCACCTCGCCGTCGTATCCTTCGCCGACGTCCGGGCCGATCGCTTCGATACGTCCGGCTTCGATAACGACGTCGGCGCGTGGCAATTCGGTCTCCACCGCGTCGCCAGTTACCACCCAGCCATTTTTGAGGATCAGCGCGTCATCCGCCATCGGTTTTTTCGCGCAACGCGCGTAGAACGTTTTCGGACGACATGGGCAGACGCCGTAACCGAATTCCGCTGGTATGTGCCAAGGCATTTGCGATGGCCGGCGCGATCCCGACAATTGGTGGCTCACCGATGCCCTTGGCCCCGAATGGGCCGGTCTCGTCGGGCTCTTCAATCAGAATGGTATTGATCTTTGGAGGAGACTCGACTGTTCCCGGAATTTTGTAATCCATCAGCGAGGGGTTCGCGAGTCGTCCAGTGTCCCAGACCATTTCTTCGTAAAGTGCGTATCCGATGCCCTGAACCACCCCCCCTTCGACCTGCCCGGCCACTGATGAGGGATTTATCGCTTTGCCAATGTCATGGGCTGACCAGACTTCGAGCGGCGTAATCTTGCCGGTTGCTTCGTCCAGTTCGATCTCTACTGCCTGTGCGGCAAAGATCCACGCCCCAATCTTGCCGAATGGGAAACCCTTGATGAAACCGCGTTTGGGATCGAAGCTTTCCCCATCAAATGCCAGTGAATTACTGCCAATTACCGGGCCACCCTCGACCCAGTGTGCAAATCCGGAAATCTCGCCAAAGGTAACTTTTGCTTCCGGAACACCGCTGATTCCGATTATTCCGCCAGGCCTCATTTCAAGATCTTCGGGTGCACACTCCATCATCGAGGCGGCGCGTTGTTTGAGCTGCTCAATAACAGAATCTGCAGCGGCCACCACAGCGCGCCCGGTCATGTAGGTCACCCGGCTGGCTGTGGTGCCCCAGTTATATGGAGAAGAATCGGTATCTGGGGTTGCGAGGCTGATTTTATCGACGTCGATGCCCAGCGCGCCCGCACACATCTGTACCAGGACCGTGTCTGATCCCTGCCCGTTGTCAACCGCACCTGTGTTCAGTACGGCAGTACCGTCTTCGAGAATCCGGATGATCGCGCCGGAGGTTAAAAGACCCGAAATATGGGGCATGCAAGCGATGCCGATGCTTCGGCGTTTGCCGTCGACGGGCGGTCCCAAGGCTGCCGCGCGGCGATTTTGCCAGTCGCTTGAATCACGTACCTGTGTCAGGCATTCACTCATCGCGTCATTAGAAGCCGCCAGACCACCAAGCCATTCTTCGTTTGGCCTCGCCGCATTTTTCAGCCGCAGGTCAATCGGATCCATGCCAATTTTGTCAGCAATTTCGTCTATCTGTGTTTCGCCCGCAATCGCCACCTGTGGGCCGCCGAAGCCTCGAAACGCTCCCGCCCGGAGTTTGTTGGTATAGACCGCCCGCGATTCTACCGACACATTTTGGATGTGGTACGGACCCCGGCAGAACAGCGCACAAATGCCCGCAACGCCGGGGCTGTCATCACCGTAGGCGCCTGCGTCAAGACGAATATCGACTTTTCGGGCGACCAACGTGCCGTCTTTCGTGGCTCCGGTCTTCATCCAAACCCTGGACGGATGCCGAGACCGGATCATCTCAAAGTCCTGCTCGCGGCTCAGGGTAAGTTTGACCGGGCGGTTTGCCTTGATGGTCAGGCCTACAACAATAGGCTGAATTGTCTGTTCCATCTTGCCGCCGAACGCGCCGCCCACCCGTGGGGTAACACAGCGTACTTTCGACATGGGCATATCAAGGGACTGTGCAATATTCGCCTGCAGGTGAAACACTGACTGATTGCCGGACCAGACGGTGACCTTGCCGTTAGCGTCAATATCTGCAAGCGCCGAGCAGGGTTCCATATATGTATGGCACTGCGCCTGTGTCTCATATTCACCTTCGACGATTACGTCGCATTGCGCCCATGCGTTTTCCGCGTCACCTTCCTCGACCTCCATGATTGACATTACGTTGGGTGCGTGTTCGGATTCATAGGTCTTCAAGAGTTCTTCAAAATTGTCATGCACCATTGGGGCATCTTCCGCCATGGCCTGGTCAATCGACAGGACGGCGGGCAGTTCTTCATATTCGATTTCGATTAGCGCGACAGCGCGCCGTGCGGTCAGTTGATCGACCGCGGCAACGGCCGCTACCGGTTCGCCGATATAGCGCACTTTGCCTTTGGCAATAGCAGTTTCGTCGTGCACGAAGGGACCAATGTAATTGTACCCAATGTCGTCACCGGTGAAGGATGCGACGACGCCTGGAACTTCCAGCGCGGCGGAAACATCGCAGGATACAATACGCGCATGTGCGTAGGGGCTTTGCTGAACGGCTGCGTGCAGCATGCCAGGTCGCGATAGGTCGTCTGTGTATTCCGCGCGGCCAGTGATTTTTTCTCGGGCTTCGAGGCGGGGCAGGTCCTGCCCCACAGGATTTTGATAAACGGTCATTTCGGCTCCGTGCCGCACACCGAGCGAACAGCATCAATCACTTTTACATAGCCCGAACAACGGCACAGATTACCAGACAGACCTTCGCGGATCTCATCGTCCGACAGCTTTCTGTTGCTGGAAGCCAATGCTGTCGCTGCAATGATCATACCGGGTGTACAGAATCCGCACTGGGCGGCGCCACAATCCAGAAAGGCCTGCTGGACTGGCGACAACGTATCGTTTGATTCAATCCCTTCAATGGTTTTGATTTCCTTGCCCGTGCAATTGGCTGCGAGCGACAGGCATCCACGAACGATCTTTCCCTCGATCATCACGGTGCAGGCACCACAGACGCCCTGGTTGCACCCACGTTTTGTACCGGTGAGGTGCATTTCATCCCGCAGTACATGAAGCAGGGTATCGTTTGCGCGCACAAAGGCCTGCCGTATCTGGCCGTTTACCGATAGGCCAAGGGGTATTTTGTCGCTCATACCTCTCCTTTCTGCGAATTACGGGCACGCGCCAACGCACGGGTGATCAGGACTGGTATAAGATTTAACCGGTATTCAGCGGTACCGCGAAAATCGTCTACAGGGTCAGCTGCCGCGATAATTTTTTCGGAGGCCAACGCAATCGTCTGGTCGGAAATTCCATCGACGCGCAACATGTTTTCCACCTCGATTGACCGGATAGGGGTCGGTGCGCAAGCGCCCACTGCAAGCCGTATATAATCGATGTTTCCTTGCCGTTCTTTCAGAACGACTGCCACCGACACAGTTGCGAAGTCCCCTTCGACACGGGCGAACTTTTCATAGGCAACCGCACCGTCTGGAGCTGGGGGAATAAGGACCGATGAGACCATTTCACCCTCTTGCAGCGCTGTCTCCAGGTAATCGACGAAGAATTCACCAGCCGGGATGTCCCGTTCGCCCTGTCCACCAGCGGTCCTTATTACGGCTTCAGCCGCAACCAGCGCTGCCGGATAATCTGCGGCGGAATCAGCATGCGCAATCGCGCCACCGATCGTTCCCATATTGCGGATCGCAGGATGCCCTATCACGGACGCTGCCTCGGCGACGATGCGCTGTCCTTTATCGAAATCATTTGTTTCGGCGAGTGTGACGTGGTTTGTCATTGCGCCGATTACTGCGGTACCGTCGGAGGTCAGAGATATGCCTTTCAGGGTCTCGACATCGCGCAGGCTGACAAGCGCAGTTGGAGCAAGCAGGTCCGCATTCATCATCGCAACAAGCGTGGCACCGCCGGCAAGGCAGCGAGCATCCTGGTCTTCGGCCAATAGCGCCACAACCTGATCAACCGTGCGTGGGTGGTGCAGCTTCACGTCATGTCCCTGTTTTGCATATTTCAGTCTGCCAATTCGATCTGTGATCTAAAACTGTTAGCGAATTCCTCGCCGATCGCCTTGGCTTTTTTCTTCATTATTCCGAGGCCGAACTTGCCGAGACGGCCAACCAGCGACACCTCTGACATATAATAGACCTCCGTTTCATTCGTATTAACACGCGTGAGACGCAATTCACTGTTGGCTGTCAACATACTCGCCTTGCCTCCTTCTTCGCCGCGCGTGGTTGATTTGGCATAGATAGGAGCGTCCTGTTCAGTAAGTTCGACCGAAACGTTGAATGACGTTTTAATCGGACCGACCGCCACTTTTACGTTTGCTCGGTATTTGTTTTCCCCGAGCACTTCCACTTCGCCGCACCCGGGTATGCACGGCGCCATAAGGTCAGGTGCCATCATGAATTCCCAAACACGTTCGACCGGTGCTTTTACGGAAAATGTTTCCTCTATCTTCATAACATTATTGGTTTAGCGATGCTCGCGGGCGACTACCATCTCGGGTTCGGTTAACCGCCCCTTGTCGACAATCAGTTTGTTGTCGAGCATGATTGAACAATCACGCATAGGGACATCGTAATGCCCGGTTGTGGTGCGCTTGCCGCCGCCTTGCGAATTTGGTCCGGTCGAGAAAAGGAAGTTACCCGCAAAGGACCGCAGTGTCCCATTACTGCGATCCGGGTCGTCTCCATACAGCGCTACGTTGTCCCAGCGGCATTGTGGATTTAACCCCCAGCCAAGGTGGGAAATGGCGTGACCGTCCATGTCATCCGGATCGTCGCGGTTGTCTTCGAGCCAGTTATGCATCAGCTTTGCGTCGAGTCCGCCGTCAATCTTGCGAATGAAGCCGTCACGAACCTCGAGGCGGATTTCGTCGGTTACGTAGCGGTTGTATGGCAGTACCACAAAATCCCCCGGACTGATCACCACAGTGCCATTTGCCGAGCCCTCGTTGGGAAATGTGTGCACGTGGCCACCCCCCCAGTGGTCAAAACGCCCAGGTTCATCTGCGTACCCGTACTGACTCATAACCGGGTATTCTCCGAGGGAAACCGTCAGATCCAGTCCGACGTCGTTAAACATTCGCATTGTTTTGCTCTCGGCGAGCCTTTTTTCTGCATGTAACACCGCCTCCTTTAGACCGGCGGGCGCCTGCGCCTGTTCGAGGTCATCAGGGTGGTCGACAATCATCTGTACCCGGGTTCCGGCGTCACGTACCTGCTTAAGCCAGCTGGTAAATAGGGGGACATGAAGACAGACCAGCATGTCGGCGGCAGAGAGCGCTTCCAACGTGCCCTTGCAGGCACCAATTGTGGCAACACCGACTTTAGTCCAGCTCGGCACCGAATTCACGCACATTGCGTAAGCATCGGCACCAAGATCCTTGGCTGCGGCAAACGAAGCCTGAACGTATTCCTCTCGGGTCGCAAGGTCACTTAGCAATGCGACTGTCTCGCCCGGTTTTACGTTGCAAAGTTCGAATTGCTTTCGAAAGAGAGCGGTTAATGCCGCAGGATTGGTCTGTTGAGGGCGCATCCCATGGAGCTCCAGCTGGAATATTTGAAGGTAAAACCTTCACACGCTGACCCAAACCTGTCAATAGTGTATAGGCTTCACTTTTGGTGTTGGCATTGGGAACTTCGTCGTACCCAATTTGTGGGCCGGTGATTGCGCGGGAAAATCATGGTTCAGGTAAAAAAAGTAGCAATACGCGAAGCCATTACCCGAAGTGCTCTCGGCCTTTTTTCAGAAAAGGGGTATTCCAGAACAACTATTGCCCAGATTGCCGAGCGCGCTGAAATTACGACATCTAATTTTTATCGATACTACGATTCCAAACTTGATGTGTTTTTCGCCGTATTTGGCCCCTGGCTGCGTTCCCACCTTGATGCGCTTGAACAGAGAGTTATGGGAATAAGTGATCCACGCGAAAGACTCAGAGAGGTTTTTATTGGTTTGTGGTGCGATATTCCGCGCGCTGATAACGGGTTCAATAATAACATCGTGGAAGCCCTGGCTGCGTTCTCACCGGAGCAGCGATATTCAAGGTCGCTTTTGATCGAATCGGAACGGCGGGTATGGGGAATGGTTGCCGGCTGCGTTCCGGAGAATCGCTGGCAGTATATCAATGACAGCAGGCTGTCACACCTGATGTTTATGGCGGGCGATGGTTTTGCGCTGAATGTAAAGCTAGGCGGACCGTCTCCGCTTATTGGCCCCATAATTGAAATGATGTGCACCCTTATACTAGGTGAAGATTGCCGCAAACTACCCGAGATCGAAGGAGAGTTTCAATGACCGAGAATGTTCTTGAAGGGGTCGCTCTGGTAACCGGTGCCGGTAGTGGAATAGCGCGAGCGCTTGCGCTACAGCTCGGTACTGCTGGTGCGGTTGTTGCCGTTGCCGATGTAAACCAGAAAACTGCTGCAGAAACTGCCAACGCTATCAACGCCGCAGGCGGTACATCTGCACCCTTCGCCTTGGATGTTGCCGACTCGCGTGCCGTGGACGATGTGGTTAACGTGATCGAGCGCGATCTCGGCCCGGTCACCCGTCTGGCAAACGTGGCGGGGGTATTTTCGACGTCTGCGCTCGCTGACATCTCCGACGATCAGTGGGCGCAGATCCTGTCTGTTCACCTTAACGGGACCTTTCACCTCTGCAGGCGGCTCGTACCTGCCATGGCAAGTCGTGGTGGTGGCGCGGTTGTTAACACTTCGTCCATCTTCGCACTCAGGGGGCAGTCAGAAGCGTCCCACTACGCCGCCGCAAAGGGGGCAATTATCGGATTTTCAAAATCGATAGCCCGCGAAGTAGGTGATGCGAATGTTCGGGTCAATGTGGTAGCACCTGGCCCGGTGGATACACCCTTTTTTGCCCAAGGCCTGTCCGGTGAGCAACTTGCCCGAGTGCGCGAGGAACGGGCCCGAATCATTCCTCTAGGCAAAATTGGGAGTGCAGAAGAGGTGGCCAGCGTAATACTTTTTTTTCTCGGAGAGGGCAGCACACATATCACAGGTCAGGTCATTCCCGTCGATGGAGGCGAGGTGATGCGCTAGAGACCGGAGAGGGTGAGTTTTTAATGTTTAATGAGTGGGTTTACACGCCATCTTCCGAACTGGATTTTCAGCGATTTCCGGCTTGGACCAAGGACATACAGCAAACTTTTTACACCAGCATGCCCAACAGCATTTGCACATCAAATGACACCCGAATTCTGGTTTGCCATCGTGTGACACTAGATCGCGCATTCAATTCAGGTAAAGGATCCTCAGTCGGCCTCACTTCTAGGCATTGTTGCTGGGGTCTGTAGGTTGTCAAATTTGCACAAATCCCACACTCTGCGCACTTGATCAAAGAATTGGGCAAGCCAGTGGACACCTGAGGACTAAACTTTGTGATGACAGGATTAGCATTATCCGGCAATCCTGCCTTCGGTGGATCGTTGAGCAAAGAATAGCGAGAGGCCCTAGAAGTTGGCCATGCCGGCTGCGACCACCTTACAAATGAATCGAAGGCCATGAGTACGTACAGACTGGATCGGAGCTTTGAATGGAACTTCAGGAATGGGCCTGACTATCACAGACGCTTCCCCAGTCTGCCTGTGACATCCAAAAAGGAATTCCTTGGCATTCCCACAAATTCAAGGGTGGGACTGGCCGCTAGCGTTCTGGTAAATGACCGGTGGGTCGAGACATATAGCCGTCTTGGATATGATCTCCTAACCTATAAAACGGTGCGCCTCACTGAAAGACGCTGTCATTCTTTTCCAAACTGGGTATTCGTCAAAGGTGACGTTTCCGAGGCGTCTCTAGAAAAGTCAACAGCTCTTCTAAAGCGCCGCAGAGACCACACAGACCCGCTGGAACTGACTGGGGCTGGTTCATTTGGAATGCCATCCAAGTCCCCGGATTTCTGGATTGAGGATATCGCGAAGTCCCGCAAAAACCTCCTCAAGAATCAGATTTTGATTGTTTCAGTTGTTGCTACACCCAGACCAGGCATGTCAGGACAGTCCGTAATTGATGAGTATGGGACCTTGGCGGCAATGGTTGTTGGTGCCGGTGCTCAGGTCGTGGAGGCAAACCTTTCCTGTCCAAACGTAACAACCGGTGAGGGCGAGCTATATCTGGATACAACTATGGTTGGTCTAATTGCCAAAACACTTCGAGAAAGGGCAGGGGGCGTTCCCGTCACCTTGAAGCTGGGGTATGTGGCGGATGACAAACTGCTCGCGTCAATCCTGCAATCTGCGAATGGATTTGGTGATGCCATCGTTTTAATGAATGGCGTCAACAGCAGAGTCATCAACCAGAAAGGACGCCCTGTCTTCGGCCCTGGAAGAGAAACCTGCGGTGTTACGGGTGCGGGGATCCATAAACTGGCAGCTGGTTTTGTTAGAAGGGCAATCAGGATCATTGAACGGGACAGACTGGAAATAAAGATTATTGCAAATGGTGGGGTTAATTCGCCAGAAAGCGCCGCGACATTTTTTGATTCGGGCGCATATGCAGTCACCATAGCATCTGGCGCGATTTTTGATCCCCATCTGGGAATTAAAATCAAAAACAAACATCCCGAGTGGTGAAATTGTAGAAAGTCTCTCCAGAGCAGTCAAAATGGAATTCGTGCGGCGCTCCTTTGCGACCTTCGGCATATGGTCTGTAAAAACCGAAAATTTTGTAATTGAGCTGCGCTCGATCAGAGTAGGTAATCCCGATGAAAAGGGAGAGTTTGTATGAAGGCTTAAACTTGTTAGTCTCCGAGCCCCGAATAATTTAAAAGGAGTACAGTGCATGCCGGGTACTGTCAGCGAAAGTCCCGTTACATTGGAAGAATATGCTGCGATGGATATGCAGGAGCGGCAAGCACTATGGCTTCAGATCTCCGATATATCCGAGGATGAATTCAAGGCACATATGGCGGGGGAGAAGGCCCGCGAGGCCATGGTTCCGAAAATCGGTGCCGAGGCACCGAATTTTGTCGCGGATGTTCTTGGTGCGAACCGTCAGAGAACTGGCGAACAGGTTCGGTTGTCGGACCTACGAGGTAAACCAGTCGGCATAGCATTCGGGTCTTTCACGTGACCGCCATTTCGTGGGAAGGCCGTGCGCCTTAACGAACTATATGCCAAATACAAAGACCAGGTTCACTTCTACATCATATACATTCGCGAAGCGCATCCCGCTGCAGGTTGGCAGGTGCCAAACAACCTGATCGAAAATGTAATTTTTGATGAACCCACCACTGATGAAGAACGCACCGAGGTAGCGGCCGCATGTCAAATCAGTCTGGGCCTTGATATGCCAATGCTGGTTGATGCAATCGATAACGATATTGACAAACAGTATGTCGGACTCCCGATGCGGCAGTTCCTGATTAACGCCGACGGAATGATCGTGTATGCGGGACAAAAAGGACCGTTTGGGTGGGATGACCAGGCTTTTGAAGTGGAACTTAAAAAACTAATTTTCTGAAGCCGGCTATATTGGGAACGACTCTACAGGGGCGCCCAGAGGTTTTACCTTAAGCGGGCTTGACCATTTGTATATTTAGGGGGTGTTCCGTGGGTGAAATATCAGGGAATACTTTGTTAGGATCAGTTTATTGATATTGGGTCCGAATGGCAGACATTAGAAATTACGAAACCGAAGTGGCTATTATAGGTTCTGGCGGTGCGGGTATCGCGGCCGGTATCGAGGCACTAGATGTTGGGGCCGCGGTAATATCCTTTGAGAAGGCCAATATGCCTGGCGGCGCCGCAATTATCTCTGGTGGTGGATGCTGCATTGTAGGGTCACCGGTCCAGAAGGCGCTTGGTATAAACGATAGTCCGGATCTTGCATTTGGCGACTGGACAAAATGGGGCGGACCTTCCGTCGATGCCGTCTGGGCACGTTATTACCTGGAACATTCTCTTCATGACCTTTATTTCTGGGCTGAATCCCTCGGGGTCGAGTGGGTGGATTTGAAGCCACAAGAGGGAAATTCGGTAATGCGCTGGACCCGCCCCGTAGGGAATGGACAGGGTTTGACACAAAAGCTGATTGATGCCTTTGAGAATAAGGGTGGCGAGGTCGTAACTAAAACCAAAATAACCAAGCTGAAAATTGAAGATGGGCGGGTGGTTGGCTTCAGTGGGAAGGATCTGGAAACTGGGGGTGGTGTATGCGTGCGGAGCAGGACCGTGGTTGTAACTACTGGTGGCTTCAACTCCAATTTGGATATGGTTCTTGACGTTAAACCGGAACTCCAAAACTACAGGGTTATGGAAGGATCAGGTCGTGGATCGACGGGAGACGGTCACAATATGGTATCCAGGGCAGGCGGGTACCTGACCCACATGGAACATGTCTGGTTCTATTGCTATGCAACGCCCGATTATCTTGATGACGAGGGCAAACGCGGTCTCGTCTGTCGGCAGATCCCCGGTTACATCTGGATTAACCAGCAGGGTAAGCGTTTTCATAATGAGTCCCTTTCAGGCGGTAATTCCATGAGTCCTGCGATGCTTGCACAGAAACCCCCGCATGCCTGGGCTATTGTTGACACTCCAATGAAGCAAAATCTGGAAATTGCCGATCCCTATTACCGAGATGGGGATCAGGTTATACGGGAAAAGGTCGAGGAACTTCTTAACCATTCTCCCTACATAAAAAAAGCCGAAACGCTAGAGCAACTGGCGGATCAAATCGGCGTAGATAAAACAATATTTCTTGGTGAAGTTGACGCATATAACGATGCTGTGAAAAAAGGTCTCCAGCACGAGCCTGGGTATGGCAAACCACTCGACAAATCGAAGGAATTTGACACACCGCCGTATTTCGCCATTCAGTTTTTTCCGCTTGCGCGCAAGAATTTTGGTGGCATCAAGACAGATTTGTTCTGTCGTATTCTGGACAAGCATTTTGAACCGATACCCGGTCTCTATGGTGCAGGTGAAGCCTGCGGCATGGCAGGTGGTCATATCAATGGTGCCGCTGGCCTGGAAGGTACCATGCTTGGTCCATCGTTATTCAGCGGAAGGGTCGCCGGCGCCTGGTCTGCACACGAAGCGGGATTCGGCGACGGGTTCAAAGGAGTGCCGAACCGGTAACTAAGCAGGTTTTGGCTGCGTTCGGTCGTTCAAACAAACATGTTCCGGGCCGCGCCAGAAGTTTGTAAATTCGTCCTCACTAGCACGCGAGCCTCCATATTTTCAGATAGTGTGCAGTGCTCGCACACCTTATTGCAGGGCCTTCTTGCGGACCCCGGCTTTTTCAAGTCGGGGCAAAACCTCGTCCCTGAAAAGTGGAAAATGCTCTACATAGTTGGCAAAACCCATTGCGAAGGCATCTATTCCCTGCCTGTGGAGACACAGCAGCAGTTCTGTAACGTCATCGGGGTCACCGACGATCGGGTAGGCTCCATTGCCACCCGCGGCACGCTGGTTGAGGTTTTTGATCAGGTTTGGTGGCAGGTTGTCCAAGTGCCCTCTGGTCAATCGACCCATAATGAGGTTGTCCGCGGCCTTTTTATCTGCCATCTCGACAGCATAATATTCGTGATATTCCTGTGCCTCTTTTCGCGTCGGACGGCAAACGACGTAACAATTGGTGAAAACCCCTATTGTACGCCCATAGTTGCGGGCCATATTTTTCAACCGGGCGATTTCGGTGCCTATATCCTGGATTTCTGAGTTGATCCCGGTGAACATCATGTCTGAATTCCGGGCAGCAAAATTGCGCCCTGTCTCCGAGCTTCCGGCGCTAACTATCATGGGGCGTTTTCTGGAGTAAGGCTTTGGCTTTGCAAGGACACCCTTCACCGAATAGAACTCGCCTTGGAAGTCAAAAGGCTTTGTCTCTGACCAGGCACGGGTCATGATTTCAATCCATTCCTGACCCTGGTCATACCGGCGATCGTGTTCGTTCAACCTGACGCCAGCCATATCAAATTCTTTCTGATTCCAACCGCAGACAATGTTCAGTCCAAAGCGGCCCTGACCAATTTGGTCTGCAGTCACCATTTGTTTTGCAGCAACGACCGGGTTGAACAACGCCACATGAACGGTTCCAAACGCCATGATGTTTTTTGTGGATGCAAGGATACCTGCTGCCCAGCTTAGAGTTTCAAGTACACCGCCATTATGATCAGTTTCACCTCCGTAGCCGCGCCAGCGTCCGAGAGGTAAAAGAAAATCCAGGCCCGCCTTGTCCGCGAGTCGTGCGGCTGCAAGGTTTTCCGCCCATGTACCTTCCCAACGTTCCGGAACCAGTGTCGCCGAAAGACCACCCGAACAGTTCAGGCCGAAGAACCCCAGTTTGAGTTTATTTAGATCAAAAGAGCGCACGCGTTTCTCAATATGTACGGTTGTACATTTCGCGCAGATGGGCTTCGACGGTAGTCGGCGGATATTTCGGATTTTCACCATCTTTCAGACAACATTCCAGAGTCACTACCTTGTGGGCGAGGTTGCCATTATAAAAAAATGGTACGGAATATCGTTCCTTGCCAGACATATTGATTACACGATGTAATGTTGAGCGATAGGTATCGTTGGTCCATCTCGACATCATGTCGGCGAGGTTGATCACATAGGCATTGGGGATAGGTGGCGCAGATATCCAAATATCGTCCTTACCCAGAACCTCCAGGCCCCCATTGGCGTCCTGCATCAACATAGTGATGCCCCCAAAATCCGTGTGTGCCCCGCAGCCTTTCTCGTTTGGGCGCGGATTGGCCGGTTGCGGTGGGTAGTGCAACAGCTTCAGAGCGGTGAGAGGTTCATGACAGAATGCCGTGAAATAGTTATCCGGTAGTCCCAGTGACAGTGCGATACCGCTCATAAGCGTCTTTCCAAGCGACAGCATGTCAACATAATACCGCATCATGGTCTTCTCAAAACCAGGAAGCCCCTCTGGCCACTGGTTAGGGCCTAGGTTGAAACTCCCATGTCTGAGGCGCGGATGATCAGCAGGAATTTCTTCTCCGATGTAAAGTCCTTCCTTGAGGTCCGGCGGACTGCCGTCTTCAAGTGTCTGCCCGCCTAGTGGCTCATAACCTCGATTATGAGGAGAAAGTGACATGTCAATGGCGCGCTTATGGTTTTCCGGGAGCAGAAAAAATGCGGCTGCTTGCGAAAACACATTTGCCTGCAGCTCGGGATCGATACCATGGCCAACAATGTACATAAAACCAAGATTATGGCACGCCTCTCTCATATCATCTGCTACTGATTGGCGGGCGCTTTCGTTTGTGCCTCTCAGGGGCGACATGTCGATGACGGGCAGGCTGGCATCCGAACGCTGTCCATTACTTGGCTTGGCCATCAACACCTCATCTAGGTATCCACAAACCCATTTAAAAAGGATATGTGCAAAACATCCACCCCGCATGGTGCATAAAATCTTTTTCAGTTAAATCCATGCAAACACATTGCTGGAGTTCCCATGTCCCGAGCCTGGTTCAAGAGTCCCTACGTAGTTCTGTTCTGTGCCGTGGGTATAGTATTTTTTGCCTATGGAAGCCGGCAAAGTCTTGGGATTTATCTTAAGCCTATCACTGCGGATCTCGGGTGGGGTCGTGAAAGCCTGTCCATCGTATTTGGTGCCCAGGCCCTTATTTACGGAATGGCAGCGCCATTTGTTGGTGCAATAGCCGATAAGTGGGGACCAATAAAGGTAATGATTGTATCCGCGTTTATGTATTCCGCGGGCATATTTCTCATGACAGAAGCAACAACCCCGGCTGGCATGTTAATGAGTGCAAGTTTCCTTGGTGGTGTAGGTTCTGCCGGGTGTGCTCTCTCGCTCATCCTCGCTGTTGCAAGCCGGGTTGCACCGGAAGAAAAACGTGGTCTGTGGCTTGGAATTATCACGTCGGGCGGAACAGGTGGGCAACTTGTTCTCCTGCCAGCCGGTCAATTGGTCATGAACGAATATGGGTGGGTGATTGCGATTATTGCAATGTCCCTGTTCGTATTGATGATCCTCCCACTGGTATTGATGATGGGGGCTTCGGCGGGAGAAAGGGTAAACAGCAAAAAAGATGGCCAGAGTCTAGCTCAGGCCCTGAATGAAGCTCTTGCACATCGTGGTTTCTGGCTTCTTGTACTCGGCTTTTTCACCTGTGGATTTCAGGTTCAATATATCAATAATCACCTTCCCGCCTATCTCACCGACATGGACCTTGACCCCATCATTGGCGCGACCGCGATTTCGGTAATCGGACTTTTCAATATGATCGGAACATGGTGCGCTGGTTGGCTCGGAGACCGATACCGTAAGAAGTATATTCTTGCGTTGCTCTATTTCTTCCGTTCACTGCTGTTTATGATCTTTATTCTTGCGCCTTTAAGCCCCTGGTCGGTGTACTTGTTCTCGGCAAGTATCGGACTGCTATGGCTGGCGACAGTGCCCCTGACGTCAGGAATTGTATTTGGGATGTTTGGTCCAAGGTATATGGCGACGTTGTACGGAATTGTTTTTCTGAGCCATCAGGTAGGTAGTTTTGCAAGTGTGTGGCTCGGTGGGTTCATCTGGGACCGGACAGGTTCTTATGAAATCGCCTGGTGGATCGTAATAATCGGTGGCGCACTAGCGTCGCTGTTGCACTGGCCTATAGATGATCGGCCCGTTCAGGAAGTGTTGAAAGATCGTGCGCGCGAAGCTGCGCGGTAATCAAAGCATACGCCGGAACATTGAAAAGATTTCCTGCCAGTCGGCATTCGTTGCATCTGAATTATAAATGTCCCGATCAGGGATGGCATAGCCATGATCGGTGTCACCGTGAATGCGAAAGGTCGCTTTTGCAGGGCTGTCGTCGAATGCTTCCATGAGCGCAGTTACAACTCTCCGGGGTGTGAAGGGATCGTTTTCCCCCATCCCGAAATAGATTTTCCCCTGTATGTTGGGAGCGCACAGGTGTGGTGAATTGGGTTTTTCCGTTACTAGGTAAGTCCCATGGAAACTGGCGGTAGCACGAAAAATTTCTGGATGGGCGGCTGCTACCCTGATCACGTGTCGGCCACCCATACAGTACCCGAAACATCCAGCAAACCCGTCAGAAACATTGTCGACTTCCCTTAAACGGGATATCAGCGTCAAGGTGTCTGCAATCACCATGTCGTCTGTTAGGTGTGCGTTGTAGTCAAGCATTTTCTGGCGGTCTGTCTGCGACAGAACCGAGATTGACTTTGTGCGGCCATCTGGGTGCTGATGGACGAAATGGGTGTCTCCTTGTCGATAATAGAGGCTCGGTGCTGCACAAGCCAAACCCTGCCGGGCAGCGAAACGTGCAATATCACGTAACTGGTCTCGCATACCCCAAATATCCATATAGAGGATAACAGGGGGGAAGGGTCCGCGTCCGTCGGGTAGGGCCAGAAAGGTATCCATCAGCCCATCCGAGGTCGTGACCTTTATATCGTGTTCAATCATCTCGCATTCCAGTGGTTCCTGCTGTAATTCTATGCCTGAATACGGTGGCGACGTCCATGCGCCGCTACCTAAGGAGAGCCAATGGCACAAACATCAACGAAAAATGAATCCACAATCCATGCCGCGCTGACCTTTGCTGTTGATACAGGAGTAAGGATAGTCAACGAAACCATGGGGCCCGGCGACATGAGTCGTCGTCGGACAGGCGTTGTTGAGGAAAGAATGATGCCCATCCGGAACGGAAGGGCGTTAAGGGATAAATTCGAACTTGAAATCCACGGATTTGAGTTTGTCAAACATCCAACCGCAATGGTCAATTTTTTTGATGAGAATGAAGTCCTATCTGTTTACTACGAAGAGGCAGCTGAACTGATCAGACAAAGAAGTGGTGCCAAAAGAATCCATGTATTTGATCACACCCTGCGCTCCGGTGACGAAAAAACCCGGAACGAAAGGCATGTGCGCGAACCTGTTACGCGTGTGCATAACGACTACACCGAGTGGTCCGGTCCCAACCGTGTACGAGATCTTTTACCCAATGAAGCAGAAGGATTGCTTGAACGGCGTTTTGCAATTGTACAGGTCTGGCGCGCCATCCGGAATCCCATTGAAGCTGATCCGCTCGCTATTTGCGATGCGAGGACGTTGACTCAGGGTGATCTTGTCGTTTCCGAGCGTCGCTATCCCGATCGGATCGGTCAGACCTATCAAATCGCTTACAGCCCCGATCAAGAATGGTATTACTTTCCAAAGATGACACGGAATGAAGCCGTGGTTTTCAAGGTATTCGACTCCGCTACTGATGGTCGTGCCCGGTTCACGGCGCATACCGCATTCGTCGACCCTATGAGCCCGGTTAACGCGGGTCCTCGGGAGAGCATAGAGATGCGGGCACTCGTATTTTTCTGACGGATTTGATCAAAGCATTAATTCATCCCGCCGCGATTCGACTGAGCGAGGGGACCTGCTTCTTTGCGTTGTGCAGATGCGGTGCATATAAAAAGGTGAATAAAACGGAGTTTCGTGAATGGACGGCTTTGCCGGTAAGCGCACATACCGCGATCTTCAGCAACATATTGAAGAGCTTAAGGATCGAGATCTGCTTTATGTTATTGACGAGCCTGTTAACAAGGACACTGAAATGTCGCCTCTGGTCCGCTGGCAATTTCGAGGCGGGTTACGTGAAGAGGAGCGTAAGGCGTTTCTTTTCACTAACATTACGGATTCCAGAAATCGAGTGTACAACATACCGGTTGTGATTGGTGCGCTGGCGGCAAACCAGGATATCTACGCTACTGGCATGGGCTGCAACGTGGAGGGGATCGCTGGCAAGTGGGAAAATGCGATTGCCAATCCTATTGCGCCGCGGCTGGTAAATGACGCACCCTGTCATGACGTAATCATTGAGGGCGAAGAGCTGTTGAGCGAAGACGGTGGGCTTATCCATCTGCCTATTCCCTTGTCGACCCCCGGTTTTGATTCGTCCCCAACCCTGGCGGCCACCAATGTAATTACCCGTCACCCCAAAACCGGCACGCAGAATATGGGTACTTACCGCGCAGGACTCAAATCCTCTAACCGGCTGGTTGTGAGGATGGCAACCCGTGTCGGTGGCGCGGAGGGTTATCTGCACTGGAAAACGCAAAAGGAACGAGGTGAAAAGTTACCCTGCGCCATTGTTGTTGGCTGTCCGCCGTACGTCGCCTTTATGGGTCCACAGAAGCTTCCGGCAGGAGTGGAAGAGTTGCATGTTGCGGGTGGTCTGGCGGGAGAACCGATCAATGTTGTTCGCGCCCGAACCGTCGATCTGTTGGTGCCTGCGGAGGCGGAGGTGGTCATTGAGGGTTTTGTAGATACCGAGCTGCTGGAACCGGAGGGGCCATTTGGAGAAAGCCATGGGCATGTCGCCTTGGAAGAGTTGAACCTCCCAATGCAGGTGACCGCAATTACACGCCGCGAGCATGCGATCATCCCCTCCTACATCTCACAGGTTGCACCCTCCGAAAGTTCAGTTATCAAGCGTGTTGCCTATGAGCCGTTGTTTAAGGCGCATTTGCACGACCATCTTGGGATTAAAGGAGTTAAAAAAGTTCAACTGCACGAGCCCCTGACAGGCCTGCTCCGTGTAACGATCATATCGCTTGATCCCGAGACCCCACGTACAGAGGTGTGGCGTGCGCTTTATGGAGCGGCGAGCTTCAAGGCTGATTGTGGCAAGATAACCATCGCAGTTAATGAAGATATTGATGTTGATAACGCTGATGCAATCTTGTGGGCAATGGCCTATCGCCTGAACCCGTCGGAGGACGTAAATATTTTACGGCATCGTGGACAGGGTCATGGTCCAAAGCGGGAAACACATGGTGAAGAAGATTCGACCCTTCTGATTGACGCCACAATGAAGGCCCCCATGCCCCCTCTGGCGCTACCCACCAAGCCTTACATGGAGGCTGGAAAAGTACTTTGGGAAAAACTGGGGCTACCCGCCCTTCGTCCAGAGTCCCCGTGGCACGGGTATTCCCTTGGGGACTGGTCCGAAGTCTGGACAGACGCCGCGGAACGCGCAACAGCTGGCGCCTGGCCGGAAAATGGTCGCCGGACCTTGCAGCGGCAGGTCCCCGCCGACGTAACGCCGGAAACCTCCGTTCGGGACGTAGAGGACGGTTGGGAAGACGAACTGGAGTGGAAGAAATAACACCAATACACGGAATGAGGGGGCCACAAGATGAATGGAAGCGAAAGACGCGAATTCGTGCGTAACCACCGGACCTGCGTATTTGGCTATCCCCGCATGGTGCACGGGCCATCACTGTCATGCGTCTACTATGTTATGGATGGGGATGATGTGCTTGTATCGTCGATGCTCGGGCGCGCCAAGCCGAAGGCCGTAAATCGGGATGGGCGTGTATCTCTGTGCATATTGGATGAGAAGTGGCCACCAACATATATCACAGTCTACGGCACCGCCACAGTAGAGGAGAAAGGCGGCGACGATCTCCTGATTGCGGTGTGCGAGTTGATGGCAGAGCAGCCCATGCCTGCGGAGGAGCGGGAAAAGCTGCGCCAGCTAGCAATAGAAGAAGAACGCTGCGTCATAAGGGTTCGGCCCGAGTCTACCTTCGAGACGCCGCCTCGTCACGTCTATAACCCGGAAGATGTTGACAAGCTCAGCCATTCGCTCGGTAACACGTTGCCGTGGGACGCGGAATGACTGCGTTCGCTGAGCCGGAGAGTTTCTCGCGGCGTATTTTCGAAAAGCTTGCCGGTGTGGGCGTGACGCTGTTCTCCTACGTACCGGATTTCGGCAATGCTTCTATCGTTGAAATGGCAGAAGCTGACAACCGGACGACAGCGGTTCTTCTGTCGAGTGAACAGGAAGGAGTTGCGTTATGTGCCGGTGCTGATCTGGTCGGTGGGCGGGGGGTACTGCTGATGCAATCCTCTGGCGTGGGCAATTGCCCCAATATGCTATCGTTGATCAAGGCCGGGAAGTTTCCAATGCTTATGATTGTAACCATGCGCGGTGATTACGGCGAGCAGAACCCTTGGCAGTACCCCATGGGTCAGGCGGTGGAACCCGTTTTAAACGCGATGGGCGTTCAGTGCATCCGAGTTGAAAGAGACGACGAACTGGACGTGGCAATAGATGCAGCGCTTTCTGCAGCGTTCCAGGCCGAGCAGGGTGTTGCGTTAGTTCTCTCGCAGAAATTTATTGGCGCGAAGGTGTTCTGACATGACGTTGTCTTTGCCGGAAGCGACCATTGATAGGAGAACCCTGTTACCGCAGCTGTTTTCCAATCCTGAGGACTACCTTCTTGTTACCGGGCTTGCGGGCGCCGCCCGGGACACGGCTGCCTGGACTCATGATGGTGATAATCTTCTAGCCTTCGGTGGAGCAATGGGAGGTGCGTTATCAGCCGCAATAGGTATAGCCCTGTGTGCCAGAGACCGGAACGTTGCAGTAATTACTGGTGATGGTGAATTATTGATGAACGCCGGCGCTCTTGCCACGGTCGCCTCGTCGGGCCCGGCAAACCTGTCGGTCGTTTGTATTGATAATGGGCAACATGGTGAAACTGGCGGTCAGCCCGGCCACACGGCTCGGCGCACCAATCTCTCGTTATTGGCGGAGGGCGCGGGAATACTGTCGGTCATGACGGTGTCAGCACCAGAAGATTTGCCTGAGGCTCGGAAGTTTTTGATCGAAACGGTGGCCCCTCGTTTTCTTTGCGTGCGTGTTAAGCCCGGACCACCATCCGACTACCGGCGCAACTGGAACCTTGCGGAATGCCGGCTAAGGTTCAAGGCAGCACTCAGCTTGGATCCTTAGACAAACCAGAAACAAATTGGGGTGACGAGCAGGCTGTTGATCAGGTTTTTAGTTAATCCGGTGTTTTTTTCGCGGCGGCCGTACTGAAAATTTTTCGTCTCAAGCCGGCTCGGTGTGATAGCGTCATCCGCCATACTCTGCTGGAGAGAACTGCTCTTGCGGTAATAATGTCAGCAAAAGTTGGATAAATGGCTCGAAAAACTTTTACCAAATTGAACATTAACCCGGCGATTGCCAATTGGACGGGAGCACTCGGTCTACCCGATTTTGTGAGTATTGCAGATTGTGATTTTGAGGCAGCCTTCGCAGCAGCGTATCCAGCCCATTTGGCCGAAATCCAGGCGATTGCGAATAATCCCCGGTTGCCTACGTTTAAGAACACCATCGTAGCGCTCGAAATGGCTGGTGGGTTGTTGACAAGGACATCGCGCCTGTTCTGGAACCTGGCAGGTGCGCATACCAATGAAGTGCTGCAGAAACTGGAACGCAAAATTTCCCCCGAAATGTCCGTGCACCACTCTACGATTATGATGAACCGTCCATTGTTCAACCGAATTGACGCACTATACCGGAAGCGCGAAAGCCTCGGTTTGGACGCCGAAGCCGATCGGGTTCTTGAACTGAAATGGAAATCCTTTGTTCAATCAGGCGCGAAACTGGAAAAGGGCGGCCAGCTGCGGCTCGCCGCTATCGACGAACGTCTTTCCATACTCGGGACGCTGTTTTCACAAAACATTCTGGCAGACGAGCAGGAATTTACCTTGATTCTCGAGCCCGGTGATGATCTGGCGGGACTCCCCGATTTTTTGGTCCATAGCACTAGTGCGGCTGCCGAGGAACGGGGCCACAAGGGCAAGTATGTGGTAACGCTGTCCAGATCAATAATTGAGCCATTTCTCACTTTTTCCGCCAGGCGCGATCTTCGCGAGACAGTGTTCCGGGCGTGGGTCAAACGGGGAGAAGGTACAGGCAAACGCGACAATCGACCGCTGGTCGCGGAAATGGTGCACCTTCGTGCCGAGAAGGCGGCCCTGTTAGGCTATTCCAGCTTCGCAGATTTAAAGCTCGCAGACACTATGGCAAAAAAACCAGTGAACGCCCGCTTGCTGCTTGAGACTGTGTGGGAAAAGGCGCGCGTTCGGGCGGAGCGCGAGGCGGGCGAGATTTCGAAAATGATTGTGGTCGAAGGGCATAACCATGATGTTGCTCCGTGGGACTGGCATTACTATTCGGAAAAGGTCCGCGCAGAGCGATATAATTTCAACGAGGGGGAAATAAAGCCCTACCTGCAGCTGGATAAAATGATTGAGGCTGTCTTTTATGTGGCTGAGATGCTTTTCGGGATCACTTTTCGCCAGGTTGTCGATTTGGCCACCTATCATCCCGATGTTCGAACTTTTGAAGCTCTGGATGTGAATGGGAAGCGTATTGCTGTCTTTCTAGCAGATTATTTTGCGCGGCCGTCCAAGTGTTCCGGTGCGTGGATGAGTGAGTTTCAGGAGCAGCATAAACTTACGACCAATCGCGATGGCGTTGGCCAAGTGCCCATCATCCTCAATGTGATGAACTTTGCAAAGGCTCCGGTCGGCGAACCGGTTTTGATCACCATGGACGATGCAAAAACCCTTTTTCATGAGTTTGGGCATGCGCTGCACGGTATGCTTTCCGATGTCACATATCCCTCGATCTCGGGCACGGCCGTCAGTCGGGATTTTGTAGAACTGCCATCGCAGCTTTTTGAACATTGGCTGACAGTGCCGGAGGTGCTAAACCGGTTTGCGGTTCATCATCGGACCGGCAAAACAATACCGCGGGCTCTCCTAGAGAAGATGCATGCGGCAGCAAAATTCAACAAGGGCTTTGCTAATGTGGAATTTATTTCTTCCGCGCTCGTTGATATGGCATTTCATTCAATCTCCTCCGAAACATGGGAAAAGGAAAAGGTTGATCCGATAGTGTTCCAGACTAAAGTTCTGGCTGGCCTATTTATGCCTGACACGATTGTCATGCGGCATGCGACACCCCATTTTGGACATGTTTTCTCGGGCGACAGCTACGCAGCCGGTTATTATTCGTATATGTGGTCAGGCTTGCTCGACGCTGATGCGTTCAATGCATTCAAGGAGTCGGGGAATGCGTTTGACAGCACTACAGCAGAAAAGCTTAGGAAGTACATTTATTCCTCGGGAGGTTCAATGGATCCGGAAGAGGCATATATTGCATTCCGTGGCAGACTTCCGTCTTTGGACCCCTTCCTCGAAAAAGAAGGTTTGTCATAGAGGTTTTTTGTGAATGACTATCGTAATGCCGATCTTCTTTCAGGAGCTGTTCCAGTCCAGTCAGCCAGCTCCATTTCACGTTTGAGATACATTTGCTGACCCCAAGGCTACACAGCCATAGCCTACTGTCGTTCGAATACGCCAAACCGAGAAATCAAAAAGTCTACCCGATTTGTTCTGAGTGCTGCCAAAGCTTCCGAAGGGGAATTGATAATTGGTTCCTCGTGTGCGTTAAAACTGGTGTTCACCAGAACCGGGATCCCCGTAACCTCGTAAAATCTCTCTAGAACATCGTGGTAAAGAGGGTTTTGTGAACGTGATATTGTCTGTGGGCGCGCAGTTCCGTCGATATGGACGACTGCAGGAATACGTTCCCGCCATTGAGATTTTACATCACAGGTAACTGTCATGAAGCGGCAAGCGTATGCGTTTGACTCATTTATATTAAAGACATCTTGCGCCGTTTGCTCCAGCACGACGGGTGCAAACGGCATAAACTCCGTCCTCTGGAGGCGATCATTTAATTCAGCGTTAATGTTTTTATCTGATGGGCGGGCAAGGATGCTTCTCGCCCCCAACGCGCGAGGTCCAAACTCAGTTCGTCCTTCATATATCGCACCAACGGCACCGTCGGCGAGTTTCTGAGCAGCTATATCGGCTGGGCTCCCGGCAATTTGTTTCAAATCGTCGGATGACGAAAGGGCGGCCTGCAAGTCGCGCGAGTAATCACCACCCCAATATACATTTTGTAAATGGCGTCGGGATTTCATCCAATTCACGAGCCCGTCTTTTGCCAGTAAATAATGGAGCACATTACCTATCGCTAACCCCTCATCGCCCATTCCCGGAAAGATGAAAAAATCTTTTACCCCTGTCCGCTCACCTAGAATTCGGTTCAGGCTTACATTTGCAAACACCCCGCCCGCTAGCGCTAGATGTTCTGCACCCGTTTGCTCAACAAACCGGCAAACGGAATCAGATACATAATCCTCCAGAAGCTTCTGAATTGATGCTGCTACATTGGCTGGCTCTTCGTCTTTTGAAAGGTCTCTTATCTGGTTCTTCATTGCCTCAAAACTTGCAAAGCGCGAATGAATCACACCGTCATCCGTAACCGTAAAGTGGGAACTTAAAGATTCATACAGCGTCGGTTTACCGAAAGCCGCTAATCCCGTTAGTTTTCCCTCGTGTCTGTTGATTTTGTATCCGAGGGATTGTGTTGCATAACCATATGCCAAGCCTAAGCTGTTTATTTCACGATCCCTGAGTAACCAGCGGTCATCCCCGTAAAAGGGGGTGATTTGCTTCCCATCAAAAAAACGGACTGAATAGTGGACGTTGTCTCCGCACCCGTCGGCGGTATAAAGAAGGGCGTTTTCACACTCCGTGTAAAACAACGAGGAAAGCGCATGCGAGAAATGGTGGTTGGCAAAAAATACTGTGACGTCTGAACGCAGTCCGAGTTCCCTGATTAGTGTTTCACGTTTCACCAGCCTATCGGCTAGGGGTTGTCCGCTTCGTTTCAGTTCCCCCGCTATGTCCTTATGAACATCTGCCCCCATCCGACGCCTCAGGGCATACACAATGTTTCGTTTTAAGCCAAGATCCAGGTGTTTAGTCGGAAGAAACGCGCGCGAAAATGCCACGGCATCGATTTCAAGCCGCGAAAGTCCAGCTATTCGCAGTACCTCGTCTATACAGGATTGGTTTAATCCGTTTCCATCCCCTTTTATCCTCGTCAGCCTTTCGAGCTGCACGGCTGCTACCAAACTGTAATCATTGAAGATTGAGGCCGCACCGTCGTGAATTCCAAGGTTGAGCCCAAGTATTATCAATTTGTTATCTC
This sequence comes from Pseudomonadota bacterium, assembly GCA_036136335.1. Classification (GTDB taxonomy): domain Bacteria; phylum Pseudomonadota; class Alphaproteobacteria; order MPNO01; family UBA830; genus JAYZQT01. The sequence continues at coordinate 57,591 of JAYZQT010000056.1, forward strand.
ATGTTTGTTGTGTCTAGAGCCCCACGCCTAGAAATAGTCTCTGCAACGAATTTTCACCAGAGAACAAGACGGCTTGGCTGACCAAGTCGCTGAATTTTGTATAGAACTGTGGGCTCCGCAGGCCTGCCCAAGCCTACCGTTTCCGGCGCACACGTTGGGCGGTGCGCATTTTGGGAACGCCTATGGGTAGCAGGGAGGCAATGTCAAACAGCGATACCTAAATCCATTCGAAATTAAAGCCAAAAACCGCACGAACTTGTATTAAATAAACTTCGGCATTCTGATGCCTACGGATCCGGCTACCGCTTCAAGCCTTTTCCAAGTGCCCCCGGGCAATGGTATTCCTGAAAGTTGCCGTTTGGCCAGGATAGCGTCGCCCCGTTCTCCCGGGACTAGAACTTCGTCAACACCGGCTGCCCGTGGCAAATTTTTTAAAGCGATTGAAAGACGGTCGACCTCCCGGGTGTACTGGCCGACATTACCAAACTTTGCGATATCGATTGCAATAACAAGCCCATTTTGCATGTGTTGCCTGCCGTCGGGTGCACCTTCAAGAAATGGTGCAATAAGGGGATTACCTACGATCAGGCTGGTCAGACATTCGAACATTAAAGATAAACCTCCTCCCTTATGCCCGCCGAGTGCGGTAGGTACAAACGCCTTCATCGCGTCTGTCGTTGGCTCCCCATCCTGGTCAATTGCCCATCCCTCGCCCAGTGGGCGGCCGGTATCGCGGGCCAGCTGAATTTTACCCATTGATTGGGTGGCTGTTGCCATGTCAAGCATTAAGGGTGAATGCTTTGCCCCCGGTATTGCGATGGCGATGGGACTGGTTGCCAGACCTGCCGCACGTGTACCCGGATAGGCCATATTGGGTCTCGAGACGTTGATAACTATTCCTGCCATTCCCTCCGCGACGATTTCCAATGCGAAATAACCGATTGCACCCATATGGGTCGCGCCGCAAATCAGGCATAAACCAATACCGGCTCCACCGGCTTTTTCCATTGCGATGCTGGTTGCGCGGGCGAGTGCCACCTGTCCGAATGCATGATCTGCATCGAGAACGGCTGCGGCCGGTAAATCCGTTGTGACCCGCATGCGGGGTGCCGGGTTGTTTGCTCCACTATCGATGCGTGCAAGATAACCCGGAATCCGGAGGACACCGTGTGAGTCCACGCCACGCAGGTTTGCCCACACCAAGCCATCGGCCACCAGCACGGCATCTGTCTGTGGCAATCCTCTGGCAGTCAATAGGGACACCGCAAAATCAGCAAGTGCCTCTTGCCTAACGAACCTGGTTCCCTGTTCCATAACTGATCTAATATCAACGGCGGCTCCGCTGGTCCAGAGTTGTGGTAGACCGCGAGGCCGGCGTATAAATTGTTATAATTTGGAGATACCTTATGGAGAAACGGGTTGAATTCAGGTCCGGCAAGTCGGGTAACCTAAACATATCGGGTATTGTTCACATGCCCGATGATCTGGACCCCGGTGAAAAGCGGCCAGCTGTCCTTGTGTTGCACGGGTTCGGAAGTCGTAAAGATGCTGACAACGTTACCGGCCCTACAAACATGTTCATGAACTGGGGTTACATCGTCCTGCGTTTCGATATGCGAGGTTGCGGGGAAAGCGATGGATTGTTCGGGCATTTACTTTGCCTTGATCAGGTGGAGGATACCCAAGCCGGGGTAACATTCATGCAGTCCTTGCCGCAAGTAGATCCAAATCGCATTGCTGTTGTAGGTTCCAGTTTTGGGGCGGCTGTCGCTGTCTATACCGCGGGGGTCGACAACCGTATATCAGCCGTGATCTCTTCCGGCGGCTGGGGAAATGGTGAACGCAAGTTTCGTGGACAGCACCCTGCGCCGGATGAATGGGCTGCCTTCACCAATCTTCTCCAAGAAGGAAAAAAACATAGAGCCGAAACAGGCGAACCAATGATGGTTGACCGTCACGCAATCGTTCCCATTCCTGAACATTTGCGAAAGAATATGCCTGCGGGTTCGGTTCAGCAGTTTACCGCTGATACCGCTCAGGGAATGATGGAATTTAACGCTGAGAACGTTATTGGAAACATCGCGCCGCGGCCGGTGTTGCTGCTGCACAGCTCAATCGATTCGGTGACGCCGACCGAGCAATCGGTGGAAATGTTCAAGCGATCCGGACAACCGACGGATCTGCATCTTACAGCTGATACGGACCATTTCATGATGGCAGAGTCTAATACGCGCGTGATTAACATCATAAATGACTGGCTCGCAAAATACTTTCCAGTAAAGGTGGCAGGCGATGCTTGAAGGGATTACGACTACCCCCGCTAAAGCTGCAGCTGAAGCCACATTAGTCGAGAAAGCGCGGGCTATGGTGCCAGCACTCAAGGAACGGGCTCATCGGGCCGAATCTCATCGTCGGATTTCAAAACAAACGAACAAGGAATTCCGCGCGGCCGGATTCTATGCCGCGCTTCAGCCCGCACGCTACGGTGGGCTGGAACTTGATTATGGTGCGCAAACCGCATTTGCCCGGGAACTGGGCCGCGGCTGTGCTTCCAGTGGGTGGGTGGGTGGTATTCTTGCCTGTCACGGGTGGATTGCCGGAATGTTTCCAGACGAGGCGCAGGCGGAAATTTGGGGTGACAATTCTGATATCGCAATTGCGACTTCTTTCCTGCCGGTAAATGCAAAACTTCTAAGGACCCGGGGTGGGCTGAACCTCACCGGCCGGTGGCGGTTTTCAAGTGGTGTAGATTATTGTGGATGGGCGATCCTGCTAGTGATGATGCCCCCGGTTGACGAAGATCAGTCACCTGACCCCGTCTTTGTCCTAGTCAATTTGGCCTCCTGCAAAGTGGAAGACGCATGGAACAGTGCCGGTCTTGCTGCCACTGGAAGTAACGACATTCTGGTTGATAATGTTAACGTGCCGCGACACCGGCTCATGCGGGTCCTTCAGCTGCGCGGCGAGGAGACCCCCGGCTCAAGGGCCAATAACAGCTACCTATACCGATTGCCCCTTTTCGCGGTGTTTCCATTCAACATACTAGGCCCAGCGCTCGGAGCAGCACGCGGTGCTTTGGAGTCTACTATTTTTGAGTTGACCGATCGACAGTCCGTCACCGGAGCTGACCTTTCACGGTTAGGCACTGTTCATCAGCGAATAGGCAAGGCCACAGCCTTGCTCGATGCTGCGGAAGCGCTAATCGCGCGGATCCGTGGCGAGATTGTATCCAAGGGCCGTGGAGGAGAGGATATTTCTATGATTGATCGCGCGCGTTATCGGTTAAGTTTGGGACACATTGCCCAAAACTGTTGTGATACCGTGGATCTGCTGCTGCCTTTGACAGGCGGTCGAGGGCTGGAAAACACACATCCCATGCAGCGAGCCTGGCGTGATGTTCACGCGATTGCCCAACATATCGGTCTTGTATGGGATGTCCAGACAGGCGTTTATGGCAATGTGTTGTTGGGTCACGGTAGCCCGGATCCCAAATTATAAGGCTAACCTACAACCCCTATGTTGAACTCACCAACCTGGTCACACGAGAAATTCAGTTCGTCCCCAACCTTGACTTCACTGACGCCTTCGGGCGACCCGGTATAAAGAACGTCGCCGGGATACAGCGAATAATATTCTGAGGCGTACTCGATCAGTTCCCGCATATTGAGTACCTGATCAGATGTATTGGCATCCTGCTTGATCTCACCATTGACTGAGCCACGGAATGCTACATTGTCCGGATCGGGAATTTCGTCAGCTGTTACCAGCCAGGGGCCAAGAACAGCATATCCATCACATGATTTTCGCGCACTTCGGTCTTCCGGTCCACGGACCGTCATGTCCAGCCCAAGCGTATAGCCCGCAATTACATCCAACGCATCAGCCTGCGAGACCCTGCTGCATTCCTGACCGATGACAATGACGAATTCAAATTCGTGATCATTGCGCCGGTCAGGAAAACGGACCGGTATCGCATCGGAAGGACCAATCAGAGCGGTATTGGATTTAAGAAAGATACCAGCCTCCTTGATCTTGGTCGTCCGCTCTATATGGCGGATCCCGGGATCTATTTGAGCTTCGTCAATATGGGCCTTGTAGTTTACGGGAGCAGCCATAAGCTTGCCCGGACGCGCTATTGGCGGAAGCAGTTTGACCTCTTCTATTGCAACCGGGTCCGCGCTGTTCGCCATTTCATTGAGGCGACTCCGCCATTCCGACAGAACAGCAATAACCGCATCGGATTTTGAAACATAAGGGTGGGCGGCGCGTATTTCTTCCTGCGCCCGAGTAACGTCCCGGACCGTACCGTCGATCACAACACCAAGTCGGTCGTCATTGTATCGACATATCTTCATGGAAGCCTCCCATTGCGATCGCAGAGTTTATCTTTCCCCTTGTCGCGCAAAATCATACAATTAAAAAGACACTTGGAAAGACATTTAAATTTTAGGGGGTAGTGCATGAGTGATCCGATTGTGACAGGCCTGCGCAGTGTGGAAATTGCCGTGCCCGACCTTACAACGGCAACCCGGTTCTACGAGGAATGCTGGGGATTGGAGGTTGCTGAAAAACACGGAGCAGCTGTTTATTTGCGTGGTACCGGGTATGAACATCACGCTCTGGTACTCCATGAGGTTGGGGAGAAGAAGCTGCTTGCGGTAAATCTCGCTGCTCAGGATAAATCCCAGGTTGACGGCCTTTACGAGAAAGCGAAAAGTCTTGGTGCTTCCCTCGAAGCGCCCAAAGCGCTGAAAGGTCCCGCAGGCGGTTACGGATTCGTATTTCATGATCTTCATGCCCGTGATTACTGCATTTCAGCCGACCTTAAACGGCATGAGCCGAAACCAAATGCAAGGGACTGTCCCATTAAACTTAGCCACGTGGTTCTTAATTCTCCCAACCGCGAAGCGCAGAGTGCGCAACTCGTTGATCTGTTGGGATTTAAACTGTCCGACCGCACGGGATACATGGATTTCATACGCTGCAGCCGTGATCACCACGCAATCGCCTATACGATGATCAATACGCCCACCCTCAATCACTGTGCCTTCGAGATGCCCAGCCACGATGCGTTAATGCATGGTTCCGGGCGCATGAAACGCTCGGGATTTCCGGTCGAGTGGGGGGTGGGTCGCCATGGACCAGGCGATAACATTTTTGCATATTTCATTGATCCGAATAACTATGTGATTGAGTATACAGCCGAAGTTCAGCAGGTGGACGACAGCTATAAAGTGGGGATGCCAGACGATTGGGTTCGACCGGCGGATTTTAATGGTGATGGCTGGGGTTTTGCCGGGCCAGCTTCAGATCTTATGCACGCGGCATCTCGATAGGGATTATCCGGGCGCGACGAATGTTCGGGCAGGTCAAGGTACCAAGTAAATGCGTTCTTGTGTGGGGTCGATAACGCTTTCGGTTGCTGAATTTTCAGCGGGAACGTCGTATGAAAACCTGCCTGTCACCGTCGTCGAGCGTGCAAAGGTGCACATCCTCGACACCTTGGGGGTGACGATTGCTGGATCTGTATCAGAAGCGGCCGATGTCAGCTGTCGACATCTCGTTGACCAGGGACTTGGGAGCTGGGGTTCAGTAATCATTGGTTCTCGTCTCCGAGCGCCACCGCGTTTCGCAGCTTTTGCCAACGCTGTCTCTGCGCACGCATACAATTTTGATGACACTACACCGCAAATTCGGGTTGACCGGACCGGTGGCATCCATGCAAGCGGGTCAGTATTGCCAGCAGTGCTGGCGGTGGGAGAAGAGACTGGCGCCTCGGGGGCAGAAATTATTTCCGCATACGTTACCGGTGTGGAAATTTCGTCGCGGTTAAACCACGCCATCGCGGCACGGCACTATGAGGATGGATTTCATCCTACCGGAACGCTTAACGGTTTTGGAGCGGCCTGTGCTGCCGCGCAACTTCGCGGGTTGAATACGGAAGAAATGATTGCCGCGGTGTCACTTTCCGCTAGCCAGGCAAGCGGTGTCCGTCGCAATTTTGGGACCGTTGCCGAAATTTTCCATTCTGGCTGGGCGGCCGAAAATGGTGTTCTCGCCGCCGATCTTGCAGGCAGAGGGGTGATGGGTGCGAACGATGCACTGGAAGGCCCCACCGGGTTTTTCTATGCTGCGGCAGGGGGAAGCGACAAGGAAGAAATTTTAGGGCGGTTAGGTTGTCCCTGGGTATTCGAGAATCCGGGTATATGGATCAAACCTCATCCCAATGGCGCTTTGACGCACCCGGCTGCTGGCTGTTTTCTGGAACTTGTTAGAAAACATAACGTTTTGGCCAAAGACGTTGAACAGATTACCGTGCACACCAACGAACGTGTCTGGAAAACGCTGCAGCATCACAATCCCGAGACAGGCATGCAAGCTAGATTCTCTATGGAATTTATTCTTGCGGTGTTGTTACTCGACCGCGCTGCGGGGCTTGCAACGTTTACCGATCAGACCCTGGCCCGGCGTGAGGTTTGGGAGTTGATGGCAAAGGTGGCATATACGCCGTATATCAGAGGCGAAGTGAATTACACAAACGTTACAACGATGATCGAAATAACGCTTGTTGACGGGCGCCGCATTGCGGACCGAGCGGATCACGCACGTGGCAGCAGGGCACTACCGATGGAATTTGAAGAGGTTGCTGAAAAATTTCATCTTTGCGCAACATATGGCGGGTGCTCCGATCGAACTATCGATACCCTCCTGGCCGCTGTAGCCGATCTCGAGCACTCTAGAAATACTGAGAAACTGGTCAACTCCTTGATTTTATTACGTTAATTTATAGAATATTTTTCTCAAGCGGGGTGGACCTTTTCGTTAATTTCTATAAAGTCCTGCCGACAAAAGGCTAGAGGCTAGAACAACAAAATAAATTTATACTTTCTCTATAGGGAGATTATTATGACAGCAAAGGCAAAACTACGTCTTTTCGGTGCGGCTATGGTGGGCGCGGCGGCCCTCGGCAGCGGCGCTGTTGGCGCCAAGACAATAAAAGTTGGCGTCCCCACCTTTCTGACCGGTGCCGGTGCTCCAGCATTTGGAATTCCTGGCAAAAAAGGTGTTCAGCTCATCGTTCGTGGCATCAATAATGGCGAACTGCCAGCACCCTATAATTCAAAAGGTTTCGCTGGAAGCCAGGTTCAGGCACTCATCTATGATGAGGCAGGTGGTGGCACCAAGCAGGTCACGGAACTGCGCAACAAAGTGCAGAAGGATAAAGTGGACGCAATCATCGGTATGATATCATCCGGGACGTGTGCGGCTACTACAAAGGTAGCTGAGGAACTGAAAGTATTAACCATTCTGGCCGTTTGTGGTACGCCACGAATTTTTGAAGATATCAATCCGAACCCAAAATATGTTTTCCGCACCATGAACCATGGTACGGCAAACAATGTCTCCGCGGCGCACTATGTGGCCAGGAAGTTGAGCTCGCATGTGAAGAATGGTTTTACAGGGATCAATCAGAACTACGCTTGGGGTCAGGATTCATGGCGGGATTTCAGTCTTGCGATGCACCATCTGGTGCCGAGTGCTAAGCCGTCTAAAAAAAATCAAATGCCCAAGATTTTTGCTGGCCAGTACGGCAGTGAAATTTCGGCGTTATCCCGGGCGAAGGAGGGCTTGGTGCATTCCAGCTTCTGGGGCGGAGATTTGGAATCCTTCATTGGCCAGTCGTCTGCTCGTGGACTTTTCAAACGCAAGATGTTTGTTCTGACAGTTGGTGGAACAGTGGCCTACCGACTTGGGAAGAAGTTTCCTGTTGGGCTTATTGCTGGTGAACGCGGACCATATGGTTTGTATGTCGTTAATAATCCCTCACCGATGAACCAGTGGTTCCAGAAGGAATACCGCAAGGCCTATGGATCACCACCCTCACAGCCGGCCTACCAATATGCTCAGGGCTTTCTGGCGGCCAAATACGCCTACGACAAGGCGGCTAAGGCAGCAGGCAAGTTCCCGACTACCGATCAAGTGATCGCTGCGTTGGAAAATGCAAATTTCCCGACATTCGTTGGGACCGTGCGTATGGGGCTCGGCAAAGGGCACCAGGGGCTTACGAACGATTACTGGGGCGTGACCGTCTGGGATGACAAACGTAATGAAATGACTGTTAAGGACGTAGTTAAGTTTTCATACAAATGTGTCATGCCGCCAGTTGGCGTGAAGAGCGTCGATTGGATCAAGGGTGGCATGAAAGGGGCTAAGTGTTAGCCATACTCTAAATTCTATCCGGGGGACGGTGCTGCCGTCCCCCGGTTTGATTTCTCCCTCGCACGAATAAACGCCCGACAGGGGTGTTGCTAATCTTTACAGGGGTCTTACGTTGGATTTCGAACTTCTTCTCGTCATCCTTGTCGATGGTCTGGTTTACTCGTCTTACCTTTTTCTGGTGGCAGTGGGCCTGACGGTTATCTTCGGCGTACAGAAGGTGCTGAACGTCACTCACGGGTCGTTCTACGCCTTTGGCGCCTACCTGACAGCTTACCTCATTGGCCTCTGGGCCAAAGGCGGATTGCCGGATTCAGGAAGTTTTTTACTGATTTTGTTTAGTGCGATCGTTCTCGGGGTTATCCTAGGAATTGTTATTGAAAGGGGGCTTTTGCAATTTCTCTATGATCGCGACGAGCATATCATTGTGCTGGCGACCTTTGCGGCGTTCTTGGTTCTTGAGGATGTAATCCTGCTGATATGGGGAACCGACCCCTATTTTGCTTTCCAGCCTTTAACTTTGTTAGGTGGAAGCGAAATAGCTGGGCTGCTGTTTGATAATTACGCTCTGACAATGATCGCGCTGTCTTTCGTCATCGCTTTCGTCCTGTGGTACGGGCTTAACCGCACCCAGTTTGGTAAAGTCCTGCTTGCTGTGATCTTTGACCGCGAGCTCAGCATGGCGATGGGCATAAATGTAACCAAGGTATTTCTGATCACATTTATGATTGGGACATTTCTTGGGGCTCTTGGCGGAGCATATCATGCCCCGATTATATCGGTGCAGCCCGGTATCGGTGTCGAAGTGATCGTTTTGGCGTTTGCCGTAGTCGTAATCGGGGGAATGGGTTCTATTCCGGGAGCACTGATAGGTTCAATCGTAGTCGGTATCTCCAGGGCGGCGGCCGTCCATATGCTTCCCGAGGTCGAGCTCTTCGTGATCTATGCGATTATGGCCTTGGTTCTAATTTTTCGTCCGGAGGGTTTGTTTGCCCCCATTAAGGCGAGGAAGATATGACCCGTTTGTTCGACAAGACCTTCTGGGGACTGACGATTGGCCTCGTAGGCCTGTTTATTCTTAACTTTCTGCTGGAAGAATGGATGAGGACGATTGGTCTTCAGTCTCTGTCCCGCGGATTGGTTGCCATCGGCTTGCTTGTTCTCTGGCGGACCGGACTTATTTCATTCGGGCACGCATTATTCTTTGGGTTTGGTGCATACACCGTCGCTATGCTGCAAATTTTAGGTGTGAGAGACCTGTTTTTGTTAATGATCTGCGGGATCGCGACGGCGGGACTTCTAGCGTTCTTTCTCGGCTTTCTTCTCAGGCAGTACAGGGCAATATTCTTCGCGCTTTTAAATATGGCGTTCTCCATGATCCTTTATGGTGTTCTCGCTAAGGTTGAAGCTTTGGGATCAACCGACGGGATCGGGATTGAACAGGTAACTTTTTTAGGGATTAAACCCGAGGATGAAAGTTACCGCATGTGCTTGTTTATCTTTGCCATTGCCTTTGCGTACATCTCTGCAGTCGCTGCCCACTGGTATTTGAAATCAACCCTTGGGATGATGACGATGGCGGTGCGGGAAAACGAGATACGGGTAGAGTATCTCGGTTATTCGGCGGAAAAAGCCATTCACGCCAAATATGTGATTTCGGGAATATTGGCAGGTGCAGGCGGCGTTATTATGGCGGTAGCGGTTGGGCATGTGGACCCTGATTCCATGGTCTACTGGCCCGTTTCAGGCGATTTCGTGTTCATTACCATTCTTTCGGGTACGGGCAACGTCGGCGCTACCTTTATCGGAGCTACCGTCTATGAACTTTTGCGAACCTACGCGTTCGAGTTAGCTCCTGCGATCTGGCAGTTAATCCTAGGCGGGTCGCTGCTGTTGATCATAATGTTCCTGCCTGATGGTCTTTGGTCTATTCGTAGTGAATGGCGGCATCGGCGGGCAGTGGTCAAAGCGTCACGTGCCCGGAAAACCCCGGGTGGCGGAGTAGAGAGATGACACGTGTGCTCGAGGTCCATGACCTGGAAAAGAATTTTGGAGGTGTCGTCGCGGCCCACGATATCAATGTGACTGTAGATAAAGGCGAGACAATTGGGATAATCGGTGCGAACGGAGCGGGTAAAACAACATTTGTCAACATGGTGACCGGCTATTTACCCCCCTCGAGCGGTACGATCAAGTTCGATGGACAAGGTGTTATTGGCCTTAAACCAAGGGCCGTTACCAAACTTGGGCTATGCAGATCCTTTCAGGTACCACAGGTTTTCCTGTCGGAATCCGTATTTGACAATATGCTGGTAGCATATGGAATTGCCGAGAGGTCGGGCTGGGGATTGTTTACGCCGTTGCACACCGAAGATCGGGAAATCAGGGTTGACGCGCATCTCAAGCGCTACCAGATATCCGATTACCGTGATACTGCGGCTTCCGCGTTACCTCAGGGGATAAGGAAGCTGCTGGATATCGCCATGGCGACGGTCCGACACCCAAAGCTTGTTATGCTGGATGAACCAACTAGCGGGATCAGTGCAGAAGAAAAATTTGGTCTGATGGACATCATCATGAAGGCGCTTCGTGAGGAAGATGCCACAGTTATGTTTATCGAGCACGATATGGAGATTGTTGAGCGGTACGTCGAACGGGTCTGGGCTTTTTATCAAGGTGAAATCATTTGTGACGCACCAACGGCTGAAGCCATGGTCAATGAGCGGGTGAGGGAATTCGTCATCGGTCAGGAATATCATCCCGGCCATGTCGGAGGAAACACCAGTGCTTAAAGTAGATGGTATCGACGTAAACATCGGTGCAACGCCGATCCTTCGTGGTGTCTCCCTCGACGTGCCTGCGGGCACGATGTGTGGCCTGATAGGCCGTAATGGGGCCGGAAAGACGACGTTTATGCGCGCCATAATGGGTGCACTGCCGGCGCAGGCGGGTGCGATCGAGTTTGACGGTATAAACCTCCGGGATGCGCCGGCGCACCGGAGGGCACATATTGGTATCGGCTTCATGCCTGAAGACCGGCGCCTTGTGCCGCAGCTAACGGCTGAAGAGAACATCCTGTTACCTACATGGACAACCAAACAGGTCAACGCAGCCGATCGGTTGGAATGGATTTACAGGTTGATGCCCGAGGTGGAGGAGTTTCGCCATCGTGGGTCCACCGAACTATCAGGCGGGCAGCAGAAATTCGTTGCATTTGCCCGGGCCCTTATGGCCGGGACCAAGTTTTTGATGCTGGATGAACCCTCGGAGGGGATTGCACCCGTCTTCGCTCACCGAATGGTGGAAATCATAAAAAGCCTCAAAGAAGAAGGTGAATCAGTGCTGGTGGCGGAATCCAACGACAAGCACATCAGGGATATTCTGGATCGTTCCTACGTCATTGAGCGCGGCTCGATTATTGACGCCTGAAAGTAGTTTTTGCAGGGTTAAAACCTGCGGCTTTTGAATTGTCGGAAATTTGCCTTCGGGCGAGCCAGTGATGTTTCATTGAAACCCGGAACGAAATTCAAGAACTGACAAAAATTAACCTACTGTCCCTGGTTCCGAAGAGCATGAATTGATCACTTAACACACTCGCAAGGCGCGTCATTTTGGCTGGTGGCTGGCTATATCCGTCACTACGAATATCTTCGATACCAGAAAGACTCGGGTCGATGGTCATTGGGTGATACCCGGTAAGGAATAAATTTGAATGCGGACATCTCCTAACCCCGTTGCCGCTGCGTACTCTGCGGTACCACCTCCAATGAGGGGCGTTATCTTTATGATGATCGCCGGGCTCGGGGTGGTGGCCATGAACGTTTCAATTCGCCAGATTGCAGACGACATTCATCCATTCGTGATTGGTTTTTTTCGCCACCTGATTGGTATCTGTCTTCTGGCACCGATTTTCATGCGGCCTGGTTACAGGCTCTTTCACACCACCCAGCTGCCATTGCACGGACTGAGGGCGTTTTTCAACGTGATAGCAATGCTCGCCTATTTCCTTGCACTGACCATGGAACCACTTGCCAAGGTCGTCGCTCTTACCTTTACTGCACCCCTGCTGGCAACGGTCGGGGCTGTTTTGATACTGGGTGAAAAAGTGAGCATTGCCCGCAGTGCTGCGCTGATTATCGGGCTTGTTGGCGCTCTGATAATTCTCCGGCCGTGGGCTGTCGAGATCAGCCCTGGCTCACTCCTCCTTCTCCTGTCAGCGTCGACCTGGGCAGCGGCACTGGTGGTGATCAAGGTCCTTTCGCGTCATGATTCACCTATAACCATAGCCCTTTATGCGTCGCTTTTGCAGCTACCATTTTCCCTGGTGGCGGCAGCGTTCTACTGGCAGTGGCCCACGCAACACGAACTGTTTATTATAGCCCTTGTTGCGTTTTTCGGTACCACAACCCAGATCTGTCTTGCGCAGGCATTTCGCGAGGCGGATGCTACCGTTGTACTGCCAGCAGATTTTACAAAGCTGGTTTTTGCCGGCCTAGCCGGGTGGCTGTTTTTTTCCGAACTGCCTGAAATATGGATCTGGCTGGGAGGGACAATTGTATTCGTTGGCGTATTTTTGAACGCGTGGTTTGAAAAACAGGCTCGATCGGCTGTGTCGCCGGTTGCGCCCAGGGGGTAAATTCCGCAAATCTGGTAGAATGTTATTATGGTGACAGAAAGTGGGAGAACGTCATGAACGAAATCGTATGGGGAAGTTTTACCCAGGAAGAACTGAACAGGAATTACGATCAGTCGTCCCTGGTTCCTAATGTAAACGATCTGATGGAACAGAATGCAGAGGACAGTGTTAAAATCCGGGAAGATCTCGAACTAATTCCGGACGTTTCCTATGGCCCGACGGTGCTTGAGCGACTTGATATTTTCCCTGTTCCCACGAAAGGTGCGCCTGTTGCCCTATATCATCATGGTGGTGCGTGGACGCGGTCCAATAAGGACCAGTGTTCATATGTTGCACCAGGACTGGTGGCTGCAGGGGTCAACGTACTGGTGCTTGATTTTGCGCTGGCGCCAGTTGTGTCGCTTGATGAGATTATTCGGCAGAACCGGGCAGCAATATCATGGACATGGAAGAATGCTGACAGATATGGGTGGGACCGGGATCGAATCCACTGCATTGGACATTCGTCGGGTGGTCACATATGTGGCATGATGCAGGTGACTGATTGGGTATCCGATTACGGGCTACCGGAAAACGTGATCAAAAGTGCTGCCGCCTGCAGCGGAATGTATGACCTGGAACCTGTGAGGCTTAGCCATCGCAACACATATCTTGACCTGACCGAGCTGGCAGCTGACCGAAACAGTTCTATCAGGCACATTCCGGCTTATGGAGCCCCAATGACGGTGGCATGGGGAACGGGGGAGCTTGACGAGTTCCAGCGTCAGAGCCGAGAATTTGCTGCAGCCTGGGGTGCCGCCGGGCACAAGACAGATACCTTTGTTATGGAGGGATTGAACCATTTTGAGGTAGGGCGTGAAATTTTCAATCCAGATCAGCCGGTGTTTCAGAACATATTGAAAAATATGGATCTTTAGGCATTGGTTCAGTTTTTCCGGCTGGGGTGAAGTGTTTGCAACTGTCGGGTTTATAGGGATTCTAGAGGTGTGATTGAACGACCGTAACGGTGCAATGTGGCACCGTTAACCCGAAGCCATTTTCGTGATTGAGCGCTTTCACTGCATAAATCTTGGACGACCGCCCAGAATGCCTCGCTGTGATTGAGTTCCCGAAGATGCGCAACCTCGTGGGCAACCACATAATCAAGAACAGCTTCTGGTGCCAATACCAGCCGCCAGGAGAAATTCAGATTTCCATTCCGGGAGCAACTCCCCCACCGTGACTTGGTATCGCGCATCCTAATTTGTGCCGGTGTGCGGTGGATTTTGGTCGCCATCGTGTGTGCCCGGGGTTTTATTTCGGTTAGCGCGCGAGCTATTAGCCACCGGCGAACGCGTCCATTCAGGGCTTCTTTGTTTCCGCTTACCCATAAATCGTCGCCCTCCAAAACAGGAAGGGCGTTGCGATCCTCAACGCCGCGTATCCTTACCGTTCGGTCAAGCAAGGGAAAACACGCGCCGTCCACGAAAGGTATCGCATTTCCTATCAGGGACAATTGGTCAGAAACCCATCGGGCCTGTGTCCGCGCAAACCGGACGCCATCCTGTACTGGTGCGCCGGGTGGCAGGACTATTTCCAACAGGCCGTCATAGATGCCAATGTGCAACAAGATACGGCGAGCTCGATGGCTGCGACGTATTTTCAGAGGCAAGTTACGTCCATCCTCAAGGGTCAACGTGACCTGCTGACGGGCGGCCCTCATACCTTGACACCCGGTTTGAGTGAATACATCCGCAGTACGCATAGGCTTCCCGCTAAAGGAACAACGGATCCGATGCCGAAGACCCAGACGAGCGCATTGCTGACATTTGCTATGCCGGTACCCTCGTCAAGGCCCGCGGCGTTGGCAACAAGTCCGGCCAAAGCTGCTCCGTATGCTATTCCAATCGAACGCATGGCCGGGGCAGAACTCGCGGTTATCTGTGATTCTTCCTCGCCTGCGGCGGTTAGGGCCCAAGAGATCGAATGAACGTTAGTCATACCGACGCCGACCCCGGCAAGTGTCATCAACGCCGTAACCATCCAGATGGGGCTCGAGTTGAGCGTAAGAGCTATACCCAGAATTGCAGTTGCGGTAAAAAACAATCCGGTTGCACAGGCAACGCGCGCCCACCGGGCGCTCCAGCCAGCCGTGCCAATGGAACCCAATGTCCAGGCCACCGAAAACACGGTTAACAGATACCCGATCCATAGCGGATCAAGTCCGTGTATTTTTTGAAGCGCCAACGGCATGAAAATCGTTAGCGGGGTATAGGAAGCCGACATTAGCAGAAACACCCAGTAAGCTGTCCCAATAGGCGCGAATAGTGACAAAGCCCGACGCGGAAAAAGGTTGTCTGCGCCACGGTCCATTCGAAGAGTTTGCCATAGGCATAGAATGCCCCCTGCGATCAAACCAACCCGCCATGGAAGAGCATCAAACTGACCTGACGCGCCGACCAGTACAACAGAGGCGCCGAGCAGCAAAAGTCGACGGACGGGTAAACGCTGACGTTCGCCGTCGTCGCCGTCCGGTACCACGCGCCAGGCGGCAATTATGAAAAGGATGGTTAACACGCTGGTGGTCAGAAATGCGCCGCGCCACATGCCAATACTTCCCCAAATACCGCCAATGACGGGCCCAACGACGGCCGCAACGCTCCAGGTCGTCGTAATGGTCGCCAGTACACGTGTGCGCAGTTTTCCAGCGTAGAGGTCGTTTACGAGTGTGTAGGATTGTGACATGAGAAGACCACCGCCCACGCCTTCAACCATACGGAAAAGAAGCAGCACTCCCATGTTTGGTGACAATGCGCATCCAATAGCACCAGTCAGAAAGATCAGTCCACTGGTCACGTAGCTTTTTCGCCGTCCGAGAACTGATCTTGCGTATCGCCCGCCGGCGGCACCCATTACTGTGCCCACCATGTAGAGCATCGTCGTCCAGGCGTAAAATTCTATCCCACCGATTTCTGCGACGACAGCGGGCATTACGGTGGTAATGACAAAAATATCGATGGCGTGAACGCCGATCCCGACGTTTAGTACTACGGTGTAAATTCCGCGAATACCACGAAACATGTCCGTCCAGCCGGTTCCTTCTTTCTCCCCGGTGTCCAATGGTTGCTGCATGATTACAGTCTAGTCTGGATTGGGGAGAATCCCCAACTTGACACTACTCGCGAAGAGATGGCGTTTTTGGTATGTCTCTTTCCGTGATGTTGCTTAGTGTCCTTGACCAGTCTCCCATCCGTGCCGGATGCACTCCATCAGACGCACTGCAGGAAACGCAGGAGCTTGCCGAGTTCTGCGACCGTCTGGGATATCATCGATACTGGCTCGCGGAACACCATTCAACTGGAGGCCTTGCCGGTTCAGCGCCCGAAATTCTAATCGGACAGATAGCTGCCCGAACGCACAATCTTCGGGTTGGATCTGGTGGCATAATGCTTAGCCATTATTCGGCTCTGAAGGTGGCAGAAAATTTTCGAATGTTGGAAACCCTGTATCCTGGCAGAATTGATCTCGGAATTGGCCGTGCACCAGGATCGGATGGATTGACTGCGAGCGCGCTTGCACATGGACCCGGGGCGCTCGGTATAGAACATTTCCCCGCCCAAATACGTGATGTTCAGGCATGGATTAACGGTGACATGCCGGATGACCACCCGTTCAAGCAGGTAACTGCGATGCCCGCCGGTGAGACTAGTCCTGAAATCTGGTTGCTTGGATCGAGTGACCAATCGGCTGCCTATGCCGCCTATTTCGGAATGGCATTTTCCTTTGCCCATTTTATTAATGCGCAGGGTGGACCACTGGTTATGGAGGCCTATCGGCGCCACTTTGAACCCTCCCGACAGGTCTCCGTGCCCCGAGGATCAGTAGGTATTTTCGTGGTCTGTGCAGATACCGAGGAGGAAGCACTCGAACTCCGTTGGAGCCGTGATCTCTGGACATTACGCCTCCGCACGGGTCAAACCGGCCCTGTTCCAACAGTAGAAGAAGCCAAGAACTATCCCTATACCCAGCAGGAATGGGCGATCGTCCAACAAAACCGGTCACGCACGATAGCTGGAAATCCGGAACAGTGTGCCGCCCGAATAGGCGTTCTAGGCGATGAATATAATGTTAACGAGTTTGTGATTGTTACAATTTGTGACAAATTTTCAGCACGACTTAGATCGTATGAGTTGCTTGCGGATTCTTTTGCCCTCGCGTCTGCCCATACGGCCTAAAAATGAGATTATCCAAGCACTGTACAAAAAGGTTTGTGCCACTAATACGGCCTTGGAATCGGAAGGTGCCTAATCCCATTAAAGGGGGTTTCGCCGATAGTGATCAAAGCGTATCAAGAAGCCCTGTAACGGCACCAACTTGATGGAATGGTTCTCTAGATAATGGAAAGCTTAATATTCGCCCTCGTTATTGGTCTCACGGTATATTTGTTCATGCGACGCCTACGATTGGTAAAGCGGAAAAAGCAATTGGAAGCCAGTGAGGCGCAAACCAGTGGTTCACAAAGCGAACAGGGCAGCATGCCCCGGATCGGACAATCCGGAACCATTACGCGGGAACAGATCAAACTGCTTAAAGAAAGCGATTTCGAACCATCCCGGCTCTGGAGCAAGGAAGAGGCGCAACTGATACTGGATACCGTCACCTATCTGCGTTCAGTAATTTATATTGTAACCAACGAGGATGATCCTCCAATTGAGGTTCAGAACAATGTTCTGAAATTTATACTGACAGACGATAGTTTGCGGGAACATGTCTATGAGTGGGGGTTAAATCGCCCGCGTGACGAGTCCGCCATGTTAAGTCAAAACCTCGAACGTGATGACTGTTTTGAGCAGGTCAAAATGGCTGTTCTGGAACAATGGGAGGCTCAGTGATAGAGGCGATTAAGGTCACGGATACACTGAATGCAGATCTGCGAACCGATGACTTTGATTTTGATCTGCCGATCAAAAATATAGCGAAAGAACCAGCGCGGCCTCGAGGGTCAGCACGAATGCTTGAGGTTGAGCATCAACTAAACGATCTGAATGTTTCAGACCTGCCGAGGATGTTAGATTCTGGCGACACGCTTGTCCTCAATAACACCAGGGTCATACCAGCACGACTTCGCGGCACGCGGCGTGGCATAAAGATCGAGGTAACACTTCACAAATCGGTCATTGGTGGTCTTTGGCGTGCATTTGCGCGCCCAGCCCGCAAACTGTCGCGGGGTGATGTAATCTGTTTTGCGGCTGATTTCGAGGCGCGTGTATGCGAAAAAGGGGAAGGGGGCGAGGTACTTTTGTCGTTCCAGGGTTCCCGTGACTTTCGAATGGCTCTTGCCGAACATGGGGAAATTCCAATACCACCATACATTCCGCGTTCCGACGGCGCTATCGAAGCCGACAAGGAAGACTATCAGACGGTTTATGCAAGCCGTGAGGGCGCGGTCGCTGCACCTACCGCTGGGCTCCATTTCAGCGAAGCTTTGCTGGATGATATCCGTGGCGCTGGTGTAAAAATCGAGATGGTGACCCTCCATGTAGGGGCTGGTACGTTTTTGCCTGTGAAGGCGGACCGGATTGCCCATCACCGCATGCACAGCGAATGGGGTGAGATTTCGCCACACGTTGCAGATTGTATCAACGCGACCCGACAGACCGGTAACAGGGTTGTCGCCGCTGGGACCACCGTATTGCGCCTGCTTGAAGCGGCCGCCGAGCCCGGGGGAAGACTAAAACCCTATTGCGGCGATACGGACATCTTTATAACCCCCGGATACAGGTTCCGGGTGGTTGATGCGCTACTGACCAACTTTCACCTTCCACGTTCCACCCTGTTCATGCTGGTAGCGGCATTCTCTGGCCTGGAGCGTATGAAAGCTGCTTACGCACATGCGATTGATGAGGGGTACCGTTTCTATTCGTATGGTGATTCCAGTTTTCTGCATCGTTTGGATGGACCATGACCGGTTTTGGCTTGAAGGTACTTCAAACCGATGGAAACGCGAGACGTGGGCGACTTGAAACCGCTCACGGGATCGTGGATACACCCGCGTTTATGCCTGTTGGGACCGCCGCGACCATCAAAGGAATGACCTCCGACGCTGTTGCCGGCACCGGCGCCCAGGTTGTCCTCGCAAATACATATCATCTGATGCTGCGTCCAGGAGAGAAGACGATCAAGCGTCTGGGCGGCCTTCATCGCTTCATGGACTGGCCAGGCCCGATTCTGACAGATTCAGGCGGCTTCCAGGTGATGTCGTTAGCCGATCTTCGTAAACTGGATGATGATGGCGTATGTTTCCGGTCCCATATTGACGGCGCGAAATACCAACTCACGCCTGAGCGCGCTGTGAACATACAGAAGCAGCTTGATTCAACAATTACAATGGTGCTGGATGAGTGCACCGGCCACGGGGTCGAAAAAAAACAGGCAGCTGAGTCCATGCGGCTATCGATGCGGTGGGCAGACCGCAGCCGCGATGCCTTTGAACAACGGTCGGGTTACGGCGTTTTTGGAATTGTCCAGGGTAGTATATTTCCCGATCTGAGGGTGGAATCGGTTACAGCACTTACGTCGATGGGGTTTGATGGTTATGCGGTTGGTGGACTGGCGGTTGGAGAAAGCCAGGAAGTAATGTTTTCCATGCTTGATGTCACGGTGCCGGCGCTTCCCCAAACTCGCCCGCGCTATCTCATGGGAGTTGGCACCCCCCGGGACATCGTCGGCGCCGTGCAACGCGGGATCGATATGTTTGACTGTGTCTTGCCTACGCGGTCGGGTCGCACGGGGCAGGCATTTACCCGTCGCGGCACCGTAAATATAAGAAACGCGCGTCACGCCGAAGACCCTCGTCCACTCGATCCTGACAGCAACTACCCGACAGTGAGCGGCCTCAGCCGCGGCTATCTTCATCATCTCTTCAAGGCAAAAGAAATGCTTGGACCAATTCTTCTGACCCTGCACAACCTGCATTACTATCAGGAGATAATGCAGAAAGTCCGACATGCCATCGAAACCGCATCCTTACATGAGTTCACGGTAAACTTTGACAGGCAGCAGGCCTCTGGCGACATTGAGGCGCTGTGAAAGTGAACGGCCTACCTGATCCACGTTCGTCAATCAGAAAGGTCGCAATTTCACAAGGCTTTGATGCAGTGGGTTTTTCCGAACCTCAAAATGGCAATGCTGCCAAACGGTTGACCGAATTTCTGGCCGATGGCTTTCATGGCGACATGGGGTGGATGGAGGCGACAGAAGATCGACGCGCGACACCACAAAATCTATGGCCTGAAGCCAAAAGCGTAATAGTGGTGGGGACCAACTACGGCCCTGATGAGGACCCATTGTCTTTACTTGAGTTTCCAACGCGCGGTGCAGTTTCGGCTTATGCGCGCGGTCGCGATTATCATGACGTGATGAAATCAAAACTGCGGCAGGTCGCGTGCTGTATAGCGGACGCATGGGATTGTGAAGTCAAATATTTTGTGGACACAGCTCCAGTGCTCGAAAAACCCCTCGCGCAACTTGCTGGTGTCGGATGGCAGGGTAAACACACAAACCTGGTATCGCAGGATTTTGGTTCATGGCTGTTTCTTGGAGAGATCTTTACGACCCTAGAACTTCGCCCCGATAAGATTCACGAAGATCGCTGCGGGAGCTGCCAGAACTGTCTGGATGTATGTCCGACCAACGCGTTCCCCCAACCATACCGTCTTGATGCCCGGCGCTGTATCTCTTATCTGACCATTGAGCATAAAGGTCACATTGAGGCAGAATTTCGTGCGGCGATTGGAAACCGGATCTATGGCTGTGATGACTGTCTCGCGGTGTGTCCGTGGAACAAATTTGCAAAACCCACACCACATCAGGCGCTACGCTCCCACATTCACCTCACACGCCCACTGCTGAGCGATTTTGCACTGCTCAATGATGATGATTTTCGTAACGTGTTTTCCGGTTCGCCGATAAAACGCCTTGGCCGCGACCGATTTGTTCGCAATGTGCTGATCGCGATCGGGAATAGCGGAGATACCGGTCTTTCCGAAACATCGCAGAAGCTTTTGAACGATGCCTCTCCGCTCGTGCGGGCGATGGCGGTTTGGTCCCTGTCGCAACTGCTGGAGAGAGGACATTTTGAAAAGCTCCGAGACCGTTATTTGCCTGTTGAAGACGATCTTTATGTTGTGGCGGAATGGGGCGGTAAAATAATTTCTGGAGACGGGGCGATCGGGTGTCAGGTGAAATGGAAATATTCCTGTGATTGATGTTTGGCGCAGACGAAGCAAGCAGGACCCTCCCTTTGCTTTGGGGTTCACGGCGCCCCAGTCTGAAAAGGCGAGTAGTACTGTTAAATTCAACACAGGTGACATATTTATACGGTTGGGTCGGTATCAGGTGTTTGGGTGATTAAGCGATGTCAGGAAAATACTGGGACGAGATCGAGCCAGACCGCCGCATTTCAGTTGCGCCGATGATGAATAGAACCGATCGCCACGAACGATATTTTTTGCGACTGATATCCCGGTCAGTGTTGCTATATACCGAGATGATCACGACCGGCGCCATCCTTCATGGCGACACGGCTAGGTTTCTAGAGTTTGACCCGCGGGAGAAACCCCTTGCCCTTCAACTGGGGGGCAGCAAAGCTCCAGAACTGGCCCGCTGCGCGGCAATCGCAGAATTACGGGGGTATGATGAGGTAAACCTGAATGTGGGATGCCCGAGTGATCGCGTTCAAAACGCCCGCTTTGGAGCTTGCCTTATGAAGGAGCCCCAAACTGTCGCGGCCTGCGTAGCCGCGATGATCGGCGCTACTCAAATACCCGTGACAGTGAAGACACGGATTGGTGTCGATGACCAGGATTCCTGGAATGATCTTTACCGTTTTATTGACGTGGTCGGGGCTGCCGGTTGCGATACATTTATTATTCACGCGAGGAAAGCTTGGCTGCAGGGCCTCAGTCCCAGGCAAAACCGTGAAATACCCCCCCTGTCTTATAAAACCGTCTACAAACTAAAGCAGGAACGGCCTGACCTAAACATCATAATAAATGGGGGGATTACCAGCGTCGCCGAAACCAATGGTCATTTGGCCAGGGTTGATGGGGTCATGATTGGCCGGGCAGTATATGAAAACCCCTGGTTTCTCGCGGAACTGGAGCAATCGGTTTATGGAGGCCCCCCTCCCGAAGACCGTCGCAAGGTCCTTGATGAGTATATAACGTATATGGAGCGGCAGATGGGTCTTGGGGTGCCCCTGTATGCGATGGCACGTCACGCGCTCGGACTGTTTCAGGGCCAGCGGGGCGCTCGCGCATGGAGGAGACACATAAGTGAGAACGGGCCACGCCGCGGTGTTGGGTGCGAAATTGTGCGTCAGGCAGCAGAACAGGTTGTGCAGGCCGCCTGAATGCCCGGTCCCACGTCAACCATCGGGTTTTCAACAAACCCCTATGATTGGCTAGGTTGGTCCTTTGGAACTCCTTAAGCCTTCGGCGTCAACGTGCACAGATGTATTTTATGGTTAAGGTTCAAACGACGTGACGGGCCCACTCCGGGTCGTCCAGGTGACGGTGCACCATGCGCTGGAGTATTTTTGTTGTCCGAGCCGGCGACATGTCCAGCTGAACAAGGGCAAGCCCGGCCGAAAAAACCTCCTGGTAGTTTTGTATTAGTCCATTTTTCAAAATCAAATGACTCATTCCGTTGAACGCGACACGTTTGCCTGCGTTGTCCTCCATCGTTGAGGTATAACTGAAAACCCAACGGGCATATCCCATCTGTCTATCCGAATCAAAAACCGGGTCCAACATGTCCCATAGAAATGCACTTGCGTCCCCCCAGAACAGGTCTTCAAGCATATGCGTGATAGCCTCGCGTCCCTCAAATTTTCCATAAAATGTATCGTAATAAACCCCATCATGCGCAAACAGGTCGGCAAGTGCACTGCCATTTCCGGCTTCCACAGCGGCGGAAAAACGCTCTAGCAGGATGGAAAAACCGTTATCCATATTCTATTCCTTCTTCTCCCTTGACCGGACGAATGCGACACGGCATTCACAGTGTTTCTGATATTAACAGAACGGGTTGTCCATGGCCGTGATGATTTATCATAATCCCAGCTGCTTCAAATCGTGTTCAACGCTGGCATTACCGGAAAAGGTGGAGGTTTTCTCGAAGGCGTTTGAATACGTCCGTTTGTCTTCCCCACAAACGGAAACAACCCAAATTCCCGACACACTTTGCATGGAGCCCTGGCATTTAATGCGTAAGCAGGAAGCCCCCTATACAGGTCTCAAACTTGGTTACAGTTCGCTTGATCGAGACGGTCTTATTGAAGCTATGCTGGGACACCCAATTTTAATAAAAAGCCCTGTGGTGTTGAACGGGGGCAGGTATTCGATTGGCAGGCCACCCGAAAACGTATTGGAGATACGTTAGTCATGTGCTTGTCACGGGGCGTTATCTCCGGCGTGGTTGCAATGGCAGTAATCGTGGCCGCTTCAAACGTACTTGTTCAGTATCCTATAAATGACTGGCTGACCTGGGGTGCATTTACCTATCCCGTCGCATTTCTTGTTACTGATCTGACCAATCGGGCGCTCGGTCCGGCAACGGCTCGCCGGGTTGTTTACGTTGGTTTTGCAATGGCAGTGGCGCTGTCCATTTCCCTGTCAGGGGTTCGGATTGCCATTGCGTCCGGCACAGCTTTCCTGCTGGCACAACTTCTTGACGTTCAGATATTCAATCGTCTCCGGACCCGTTCCGTTTGGTGGACGGCTCCGCTGGTTTCATCGAGCTCGGCTTCCGCAGTCGATACACTGTTATTCTTTACAATAGCGTTCGCTGGTACCGGATTGCCTTGGGTTACATGGGGGATTGGAGATTTTGGGGCCAAGATGTGCGTTGCGTTCGCAATGCTGTTACCGTTCAGGGTGCTGATGTACATGACGCGACCAGAGGAGGCATAAAACATGGCCGATGGCGGTGCCGTTGACGGCAAGGGAATTGGTGCACGCGTCCTTAGAAAGGAGGATGCCCGGCATCTTGCCGGTCGAGGAAAATTTACGTCGGACTTCCGGCGCCCCGGCCAGCAGGAAATAGCCTTCGTTCGCAGCTCCGTAGCCCATGGCCGGATAAAAGCGATAATCAAGCCCGCCGGCTTCGAGGACGCGGTTTTCACCGCGGCGGACATGCCCGATCTCAAGCCTATGCGAGCACCTTCAAAGCTGCCGGGTTATAAGGTTTCGGACTATCCGGCACTCGCGATCAACAAGGTACGTTATGCCGGAGAACCCATCGCGGCCTGCGTTGCTGATACTCGCGCGGAAGCCGAAGATATTGCACAGATGGTCGACGTCGATTACGAAACCTTGCCGGCACTGACCGATATGCTGGTGGCCAAGGCCGAGGGTGCAACGCTCATCCACGAGGAATGGGAAAACAATATTGTATTTGAAACGTTCTCTGACGACGATTTTAGCAAGATCGCAGAAGAAGCAACTGTCGTAATAAAACGCGAATACCGGATGGCTCGCCAGGCGATGAACCCAATGGAAGGCAAAGCGGTCTTTGCCGAGTGGGATGACCGGACGGATCAGCTGATGATGTGGACATCGACACAGGTGCCACATTTAATACGCACTGGCCTCGCGGAATTTCTAGAATTGGAGCAACGCCAGGTGCGAGTTATAGCGCCTGATGTTGGTGGTGGTTTTGGGTGCAAGGCGCTTCTACAACCGGAAGAATTGCTTGCTGGCTGGCTGACATGCAAACTGCAGTGTCCAGTCCGCTGGATTGAAGATCGACGAGAACATCTTGTTACCGGCGCGAATTGTCGAGAACATCACTACTTCGTAACGCTCCATGCGACACCCGACGGACGCCTGCTAGGCCTTGATTGCGATGTTACCGTCGATGCGGGCGCCTATTCTGTTTACCCTTTCACAAACGGCCTTGAGGGGGCGATGGCCCACGGGAATCTTCCCGGCCCATACGATATACAGGCTTATCGATGCCGCACACAGACGACTGTCACCAACAAGCCGGGCCTCATGCCGTATCGCGGTGTTGCGCGCCCAGGCGTCTGTTTCGCGATGGAAATGACCATTGACGCCCTAGCCCGTGAAATTGGGATGGAACCGCACGAAATTCGTGTCAAAAACATGATCCCGGAAGACAAAATGCCTTTCATGTCGATCGCCAAGAAACATTTCGATAGCGGCAACTACGCCAAGAGCGTCAGAATGGCTGCCGATATGATCGGACTTGAAAAAA
Source organism: Pseudomonadota bacterium (assembly GCA_036136335.1). GTDB lineage: Bacteria > Pseudomonadota > Alphaproteobacteria > MPNO01 > UBA830 > JAYZQT01. The sequence continues at coordinate 82,702 of JAYZQT010000056.1, forward strand.
TTCGTGAAAACCAAGGCCAAACTGAGGGTAGTTCTCGACTCATTGGTGTGGGGATGGGTTCTTATGTTGAACAGACAGCGCACGGGACGTCCGTGTTTTCCAGCTGGGGTGTTGCCATGGTTCCGGGTTACGAACAGGCGACCGTTCGGCTGACGCCGGACGGTGGGCTTGAACTTCGTATCGGTGTGCAAAGCCACGGCCAGGGCATGGAAACCTCCATGGCGCAAATGGCGCATGAAGTGCTGGGCATTGATCCGGATCGCGTGGCAGTAACTCACGGTGATACCGGGCTCACGCCTTATTCTACCGGCACCTACGCATCCCGCAGCATGGTGATGGCTGGTGGTGCTACGGCTCGAGCCTGCCGGGTGTTGGCCGAACGGATGGAAATAATTGGTGCCCACCTCCTGCAGTGCGAGCGTTCGGAAGTAAGTATTGTTGGTGGGAGGATCGTTAGCGGAAAGGGTGAGGTTTCGTTCGCAGAAGTCGGACGCGTGTGGTATTTAAATCCAGACGAACTTCCAGACGATGTTGATCAGGGTGGGGTCGAAGTGACCATGGGATATCGTCCGGAACCTGATTCCGGAGCTTTCACATATGCCAGTCACGCCTGCAGGGTCGCCGTAGATATTGACACTGGTAAGGTAAAGGTTCTCGACTATGTGATTGTTGAAGATTGCGGAACAATGGTCAATCCGATGATTGTCGAAGGGCAAACCTACGGTGGAGCAACCCAGGGTATAGGCACAGCGTTGCTGGAAGAAAGCCCTTATGATGAACTCGGGAACCCGGGAGCGTCCACTTTTGCGGATTACATGATGCCCGGCGCAACCGATGCGCCACACTACCGAATTGACCACCTAGAAAGTCCTTCCCCGTTTACAGAATATGGTATCAAGGGAATGGGAGAAGGTGGAACAATCCCCACTCCCGCTGCTATAGGAAATGCGATAAATGATGCGCTCAGGGGTATAGGCGCCGAGGTGACAGAGACGCCATTTACGCCGCGTCGCGTGCGCGCTGCCATAGGTGTGGCGTTGAAAAAAAATGAAGGAGCCGCAGAATGAAATCTGCCAAATTTGACCATCAACGAACGCCTTCGCTGGAGAACGCTCTGGAACTGTTGGGCGGGGCAGAAGGAGAAACCCGCGTCCTTGGGGGGGGGCAGTCACTTGGCCCGATGATGAACCTGCGCCTCGCCCAGCCGGACCAGTTGATTGACCTTGGTCTTGTTGAGGGACTAGCCGAAATAGAAACCGACAGCGACCGGGTTCGGATTGGAGCCCGGGTTACGCATGCTCGGATTGAGGATGGCGAGATACCTGGTGTGACCGGTGCATATATGCAGTTTGTGGCATCTGGAATTTCCTATCGGTCGGTTCGTAATCGGGGAACTATTGGTGGCTCTATTGCCCATGCCGACCCGGCGGCGGATTGGCCATCGGCACTTCTTGCACTCGGTGGAGAGGTGATCGTAGCCACCCAGAATGGAAACAAAAATCTATCGTTGGACGGCTTTCAGACTGGCCCATTCGCGACGGGTTTGGGCTTTGATGAAATTCTCGTCGGATTTGATCTTCCGGCACTTCTCGATGATACCAAGACCGGATACTACAAGGTGAACCGTAAACCAGGGGAGTTTGCTGACGCGATTGGCGCAGTCATTGTTGGCCCGGAGGCTCGGGCGGTTTGCGGTGCGACAAAATCAGCACCCTTCCGGGTTTCTGGGATTGAGGAAAAACTTGGATCTGGGACGAGTCAGCTCGCTGTAGGTGATGTTCGCGAAATGATCGAGGTCCATGACCCCGGCTTCGATGATTATGAATTGCAGATTCATGCCGTTGCCCTCAGTCGTTCCATCGAGAGGGCTTTCGCATGAGTGCATTGTCGATCATTTTGAACGGCGAGGCCGTTGTCGCAGACATAGAACCGCGCCTTTCTCTGGCGGATTTTATTCGTGATCATCGTCGGCTGACGGGTACTCACCTGGGTTGCGAACACGGTGTTTGCGGTGCGTGCACGGTCCTGATGAACGGCGAGCCGGTTCGCTCCTGCATTACTTTTGCCGTGGTGGCCGACGGGGCGGAAATCACGACCATAGAAGGCTTTGACGACGACCAGCCCATGGCCCAATTGCGTCAGGCTTTTCACGAGAATCACGCGCTACAGTGTGGTTACTGCACACCAGGAATGCTGGTTGCAGCACGGGATATAGTTACACGAATACCCGACGCGGACGAGGCACGCGTGCGACTAGAACTCGCTGGAAATCTGTGCCGATGCACAGGATATGTCGGGATCGTGAACGCGATCCTGTCGGTCATTCAGCAACGCCAGGGATAAAGCGGTAAAGCGAGTTTAATGGCCGACGAAACTCCAGAATTTGGTATCGGCGCGCGTGTTTTGCGGAAGGAAGACAAGCGCTTTCTCAATGGAAAAGGGCGTTATGTTGCTGACATCACGCGCCCTGGAATGCTCGAGGCAGCCATCGTTCGGAGCCCGGTTGCCCACGCTAATTCGCTGTTGGTCAAAAAACCACTCGGCGCTGAGGACAGGGTTTTCATTGCAGAAGACCTAGCAGCCAGCGGGGTTAAACCGATCCATGTTGTTTCAAAATACCCAGGCCACCGCGCTGCGGATTATCCACATCTAGCATCCGGGAAACTCCGTTTTGTTGGAGAGGCAGTGGCCGTGTGTCTCGCGGAGACACGCGCTCAGGCAGAAGATCTCGCAGCTCAAACCAGCGTCGGGTTTGACACCTTGCCTCCGGTTGTCGAGATGCTTGCGGCAGTGGAAGAAAATTCAACAAAGATCCACGAAGACTGGGACGATAACGTCATCCTCGATTCACTATTTGAGGAAAACGAAAAGGCCATGGGTGACTCTGTGGTTTCGATCACTCGGTCGCTTCGCATGAACCGGCAGGCCGTCAATCCACTAGAAGGCGCGGCGGTACTTGCCGAGTGGGACGAGCGTGAAGACCGCCTGGTCGTTCACAGTGCATCCCAGATCCCGCATGTGCTAAAGAATGCACTTTGTGAGTGTCTGGGGCTCCGCCAGAACCAGGTGCATGTCATCGCTCCTGACGTAGGTGGTGGTTTTGGCTACAAGTGTGTTTTAGTACCGGAAGAAATTTTTATCCCTTGGGTTGCGATGCAGATCAGGAAACCTGTTCGCTGGTCGCAGGACCGTCGCGAACATCTCATTGCGGCCGCAAACGCTCGGGAACACCATTATTCAGTCACGTTGCATGCTGATGCGGAGGGGAATTTTATAGGCGTTGAGGCTGATGTGGTGGTGGATTCGGGCGCATATTCGGTCTATCCCCACTCCAACATACTTGAATCGACAATGGCTGGTCGGACTTTGCATGGCCCATACAGATTGGCGTCCTATAAGGTCCGCTCCCGCGCGGTAGCGACCAACAAACCGCCCATCGTGCCCTACCGCGGTGTGGCCCGGCCCGGAATATGTTTTGCTATGGAACTAGCGGTCGATGCGCTGGCTCGCAAACTGAATAGAGAGCCAAGTGAATTGAGAGCACAGAATCTCGTTCTTCCTGATGAAATGCCATATAAAACGATCACCGGCGGCGAGTTTGACAGTGGAGACTATCCAGCGGCGCTGCGCAGGGCGGTAGAGCTAATCGATCTACCTGCCGTAAGGACCCGACAAAAACAGGGCGAGCCAGACGGCAGGCTGATAGGAGTTGGTTTCGGGAGTTACATCGAAATGACTGCCCTTCAGACGTCCGCCGCGGCACGTGCGGGGCTGGCAGCAAACCCGGGGTATGAACAGGCCCATATTCGTTTGACCCCTGATGGCGGGCTGGAGATTGGTGTCGGCGTCCAAAATCATGGTCAGGGAATGGAAACCACACTCGCACAGGTGGCCTGCGAAAAATTTGGATTAGGTATTGATATGGTCGTTATCCGTCATGGTGACACCGCAACGTCTCCATATTCTACCGGCACATATGCTTCCCGCTCGATGGTCATGGCGGGTGGGGCTATTGCGCGTACGTGCGATGTTCTGGCCGAGCGTATAAAGAAGATTGGGTCGCATTTACTGCAGTGTGCCACTCCAGATACACGAATCGAGAACGCGTGCGTTATTGGTCCAAACGGTGAAGTAACGATGGCCGAGGTAGCTCGCGTCTGGCATCGAAACCCGGAAGAATTGCCTGACGACGTGGATCCGGCGGGGGTTGAGGTCACCTCTGGCTATCGGCCATCGCCTGATAAAAGCCCATTCTCCTATGCAACTCATGCAGCGATCGTCGCGGTTGATACTGAGCTGGGGCATGTGGAGATTCTTGATTATGTTATTTCCGAGGATTGCGGCACGATCGTGAACCCCCTGATTGTGGATGGTCAAATTATTGGCGGTGCGCTGCAGGGTGTAGGTACTGCTCTGTTTGAAGAATCACGTTTTGACACAGACGGCCAGCCACTGTCTTCAACGTTTGCGGACTATATGATGCCCGGTTCCACCCATCTATCAAAGATCCGTCTCGACCATCTTGTGACCCCGTCGCCACTGACCGAATTCGGTGTGAAGGGGCTCGGCGAAGGCGGCGCAATCCCGCCACCCGCTACAATCGCTAACGCCGTGAACGATGCACTGTATAACCTGGGTGTTGAAGTAGATGAAACGCCGATCACTCCCCGCCGAGTACTTGCCAAACTCGCGTCCGCGCAATAATGCCAGGGAGCAAATTTCTGAACTGGCAAATAATGAACGGGGTCGGAATAGTCCGAATACGCACAGCCAGACTTCGTAGCCTTGAAATTGGTATTACCTGGGTCTAGTCGGTTTTACTGTTTGGCAGCGACCCGAATTACCTATTAAGGTGCCATTTCTCGCATTGGAAAATCAGGAAAACTTTGACGATGGGCGGAAAACGGCAAATTAGGCTCAACGCTTTCATGCGGCCGACCACAATTCATACGGGCAGCTGGCGTTGGCCGGGTGCATTTGCGGACGCAAACTTTAACTTTGGGCATATAAAAATGTTTGCCCAAAGACTCGAACAAGCGAAGTTCGACAGTTTTTTTATGGCGGATCACCTGGCCGTTCTGAATATGCCACCAGAGGCACTGAGGAGGTCAACTACGCCGACCTCATTTGAACCATTTACACTTTTATCAGCCCTGTCGATGGCGACGGAGAGGCTTGGTCTAATGGCGACCGGATCGACGACGTATGATGAACCCTATCATATTGCCCGGCGATTTGCCTCACTTGACCACATCAGTGCCGGTCGGGCGGGCTGGAATATTGTTACCACCTCGAACCCTGATGCTTCAAAGAACTTTGGCAAGGAAGAACACCTTGAGCATGCAGAACGATACACGCGGGCTCGGGAGTTCTATGACGTTGTCACCGGTCTTTGGGACAGCTGGGCCGAGGACGCATTTGTTAGGGATCAGGACGCCGGAGTTTTTATGAATCCGGAAAGGATGCACGTGCTCGATCATCGGGGTAAATATTTCAATGTCCGGGGCCCACTGAACATCGCCCGCCCCGTCCAGGGGTGGCCGGTAATTGTTCAGGCCGGTGGATCCGAGGCCGGCCGTCAGCTAGCAGCTGAAACAGCGGAAGCAGTTTTTTCCGCGCAAAGTGGCCTTGAGGCAGGGCAGGCGTTTTATAAAGATGTGAAAGGCCGTATGAAATTGGTTGGGCGAAATCCCGATCATCTGAAAATCATGCCTGGCTGCCTGATCATCGTGGGCGATACGCTGGAGGAAGCCAGGGCTAGGCGCACCAAACTTGACGGGCTTGTGCACGAGGAGAGTGCCATTGCCTCCCTGTCGATAACGCTGGGGGTTGATGCATCTTCATTTGATCCGGAAGGATTTCTTCCTGACAATTTACCGGAGAGTAACGCGACCAAATCGGGTCGTGATCGTGCAATTTTACTGGCGGACAGAGAGCGCCTGACCGTTCGTCAGTTGGCCCAGCGTCTAGGCGGATATTCTGGCCTTGCCATGGTCGGAACGCCAGAAACGATCGCTGACGAAATGGAAGAATGGCTCGAAACCGACGGAAGTGACGGGTTCACCATTCATTTTCCGTTTCTGCCGGATGGGCTCAACGATGTGGTTGATCGCGTTATACCGGAAATTCAGAGACGGGGCTTGTTTCGAATGGAATATGAAGGCCAGACCCTGAGGGAAAATCTTGGTTTGCCAAGGCCCGAAAATCGGTTTTTTTCCGAACGCAACGCCGCCGAATAAGTACCCCCCCCCCCGGGGGGGGGGCTGTCCACAATGTCAAAAAAGGATAAAACAAGGCTGCTTTCGGGTCTGTTTTAATAAGCTACTGGCGCGATCTAAATGGTTTGGCACTGAGCTGATCTGGAAAACTTTCCTTTAAAAATTCCGCCTTTTAGTCGCTTTTAATACTTCAACGTCTTATGTTGCCCTGCATCTCGCCTGTCTGGATATGATGTTCTTGCTGCGTCAGAGATCGCTGAAATAAAAATGTTTGAACTGGAGAAACACTGTGGCCGCCCTGCTGTCCGATATAGATCCCGATGGTCTTCTTGAGTTTTCAGTGGTCTTTAGTGATCGTTCTCTCAATCATATGTCGCAATCCTTTCAGGGGGTAATGACGGATATCTCTCAAACGCTGAAACGGGTATACAATGCAGCTTCCGTTACAATCGTCCCCGGGGGCGGGACCTACGGCATGGAAGCAGTTGCGCGCCAATTTGCCACTGGGAAAAAATGCGTTGTGATCCGTAACGGCTGGTTTAGTTATCGGTGGTCCCAGATTTTTGATGCTGGCAAAATTGCAGCGGAAGAAATTGTGCTGAAAGCAAGGCCTTTAGAACAGGGAACCCAGCAGGCTTTTGCTCCGGCGCCGCTCGAAGAAGTGGTCCGAACGATTGCGTCGGAGAAGCCGGACATCGTGTTCGCGCCACATGTTGAAACGGCATCTGGCATTATTTTGCCGGATGAATATATCCGCGTGGTATCGGACGCGATACATGATGCGGGGGGTCTTTTTGTTTTGGATTGTGTCGCTTCAGGCACAGTCTGGCTAGACATGGAAAAACTGGGCATAGATGTCTTGATCAGTGCACCGCAAAAAGGGTGGAGTGCGTCGCCCTGCAGTGCGCTGGTGATGCTGGGCGTGGGAGCAAGAAAAAAAATCGACGACACAGCCAGTTCAAGCTTTGCTGCAGATCTCAAGAAATGGCTTCAGATCATGGAGGCTTATGAGGGTGGCGGCCATGCGTATCATGCGACAATGCCGACGGACGCAATCGTCAAGTTTCATGCTTCCATGAAGGAAATTGAATCCTATGGTTTTGAAGCAGTGCGGGACCACCAACAGGTTCTGGGGCGAAAAGTCAGAACCCTGATGAAAACATACGGTTTCAGGAGCCTTGCCGCTGAGGGTTACGGTGCCCCCGGAGTGGTGGTCTGTTATACGGAAGACCCTGATATCCAAACTGGTAAAAAGTTTGCGGAAGCCGGGCTTCAAACGGCCGCGGGGGTGCCTTTAATGTGTGACGAACCTGACGATTTCCGGACATTTCGTATCGGTCTCTTTGGTCTCGATAAACTGCTCGATATTGATCGAACGTTAGGACATCTGGAAAAGGCACTCACGCAGGTGACCGGTGTGACAAATGTTCGTTAGCTAATCCTTTTCGTTATGTTGCTCTGATGATTGATCAGCTGAATAACCATTTAACCGATACGGGGCTCTTTGTGCGGGGTGGTTTTCACCCCCACATTGATGATCAGGTTCCCACGCTTCCTGATGGGAATTCTGCAAAGACCGTGATACTAATTGGTAACGCGGGTACCGAACTCTGGCACGAATTCAAAAAACAGGCTGATCTATCGGTTCCGCATCCATTGGACAGTTGGGTGCGTTCCAAAATAAAAAAAGCGTCACAGCTAGTTGGGGCTTTTCCGGTATTACCGAATGAAGGCCCACCCTTTGTACCAATACAGGAATGGGCAACCCGGGCCGAGCCCGTATTCAGGTCACCTATCGGTATAATGATCCACCCAGTGTTCGGGCTCTGGCATGTTTATCGTGCCGCCCTTCTTTTTTCCGAAAAGACTGACCTCCCCAAAATTGTGACTGCAGAACATCCCTGCAAAACCTGTGTAAAACGGCCATGCCTTTCGGTCTGCCCGGTCGATGCGTTTCTGCCAGACCAGTTTGAAGCCAATAAATGTGCATCGCACGTGAAAAGTGCCCGAGGGAGTCATTGCCGTGAACGGGGCTGTTTGGCGCGTCGCGCCTGCCCTGTCGGGCGAAAATACCTCTATGATATGCCACAGCAGGCGTTTCATACCGAGGCCATGCTACGGGCGGTTGAAAAGGGGTTTGGGAACTAGCTGCCTGTCCGATCAAATCCTTCCCAGGCCATGTCGACAGCTTGTTCTATTTCCACACCGTCGCGCAGTTCTTCAAAAAGGCTATCGCCGATTACCCGCCAGATATCACGGGTAATCCGGGCGATCGTTTCGAATGCGTCTCGTGTGTCAATGTGTCCCGGATCAAAGCCATATTCGTTAGCCCAGTCCGTAATATCATCACAGCTTTCATACTCCGAGGCGACAGCACCAAGATACCGGATGGTATTTTCAATTTCGGGCGGCCCTTCACCGTGTGGGCAGGTGAAGTGAAAATCCATTTCGTGAGTACGTCCCCGAAGCGTGCACTTGTAGTGCTCCCACTCATCCGGAATTTGGGTCTGGTGAAGGTCTGGATTGGCGTCTGCGGGTGTGTATTCCAGCGAAATATGGGCGCGCGATATAAAATTTTTAACGTCCATCGTGGCGAAACTTAACTGATTTTGATTAAATTGGGAAAAAAAAAGCGAATTTGAAACGGTCCCTTCAAAATACAAATAAGAAAACCATAAAGTTTCAATTGAGCCGTTATTTAACGAGGATTGTGGTTATTTCATGGTCAAAAAGGATACGTTGTCGAAAATCGTTTGCTCCGGCACATAACCTTTCAAATTCCATTCAGCTTGTTGTCAGCGGGAGTGATTTTCTGTTACCCAAACTAGGTCGAAGGACATACATTATGTTGGGACGCTACCCTGCGGTTAGCCATAGGTCGCGCTGTATACGTTCAAATTTGGTATAAAAATAATTCGATGTCACGCCCTACAGTTCCTACACCTATTGAGATTGTCGATGCTCGAATGGATGACGGTGCGGTAATCCGGTTGCGTCGTTATGGGGTGCTGGATCGGCCGCGTATTATTCTTAGCCATGGCAATGGATTCGCAATTGACGGATATTTTCCTTATTGGTCCCTGCTTCTTTCGTCATTCGAGATTGTTGTGTTTGATTTTCGTAATTACGGGCGTAACCCGGTCCATGAGGGGACACATGATTACGTCCGATTTCTAGCTGACATGACCATTCTGTATGATGCTATTGATTCCGCGTTTGGCAAAAAATCCCAAGCCGGCGTTTTTCATTCAATGTCGGCACGGGTCAACCTTAAGTATGCTCTTGACGGGCATCGAAGGCTTGACGCATTGGTGGTTTTTGACCCACCCATGGTCCCGATGAAGGAACATCCGCTGTATGAACGGTTGTTGAGCGAAGAACGGCTTCTCTGGCGGTGGAGTGCCGTTCGACCGGAGTACTTTGATGATCCGACCGAACTTGCCGTTTTATATTCCAAATCCCACATGTTGTCGGGATGGGTATCCGGTTCCTATGAACTTATGGCCCGGTCAGTATTAAGATACGACATCAATAAAAAAACCTGGTTTTTAGTCTGCAATCCAGCGCGGGAATCACATATTTACCGCCAGAATACAGCGATGAATATCTGGCCAGCCGCCACGGAATTTCCGCTTCCGGTTCTGGTTGTAGGAGGCGATCCAGACAGCACTCGACCGTCCGCGCCATCCCATGCCTGTCGAGCCCTCGGAGAGGAGCAGGGTTGGATCTATCAATACGTGCCTGGTACCAATCATTTTCTGCAGTTGCAGGAACCCACCATCTGTGCAGATCTTACCAGCCGGTTTCTTTACAATGCCGGCGTGAGGTGAAAGTCGGGGGCCGGCTTAATCATGTTTTAGAGCGGTTGTCTATCAATGCATTACGGCGCCGTGTCATCTTTTCTGCCAACTTCGGGCCCCGTCCCGGGGTTGACCACGGACAGGCTGCGATACAGATTCCGCAGCCTTGTGTTTCGTTAAAATACGGGATGCATTTGTCGAAATCGACGTACCATTTCTCTATCCCTCGCACGGGGATTTTTTCGCGGTATATCGCATCGGGCGGACAGGCGTTGGTGCAAATCTGACAACTAGTACAGAAATCGTCGGCGCCGAATATATCCGGCACGTTAGCCACCAGTGGCATGTCGGTCAGCACTCCTGCCAGCCGCAAGGAGGATCCGAACTGACGGTTTATGATCGAGCCATGCTTCCCCAGTTCGCCCATCCCGGCTTCGATAGCCGCGGGGATTAACAGCATTGGACCCGCTGTAGGCCCACCATGGGGTCTAGCTGAATACCCTTTCTCCTGGATGAAATTAGCGATCGCCCGCGCGGCACGGGTGCCGCGGTTATACTGCGTGATGACCTCTATCGGGGATTCAATCGATGGCGCCTTGACAAGCTCCACGTGATCCATAGCGACACCAATTATTACAACCCATGGATCGTTCACTTCGTAGCCCTCGAATACCCATTCCTGTTTTGTTCGTGCAACACCGATAATATCGCTCTCATTTTCCAGGCCATGTGTGACGATGCGGGCGACCCAGTTTTCTGGAGTATCCTCAATAGCAGCGTTCGGCGGTTCCGATGGTCTGGCGTTGCCACGACCGCCAAATTTGTGCTGAAAACCCTGCAATTCCGGATATTCTTCGTACCGCTTCAGGTAATAGTCTTGAAGGGCCTTATGGGGCAGGTCGTCATTACCGTAATGCCAGAAAATCGGCGTTGGTGGCCGAATTTTTGTTTCCCCCAGGCCATTAAGCGTGTTTCCTGAAACGTCAGGGAACAGTGCAAGCTGTTCTGCGGGGGGTTGGTACACGGGCCTGTCTGATCCAGCCATCGAGGCTTCTTTCAGACGAGGACCGGGGTGCCGCCACGCCCGGTCAAATAAGCATCGAGCTCGGCGTTAGTCATGGGCCCGGAAAACATTTCATTCCGCATATGCAGCCGCTGCATCGATACGTTCAGTAACGCTTTTTTTGCTTTTTTGAAATCATTCTCTGTCAAAACCACATCTTTGAGGTCGTCCACTGCATGATCGACGTGTCCGTCTTCATCGTCCGCGATAACCTTGAAAGCCGCGGCGAGGTTGGCTTCGAATTTACCTCCCGTTAACTTCGCTCCCTCACGAAACGTCGCGGTTCCCCCGCCTTCCGTCAATTCCATAACAGCCTTAACAGCTGGGTCGGGGGAGTTTACATAGATGTGCCGGATTTCATTAAGCTTTTTATCTTCCGGAAGCTGTTGGGCATCGTCCGGTTTGAGTGGACGGTCCAGCAGGTCCTCCAGCACCTCCGCGAGCACCGTGTAGTGCATGAATTCTTCAATCATCTGCTCTAGCCGATGGTGAAAGCCACGCCGGTCGAGCCCGTTGTCAACATTCTCAAAACGGTCCACGAGGCATGAAAATTCCATGTGCAACCCACAAGCATATCCGTCGGTTGGACCGTAGCCTATAACCGGGTTAAGTTCCTTATAGACTGCCGCCTTCAGGTACAGTTTCCACATATCCCTGGAAGGTTTGGAAGAAAAAAACCGGCGCGACAGTTCCGCCTCCGTTTCCCAATAGGGAGTGGCGAGATCTACAAGGCGTTCGGAATAGGATTTGTGATCAGTCACGGAATCGGTCCTCTCGTGCCGACAAGATCTGACGTGCCGGCAATGGTTGTGCGATGCAGGAGTCGGCGCCCCCTCGTCAGATCATAGGGCATTGCCTTGTGCATCACGCAGATATTATCGTACATGATCAATTCACCTGGTTGCCATTGATGACGATAGGTAAACTGAGGCATGGTCGCAGCTTTTTCAAGATCATCCAGAAGGAGACGGGCGTCTTTATAGGACATTCCTTCGATGCCGGCGGCATGTGACCCGATAAATAATGCGCGCCTCCCATTTGGGCGTGCGGCAACTAACGGGTGGCGCACCGGCGGTGTGGCGTTTCGAACTGCCAGAGAACGGGGTGGAAGGTTATGTCGCCGTCTTGTTTCCGCAAAGTCGTGAAGAACGACCAGTGTGTCCAGCGTTGTCCGCTGCTTCTCTGAAAGGCTGGCATATGCCAGCGTTGTGTCGGCAAACATTGTGTCCCCGCCGTCGTCCGGTATTTCTATTGCATACAGAAATGATGCGGCAGACGGTAACATGCGAAAAGAACTGTCAATGTGCCAGGAAGACGTGCCGAGAGTGAAAGACCGGTGGACCGGATCATCAAGGGGCTTGATTTTGCCGGTGTCCCTTTCGATATTGGTGACCCGCAGCACCGTTCTGTAACCCTCGGCACGATCTTCGGGGGTTGGAAATTCTTCTAGGGCCCCAAAAATTTGACTGAATGCAATCTGTTGCTCAACAGTTATCGACTGCCCGGTAAAGAGCAGTATCCGGTATTTTCCGAAAGCTTCGGTGATTGTTGAAACCGCTTCAGCGCTCAAGGGCCCTGAGAGGTCGACACCCGTCACCTCTGCGGCAATCTCGCTTGGGTTTGGGTGGACAGATATTGAAGTTACCGGTGAATCCATTTCTAGAACTCATCTGTTTTCTGAAGCTTACTTTTGCCTGGTTGGTCTCGCAATGTTTTCATCGGTCATTATACTGTTTGTGTTGTGGGATGAGTTTGAAAAGATAAAAACACCAAATAAAGGAAATCAGCTGTGACAAAGATCAACATCCAATTCACTCTTTTTTCGGCATTCTATTCACCGTTGATTTCGACTTTTTCTGCTGGATTTTTGCAGGAGGAGGGCCTGATACCCAACTGGACGATTTCGCCCGCTGGCGTCTCGGCGATTGCGGCCCTGGAAGATGGGTCCGCTCACGTTGTCCAATCAGCTTTAAGTCAGGGATTTGGTCCCCTGTCTAGGGGAGAGGTTCCCAATGCTGTTCATTTTGCGCAAATCAATGAAATGGATGGTTTTTTCATCAGCGGTCGTGACGCCGATCCGGAATTCTCATGGGACAGGCTCGAAGGTGCAGACGTAGTTACGTTTTCTGGCGGCCAGCCGCTCGCCATGTTCAAGTATGCGTGCCATAAAGCGGGGATCGATTTTGATGCGGTCAATTTAATACACCCCGGCGGGGCCGCCGATATCGACAAGGCATACCGCAATGGCGTCGGTCAGTATGTCCAGCAGCAGGGGCCATTCCCGCAACAACTGGAAGCCGACGGGATAGGGCACGTTGTCGCGCAATCAGGTTCCCTGATCGGTCCGTGTGGATTTTCGAGTCTTGCGTCGACGCATGAATGGCTGAAAACCGATATGGCAATGGCCTTCATGCGAGCCTATCGCAAGACCAGAATTTACATGAACGAGACGTCTGCAACCGAAATTGCGAGAGCGGAGAAGCCATATTTTCCAGATATAGATGAAGATGTGCTGGCGAAATGCATCGCGTCCTACCAGTCACTCGGCACCTGGACCCCGCATGTGGAAATAACGGATGCGGCATTCGAGGTTATTCTCGACGTGTTTGAGCACTTCGGTACCCTGACCGAGCGCTTCAGTTGGGATCAAGTCTGCGTTGCCCCACCTGCAGCCTGACCTCTCAGTTCAACAACACGTATGTCCCTTACTCCTCGAAAACTGAATCCGCAATTTGCAGCTGAACTTGGCGGTATTGATTTGCGGGATTCTTTCGAAGAGCCACAGATCGCTGATATCGTTGGTGCTGTGGATAAATTTTCTGTCGGTGTTGTGCGGCACAATGTGCCATTAACGGACAAAGAGCATATCACCTTCAGCTTGCGACTGGGACCAATAGAAAATCGAAACATCCTTACTGTAAGCTCCACAGGGCAAAACAGGCTTTCCAATTTTGAAATAATAGATCAGAGCAATCTTGATGAAATGGGGCGTATTTACTCTGATGATGATCGCCGGCTCGCTTTCAAGCGGGCGAACCGGCAGTGGCATACTGATATGTCATTTCACCCAAATCGAGCCACATATTCGCTGTTATCAGCAGTTGTTCTGCCTCCAGACGGGGGTCCAAATACCGAATTCGCAGACATGCGTTCGGCATATGATGAGCTTCCCGCCAAAATGAAAAAGCGCCTTGATGGAATGGTTGCGGAGCACTCTTACTGGCATTCCCGTGTTACCGGTGGAGGTCCTGAACCTACCGCAGAAGAACTTGCCTCACGTCCACCCGCAAAGCATGCGCTGGTTCACATGCGTGGCAGTCGAAAGGCACTCTATCTGGCTTCACATGCGTCCCATATTGTCGGCTGGCCAGAAGATGAAGGGCACGATCTTCTGGAAGAACTGATGACCTTCGCCACTCAACCGCAGTTTATCTATGCTCACTCCTGGCAAGTGGGTGATGTTGTGATTTGGGATAATATGGCAACCATGCACAGGGCGCTCCCGTTCGATGACCAAAAACACATTCGAGATGTTCGTCGAACCACATGCCGTGAGGTCAATCCTCTTTGGTCGGGCAGGCCTTAGTGCAAAGCACTGCTTTCGATTATATTGTTGTCGGTGGTGGTTCCGCTGGGTGCGTACTTGCGGCCCGTCTTAGCGAAGATGCATCCAAGACCGTCTGCCTGATTGAAGCTGGTTCACGGGATCGAAACCCGCTCATTCATATTCCGGCGGCGCTTTTTGGCCTGATGCGGCACAGGAGGTTGAATTGGCGGTTTTCTACCGTGCCACAGGACAGGATGGGTGGCGCCGAGGTTTATGTCCCACGCGGGAAAACCCTGGGTGGTTCAAGTTCAATCAATGGCATGGTCTATATTCGTGGTCACCAGAAAGACTACGAGGATTGGGCCGCCGCCGGAAACTATGGCTGGGGTTGGAAAGATGTATTGCCCTGGTTTCGCAAGTCCGAGTCCAACGAACAGTTTGGCAATGATCCGCTGCACGGCAATTCAGGCCCGCTCAACGTTACATTCATCGACAGCCCTAATCCCTTACATGATACGATTGGTGAGGCAGTGGAAGGACTTCAGTACCGTCGTACCGACAATTTCAATGGTGAGACGCAGGACGGATTTGGCATACATCAGGTTACCCAGAAAAACGGCCGGCGTTGGTCCGCTGCCACCGCCTTTTTGAAGCCTGTGCAGGGCAGGGTCAATCTCGATATCGTGACCGGAGCCCGGGTGGCCCGGATCCTTCTCGACGGCAGAAAAACCACCGGCGTAGAAATAAGCGATGATGGGCGAACTCGGCAGATTTCAGTACGATGTGAGGTGGTTCTGGCGGCGGGTGCAATAGCTTCACCGCAAATCATGATGTTGTCCGGCATTGGCAGTGCCGCCACTTTGTCCGCGTTGGGAATTAGCGTGACCCATGACCTGCCCGCGGTTGGAAAAAATTTACAGGACCACATATCCATTCGCGCCGATTATGACTGTCGAAGTACCGTACCCTACGGGCTGTCCTTCCGAACGCTGCCGCGACATGCCTGGGAAATATCGAAGTATTTGATGACACACCGTGGGTTCTGGTCGAGCAATCTGGTGGAAGGGGGGGGCTTTATCCGCACGCTCCCCGATCTAGATCGGCCCGATATACAGATTGTCTTTGTTCCCGGAAAACGGGGTCAGAATGGCCGGCTGATTGGCTGGGGTCATGGATTTAGCGCCACAGCGGTCCTTCTGCGACCTCATAGTCGGGGGGAAATTCGTCTCGTTTCCTCAAGTCCGGATGTTTCACCCGAGATTGACCCTCGCTTCTTTGAGGACGACCGTGATCTGAATGGTTTGATCCGCGGTTTTCGCGAAGTTCTCAGAATTACGGGGTCCCCCTCATTCCAGGATATCCGACGTCGGGAACTGTCGCCTGGCCGTAAATTTGAAACAGAAGAGGCCTTTAGCGAATGGGTGCGCGAATCTGCCACAACAATTTTTCATCCTGTCGGAACCTGCAGAATGGGCAGTGACAAGACCTCAGTGGTGGATCCTGAACTTCGGGTTCGTGGTATTGACGGTTTGCGAGTAGCGGATGCGTCCATAATGCCGACGATTATCGGAGGCAATACAAATGCACCAGTGATAATGATTGCGGAAAAGGCAGCGGGGATGATCCGGGGATTAGATCCCTGAACTTTACAAGACATTTAGTATAATTTTGCCGAAATGTTTATTTGCTTTCATGTACTCAACGGCTTTTTCTACGTCATCCAGACCAAATTCGCTGTCAATCGGCAGTGTCAGGTGCCCGGCCTCCACCGCTTCCCAAAGGTCTGCCTTCATGGCGTCAACAACCTCCCGCACCTCTTCCACTGACCTGGAGCGAAAGGTAACGCCTATATAATCTATTCGCCGAAGCGCGTGTAAATCAAAGTTAAAGTCCCCTGTAAAACCTCCGAGCCGTCCAACGTTTACAATTCGGCCCAATATGCGTGTTGCGGCGAGGTTGCCGTTTGCGGCATAGCCGGAAATCTGATCGACGACGAGGTCCACACCTTTTCCGTCCGTCGCCTCCAATACGAGATCGACCCATTTTGGGTCGAGAGAGTTGACGACCAGGTCCGCCCCAAATTCTCCCAGTCTCTCACGACGTTCCGGGTTGGTTGAAGAACCCACTATGAGTTTCGCGCCCAGGGCCTTTGCTATCTGCATGCCCATAAGGCCAACACCGGTGCTTGCACCCTGGATCATAATACTTTCACCCGCTGTGAAACGGCCAGCGGTAACGGCGGCATTATGCATCGTCTGCAGGGCGACCGGCAGCGTCGATGCCTGTGCCCACGTCATGTTGTTTGCGGGGAGTTTAATTGTTCGTCCCCAATCAGCCGTGGCGTATTCGGCCCAGCCGGACGTACCGGAGCACATGACCCGATCCCCGGGCCTGACATTGGGTACCTCATCGCCGACTTCCATCACTTCGCCGACATATTCGATGCCCGGAACAGTTCCTGGTCCACCGTCACGACCATGGGCCATGCCGCTCGCAACCATGGCGTCTGCGCGGTTCATGCCGCAGGCATGGACCTTGATCAAAACCTCATTTGGTTTCGGTTTTGGTTCCTGCATTTCCCCAACCTTGAGGCCCTCTTCACTTACGATCGCAGCTTTCATTTTCAGTTCTCCAGTCAGAAAACTCCCACAACTCTACCAATTCAACATGAGAAAGTCGCCTCGGCCTCTTGTCGAGCATCGCCAGCCACTCCATCATGCCCGCCATGGAGGTAACATCAATGAGCGATGCCAAATCGCGTGGCTACAATGATTTGCATGACCATCTCGCATCACTGGAGGCTGCGGGCCAGCTTCTGAGAATTGACGCAGCTATCAACAAGGACACCGAACTGACCCCGCTTGTACGTTGGCAGTACCGGGGCGGGATTCCGGAGCAAAGGCGCAAAGCATTCTTATTTACAAATGTAATTAGCGGCTGTGGCCGGAAATTTGAAATGCCAGTTACTGTATGTGCTCTCGCTGGCAATGCAGAAATTTATTCCATCGGCATGGGCGTTGAGCTGGACAGAATTGGAGAATGCTGGTCCAACGCTATTGATAACCCAATCAAGCCGGTGACCGTCGACCGTGCGGTGTGCCAGGAGCTTGTTTTTGAGGCAGATGCCTTGACTTCTGGTACGGGTCTGGATGCGCTTCCGGTGCCGATTTCAACACCGGGTTATGATTCTGCACCATACTTGACGGCGACGGCCTGTATAACCAGAGATCCCGAGACAGGTATCCAGAATCTTGGAACCTATCGCGGTGGCCTGAAGGCCCCGGACCGGATCGCCCTTAAACTTTTTATGTCTCTCGGACAGGGAGGAGCGGCCCATTGGGAAAAATACCGTGCGCGTGGCGAGGCAATGCCCATTGCGATGGTTGTTGGGTGTCCCCCGCCTGTCGCCTATGTGGGTCCCCAGAAATTGCCCAGGGATGTTGATGAGCTCGGTGTTGCCGGCGGCATCGTTGGCGCGCCAATTCATGTCGTCAAGGCCCATAAATCCAATCTGCTCGTGCCGGCAGACGCCGAAATCGTAATTGAGGGGTTGTTGGATACTGAGTATTTTGAACCGGAAGGGCCTTTTGGTGAAAGTCACGGCCACATTAACCTCGAAGAATTTAATTTCATTTTTAAGGTCACCGCGATAACACGGCGTAAAAATGCCATCTTCACTTCCATCATAAGTCAGGTCACGCCATCTGAGTCTTCAGTTATCAAGCGGGTGGCCTATGAACCCTTATTTCTAAACCATCTTGAAGTTAATCTTGGTGTTCGCGGAGTAGTGGGTTTGGGTATGCATGAACCGCTGACAAATTTGCGGAAAGTTATGGTCATTCAGTTTGTCCGCGGGACGGCGCGAACCGAAATCTGGCGGGCGTTATACGGCACCCTGTCGTTCCAAGAGCCAGTTGGAAAATACGTCATTGCTGTTGACGAAGACATTGACCCCAATAATCTGGATGCGGTGTTCTGGGCGATGAGTTATCGGGCAAACCTCGCTCATGATTGCGAAATTCTTCGGCATAGACCGGTTGGACATGGACCGCCGACCGGCAAAACTGAAGACGCTACTTTGGCTATTGATGCAACGTTAAAGGCGGATATGGCCCCGGTCGCCCTGCCCAAAAAAGAATATATGGAAAATGCTAAAATCCTATGGGACAAGCTGGGTTTGCCGGCAATCGTGCCCGAACAGCCGTGGCACGGCTACGGGCTTGGTGATTGGACGGATGATTGGGATCAACTGGCGCGCCGCGCGGCCTCAGGGGACTGGATTACCAACGGCAAACGATCACATCAGCGCCGCCGCGCTGACGTGGCCCCAAATACCGATATTCGGAAGGTTCATGACGACGAGTGAGGGTAGACTGATCTGCATATCTGAATTTGAATACGGGATATCTATTTTGTCTTATCCGTTAGCCCGATGTCTTGCGGGGCATATGGCAGAGGTTAAGTGACGATCGGCCCCTTGATACAGGCATCCAGCCCGTTTTGGCCGCCCGGAGATAGCCTCACCGTATTTTCCCCCGCTGACGTTTGCCACACCGGTTATGGCAAAATTGCAAATGGCTGTAAGTGGATCGGCGTGTGGGCTTTGCTTTATGCCGGTTTTCATCTCGTCAATTTTGGGCACAATTGGGGGAATTAATTCAATGATCACCCAGTATACATGGCCGACGCCAAACGGGCACAAGGTCTCAATCCTGATCGCCGAACTCGGTCTTGCCAGTGAAGTCGTGGCCGTTGATATCAACACAGGTGCCCAGTTTGATCCCGGGTTTCTGAATTATAGTCCCAATAACCGGATCCCGGCGATTGTTGATCACGACCCTTCTGACGGGGGTTCCCCTGTTTCGGTTTTTGAGACTGGCGCAATTTTAATGTATCTGGCGGAGAAGGAGCGTCGATTTCTGCCGGGTCCTGAGGACACACGAGCACGCAAAGGGGTGATGGAATGGCTTTTCTGGCAGGCAGGAGGTTTGGGTCCCATGGCGGGCCAGGCTCACCATTTTCGACAGGCCATGGGAGGCGTTGAAGTGCCCTACGGGATTGAGCGATACTCTCGCGAGGTCCGTCGTCTATATGCAGTGATGGAAACACGCCTCGCGGACAACGAGTGGATCGCGGGCCCCTCTTATTCCATCGCCGACATGGCTTGCTGGCCATGGGTTCGCCCGTCTCGTCGCCAGGGTATCGCCAAGGCTGAATTTCCCAACGTCAACCGCTGGTTTGAAATAATGGCTGATCGTCCGGCGGTACAGGCTGGCATGGCGCTTTTGGCTGAGCATCGTGGGTCAAAAAGCATGACCGCAGAATCACGGGATATTTTATTCGGTCAGCGTTCATTAGAACGGCATTAATGGGTCTCGGGTTTTCTGTCCCGGCTTGCCTCTGCGCGGACGCAATGCCAGTTGGCGGCAAAGATGACGATAGCACCGAGTGCTGTCGACGGGCTTATTGCTTCCGAGTAAATCAAAAATCCTAGAAGTGCCATTAACGGGAGGCGTATAAAATCGAGCGGAAAAATTATGGTGATATCCGCCAGCTGGAGCGCGCGAGCCATCGTGTAATGTGCCATAAGGCCAGAAAGACCCCAGACGATGATCCAGGGAACGTCTGTCAGTGAGGGGTTTACCCACTGATATAGGAAGATGGCCGGGATCAGGCCCAGTGGAAGTTGTATAAGGTTCATGTAGAAGATGATACCCTGGGGAGAATCGGTTCGTGTCAGGTATTTGACAATGATACCGGAGGCCGAATAGAGAAAGGAGCCAAAAAGCATCACAAACCCGGCAAGGCTAAATGCGGACCCCTCGGGTTGCAGAATGATCAGCACGCCCGCGAAACCAATAATTGTAGCGATCCATTTGTGTCGCCACATTGTCTCGCCCAGGAAAATAACGGCCAGGATCGCGGTAAAGACGGGTACTGTAAACTCGATCGCTGTCAGATCGGATAGCGTTAGGTAGAGTATACCGTGCATCCAGCAAATCTGTGCCGAATACTGAACCAGTGCGCGGAACCCATGGTACCGGAATTTGCCGGTTCTGAGGTCACGCAAGCGATTTTTCAGTATAAAAGGCAGAATGACAATCACCCCGATCAGTGATCGAAAAAACAGGATTTCAAAAGTTGACATTGTCGTGAATAATTCACGGGCAGAAATAGCCATCCCCGCAAATCCGATCATTGTTCCACAAAACCACAACACCGCTTGAAACAGCTGAGGCATCAACTGTTACCGCCCCTGGTTTCACGCCATACGGAATAGTAATTACCGGCGAAAATCAGAAATGCACCTAAAAACACCCACAGGCTGACTGATTCGGTATAGACCATCCATCCGAGCAGGGCCGTAAGTGGGAGACGGATAAAATCCACGGGAATGCAAACTGTCGCGTCCGCAAGCTGTAACGCGCGGGCAAGACAAAAATGAGCCGAGATGCCCGTAAGGCCGATAACGGCCAGCCAGGGCGCATCCGGCCATGTCGGCCAAACCCAGTCGAAGAAAAAAATTGCCGGTATCAGGGCGAGTGGAAGCTGAAGGATCTGCATCCAGAAAACGATTACCCAGGGGGCGTCGTCTTTGGTAAGCGATTTAACCAATACGTTTGAAATTCCGTAGAAGAGTGCTCCTATCAGAACGACCAGCGCACCCTGCGTTACGATCTCCACTCCCGGCCGCAGGATTAACACGACGCCCAGCAACCCCATCACCACGGCAAGAACCCTATGGAAATAAGCCTTCTCACCCAAGAACACCATGGCAATTACAACCGTCCAGATGGGCATTGTGTACTCGAGGGCGGTTACGTGTGCCATCGGCAGTAACGTAATACCGATCGCCCAGCACCACGATCCCACAAAATGCACAAGGTTCCGCGCAATCTGGGTGCCGGCTCGCCGAGTTTTTATGGAATGGAATCCCATATACCATGCAACAAGGAACATGATTGGGATACCAATTATGGAACGGAACGACAGCAATTCGAAGAGAGACATAGTGGCCGCGAGTTCACGGACGGCGATCATCATAAGGACGAATGACCCTACCATTCCAAGCACCCAGAAGGCCGCTATTACGGGCTTCTGTGACCGCGGGGAGCTTGTTTCGGCGGTGTCTGACATCTGAAAACTTTCCCGGGTCCCCGGTCTGAGGCGGCGGCCGACTTCACCGCGGCACGGGCTTCACGCCGGACAATCTTAGTAGTTTGTGCAAGGATAACCGCTCCACCTACTCATGCCCAGACCGACGGTTATGGACTTTTGAATATGTTCTGGGCGCGGGTTTCCTGATCCAATTCGAAGGCCTCTGAACGCTCACCCAAGACAGATTCTGCGCTTCTTTAGGTTGGGTCGTGATGGGATAACACATGACTATAGATGACATGTTGCATGACGACGGTGCGCAATCGCTTGGGGCAGCATCCCATCTCTCAATGTTTCCCGGGTGTGGGCCTTAGTTCCGACGTTCAAGCACCCGTTCGCGGGCCGTAATGTACCAGGTGCTCAGGTATATGATTCCTCCCCCAATCCATACCCAGATCTCCGGCACCTCACCGAAAAGGATAAATCCAAAACCTGCAGTGATCGGCAAACGCAGAAAATCGATTGGTGCAATCACACTTGCGTCCACCATACGAAGTGCAGACGTGTACATAAATGGCGCAAAGGTACCAGTTACGCCAATGATCAATATAGGAATTATGTCGTCGATCGTCGGTGCTACCCATAGATATAGTGCAGGCGGGATGGTGAAGATCAGGATGAAAAAGTTTGTGTAGAAAGTCAGTGCAAGTGGCGTTTCCGTCCGCAGCATGTGTTTCAGAAAAATCACGGTGACAGCATAACAAAGCGCTGATCCAAGAATCATGATTTCCGGCCAACTGATTTCTATTTGGCCCGGACGAAGAATGATAAGCATCCCGCCAAAACCGACCAGTGCAGCTGTAATCCGGCGGATACCCACTTTTTCCCGCAGGATGACCGCGGCCAGAACCAGGACGATAATCGGCAGAACAAAATGGATTGCAACAGCCTTTCCGAGCGGTACAACCGCGATGGCTGCGAACCAAAGAATCATTCCACCAAAATTAACGGCCGCCCTTAAGGCGTGCATTCCCGATCGCGCGGTCCTTAGAAGGTAAATCCCTTTCCAGCCACACCAGGGTATGAGAATTGCCATACTCAGCAACATGCGCCAGAACACAATCTCGAATGCCGACATGGTGTCTGAAAGAAGTCGCACGGATGTATGTGTCAGTGAAAACAGAAACATCGAGAGTACGGCTACAATCACAGCCGTCAGCACGGTTGACGAATTTTTCAAATGGAGTGTCCGTCCGAAGGGTAATGGCTGATAATACAGCTATTGCGCAAAATGATATTAACCAAATAGATGGCAATGAACCATGGGAAAGCACGTAACAGAGGTTTTACTGAACGCGCGCGAATAGCGACAGCTGATGTTACCTCCTGCAGCACCGATTTTCAGGAATTCACCTTGCGGAAAAAAGGACATCTTCGTTTTTCGTCAAGCGGGCTCCGAGATGTTTTTGTGGCAACCCGGTCGGTTTTAAGCCTTTCGCGGGGCCTGTCGTACATGTTTCATCAAATTTCGGTGCTCTCAAGATACCGCTGCAGATTGACTGCCTGCTCGCTACTGTTAACAAGCGCTCCAATAATCCGGCTGAGTTGGAGAAAATCGTGAGCACTGAGAGTACCAAACTCCACATCGTTGACCTGACGCTGATAAGGTGCCAGTTCCGCCAAGCTCTCGCCACCTTCCTGCGTGACCGTCAGGACGGTCCGCCGTTTGTCCACAGGGTCAGCTCTTTTCCGCACAAGGCCCATATTCTGTAATTTTTTTGTTACGTTGGTGACAAAACCGGTACTGACGTGAAGGTGGTTTGCCAGTGTCTTTACGTTAACGTTGCCATCACGGCTAAGCCGCGCAACCGAAATAAGGATTGTATATTCGATTCCCGCGAGGCCGATCCGTCTGGCGTGCCCGCCGCGAATGTTTTCGTGCCTGGCATTGAACGCAAACAGGTCGTGCACCAGTTTGCGAAATACCTGGTCATGCCCATCGACGAGCAATTCTTTCCGCGACACCGTAAGTGGCGTTAGCGTGGCAGATTTAGTGTGGGTTTCCCGCGGTACATTGGTTGAGGCATTTGTCACGTGTGGTGCTTCCGGCTGCTCTGTCATGCCTGGGCTTTTCTACCCCCTGTCGAACAAATTTCAGTTGACTGGAAATTATATCGTAAATTAGTATTGTTTGTATAATAATTTACGTTTGGGAGAAAGTCGGTATGTCAAAAACGGGTGAGCAGCATCTAAAATCGCTTCGCGACGGGCGGGAGGTTTTCCTCAATGGTAAGAAGGTTGATGATGTTACCTCGCACCCGGCCTTCAGGAATGCTGTAGCTGCGGCAGCGGCTCTCTATGACTTTCAGGCAGATCCAGAACATATCGAATATATGACATTTGAAAGCCCCACCTCCGGGGAACGGGTGAATCGTTGCTGGCAGCTAACCAGAACCTACGAAGAACTAGTGACCCGGCGTAAGGCTATCGCAGGCTGGGCCGGACTTTCCGGTGGCTGGCTTGGAAGGTCACCGGACCATATTGCGTCGTCTATGGTAGGGCAGGTGATGGGCTTGCCGGTTTTTGAAAAGCACTCGAAAGAACGCGCTAACGCGCTTCATGATTATTTTGAATATGTCCGCGACACCGACGCGTACATGACGTATGTGATCATCAATCCGCAGGCTGATCGCAACAAGGGCACGGGTGAGATGCAGGACGAATATCTCGCTACCGGCGTTGTTGACGAGGACGCAGAAGGCATAACGGTACGCGGTGCGAAAATGCTTGGCACGGGTTCAATCATGGCAAATGAAGTGCTTTTCGCGAACATTCAGCCTTTAAGGAAGGGTGAAGAGAAATTTGCGATTTCATTTGCGCTACCGATGAATGCCAAGGGCCTGAAGATCATGTCACGGCGGTCCTATGAGGAATCGGCATCAAGCTCTTACGACTATCCCTTATCCGCCCGGTTCGACGAAAATGATGCTTTGGTTTATTGCGATGACGTCAAGGTGCCTTGGGATCGGGTATTTATTTACAAGGATACGGATACTGCTCGTGCTCAGTTTCAGGACACCTATGCCCATTACATGCAGAATTACCAGGCACAGATTCGTCTGATGGTAAAGATGCAGTTCCAGATCGGTGTCGCGCGTAGAATTTGCGAGACCATCGGCACTGTTGGCATGCCCCCGGTTGCTGAAAAACTGGGACATATGGCGGCGCAGGCAGCTATGGTCGAGGGCCTTGTGTACGGGATGGAATCGGGAGGTGGTGAGTATAACGGCTATTACGTGCCGGACCGTAATCTGATGTATAGCGCTCAGGTATTAACTCAGCAGCTTTATCCAGAGTTCGTAACATCGATGCGGGAACTCGCCGGTGGCGGACTGATTATGTTGCCATCTTCCGTAGAGGATTTTATCAATCCCGAACTAAACAAATACATCGAGATCACCCAAAAATCCGCGATCAACTCACCAGAGGAAAAGGTGAAGTTCATGAAGCTGGCCTGGGATGCGATTGGTTCTGAATTTGCGAGTCGTCACACTCAATATGAAATGTTTTATGCTGGTGCGCAATTTGTCACCCGTTCACACGCGTTTCGTACCTATGACTGGGAGCGGTCCAGCGATCTTCTAGATTCGATCCTTAACCGGTATTCGCTCGACGGTGTGATAGCTGGGGACAGGATGGCAGTCGAATAGAATTCACTTAAGGCATTCATTCAGTGGAAATGTGTTTATTCGTTGGAAGCACCGGTAAAATAGTGCTGTAGCCCGCAATTTAAGACTGCGAATTGGGTTGTTCCCAGAGTAGGGCCAATGCCAGGCGGTCAACCTTGCCCCGGTCGTTTTTGGGAATTGCGTCCACAAAAATGACCTGTGACGGTAATTTGAATGCTGCCAGGGTTGCAGCACAATGGGCAAGAACGGATTCCTGGTCGGTTTCCGTCCCTGGTTGCAATACTGCGAAGCTGACAGCTTTTTCACCGTACACTGAATCGGCAACTCCTATAGTGGCTGCTTCGGTGATCGGTGGAAATGCGGTAAGTGCATTGTCAATTTCCAGGGGTGCGATATTGACGCCGCCCCGGATAATTAAATCCTTGGACCTTCCGGTTATTATCAAAAACCCATCACTGTCGAGGTATCCCAGATCACCGGTTTTAAGGCGTCCGATTTGTTCTACCGTTCGGTCGGGAAGAAGGTATCCGCCTGCTGGTTGTGCTCCACCTAGTTCAATCTCGCCACTCTTCCCATTCGCCAGGTTTTCGCCGTCCGGGCCTACAATTCTCAGGTTTTGATATAGACCCGGCCGGCCGACACTTCCAATCCGGCGTTTTCCTACATGATTGCTGGCGACGATTCCCCCTTCACTCATGCCATAAAGCTGGACCAGCTCCACACCATAGGTTTTTTCAAACTGCCGATGCTGATTGGTCATTAAAGGCGCGGTTGACGAGGACATGAAACGAAGCAGCTTTGTTGCGGCAATGTCCTCGGCGGTCGGCCGGTGTTCAAGCAGCATATTGATGACAGTTGGAACGCCAATAACCATTGAAGGAGTGTGGGTGCGAAGCCAGTCAAAAAAACGCGTGCGCGAAAACCGTTCGGCCAGAAGTACTGTCGCACCTACCCTGAGAGCCGGGTTTAGGCAAAGCATGTGTGAGGACGCCCAGCTTAGCGAACGAAATTCCATCATTCTATCCGCTTCGGTTAGCTGCCACATGTCTATGGCCTGGTCGGCAATCCAGAAGTAATTGCCAAAACGGTGCATGACGCCCTTGGGAGCTGCAGAAGTGCCGGACGTAAAGCTGAGAACGCATAAATCATCCCGGGTGGCATGCGCGTCCGGCGCTTCCTCATTATCGTCAAATGCATTTAATGTTTCAAAAAGCCCGCCATCCTTTGCGCAGACGCCTTCGGGATCGCAGTCGCCAAACCTGATCCACTCCGCGTCGTTATTCTTATTGAGGCCAAATCTGTCTGCATCCACCGCCTCGTGCCAGAGCACAATTGCAGGATCAATGCGTTCGAGCATTTCTCGCACATGGCTTGTATTGACCTCAACGTTGACGGTACAGAATGCGGCACCGTATCGCTGTATCAAAAAATAAAGTAACGGCATTTCGAGGCGATTGCTGGTGAGAACTGCTATGCGGCCGCCCGCGCCGATCTTTCTTTCCCCAAGAAATCGGGCGAAACGATTTGACAACCTCCATAGTTGCTCAAATGTAATTGAC
Organism: Pseudomonadota bacterium; assembly: GCA_036136335.1. Classification (GTDB taxonomy): domain Bacteria; phylum Pseudomonadota; class Alphaproteobacteria; order MPNO01; family UBA830; genus JAYZQT01. The sequence continues at coordinate 109,676 of JAYZQT010000056.1, forward strand.
CGCCCTCCCTCGTCGACACTTACGATAAACTTCTTTTGTCCACGTTCGTTCGCGTGCTGTTGCAACAGGTCGGCTACGCTGCGGTATCGGGTTTGGTCAGGGGTTATGGTGATATTTTTAAGACCCATGTTAGTATTTACGTAAATCTTGAGGGAGTTAAACCATGGCCTACGAAGGGGCAGCAATCAACCTGGCTGACAGGATTGATGACAGGGCGGAGACGGATCACGAATTCCGTCTTCACCGTTCGATCTTTGATGACCCGGATATTTACGCCGCGGAAGTGGAGTTCTGTTTTGAACGTGTCTGGAATTACCTATGCCATGAAAGTCAGCTTTCTGCGCCCGGCGACTACTATGCTACTTATATCGGTAACCAGCCAGTTTTCGTGCATCGGCAGGAAGATGGCTCTCTAAAGGCGTTTCTGAACGCATGTTCCCACCGTGGCGCCATAATCACGCCGTTCAAACAAGGCAATGCAAAGTCCATAACATGTCGGTTTCACGGCTGGAGCTACAGGTGTTCGGGAGAATGTATCGGCATAAAAAACGAGGCAGGCGGTTACGGCGAAGGTTTTGATAGGAGGCGTTATGACCTCGTAGAACTGGCCCGGCTCGATTCATATCGCGGATTCATCTTTGGGGCGTTGGTCGAAAGTGTTCCAACGCTGCACGACCACCTTGCCGAGGCTATATACTTTATCGACCTGTTTGCTGATCAGTCACCCGATGGACTGGAAATTGTTAAAGGTTCACAGACCTATTTATGTGATCATGACTGGAAGGTCCAGGCTGACAATGTGACCGATGGTTACCACGTCTCCACGGTTCATAGGAATTTCATGAATACGATCCTTGCTCGTGAGGCCCGAGAAAAACCGCAAGGTCTGTTGCAGACCGAGGTGGGTCGCATTAAAGGCGGCGTAAAGAATGGAATGTACTATCTCGGGAATGGGCATATGTGTATATGGGCTGACCGTTCGACACCCGAAGGGGCACCGCTTGCCCCCGCCACAGGATGGATTGAAAAGGAATTTGACCCGATTAAGGCCCACTGGATGCTGCGCCGGGGACGGAACATAATTGTGTTCCCCAATCTCGTTCTAAATGATCTTGCATCCACCCATTTGCGGACACACAGACCGCTTGGGCCTGGCCGGTGTGAGGTAACCATCTGGTGCATCGCCCCAAAGAATGAGCCCAGGGACGCGCGGTTTGCTCGGTTGCGCAAATTTGAAGATTTTTTCCTTGTTTCCGGACTTTCGACATCTGACGACGTCGTGTCACTGGATACGGCGCAAGAGGGTTTCCAGGGCGTTGAGGCCGGATGGAACAACTATGACCGGGGCCTGAGCACTATGAGGTCCGGGCCAGATGAGGAGGCAATGAAGGCGGGTATCAATCCTGAACTTCATTGTGCAAGCTGGGATTACGAAGCCGCATTTGTCGGCTGGTACCGGCATTGGAGAAAACTTGTGGAGGAGGGAAGCAAAACAGGTACGCTGGATGCGGCTCGCTCGTTAGATTGACAGTTTTCCCCTGCCCCTGCATCTTTTCGGTTTTGGGATTATTTGTCTGACGCATTTCTGACAGTCCATTCAAAAATGCTGGCTACAATGAACCTGCATTCTTGAATGGTCCTGTGGCGTCAATCAGGGCAGAAGAATCCTGTTAATTACATGTATGACACCGTTTTTGGCCATTACGTCTGCCAAAATCACTTTTGCGTCACTGACCACCACACCGTTCGTACCGTCGATCTTCAAGGAAGAACCGTTCACTGTCTTGCGCGATAGTGTTTTGCCCACTACAGCTTTTGCCGGTACCGCACCGGATAATACGTGATGCGTTAGGATCGCGACCAGTTTTGACTTGTTTTCCGGCTTTAACAATGTCGCGATGGTTCCCGGTGGCAACTTTGCAAACGCCTTATCGGTAGGAGAAAATACCGTGAAAGGCGCGTCGCCCTTTACGGCTGTCACCGGGGTTTTAAAAGAGCCGCTGGAGATCTCGGTATCGACGATGTCCTTTTTGGTACCGTGGTGACCTGCTATAGCAACAATAGGGATACGCGCCAGGGCGAAAATGGTTAACGTCTTTTTCAATCTAGTCATTTTTTCCTCTTGGAGTTTTGGAAAAACAATGAGGTCAGGCCTGTTCTCATTCCCAAACTCAATACGTGGCGATCCGCCTATTGGATTTTTTGGGTCCGTTCTGATGTAGAATACAAATTATCGATCCGGCCCATTGCGCACTCTAGCCCGAAGGTTGCAGACTATTTTTTTTAAACGAGTCTACGAACGTTCGAACCGTTTTCTGGTGCATTGGTGTTCCCAAGTTCTACTTCATCCATCCCCGATCAGCTGAACCCGCGGGTTTCTATCTTGACGGGATCGTTGTCAGAGGTTTGTGCCGTGCCATAACAGATTTCATCGCCATCAACAGTGCGCGGGTGATTTTGTTAAATTCAATTGATTTATTGATTGAAGCCAAAAACAACTGGGATTTTTATACGCCGCAACTTTTAAACCCGTTATTTTCCGCGATTGGAGTTAGAATTACTTAGGCTTCCATCCCATCAGACGCTAGTTTAACTCTTTCGCAGCGTCTATCCGGAAATTTTTGTCCTGCTTTTAGAATAAGGGTTTACGAGAAAATAAATTGTGTGCTTGGGTGGAGGGACCCAGAACTCGCAGACATCATGAAATGAAACTAGGAATTTGGACACCGTTACCACACACGGTCAGAGTTGATCCTCTGATGGCGCAAGCCATAGGCAACCTGCGCACCGTTGGTTCGGGGGGACCTACAGATAAATCATTTCGTATTGCCATCGATGTAGTCAAACGCGCTGAAGAGCTTGGTTTCGTCAGCACACTGATTGCCGAGCGTCACCTCGGGCCAGATCTTGAGGCGTGGATTCTTGCTTCCGCGATGATAGCTGAAACCAGAAACATAGAGCTCCTTGTAGCAGTTCATCCTGGAATTTTTTCACCACAGGTGACGGCGAAAATGGGCGCCACACTTGATAGAATTTCGGGTGGCCGTTTTGCCGTGAATGTAGTGAACGGCTGGTTTCAAAAAGAGTTTGATGTCTTTGGTAACAATTCCTGGCTCGATCAATCGGAAGAACGATACCTCCGAATGGGTGAGTTTATGGCCATAGTGAACGGTCTCTGGACCCAGGATAATTACACTCTGGATGGACAGTTTTATAAGTGTGTTGACGGCACGCTTCCCATAAGGCCATTACAGACGCCAAGCCCTCCAATTTACGCAGCGAGCCGGGCGGCTTCTGGAAAGGAAGCGATCGCTAGGTTCTGTGATTACTGGTTTGTAGCTTATGAGGGAGGGTTTAAGGAAGCAGAAGAAAACAGTATCAGGATCAAAGATGGTATAAAGGATATGAACGAGAGGTCTGCGGAATATGGGCGAACGATGTCCTATGGTATGAGCGCACACGTGATATGTGCAGACACCTATAGTGAGGCTGAAGAACGGGCGAACGCTCTTGAGGAATATGGCAAGACCGATCCAATTGCTGCCGTCGCGGCGAAAGCCCTCGGTGTTGGGCTGGTGGGGACGCCAACCCAGATTGTTGAGCGCATGAACTATTATTCGGATATTGGCGTAGATATGCCAATGATTCATTTTTATCCGATGATGTCAGAATTAGAGAAATTTGCCGCTAAAATTCTCCCAAAGTTGAATCTGGAATGAACGTCAGAAAACGGTGTCGCGGGGGATCCTCCGGATATTTAAAAGGAAGTGTGCATCAGGCCTTTTTTCTCTTGAATTTGTGGAAAATTGAGGTCTCAGGAAACTCGTGGCGACAGTAACGCCAAGAAATCATCAAGCAGGTGTTTTAAACACAGCCGAGTCACATACAAAGAATGTTGGGGTGCTGTTCAGGTTTTCTGATAATAGTCACATTTATTTCATATATTTTCGAAAAAACGCTATGGTTTTGTTGTGTGAATCTTTATCGACATCCGCATTATATGCCCAACGTCGACTGTTTTTTTGGTCCCAAGCATGGTCAGCACCCTCGTAAATATGTGTTTCAATTGGTGCGCCACTTTCTTTTATCCAGTCCCATACGGTTTCTGCAAATCGTAGCCCCTGCGTTCCATCACTGTCCCCGTGAAGAGCTAAAAGCGGACTGCTGGTTTTCGAAAAATAGTCAGACGGGTCAATTTCGATGTCACGTCCCATGTTTGCTTTCCAAACACCATAGTGAGATACGCCGGCGTTGACTTTTCCTCGTCCGGTCAGAAAGCACACCCAGAAACCGCCATTCGAGAACCCAACGGCAAAGAGATTGTTTTTGTCTACTTTAGGGTTGGTACCCATTAGTTCGACAATTTCGACCAGCTCTTTTTCAATGTCTTCCCGGTATCGGTCAAACGAATCCATTCTGGTGTGCGGTGTTAGGCCATGGCGAGTAAAAAAATCCGGTGCATACACTGTAAATCCCGAACCAACATATTTTTTTATGAGGGGTTTTACTGTCTTGAACCCACCACTGGTATGCAGGGCTATCACAGCGGGGAAAGGCCCTTTACCCTCGGGGTGATGGATTTCATGATATATCGGTTCGGCAAATCCTGAACGAATGAAGCCAAAAATTATCGCAAGAAAACAAGCCAGCAAAAGAGCCAAATCCGGTAATTTGAGTCTCACTAAAGTGTCCTTCACTGCTTGATAATCTGGTGCTGCCATGTTGTTTAGGTGTTGGCTATGGAAATTGGTGTCCCACCTAGGTCTGCGCCTTCATTGCTGTTTTGTAACGCTCATAATAGTCGTCAACGGCCTGCAAGCTTTCTGGTGACATTTCATAGTCGGGCCGCGGGTCCTCTATCCAATTGATATCCGGGTCTTTGCCACGGATATGGATGGCGAGTGCATTGTCAAACTGGGTCTGTCGGACGCCTGAAGCAGCGAAATGGATTGCATATCCAACACGTGGCCAGTCAGCGTTGTTGGGTTCCGACGAGTGAATAGTCTTGTTGTGATGTATGGACATTTGACCAGGTTTCAACGGCATTTCTGTGGCAGCGGTTGTATCAACGTCGCGGATGGTCTGGCCTCGCACGAGCAGATTATCTTTCTCGTAGGTTTCCTCATGGGGAAGAATTGCGGGGCCGGTGTGTGACCCCGGTATAATTTTCATACAGCCCGCTTCGGTACTTGCGTGGGTAAATGCTACCCAGGCGGTGATCGATTCCGGCGGTTCCAGGCCATAATAAGTGGAATCCTGGTGCCAGGAGATAAAACGTGGATCACGCGCCTTTTTGGTAAAAAACGAGGACCCCCAACAAACGATGTCCGGACCTATGAGGTCTTCAACAATGTCCGCTAGACGTGGATGAGTGACCAGATTCCAGAGCCAGGGGAACGGTAAATGTGCCTTAATCCGGAAACGGTCCTGAGCCTCGCCTTCCATTGAGCTTTCCAGCTCCTGAAACCGGCGATTGTAATCGGCTGCTTCCACTTCGCTTATCAGGTCGATGGGCCAGATTGCACCATCACGTTGCCAACATTTTAGCTGTTCTTGGTTAAGAGCCTTGAGCATCGCTATTTCCTAACAAGACATAAAAGGGCGTTCTCACCAAAATCCTTAGTGGTAAATTCCTGTAGCATTTGGGTACGTTAGCCATCCCCCTTGAATAACCAATTATATACCCTATCAGGGTCCTAAATGTTTACTTTCAAAATTTTCCTGCACCCGTGCGGTATTCATTGTAGGTCTGGTCTAGTGATCTCAGACATACCGGATCGAAATCTTTTTCCGGTTCCAGGTCCTTTCCCCAGTGGCCATGTACATCCGCGCCACGAACCAGTGTGGCCGTCGCGTTCTTCAGTAAAACCTGGTGTACATTTGGAGCAATGTAATGGATTGAGATGCCAACACGCGGGGTATCGGAATAATTGGCACGGGATCCGTGGACAACGGATTCATGGTGAAGAGAAAATTCGCCAGGCTTCAGTATTACGTCCACCGCAATGTCTTCGTCTATCCCATGAATGGTCTGACCACGCATCAGTAAATTATCGTTTGCGCGGGTCTCGTCGTGTTCGAAAAGCCCCTTCGCGTGAGTGCCTGGAATAAACCTCATGCAGCCCGACCTGACGTTTGACGGACTGAAACAATACCATGCGCTGACGGTGGCGCGTTCAGAAAGTCCATAATATGTTGAATCCTGATGCCACGAAACAAAACGTCGGTCACGCGCATTTTTCGTAAAGAACGATGATCCCCAACACAGAATATTGGGACCGATAACGTCTTCAACGGCGTCGAGAATATTTTTATTTCGTATTATGTTCCACATCCACGGAAATGGCAGATGGGCCTTTATTTTGAACCGGCTTTGCGGTTCTTCGCCAATTTCTTTTTCGAGGGCGCTGTAACGTTCATAGTTCAGTTGTGCTTCGTCTGGTGGCACGGCGGTCACGGGAAAAATACAGCCGTCACGGCGCCAAGCAGAAATCTGGTCTTCGGTTAATATCTTGGGCATTTGATTTGCGTATCCGGTATCAGAAAGGCTTTGCGTCCCCCGTGACGGTGGTGCGCAGAAGCAGGCGGCGTTCGCCTGCCGGGAAGTCGGTGCGCGCGTGCATGGAACAACGGTTGTCCCATAGTATCAGGTCCCCCACTTTCCATTCGTGTTCGTATACAAACTTCTGCTGTTCAGAGTGATCAAACAACGCAGAGAGATATGTGTTTGCTTCTTCCTGTTCCATATCCACAATACCCTCGGTCATCAACCGGTTTACGTAGATGGCTTTTTTTCCGGTATCGTCGTGAGTTCTAAAAATGGGATGAACTGATTCGGCGAAGGCAGGAGTTCCTTTTCCGTCACCCTTCTGCGCGGATCCGTAGTTATAATGATGAAACGCCTTGCGTCCCTCCAGCCCTTCTCGAAGTTCAATGGGGAGGTGGTCGTAGGCTGCATAACCACTCGCAAACAGGGTATTTCCCCCATGTGAAGGTATCTCGACTGCATTCAGCATCGTCGCCTTGTGGGGAATTTGCGCATGCATCATATCGTGATGAAACATCATTTCACCATCAGGTAGTGCGCCGATAGGCTCTCCATTCTCCCGGATGTTTGAAATCAGCATCACGCCATCGGGAAGCCTTGCGTATCCCTTGGGTTGAAATTCCTTTGGTCGTGAAATTTCGCCCCGCTCCCCAAACCATTGCGTAACGTATATTTGACGATCTGGCTTCAGGTTCTGGCCGCGAAACAGCAGTATGAGATTGTCTAGCCACGCTTGGTTAATTTCAGCAATGGTTTCGGTGCTCTGTTCCTCGTTTAAATTAATATTCTGGACCTCTGCGCCGATGTGTGGCGACAGCTTCCGAAGTTTGAGCTCCATGTTTGTTCTCCCATTCCTATTCGCAGAGCGGCTGTCCCTTGACTGTGCAGCGCCGCAGCTTACGGCGTTCACTTTTTGGAAAATCGGTTCGTGCGTGGCACGAACACCAGTTATCCCACATTATCAGATCGCCAACGCGCCATTCGTGTTCGTAGATGATGTCCTGATTGTTGCCAAATTCGAATAGCTGTTCCAGCATCGCTTTGCTGTCTTCTCCCTCCCAGTTTTCTATCCGTGCGGTAATGAGAGGGTTAACATATAGTGCTCTGCGCCCGGTAACCGGGTGGGTAATCGACACTGGCTGAACTTCGTGTTTGTACTTCGAAATGTCCTCCGAAATATCGACAGTTTCCCGTGTAGCAAAGTCATAGATCTGCAGCGCTCTCTGGGCTTTGATCCGTTCTTTCGTGTTGGCATCAAGCGCGTCGTAGGCCATGTACATGTTGGCAAAAAGGGTATTGCCGCCAATCGAGGGCAACTCTATTGCGTATAGAAATGTACCCTTGTGAGGTGCGGGATCGTAACACATGTCATGATGAAACCACATTTCTCCGTCCGGCAACGATCCAATGTATTTGCCATTTTTCTTGATGTTTGAAATCAGCATTACTGAGGCATTGTAGTCGGCCCCCTCCGGGCGGCGTTCCGCTGGGCGAGAGCGGGTTCCCACATTTCCGAAATGTTTGGCAAAGGCTATTTGCTGGTCCGTGTCGATATCCTGATCACGGAACAGCAGCACGATGTGGTCGTGCCACGCCTTTTCTATAATTGATGCTGTAGCAGTATCAAGGGGATTTGAAAGGTCGACGCCACGGATTTCGGCGCCAATCGCATCCGATAACGGTATAATTTCCATCCTTTGTGCCTGTTCCACGTAAAAACACCTTATCCAATTATAGACGATGCGTCATTTGCCTGTACATCTTTTGTATTATAAGCTAGCTAACAGTAAGCTAGCTTATAATACAATACAGCAGTTGGGACACTGAAAGTGACAAAAGATACCGACCAGCAGACTCGTTTTGACCCTATCGGGTATTTAATAGGTGATGTCTCGCGCATGATACGCACCGTATACGATCGGCGGGTTGAGCCGCTAGGACTTACACGTGCGCAATGGCGCGTGCTGACAAGGCTAAATCGCTTAGAGAGTTGCACCCAGACCGAACTGGCCTCGGAGCTCGAGATTGAAAAACCTACCCTCGGTAAACTCATCGACCGCCTTGAAACGAAAGGGTGGGTGGAGAGGCGACAGGATGCTATTGATGCGCGTTCGAAGCGACTGTTTCTGACGCCTGCGGCGCGCCCGGTCCTTGATGAAATGTACCAGAGAGCTGCTGAAGTGGTCGGAGGCATTTTTGATGGGTTAAGCGCTGACGATGCCGCGCGTCTCTATGATTCGCTAAATCACATTAAGGCAAATCTGGCTGGTATGCTCGATGAGTCTATACCCGTGGAGGGTTGAATATGGGTCGCACCGTGCTGCGTTTTATTCTGCTTTTTGTGGTGCCTGCATTAGGGTTGGTTGCAGGTGCTCATTATTGGGTGAAAAGCACCCGCTATGTGTCGACAGAAAACGCTTATGTCAAAGCGCATCACCTCGCGATAAGCGCCGATATTGACGGCCGCGCCGTGCGCGTTCTGGTAAATGAAAACGACAGTGTGCAAAAGGGTGATCTTTTGTTCGAACTCGATCCGGAACAGCACCGGATAGATCTGGCAAAGGCAGAAGCGGAGCTGGGTGGTATCCGGAATACCCTGGATGCGCTCCGCGCTGAATTTCGCACTGCAAAAGCAGAACTCAGGGAAGCCCAGCAGGAGGTGCAGTATTATAAACGTGTATATGACCGCCAGCGGAAACTAGTCCAGCGAGGTGTGGCGTCGCGTGCGAGTTTCGATAAGGCAGAGCGTAATTTGACCCAGACACGCCAGTTTACAAGGACGATTAATCAGAAGATCCAACAGGTGCTGGCAAAGCTTGGTGGGCGCGCGACGATCCCCGCTGAAAAGCACCCCATGTATATGGAGGCCCTCGCCAAAAAACAGCAGGCTGCATTGAACCTGAGACGCACCCAGGTCACCGCTCCCGCAGATGGCATTGTTGGCAAGGTAACGTTGCAGGTTGGTGAATACGTGCAGGAGGGAAGGTCTGTAATACCAATTGTCAAGGGTGGTGAGACCTGGGTAGAGGCTAATCTTAAGGAAACTCAGCTCACCCACGTCCGTCGGGGACAAATTGCTACGTTGGTCGTTGATGCCTATCCCGAGAAGGAATGGACTGCAAAAGTGATTTCTATCAGTCCCTCAACAGGCGCTGAACTTTCGGTACTTCCACCTCAGAATGCGAGTGGTAACTGGGTAAAGGTTGTTCAACGTGTCCCCGTTCGGCTGGAACTCGATTCGCCGCGAAGCGGTCAACCATTACGTGCAGGGATGACGGTAGCGGTGTCTATCGACACAACGCGGGACCGGTCTTTATTCCAGATGATTGATACCGCATTGGCGGATATCACTGGAAAATGACGTCTGTCGTTTCGGTTGCTGAGGAGCGGACCGAAAAATTCAAACGCCGTATGATCACAGCGTCAGTTATGATGGCGACCACTGTCGTAATCATCGACATGACGATTGCAACGATTGCACTTCCCCACATGCAGGGTGGACTGAGTGCGAGTCAGGATCAGATTTCGTGGGTAATGACCACCTATTTCATGATGCAGGCGGTCACAATGTCTGCGACTGGGTGGCTTGCTGGACGTATCGGCCGAAAGCGACTTTATATCTATTCCTTGGTCGGCTTCGCAGTCTGCTCGGTTCTATCCGGTAACGCCACTTCAATTGAAGAAATCTTGGTTTATCGTGCACTTCAGGGAATGTTTTCTGCACCTGTGGTACCAATCAGTCAGGCTTTAATGCTCGATTCCTATCCACGAGAAAAACACGCACAGGCCATGTCTATCTGGGGCGTGGGGGTGATGTTCGCGCCGGTGATGGGGCCTGTGATCGGCGGATGGCTCACAGATGAATACAGTTGGCGCTGGGTATTCTATGTGTCAATGCCATTTTCAATTCTTGGTATTGCGGGGGCTCTGGTATTTATCCGTGAGACACCAAAAAACATGGAGCGCAGGTTTGACTGGTTTGGTTTCACCGCGCTCGCGCTGGCACTGGCAGCGACACAGTTTCTTCTTGATCGCGGGGAGACTGAGGGTTGGTTTGATTCGAACATGATCCTTGTCACGGGTGCCATCGTCGTGGTGTCTTTTTATTTATTTGTTGTGCACAGTATGACGACTGTCAATCCCTTCATCAGTCCCGGGATTCTGAAGGATCGGAACTACATGCTCGGCTTGGTCTTTATGTTTTTGCTGGGGGTTCTGGTCCTTTCAATGAACGTAATAATGCCGTTATTTCTTCAGAACGCTCGCGGATATCCCATTCTCACGGCCGCGCTCGTCATGATGCCGCGTGGATTAGGCTCGCTGTTCGGGTTGTTACTGGCAGGTAAGCTGACCGGCCGCATGGACCCCCGAATTCAGATCGCGATTGGCTTCGGATCGACAGCATACTCCGCCTATTTGTTTTCTACCTTCACCACTGACGTTGGGGTCTGGGCGCTTATCATCGCCGCATTTTTTAACGGAATTGGCATTGGTATGATTTTCGTGCCACTGACAGCAGTGTCCTTCTGGACGTTACCCGCCAAACTTCGCACAGAAGCTTCTACTTATGCGAGCCTGTTCCGTAATTATGGCAGCGGTATCGGGGTCTCCATTGTCATTAGCGTTCTGTCCCGAACCCGTCAGACAAGTCACGCATATATGACAGAACGGACCAACCCATATAACGAAGTAATGCAGGCACCGTGGCTGCCGCAACAATGGGATCTTCTCACGGCCGACGGCCTTCGTCTGCTCGACGCAGAGATATCACGGCAGGCCCTCTCGATTGGATTTCTAAATGATTTTCAACTCATTATGATTGGAGCCCTGATATCCATACCGATGGTATTGATGTTATCTCGTGGCAAGGACGATGCGACGGAATGACCAACCTTTGAATGATAATAACTGAGGTCCGAATCCTTTTATGTTAAACCTTACCCGATCAAAGGTTTTCTGCTTTAGCGCCGTCGAAGTTGCTTCTACAGCTTCGGTTCATCACAAAATCCAAAATCTGCTTTCTGTTTTTCATGTCCCGCCCCAATAAATCCCGCCTACGTAATACGCTAAAAAAGCTAAACCGTATTGGCGCAGGTGATGTGGACCCATTGGTTGTTGCGCAGGAAGCACTTGATTACCTATCGATGATGGCGGGCATGAAGCCGGTAATGCTGCTGGGGCGGGGTTATAATGACCAGAGCTGGATCAAGGGCGTACTGCAGATCGCGACCGATCAGAAACTGCAGGTGATCGAAGGTCCATTCTGGGACGCAAGCGCTGACTCAGGTGCAGGCGCTGATTTGCCAGACTGGTACCTGGATCATACCCGCCGGGCATTTTCTGAAAACCGCGCTTGGTATATCTGTAGAGCCCGAGTAATAGGCGATGAAGTGGAAGAAATCTGTCGAACGGCGTGCATTACCGTTGCACAGGAAGCGCGTCTTTTGAATTATCCGGAATGTTGCGTTCGTTATCATTACGAGAAAGCAGCGGAATACCAGCGAATGTGGCTATCGCTACTGCGCCGAAAGGCAAGTGGCGACGATAAAAAGGCTATTGATATGCTTGCCCAGGGCGAACCAATTGAACCTCAAACAGAAGACGATCTTGAAAATCTCGAAGTTGCAATGACCACCAGTCCAGTTCCATTCACAAGTATAAATGCCTGCCGCTCCTGTCTTGACGGCGGTCCAGCGGCGCCCGCACAACTCAAATCTGTTGAGGGGTATGACCTTGCATTCGAGATTGATAAGGGACTATTGAAGGCGTTAGGTTAAACTTGACTTGATTAAAGGCGTCAGAACGCGGAACGCATCCACGAGATCCTCGGCGCAATGCCACCCCACAAAGTCTCCTGTCTTCCGGGCGTTATATTATTGTTTTGAAACCTGTTCAAACAACATGCTGGAGGTTTCGCTACCCGCTGTAGCTTTAACGATTATACAATTAAAAAAGAGTTCGAGGTCGAGTGTTCAATCACAAAATCCGGCGGGTACAGGCGCGCGCCGGAACGGATTTGTATCCCGCTCGGCTATGCTGCTTTCGGCATTTTTCTGGTACCGATCAGGCCCGCCCGTTTCAGCACGCCGTCAAGGCGTTTCTCCAGATCTTTCGTAGCAGGGACCATGGGCAGGCGATGTTCGTTCTTAGGCATTATGCCCAGCTTTTTCATCATATATTTTATCGCAATTGGATTGGTGTCGTAAAACACAGCCTGGTTGATTTCAAACAGGTCGTAGTGAAGTTTCTGTGCCTTCTTCAGGTCGCCAGCCCAGATAGATTCGCACATCCTGGCCAGTTTTCTGGGCTGTAAATTACCTACGGCATTCATAAGGCCGCATGCGCCGACGGCCATCATCGGATATGAGAGGTCTTCCAGGCCAACAAAGATGCGGAAACTCATGCCAAAATGGTCGAGACATTCCGATGCGAAACCGAGATCGTCCACAGCGTGTTTCATGCCAACAAAATTAGCGCAGGCCCTGGAAATCTGGTCGAGCGTGTCAAGCGTGACTGATATCGCGGTCCGTCCAGGTATGTGATAGATCATCCACGGCAATGAGGTCTGCTTACCTAGCGTTTTATAGTATTCCACAAGGCCACGCTGGGGCGGCCGAGTATAATACGGTGTGACGATCAGAAGCGCGTCTACTCCGGCGTTTTCAGCGTGTTTGGTTAATGCCGACGTTTCCTGCAGGTTCTGGGAACCCGTGGCCGCAACAATTGGCAGCTTTCCCGCCGCAGCTTCGATCGCCACGTCGACGATCCGGTTTCGTTCCCCCACCGTAAGCGAGGCCGGCTCTGAGGTGGTGCCGTTTACGAGGATTCCGTGGGAGCCATTCTTGACCTGAAACTCCACCAGTCCGGCATAGGCATCATAATCAACATTACCGTTTCGAAACGGGGTAATCAGCGGCGGAATAGAGCCCCTGAGAAAGGTTTTGGGCAATTTCATCATCGTGGTCATCTCCGAATCGAAAACTCAGTGATCTCCTAATTATTCCAGGGGCCGGGTTTTGTGTTCGTTTTCCTGCAGAATTGAACGTGATTTTTGCTGCGCGTTCAGTTTTTTGTTTATTCACCAGCCTGGAGCAGCTTTGCTGCATTGGTCTCGAAACCCGAATTGGCACCAAGAACCGACCAGGGGTGTTTCAGATCTTCCTGCCAAAGAAGACTTTCCATGAAGATGTTCAGTGGTTGGTCCTGCACGGTGAGTTCATAGACGGATTCGTCATAGGACGCATGATTGTGTACGCCCCACCCTGGCGCCGACAACATTAAATCGCCTGCCTTCCATTCGTAAACCTTCCCTTCGACGGTCGAACGTCCCGAGCCATGAAAGTAGTAATTGATAGCTGACGATACATGTCTATGTGGGCGGTCCACAATTTTGGGCGGACGTACTGTCATTGTTGCAAAAAAGTTTGGCGTTGTACCGTTGAACCGGGTGGTCATCGGGTTGAAAAGCAGATAGAGGCGCCGTCCGCGGTATTCAGACCCAAGTGCGGTCAATTTGTCCAGCTCAGCCTTGACGTCTTGCCAGGACCAATGTAGCGCGTTTGAATCAATTGATGCCGGGTTAATAAGAGTCTCGTATGGCATTAACCAAGCGCCATCCTCGTTTAGCTGGAATGTGCCGTAAGGGCTTTTCGACGACGCGTCAGCGACATTGGAATTTTCGCGAGCGGTTTTTTCCGCGGCTTGCTTTTCCGCTGTTTTCACCAACTCCATCATCGGTGGTGGCTCCTCGTCCACGATGTGAACGTTCATTTTTTCAAGTAGAGGGGAATTTGAATAGGTCAGACGAACCTGCAGGTCCTTCGACTCATTTACATGCCAGTAGGTGCCCATCGAAGGGAAATTGTACACGTCGTATTGCTTGAACCCGATTTTTTTGCCGTTGACGATCGAGTGTCCCTCACCCTGGATACAAAAGTTGACCTGGGTGGAATTATGACGGATTGGGGCGGTCTGTTCGCCGGGCTTGAGGACCTCAAGCGTTACCCGCACGCCGGGGTTAAGGCCTGGGCCGACCCCCAGTTCTTCCCAGCGCGGGTGAACAATCAGGGATTGACGGCGGCCATTTTCGGGCCGAGACAGCTCGGAAAGGCGAGCAATCTCTTCATCCATCTCTTCTTTCGTGATTGTGATGGGTTCCCACAAATTTAACTTTTTGGGGTATTGGTACCCGGTACGGTCTATGAATTTAGGGTTGTCGCTCATACAGCTCTCCTTTGAATGACGCCGCCGGATCTCTATGCCAAGCGGATTCCTTAGATATCTTAGTTTTTGCCGTCGCGCCAAGTCAAGCGACCGGACCGGAATCTGGTTTCTTAATGGTGCCTAACCCCCAAATTTTCGCGTAACTTCTCTAAGAGTGATCGAAGCTGAGCAAGATCCTCGTTTGAAAATCCTGCGGTCGCAACGTTGTTCACGTCAATCGCAATGGGCATCAGTTCCGTTTTTAGCGCCCGGGCCTTGTCAGTCAGGTAAATGTTGATGGTTCGGCGGTCCTTCGGGTTTCGTATCCGCTCGATCATGCCGCTGCGGGCAAGAAGCCGAAGTGCGCTGACGGTCGTGGGCTCCGTGGTACCGACGCGACGGCTGAGTTCGCGTTGGCTCAACCCTTCTTCATCCCATAGTGCACGGAGGAAATACCATTGACCTGGTGTGATGGCGTGTCTTTGCAGACGGGTTCTAAGCGCTTTTGCAAAAAGAAGGTGGGTGTCCCGAACGAGGTAGCCGGCACTGTTCTCCGGGCGGAGGTCGGCGCTGTGTCCCGGTGTTGCAGGCTGCTTTAGTTCTGGGTTCAAAGACATTTCCACCATAATTTTGGCCGCCAACGCGCCATCTGAGATTTATTCCCAAAACACCTTATTGCCTAGCAGTCAGCTGAACAACCCACGGCAGAATTTAGGTGGATACCCTCTAGTCTCGAAGACGCCATGTCCGTTTGTGGCTTCGGTCGTCAGCGGAAAACGGCATTATTCATCGGCTCTATATCGGCGCCGCCCTCGCTTAAGTGTGCCTCGCCGGACCTTGTCGTCAGCCCGCTGTTTTCGCGCGGCTTTTCCTGGCCGGGTTGCAACTCGGCGATCCGGAACCGTCGCGGCCTTGGCAATCAGCTTTAACAGCCGGTCGAGTGCTTCTCGTCGGTTTTGATCCTGCGTACGGCGCCGATTTGCGGTAATAACGATAACACCGTCCTTTGTGATCCGGGACCCGGCCAAAGCCACCAGACGAAGGCGGATGGGTTGTGGTAAAGACGGGGAGTTTCGCGCATCAAAGCGAAGCTGTACGGCTGAAGCCACCTTGTTCACATTCTGTCCACCAGGTCCTTTTGATCGAATGAATTTTTCTTCGATTTCTTCATCCCTTATGGATAGCGTATCGTTTATCTGTATCATTTGCGCACTCTAACGCTGAGAGCCGGTCTTTGCAGCAGGATCCCAAGAACTATATCACGCCCGAGGGCATAGCGCGGCTGCGTGCTGAACTCCGGCAGCTACGTCGGGTTGAACGTCCTAGCGTAGTAGAGGTCGCGGCGTGGGCGGCCGGAAATGGAGATCGGTCCGAAAATGGTGACTACATATACGGAAAGAAACGCCTCCGCGAGATCGATAGCAGAATTCGACACCTCTTGAAGCGTATGGAAATTGCTCTGGTTGTGCATCCGGATCAACGGACTGACCAAAACCGGGTATTCTTTGGTGCCACGGTGACATATGAAGATCAACACGGTGATTTAAGGACTGTGAGAATTGTTGGGATTGATGAGGCTCGGATTGAAAGAGGGGAAGTAAGCTGGGTGTCACCGGTTGCTCGTGGGCTGATGGGGGCATCCAAAGGCGATGTTGTGACGCTTCAAACGCCGGAAGGCATCGTTGATATCGAAGTAATTGCAATCGACTACTAATTTTAGCGTCTAAGTAATTAGTGTTTCCAGGTGTCTCAATCGAAGCCGGTGCTGGCGCATGCGTCTCCCGTACAGTAGGTTCAACTAGTTAAAATAGCGTTCGGTTTGGATTTTCACTTGGCCTCCACCACATCACCATCTTCATTGGCAGATGCCGCTGCGCGCAAGCGCTTGTTCATTGGATATCTGTTTCTAGTCCTTGCGCTTTTGGTTTGGGCCGGCAATTCGATCGTTGGCAGATCAACCGCCGGCGCAGATATCCCGCCCCTAGCTTTCACATTCTGGCGGTGGGCGACGGCACTGCTCATCTTTGCCATCTTTTTTGGGGTTCGCGCTTGGCGACAGCGGATTGAGATACTCGCGGCCTGGAAATTTGTCGTTCCTTTCTCCATTATATCGATCGCGGGCTTTAACGCGGTGTTCTACATAGCGCTTCAGAAATCCACGGCATTACAGGTCAGCCTGATCCAATCCATACTTCCAGTCGTGGTCCTTTTGCTGGGCCTTGTCATTCTGCGCGAACGGATTACCGGCCGCCAATGGTGGGGTGTAGTATTTTCCATGGCGGGTGCGATGATAATCGTTATCCGTGGCGATGTTACGGTTTTGCAGACCCTTGCGCTGGGTGAGGGAGATGTCTGGGCCCTTGCCGCAGTGTTTTTGTGGGCATGGCAGGCATTTTTGATGCGCTGGAAACCCAAGAACATAGATATCATGGCCTTCATGACGGTGATCAGTCTGATCGGCGTAGTTGTGCTTCTGCCATTCTATTTGTGGGAAACGATGACCTTTTCACCCATGCCGTTCACACAAACGAGCATAATTTTTGTTCTTTATGTGGCGGTTATGGCGAGCTTCATAGGCACCACCTGCTGGAATGAGGGAACGTTTCGTGCAGGCGGCGTGCAGGCCGGATACTTCGGGAATCTGTTTCCAATTTTCGCTGGTGCGCTCGCAATCATCATCTTGGGTGAGGAACTACGCTGGTATCATGTTGTGGGAGCGGTTTCCGTGTTAATCGGGATCTGGCTTGCCACGTTTAGACAAGTCCGCATTGCAACCTAGGGTGAGTGAAATGACGCCGGATGCACCGGCTTCGGCGTCTGACGGACCTCTGGTAGCTTATCGCCTTTTGGCTATGGTCGCACTTTTCCGGGCGCCCGAAAGTGGAAACATAATATACCTTACCCCGGTTTTTGGGATGGTGCTTGCTGTAACACTGCTTGGGGTAAATTTTAAGATCTTCCATGGGTTAGGCATTGGAACGGTTGCAGTTGGTATTTGGCTAGCCATGTTTACACAAAAAAAGAACATTCCATTGTGAAAAAACACCCGGTATTTCCCTATGTTCTTTTGACCTTCTGTGCGTTCTTCTGGACAGGTTCTTCTGTAGTTGGGCGTCATGTCGCGGGGGAGATACCGCCGATGGCATTGAATTTCTCGCGCTGGCTATTGGCGTTCATCGTGGTCCTGACATGGACGTGGCAAGAGATTTCCACCCATCGCGCGCTTCTCCGTCGAAAATGGAAATTTTTTCGTTTCTTGCAATTTTGGCTCCCGTAGGATTTGGCGCCCTTCATTTTCTGGGTTTCCAATTTACTGGCGCGATCAACGGCCCCCTTTGCAAGGGCTGATGCCCATCTGCATTCTCGTCACTGCATTTATAATTCTGGGTGACCAGTTCGGCCTGCGAGAAGGGTCGGGGGTTGTGCTCGGATTCATGGGTATCGGGTGCATTGTTGCGCAAGGAACGGTGGACACGCTATTGGCGATGAGCTTCAACCTTGGCGACATACTTTTGCTATTAGCGACAATGTCGTGGTCCCTGTACGCCGTTTACCTGCGGCGTGCACCTTCTGTTTTAAATGCAAGTGCATTGATGACTGTACTGTTCGCGTTTGCGACCTTGTATATGGTGCCGCTTGTTTTAATTGAGGCCTATGTTTTCAACTTTTACATGCCCGTCAACTTTGACGCTGTCTGGGCGATTTCTTTTATGACCATTGGCCCATCTGTTTTGGCGCAGATCTTCTGGACTTATGCGGTTTCCAGAGTTGGATCCGGAAGGGCTGGCTATTTTATTTATCTGGCCCCCGTCTTCGGCGTAATTATGGCTACATCTCTTCTGGGCGAGACCTTTTACCTATACCACGCTGCCGGTATCGCATTAATTTTCTCGGGAATCTGGCTGGCCACACGTAAACAGGACACCCGCCAGAACGTTGCCGGTGGAACATAATCGGTCCGACGATTGCGTTCTTTAGGAGGTAGGAATTGATACCCCGACCATAGCGTCACGGCTAACAATATCTACCAGTTGATCCACGGACCAACTGTCAGTCCCGACTGGACGTTGTGGCAGCACCAGATAGCGCATATCGGCATTAGAATCGTGGACGCGAACCGTCCTGTTGTCAGGAATATGTGTCCCGAATTCTTTCAGTACTGCTCGTGGCTCTATTACCGCACGGGACCTGTAACTTTTTGATTTATACCAATCAGGTGGTAATCCCAAGAGCGTTCTTGGATAACATGAGCAGAGTGTGCATACGACCATGTTGTGCACGTCATCGGTATTTTCCACGACAATAAGCTCTGCGTCGCCCATGGTCAGGCCCATTTCCTCGACAGCGCTCGTTCCGTTTTCGAGAAGGCGTTTTTTGAATTCAGGGTCTGTCCAGGCGCGGGCGACTACCCGTCCACCATCGACCGGGTCGCGACTATCAAGAAATTCGAGATTGCGCCGGACATCTTCGGCGCTTACGACACCTTTCTCAATCAACACTTCCTTGATTGCCTCCGCCATTAACTCGTAGTAGCCGGTTTCGTTCACATCCGGGGTGGTTCCCGGGTGGTCGTGGGCGTCACGATCATCAGTGCTCATTTTTCTATTCCTCCACCGTCTCAAGCCAGTGATCAAAAATTTCTAGGTCCAGCGTATCATTAATGGACCCCTCATAATGTTCCCAGAGGTCGGTCTGTGCCAGCCGAACGCGATACAGTTCACGCTCCGGAGTACCGTCAAAGCCGTAGGCCAACTCCTCAGGGTTCTTGAATTCACCACAGTAACGCTCAATCACACCTGTTTTGCCACGGACGTAAAAAGGCGTGCGGCGGTGACCCGGCGGATGTGTATTCTTGATGCGGACACGATCGCCGATATTGAAAATCGTCACTCCTAGTCCTCCAGCTTAGATTTTATCAGATTCATTTTACCCATGATTTCTTCCCGGGTGAAAATACCTTTTTCTTCCAGCAGGTTTATCATCGCCTCAGACCACCGCTCAAAGTAATCCTGTGCGTAGACATCGTCTGACAAATCCTCAAGTGCACGCCGCAGTTCGTCAATACGCATAAGGTCGTGTTCCCGCAGGGCTCCAGCGAGTGATGTAATCATCTTCGCCCAGGGTTCCGCCTGGTGTGCGGATACTTCAACCGCACCTGCGTCCATTCCGCCCATGTCGTGTTTACGCTGATTCATGAATGCCTCCCCAATGCTGATCATTTTGCGACGGTTCCTGCGGCAATTCAACTGTCGCTGCGCCGATCCTTTAAAGTGATGATCCGGTTTGCAATCTCCTGTTCCGTAATAATGTTTTTCTGGACAAGAATGTCATGGATTGCCTGCATGCCCAATTCAAAATAGGAAAGGGCGTGGTACTGCTCGTGACCCATCTCTTCGCGCGCGCGGCGACCTTCATGGAGGTTTACAAGGCCCGCGCCCTTTTCGCCCAGTGCACCGCGCAGGGCCGTTGATAACTTGGCCCATGCCGGCGTGGATTCCTGCGCCGTTGAAATCGGCCCCCAGTTCTCGCCGCCGATGTCGTTCACGCTTTTCTTCATGCGTAACTCCCGCTATTGGTGCAGGGATAATAGTGGAAGGATAGCCCATGCGCGACCAGTCGTTGCGAAGTCACGTCTCCAATCTCGAACAACAGGGGGAGCTTATCCGAATTACCAAAGAAGCCCATCCCCACGAAAATGTGGCCGCGATCGGATGGAAAGCCTATGACCAGCTGGGCAAGTCTACCCTTTTCACAAATCTGAAAGGTTATCCGGGTTGGGAATTGGTCAACCAGGTTATCGCCGATCGTCGAAAATGGTCAATTGCACTAGGCATCGACGAGGATGCACTGGTGCCCACTCTGGTTGAGCGGATCAAGTCACAAGTCAAACCCGTTGAAGTGGCTGCGACCCAGGCACCTGTGAAAGAGGTCATCCTAAAGGGAAGAGATGCGGATCTCACAAAGATACCTGCTCTCTGGCATGCAGAACGAGACCCCGGACCTTATATCGCATCAGGTATGGCTATAATAAAAGATCCGGAGACGGGTATACGCAACGTTTCGATTCACCGACAACAGATCATGGGTCCCGACAGAACGGGCTTCTTGATCTGTCCACGCCACGCGCTACGAATTTTCCAGATGTACCAAAAGCGTGGAGAACCCATGCCGGTAGCAATGGTAATCGGTGCCCATCCCGCAATCTATTATGCGTCGGGATTTACGTCTTCTTACGGGCTAGATGAACTGGAAATAGCGGGATCCCTTCTTGAAGACCCGGTTCGGATGGTCAAATGTGAGACGATTGACATAGAGGTTCCGGCGGAAGCTGAATTAGTAATTGAAGGTGAGGTACTTCCTGAAGGGATGGTAGCAGAAGGGCCATTCGGTGAGGCCACCGGCACGTATGCGATGGAAGGATCCACGGAGATATTTCGCGTAAAAGCGATCACACACCGACAAAACCCCCTATTCTACGCAATGCAGTGCGGCGCACCTATGACGGACACGCAGTCGATAACCGGTACTTGTATTGAAACCGTACTCACCGATCACCTCCAGAACGTCGAAGGTGGGCTTGACCTTCTTGATGTTCGTTGTCTTGGTATTTCAGGTCTTATGGCAATCGTTTTGAAGCTCCGGCCGCGGGTCGAGGGACAGGCAAAGACAGCTCTTTTGGCGGCGTTATCCAGTCCATATCTTCATCCTAAAATTGCCATCGCAGTGGACGACGACATTGACGCTTCCGATTTGCGCCAGGTTTTTTGGTCAATCACGACGCGGGTACACGGCGTGCGTGACGTTGTGAAAATCCCCAACACGCGGATCTGGTCTCTCGATAATGTATCCGACATCGTGCCGGGAATGAGTGCCATGTATCGGATAGGCACCAAGTTGATGATTGATGCCACAATGCCGGCGGTTACCCAGAAGCAGGAGCGGGACCGGTTGGGCCCCGCGATGCCGTTCAATTACGACCAGATTGATCTAGAGAAGTTCTTGCCATAGAGGCCAAACTTGTGGACTGGCATCTGTTCCTTGGGACTTACTCCGCAGCGGCCGCTTCTTCAACACAAACCCCTAGGTGTCGTACTTTCGGAATAACCTCCTCTGCAAACATCCGGAGGTTTTTCTCGGTAAGATCCGCCGGCAAAGTCCCAAACTGCAGCATCGGTGCAATGTTTCCGAAGCCCATCTCGGTCTGATATTCTTCCAGTTTGGCGACGACGGTTTCAGCACTACCGCAAAGGAACATACCATTGTCAATCAACGCATCGCAGGTCAAATAGTTTTCCCGTACCCTATATTTTCCTTCCATCACAGCCTTGTAGCTGCCCAGTGAGGAATAACCAGGGGGGAGTTTGTATTGGACCGGGGACATGATGAATTGATTGAACAGGCTTTCTATATGCGTGGCGGCCTCTTTCCGCGCAATTGCGTCGGTTTCCGCGACGTAGGCGGGCATTGCCCAACCCAACTGTTCCGGTGGACATACGTAGCCAAATACTTCGCACTGATCGCGATAGGCTTTGAGGTTTTTCCGCACCGACGCGACCGGACTAAATGTTATGACGTAGGTGTATTTACGGTCCGGATGAGCCGCGAATTCAACTGTCTCAGTAGAGCCTTGTGAGGGTATCCAGATTGGTGGACGCGGGCTCTGATAGGGCCGGGGCCACAGATTTACGTATTGAAAGTGGTAATGTTTTCCGAAGAATTCAAAGGGTCCCGGCTCCGTCCATGCACGGACTATAAGATCGTGTGCTTCACGAAAACGCTCGTGGCTAAAACCGGGATTTGTCATTGACGCGTGATATTCACATCCTATTCCACGAACGAATCCGGCGATAAAACGCCCCTCCATAAGATTGTCGATCATCGCAAATTCCTCTGCGATGCTCAGGGGGTTGTCCACAATTGGCAACGCCCGGCCAATAACACCGATGGACGCCTTTTTCAGCCGTCGCGACAAAGCACCTGCAAGAACGTTTGGTGATGGCATCATGCCATATGCGGTTTGATGATGTTCATTGACACAGACACCGTCAAAGCCAAGCGTATCCGCGAGTTCCAGCTCATCCAGATACCTGTGATACAGTTTTGCGCCCTTCTTGGGGTCGTAATAGGTATTTGGCAGGTTAATCCAAGATGACTTGTTATGTTTGAGAAAGTCCGGGTCGATGTCCTGATAGGGCATCAGGTGAAAGAAATAAAATTTCATGATCGGACTCCTCCGGTGAGTGCGGTCACTGCCTCG
This sequence comes from Pseudomonadota bacterium, assembly GCA_036136335.1. Lineage (GTDB taxonomy): Bacteria > Pseudomonadota > Alphaproteobacteria > MPNO01 > UBA830 > JAYZQT01. The sequence goes on from JAYZQT010000056.1 coordinate 132,682, forward strand.
ATGAATTCATCAAGCTTTTCCTGTTGTGGCAGGTGGCCGCAATTGGCCAAGACGGTTAGTGTTGATCCCGGGATAAGTTTCTGCATGGCCGTGCCGTATTCCGGTGGAAAAATTTTATCCGAATCGCCCCAGATAATCAGTGTTGGCACGTTAATGCGGTGCAGCCATTTCTGGAGTTCTGGGTTATAAAACCGAGGGTGCCATGCCATCTTGGCGGTCGAAAAATGGTTTTTGAGTGCAATATCTGCGTCCTCGCCGCTCGGTGTTTGGGCCAGTCGAGCCTCCGCAAGCTTGCGATCAAAATATGTGTTGTAAACCCGCTCATCGGCGTCCCATAGAAAAATATCGCCCTTCGGCACCCCATTGACGTGAATTCCGGCTGCAGACACCAGTGTGAGCGTTGCAATCCGTCTGGTAGAGCGCACGGCAATCTCGAGTCCAAGCCAGCCGCCTAGCGAGGTGCCGACAAGATGCACCTCATTTTCACCGATTGCGTCCAAAAATTCGAGATAGAAATATGCAAGGTCCCCCATTCCATCCAGCCAGATCGGGGTATCCGACCGTCCCCAGCCCGGATGACTGGGCACGTAAATTGAGAAACGTTCAGCGAGCCGATCCATATATGGCATCCAATTATGTGCACCTCCGGCACCGTGAAGGAAGACCAGCGCGGGACCAGAACCACCCTTCAGTAATTCAATCTCACATCCAGCAAGTGTCATTCGTTCGGAGGTATGCTCCGTCATTTACTTCCAGCTCCCTTATGACCTAGCCTAGTGAGAATTGACCCACCAATTTATGACGACTGCGCCCCGTAATAAAGCATGACCGCGTGCTTCGCTTCGGCGAAAAAAAGCCAGCGTTCGACCAATACCCCCAAAGACACGAAGATCGCCGCAACCACCGTGCCCGGGATAGCTATCCAGGGCAAAGCGTCACTGGTCAGTCCTGTTAGCACGATGGGTATTAGGAAATACGAAAAAAAACAGATCCGTCGCAATTTCTGCGCGTGCTTGCGGGCGATCGAATAACCCATCTCGCGCTGGACGAAATTTCGGGTAACCGTCGGGGGATCCATCAATTGGACTCTGCCTATACCTTGAAGGCCCGTCGCGCTTTCTGGCGTGGCAGGACCGGGGCGGGTATCAATCAAACGCCAGTATTTTCGTTTAACGTAGAACGTTAGAAACAGTGAAATGACCACAACAAGTGCGACCGTTGGGGTCTGGTATTCAAACATATGGGCCAATGCGTGGAACCACAGGGCCCCTGTCAGTACCGCAAAACAGAGGTATCCGGGCACCGTCAATCGATTATGCCACGCATTTATGGTTCGAAGGGTAGCATAAATCATACCGGTCGCATGGACCGTTAATGCACACAGGACAACAAGTATTCCGGCAAATAGCGCAAAACTTCCGGATAGCGAACCTTCAACGATCCAGCCCCACGCTGTAAAGAGCATCGGTAAATAGGTCGCCGTTGCCAGAATTCCCTCCCGCGAAAGCCACGATGATTTCCACTGGGAATATGCACGCCAGGCCCGCTCGGGATGTCCAAGATGGGCTGTTGAAGACAAAAGGCCGCCTGTAACAAGCAATGCCCCGACCCCAAACCCTATTCCCCCAAACCAAGGGTCAAGGGGCACACCACCAGTGAGCCCAAACAACGCCATCAGCATAATTATGCCATAGCCGGCGCCCGAGGCAGTTGTATAAAAAATAATGGAGTAGGCTGGATTCATTGCTTTAGGATACTATCGTGACAAAACGCGATCGACCCAGTTCAGAAAACTTCCGGCTCCCACCAAATCCGGGTCGGTCAGTCGATGTAGTGATGCACCAACGCCCGATGTGCCCTGATCCTTCTTCCTCGGGCGCGGTGGCAGGTAGCGGTTGACTGGGTTGTAGTTCAATTCGGGCATTAGTTCCTGTCCGTCACGCCGGGCGACCAGTCGCGACACGTCGGAGTCGGGATCGCCGAGATCTCCAAAATGTCGGGCGCTAGTCGGACAGGTCGAGACACATGCCGGTACTCTATTTGTTTCAGGGAGGTTTTCGTTATAGATGCGATCAACACAAAGGGTGCATTTTTTCATTACCCCCGCATCTTCGTCATATTCGCGGGCTCCGTAGGGGCAGGCCCAAGAACAGAGCTTGCAGCCAATGCAGGCATCTTCATTGACGAGAACAATGCCATCCTCCTCTCGTTTGTAGGATGCTCCGGTGGGGCATACGCTTACGCAGGCAGCATCCTCGCAATGCAAACATGAACGCGGAAAGTGAACGGTGCGGCTGGATGTGCCTTCGCCGGCTTCGAATGTGTGGATACGATTGAACCAGACACCATTGGGATCTGCGCCATAGGGATCGTTGTCTGGGAGCGGGGCTGCGTGACCGCCGGTGTTCCATTCCTTGCAGCTGATGGCGCATGCATGACAGCCGACGCAGGTGTCTAGGTCTATCACTAGGCCGAGTTTTTTTTCAGCTGGCGGAGGTAACATGGTCATGTGATGTTTCCACCTCGGATTCTCACCGGCTTGAAATGCGCTCCGTACCGCAGAATTCTGTCCGGGCGCGAAGATGTGCCGCGTGGCGGCTGGGTCTCAAACTGCGGTGATGTAATCTCGTTTTCTGGCTCGGCTTTTTCAATTTTAACCCGCAGATCGTACCAGGCGGCCTGACCCGTGACGGGGTCAGAATTTGAATACCGATATCCGTTTTCCTTGGGCGGCAGCAGTTCTGAAATAACGTGGTTGAGCAAGAATCCCTTTCTAGATTCTGGTGAATCGGGTGACAGATTCCAGGCGCCTGATCGTTTGCCAATTGCGTTCCATGTCCAGACTGTTTCCGATTGCACGCCTTCCATGAGACTAATCTGCACCTTTATCCGGCTGTGACGGCTTGTCACCCAGACCCAATCGTCATCATTTAGGCCTTCCAAGTGTGCCCGTGTTCGGTTCATGTAAAGCCGGTTGCTGGTGTGAATCTGGCGCAACCACGCATTCTGTGATCCCCACGAGTTGTACATTGCCATTGGGCGCTGGGTTAACGCGTAGAACGGATATTCGTCTTCGCCCCCATCCTGAGATTCGAAGGGTCTATACCAGATAGGGAGGGGGTCAAAATAGCCTTCCACGCGCATCTTATGTTTTTCGGGCGGAAGAGCATTACCATGCCCCTTTGCCGCCAGACGGAACCTCTGCATTGGCTCGCTATACAGTTGCAGCACAATCTGGTCGGTCGAATCTATCCACCCCATGCTGGCGGCATAATCCAGATAATCTCGGTTGGCGTGCTTGAAATATCGTTGGTTGTCTGAAAATTCGTGACTCCAGAAGCAGCCATTCTCAATATAACGATCCAGTTGCGCTGGATTAACATTTCCAGTCCCATGTTTATCACCATTGTTGCCGCGCCAACCCGCCAGAGAACCGATACCAGGTGCACGTTCGTGATTGACGAGATAGTCTGCATATCCATCAGTAAACCGAGGTGAGCCATCTCCGTTGGTTAGACCGGGGAGGCCTATACGTGCGCCCAGATCGATCAGTACGTCCTGAAATGCCCGCACGTCGCGGTCAGGGGCTATTACTGGCTGGCGGATCGCGTCCGCAGGCCCATTGGCGCTGGAGATAGGCTGATCAAGCATGGAAACGCAATCCCATCGTTCCAGATAGGTGGTGTCCGGGAGAACGATATCGCAAAAAGGGACGGTCTCAGACCAGAAGGCATCCGAGCAGACAATGAAAGGAATTTTGTACTCACCGGTGTCCTCGTCCCGATCGACCAGCATTTCCATCGTCTGCGTAGTGTTCATCGATGAATTCCACGAGATATTTGCCATAAACATGAAAAGTGTGTCGATTGGATACGGGTCACCGTTCCACGCGTTTGTGATGACCATATGCATCAGTCCGTGGGCGCTGAGAGGGGCTTCCCAGGAGAACGCCCTGTCAATACGCTGAGGCTGACCGTCGGCGTCCACGAGCAAGTCATCTGGCCCTGTTGGAAATCCCAGGGGTGGGCCAGGCAGTTGCCTATCGGGTTCTACCTGGTCTGGGTGGCCTGTCGGTTTTTGCGGCGGTGGGCAGGGCTGTGGAAATGGCGGCTTGTAACGGAAACCTCCGGGCACATCGATGGAGCCCAAAAGCATTTGCAGTATGTGGATGGCGCGACAGGTATGGAAGCCGTTTGAGTGGGCGGAGATGCCGCGCATGGCGTGCAGGGACACAGGGCGCCCAATCATGCGGTCCTGCTTGCGCCCAGCCCAGTCGGTCCATTCGACATCGAGGACTATTGCCTTTTCAAAAGCAGTTTCCGCCAATTCAGCGGCGATACGACGGATGTGATGAGCGGCTATACCTGTCCGCAGTGCCGCTACCTCCGGTCCATACGTGCTTTCCATGTAACGGTTGGCCATTATCTGAAAGGCGGGGATGGCAATACGGCCATCATCGAGCCTGATTTCGCCCACCACCTTGGGCGCCACGCCTGCTAGTCGGGCATCAGCAATCTGTTTGGTGTTTTGATCCCAGCAAAGCGGTTCACCGTCCGCGCCCCGGGCAAAAAGGCCGTCGTCTGGTGCACCCTTATCGCGAATTACCAGCCAAGGTGCGTTGGTATAGCGAATGAGGTATTCAAGATCTATTTTATCAGCATGAAGTAATTCGTGAATAATTGCCATCACGAATGCCCCGTCGGTTCCTGGCCTTAGACCAACCCATTCATCTGCAATTGCCGAATACCCGGTCTTCACTGGGTTGATCGAAACGAACTTTACGCCCCTTTTCTTTAAGGTCGCCAGCCCCATTTTTATCGGGTTTGAATTGTGATCTTCAGCAATGCCAAACATCATGAAATATAAGGTCTTTTCCCAATCGGGCTCCCCAAATTCCCAGAACGATCCGCCAATCGTGTATAGACCGGCGGCGGCCATATTGACGGAGCAGAATCCGCCATGGGTGGCATGATTTGGGGTTCCGAACTGTGTAGCCCACCAGCTAGTCAGCGCCTGACTTTGGTCGCGACCTGTAAAAAACGCCAGTTTTTTTGGATCATCTGCACGGAGTTTTGTAAGGCGGTCAGCAACGATACAAAGTGCTTCTTCCCACTCGATTTCTTTGAATTCGCCTGATCCCCGGTCCCCCGTGCGGCGCAATGGCTTAGTCAGCCTTGCCGGGGAATAGTGTTGCATGATGCCGGCAGAACCCTTGCCGCAAAGAACGCCTTTGTTAACCGGGTGGTCCCGATTGCCCTCTATGTAACGGATTTGCCCGTTGCGCAGATGGACTTTGATGCCGCATCGACCGGCGCACATATAACAGGTGGTGTTTTTGCATTCGTCCCCGATTTCTGGGGATAGTTCGATGTGTTCTGTGGGTGTCAGAAAGTCCCCGGGCATGGCGGGTATGGATCCGTTAGCGTTTTTGGGGTCAATCCCCGAGATGCTGGTTAGGATTAGGGCAGAAAGTGAGTTCGGTCAAATTATGGACGCATTAAATTTCGGATCGGCTTGACGCGTACACATCACATTGGAAATTTGATAACGTCAGGTCATTAATGAGACGGAACAATCAATTATGCATCCCGACATTGAAAGTTTTTTTGATGAACAAACCAATACAGCTTCCTACGTTGTTTCTGACAGCGACACTTCGCGAGCCGTAATAATTGATCCGGTTCTTGATTTTGATCCGAACTCGTGGCGGACCACTTCGGGATCTGCTGAGAAGATTGCGAACTATATTGCTCGGGCTGGGCTCAACGTCGACTGGATCCTGGAAAGTCATATCCACGCTGATCATCTCACCGCATCTGCTTGGTTAAAAAATAAAATTGGTGGCAGGACTGGCGTAGGGGCGGGCGTTACGGAGGTACAGCGTACATTTGCAGAATTATTCAATATCACCGGCGATCAAGCGGCTGATGAATCCCCATTTGATGAGCTATTTGAAGACGGTGCGGTATTTTCGGTCGGTGAAATCGATGGTTATGTTTTAACGACTCCGGGGCACACACCCGCCTGCGTGACCTACGTGATTGGAGATGCATGCTTTGTTGGCGACTCCTTGCTTATGCCTGATACGGGCACAGCCCGGTGCGACTTTCCCGGCGGTAATGCCAAGCAAATGTATCACTCGCTGCAGCGGATCCTTGAACTACCTGACAAAATGCGACTGTTCGTATGTCACGATTATGGAGCCGATGGAACACGCGACTTTGCATGGGAAACCACCGTTGCCCAGCAACGGGATAATAATATCCATGTCGGCGGTGGCACACTCGAACACGATTACGTCCAAATGCGTGAAGACCGGGATGCGACTTTGCCGTTACCAAGGCTCATAGTGCCCGCCGTCCAGGTCAATATGCTAGCGGGTTCGCTTCCTCCTCCGGAGGAAAACGGGACATCCTATCTAAAGGTTCCTCTGAATTTACTCTAAGGTACCGATATGCGGAGGCTATTTCATGACGACAACCCTATATACCCACACGAGTTCCTATGACCATGACACAAGTTCTGGACACCCCGAGCGAATAGCCCGAATTGAGGCCGTGGAGAAAGCTTTGAGTGGCTCTTCCTGGGGTGGATTGCAGCGCAGAGACGCACCCCGAGCAACGGAGGAACAGTTATTACGGGTCCACGATGCTGGTTATCTCGGACTGGTCAGCAAAAGTGTTCCCGATAAGGGCTATGCAAGACTTGACGCGGACACAGTCTTGTCACCCGGGTCTGGGGAGGCAGCCTTTCGCGGTGCCGGTGCAATTATTGGTGCAATCGATGAAATTGTGGCAGGGAAGACCGATAACGCCTTCTGTGCCGTGCGTCCCCCTGGTCACCATGCTGAACCCGGTAAAGGCATGGGTTTTTGTCTGTTTAACAATGTGGCAATCGGTGCAATGCATGCCCGAACTGTCCACGGGCTAAACAAAATAGCCATCGTCGATTTCGACGTTCATCACGGAAACGGCACACAGGCGGCTTTCTACAACGATCCTGACACAATGTTTTTGTCAACTCACCAGTTTCCGCATTATCCCGGAACTGGTGCAGTTAATGAAACTGGCGTCGGCAATATCGTTAATGTTCCACTGGCGCCCAATACTGGTGGAGTAGAGTTTCGGTCCGCTATGGAAGAACAGATTTTGCCGGCATTGCGACGCTTTGAGCCCGAATTTGTTCTCATTTCTGCCGGATTTGATGCTCATGCACGTGATCCTCTGGCATCTCTCAGGTTTGAAGAAATGGATTTTGAATGGGCAACCAAACGACTTAAAGAGATCGCGGGGCAGTTTGCCGAGGGTCGTCTGGTGTCTACTCTTGAGGGTGGTTATGACCTTGAGGCACTAGGCAATAGTGTTCAGGCTCATGTTGGGGCGCTAACAGCCTGAACTCATATCAATTTGATTCCCTGTCTGGCTTGCCGTAAATCTTGGCGACCTAACATTTGAAACAACTGGGAGGATTGTGGATGGCGGACGAGTTAAAAACTGACGACATTGCGAAAATGTCCTTCGAAGAAGCACTTGCAGAACTGGAAACGATAGTTGGTGCTCTGGAGGGCGGGAAGGGAGAGCTTGAAGAAGCAATTTCGGCCTATGAACGAGGTGCCTTGCTCAAATCACATTGCGAGAAAAAACTAAAGGCGGCTCAGACCAAGGTCGAGAAAATTTCACTCACCGCGGGAGGTGAAGTAACAGCGAGGCCGGTCGAAATTGAATGAAGTGATCGACGATTCTTCAGTCAAGAAGGCACTTAACAATTATGCTGACACAATGAGCAGCATGCTAGACGTATTGCTGCCGGCTTCGCGTGGCGTGGAGGGCCGGCTTTACGATGCCATGCGTTACGCCACGCTTGGACAGGGAAAGTTTATAAGGCCGTATATTCTCCGTGCTTCGGCTCTGGTTTTCGAAGTGGAGGAGAAGTATTATTTGCGCGCAGGCGCTGCGGTGGAAATGACCCACGCATACTCACTGATACACGATGATTTACCCGCCATGGACGATGACGAACTCCGTCGGGGGCGACCATGTTGCCACATTGCGTTTGACGAGGCGACGGCAATTCTCGCTGGTGATGCACTTCTTACCCTTGCCTTTGATGTCCTAGCCGACCCCGCGACACATCCTAGCGCTACGATTCGGAATCAACTGGTTTCCAATTTGGCAGCTAGAGCTGGCGGCGCCGGTATGGTTGGTGGTCAAATGATCGATCTTGAAAGTGAGCATGCGGAAGTAGATGGCGATTTGATTTTGCGGCTTGCAACGATGAAAACCGGTGCGCTTATATCCTATGCCAGTGCTGCCGGTGCGATATTGGGTAATGCTAATCCTGAATTAATTAAGACATTAGAAACATTTGGTTTTGAGCTGGGCGTCGCGTTTCAGATTATTGATGATTTGCTTGACGTGGAGGGTGATGAGGACGATCTTGGCAAAAAAGTGGGCAAAGACGGTGGAGCAGGGAAGGCAACTCTAGTATCCGTACTCGGCGTAGAGGGGGCAAAGCGTAAAGCCCGCGATGTGACTGACCGGGCTCTTTCACGCCTCAATACATTTGGTGCCCGGGCGGATGGGCTGCGAGCGGTGGCAGAATTTGTTTTGGCAAGGAAAACCTAGATCAGAGATCCTTTGTTTTCAATTATTTTATTAACGAAAGCAGGTAAGTCTAATGGCGCCTAAGACGCCGCTTCTGGATGAAATTCAATCACCCGATGACTTGAAGAAGTTCAAACCGGAACAATTACAACAGATTGCAGACGAGCTTCGTGCGGAAACCATCGACGCCGTATCGGTGACCGGAGGGCATCTCGGTGCTGGCCTTGGCGTGGTAGAACTGACCGTCGCTCTTCACTATCTTTTTGACGCGCCGGGCGATAGGATAATATGGGATGTTGGTCATCAAGCCTATCCTCATAAAATTTTGACTGGTCGTCGTGACCAAATCCGCACATTGCGACAGGGCGACGGTCTTTCGGGTTTTACCAAACGTTCCGAAAGTGAATACGATCCATTTGGCGCCGCGCACGCGTCGACGTCCATCTCTGCAGCGCTTGGTTTCGCCGTAAGCAACGATCTCCAAGGGGGCACCCGAAAATCGATTGCCGTGATCGGCGATGGGGCGATGACAGGTGGCATGGCATACGAGGCGCTTAACAATGCCGGCGCTATGTATAATAAGCTGATTGTAGTTTTAAACGATAATGACATGTCAATCGCACCACCCGTCGGCGCGATGTCGGCCTATCTTTCGCGCCTTATTTCATCCAAACCCTATAGGTCGCTCCGAGATATTGCCCTCCAATTGTCGGAAAAATTTCCCAGACCGATGAAAAAGGTGGCGCAACGGGCAGAAGAGTATGCTCGCGGTATATTTACTGGCGGCACTCTTTTCGAAGAGCTCGGGTTTTTCTACGTGGGTCCGATCGATGGTCACAACATGGATCACCTCATGCCGGTTCTGAAAAACGTTCGTGATGACCGAGCTGAAGGACCGGTGTTGGTGCATGTCGTAACACAAAAGGGTAAAGGCTACGCTCCCGCCGAACAGTCTGAAGATAAGTATCATGGAGTAGGCAAGTTTGATGCCATGACCGGGACTATCGACAAACGCAAGGCCAACACACCTGCCTATACATCCGTTTACGCGCAAAGCCTGATAAAGGAAGCCCGCAAGGATGAAAAGATTGTTGTTATAACCGCGGCTATGCCCACAGGTACCGGCGCAGATATGTTCGAGAATGAATTTCCTGACCGTGTTTTCGACGTCGGCCTTGCGGAACAGCACGCGGTGACCTTTGCCGCCGGGCTCGCTGCGGACGGAATGAAGCCATTCGCGACAATCTATTCAACCTTTTTGCAGCGTGCCTTCGATCAGATCGTCCACGATGTGGCATTGCAAAATTTGCCAGTTCGATTTGCGATGGACCGTGCGGGATTTGTCGGAGCAGATGGTCAAACCCACTGCGGTGCATTCGATATAGCCTATCTGGCCTGCTTGCCAAACATGGTAGTAATGGCACCCGCGGACGAGGGTGAGCTTGTTCATATGGTGAGAACAGCGGTGGATATAGATGATCAACCATGTGCATTCCGCTACCCGCGAGGGGAAGGCGCCGGCGTGGAGATTCCAGAACATGGAAAAATCATCCCGATAGGCTCAGGGCGCATACTGCGCGAGGGGACAAAAGTCGCTTTGTTATCTTACGGAACCCGGCTTCAGGCTTGCCTCAGCGCGTCTGAAGAACTTGGTGCGCGCGGGTTGTCAACTACAGTCGCGGATGCACGTTTTGCCAAGCCCTTGGATGATGATCTGTTGCGCCGTCTTGTGGAAGAACATGAAGTTCTTGTTACAGTTGAAGAAGGTTCTATCGGCGGGTTTGGTTCGCAAGTGGCATATTCATTGGCAATGCAGGGCAGGTTCGATGATGGTTTAAAGTTTCGCACAATGGTTATGCCCGACGCGTTCCTGGACCAGGATCTGCCACACCGGCAGATCGAAATCGCCGGGCTCGCCAGTTCTGACATTGTCGCAACGGTTATGGCGGCCCTTGGCGTTGATGACGCTACCGCGTTCGCGTGAGGGAGTGTGTCACTGGCAAATAAACGCAAACGGCCTGACGATCTTCTGGTCGAGCAGGGATTGGCGGCGGATCTCGAGCATGCGCAGGCCCTAATCCTTTCCGGTAAAGTCTTCGCCCAGGATCGCCGAATAGATAAAACAGGCACCCCAATATCTGCCCAGACAGGGCTTACTGTCCGCGTTGCAAAACACCCTTGGGTATCTCGTGGCGGGCTGAAACTCGACCATGCGTTCAGGCACTTTAACCTTGATGCTTTAAATGCTGTGGCGATCGATGTAGGCGCATCTACCGGTGGATTTACCGATGTTCTTCTGTCGAGAGGCGCGGCCCGGGTTTACACCGTCGATGTAGGGTACGGTCAGTTGCACTGGAAATTACGCACTGACAATCGGGTTACGGTGTTGGAACGCATTAACGCCCGCCACCTTACCTCCGCACACATACCAGAGCCGGTGGATATTGTGGTGTGTGATTCGAGTTTTATCAGTATCTCCACGGTTTTGGCTGTACCCCTAAATTTTGTTACCAACGGGGGGCATGTCGTGGCGTTGATCAAGCCTCAATTTGAGGTCGCCAAACACGAAGTAGGAAAAGGAGGTGTTGTTCTCGATTTAAAACTGCACCTGCAAGTTTGCGAACGCATAGTCCGGTGGCTCGCAGACGTTCCTGGTTGGCATGTGTTGGGCGTTGAAAACAGTCCAGTAAATGGGACAGATGGTAATAAGGAATTTCTCATTGCCGCACAATTCGTCGCCTGACGGGCAGTCTCTGTTTAAGGCAAATACCCTAATCCCCTACCTGGCCCCGATGTCGTAAAACGTGATCAGCTAAAACGCAGGCGATCATTGCCTCGCCTACCGGCACCCCACGAATTCCGACACATGGGTCATGCCGGCCTTTCGTGGCAATTTCGACGTTCTTGCCTTGGCGGGAAACGGTTCGCCGTGGGGTCAGAATAGAACTGGTCGGTTTAACGGCGAACCGGACGACAACGTCTTGGCCAGTGGAGATACCACCCAGAATGCCGCCGGCGTTGTTCGAAAGAAACTCTACGGCCTTACCTTTCATTCTCATCTCGTCAGCATTTTCTTCGCCTGACATTATTGCCGCACCGAAGCCAGCCCCAATTTCAACACCCTTGACGGCATTTATGCCCATCATCGCGGCAGCAAGGTCGGCGTCGAGCTTACCATAAACCGGCGCGCCGAGACCGGCCGGCAGACCGGTAGCGACAACCTCAATAATTGCACCTACCGATGATCCGCGTTTCCGTATGGAGTCGAGATAGTTTACCCATTCTTTTGCTGCTACCGCATCAGGACACCAGAACGGATTATTGGCGACATTTGGCCATCGCCATCTCGCCCTGTCGATTTTCATCTCGCCAATTTGGATCAATGCACCACGAATTCGTATCTTTCGGCCTAAAATTTTTCGAGCTACCGCACCGGCAGCGACTCGACATGCTGTTTCCCTTGCCGAAGAACGGCCGCCACCCCGATGATCGCGGGTATGGTATTTTTTCCAGTAGGTGTAGTCCGCATGGCCCGGCCGGAACTTGTCTTTGATTGCTTCGTAGTCTTTGGAACGCACATCCTGATTTAGTATCATTAGACTTACCGGGGTGCCAGTTGTCTTTCCGGCAAATACGCCCGAAAGGATTTCTACTTGGTCTAGCTCTTTGCGTTGTGTCACAAAACGGGAAGAACCCGGTTTGCGTTTGTCGAGCCAAGTTTGAATGTCGGCGTTTTTCAGGTTCAATCCGGGCGGGACACCATCAAGAATACAGCCAATGGCGGGTCCGTGACTTTCACCCCAGGTGGTGACACGTAACATGTGACCGAAGCTATTAGTGGTCATTGCTTTGTTTTTCTTGGACCAGAGAAATGTCGGGCGCGTCTACCGCCTTCATTCCCACTACGTGATAACCGGAATCCACATGATGTACTTCACCCGTAACCCCCGCAGACAAGTCGGATAGCAGATAAAGTCCGGCTCCGCCTATTTCATCAATTGTAACGTTGCGTTTTAGAGGGGCATTGAGTTCGTTCCACCTGAGGATGTATCGGAAGTCCCCGATACCTGATGCGGCGAGTGTTTTGATAGGTCCCGCGGATATGGCGTTCACGCGGATATTTTGGTTTCCAACATCGACCGCGAGATATTTGACGCTCGTTTCGAGGGCTGCCTTTGCAACGCCCATCACGTTGTAGTGTGGCATTACGCGTTCTGCGCCTGCGTAGGTCAGTGTAAGTAGACTGCCTCCATTTTTCATCAAGGGGACGGCGCGCTGGCAAACGGCGGTGAATGAATAACAGGATATATTCATTGTTGTTGTGAAGTTGTCGAGCGACGTATCAAGGTATTTGCCTTTGAGTTCTTCTTTGTCAGAGTATGCGACTGCATGGACAACGAAATCGAGGCCCTTCCAGGAATTCTCGAGTTCCAAAAACGTATTATCGATACTTGACGCGTCGGTTACATCGCAGGGGAGGACAAGTTTTGAACCGAGTGACGCGGCTAGTGGACCGACGCGCTTTTTTACGGCTTCGCCTTGGTACGTGAACGCGAGCGAAGCACCGTGCGCCGCGAGTACCTTGCTGATGCCCCAGGCAATAGAGCGGTCGTTTGCAACACCCATTACCAGACCGCATTTGCCGTTCATTAGTGGACTGGCGTCCAACATTCTTTCCTCGCTGGTTCTGATTGGCTCTGCTGCCGCGTGGAACTGTCCACAAGACCGCGGCATCCTACACAATCGGTCAGACCGGTCAATTTCGTCGAATGACTATTTAATCAGCACAATACGAGAAAGTTACTCTAGAACCGGTAGCCCTGTTTCTACGGTATTCTGTCGTTAATTCTGGATTTGCCAAGTCCCGTCAACTCGACGACAAGCAGTTCCATAGGCTTCTTGGGTTCTTCCTCCGACCGTCACAGTCTGCTGATACTCTCGGCAGTATTGGCCAGATACCGTTTGGTAGGTTTTGGTAGGAGTAACCGATCCTTTGTTGCCGTTGTTCGGATTATTCCATTTTGCTGTGTTGCCGTCTTTTGATTTTTCCATTGAATGCTGTGACGTTTTTCGCATTAACGCTCGATCTGCTTGGTCCAGCGACTTGCCGATTTCACCACCCAACCAAGCCCCTGAAAGAACACCGATCGCGGTGCCAACCAACTTGCCTTTACCGCTTCCGAATTTTGAGCCAAGGAGGCCACCAGCTGCTGCGCCAATCAGGGTGCCACCCGATTGTTTTGGCCCCTGTCCCTGGCAGCTAGCGAGTGCAACCGTAGAAACCACGACGAGGGGTAGGAGAAAACGTGCAAACCTTATGGTCATATTCCTGTCCTTTCATTCTCGATACGGGGCCAATTCATCAATAGATTGCGTCAGTGTCAATTTAAAGATAATCAAACCGCACACCAAATATCCCTGTTTCTCAAAATAGGGTCATAACAAATGCATTTACAACAGTTATTGCTAGTATAACCAGAATAGGGCACCGGGCAGTATTAACATAATTTGCGTGAACAGAGAGATGGCTGAAAGCAAAAACAATCCAATAGCCCTGTTCCAGGTTTGGCTGGCAGAAGCACACGAAGCGGAGCCGAACGATCCCACAGCTATGACCTTGGCTACGGTTAGCGATACAGGGAGTCCCTCGGCGCGCATGGTCCTGTTAGAGGAAGCGAACGAGAAAGGATTTGTTTTCTACACAAATACCCAAAGTCAAAAGGGTGTGGAACTCGATACTACTAAACTGGCCACTCTTTTGTTTCACTGGAAATCATTGCGCCGTCAGGTCCGTGTCAGCGGCGGGGTGACACGCGTCAGTGATAAAGAAGCAGATAACTATTTTGGCCACCGGCCGCGGGGCAGCCAGATTGGAGCATGGGCTTCCGATCAATCGCGGCCGCTCGAGGGTAGATTCGAGCTAGAAAAGCGCGTTGCTTTCTATTCAGCCAAGTTTGGTATTGGTAAGGTGCCGCGGCCACCACATTGGACAGGCTATCGCGTAAAACCTCGCGAATTTGAGTTTTGGAGGGATAAACCTTTCCGCCTGCATCAACGAACTATTTACCACGCAGTTGAATCAGGAGGCTGGACTACTGGCCAATTGTTTCCATGATGCACGGAGCGGTTTAATATCTATTCGATACTTGAAGCGGGATTCAGAACAGCGCCGGCTCGTTTCAAATGTTGAAATTCCGTAAAGAATATTTAAACTTCCGATGCTAGGAAATTCGGGAGCGGCAATATCACCTTTAAAACGATACTTGTTCCGGTTGCCTCGCTTGAAGCAAGCAGGTCGATTCTAGAGACAGCGCTTTTGGTAGCAAGGCGATGGAACTCTCACATCGATGTGATGCATGTGCGCGGTGATCCCCACGGGCTTTTACCCTATACCGGTGAGGGCATTGACGGCTCCATGATTGAAGAAATTATGGATGTAACTGAACGGGAGGGAGGCGAGCGGGCCATCCAAGTTAAAGACATGTTTGACGCGTTCTCTGTCGAACATGCCCTTAACGTAACAGACCAGCCCTCTCCAGAGGCTGGTGTTACGATTTCTTGGCGGGAGGAAACTGGTCGGGAAGATGAGGTGGTTGCTTTGCGCGGGCGTGTTTACGATCTGATCGTTGTAGGGCGCCCGGTGCCAGAATCCCCTTTACCATCACCTATTACCCTTGAAGCAGCATTGCATGATACGGGCCGACCAATCTTGGTGGCTCCACCCAGCATTCCTACTCAAATTGCTGAACACATTGCGATTGCCTGGGAAGCCAGCCCCGAGGCAGCGAGAACAATCGCCGTATCAATCCGGGCATTGGTCGAAGCAAAGGTGGTTACGATTTTGGCACCCAACCTTTCCAACCCGCTGCCATTGGCGCCATCCGACCTGGTTGATCGGCTTAAATGGCATGGCGTAGAAGCGAACATTCACGCATTTGATGCACAGATCACAGAGCTGGGGCCGGCATTTTTATCCGAATCATCGAAGGTAGAGGCAGATTTGCTGGTAAAGGGAGCATATTCACAGAGTCGTCTTCGTCAGATGGTATTTGGAGGACGTACCCGCCACATTCTGGGCCACGCTACCATTCCAATACTGCTGGCAAAATAGAAAGCTCTGTCTTCGGTTCCCAATTGCCTGTTGTTTGTTTTGACGGGTTCAAGACTACGCGGCCGCCCAAATAGTATGTCTCGCCCAAATTTCTTGCAAGGAAGTTACAAGATGGACCATGTCCTCATCAGTATGCAACGGCGTTGGGGTTAGTCTTAGGCGCTCGCTCCCCCTTGGCACGGTCGGATAGTTGATCGGCTGCACATAAACCTTGTATTGGTCCATGAGTTCATCGGTAACTTGTTTGCACAGGACGGGGTCACCCACCAGTACGGGGACGATGTGGGACTCTGAGGGCATTACTGGCAGATCCGCTGTATGCAGGAGAGATTTTAATTTCGCAGCACGTTCGTTATGGCGTTCTCTTTCGATGTTGCTCGCTTTCAGATACTGAACGCTGGCAAGAGCTCCTGCGGCTATCGCTGGCGGAAGTGCAGTCGTAAAAATAAAACCTGGCGCGTGTGAGCGGACGAAATCGACCATTGCGGCTGATCCAGCAATATAGCCACCAATCACGCCAAACGCTTTTGCCAGCGTGCCCTGTACAATGGTGATCCGGTCCGAAACACCCTCGCGTTCTGCAACCCCTCCACCACGTGCACCATACATGCCGACAGCATGAACTTCATCTAGGTAGGTCATCGCGTTGTATTTGTCGGCTAGGTCGCAGATCTTTCTGATGGGGGAAATGTCACCATCCATAGAATAGATCGACTCGAAGACAATTACCTTGGGTAAGCTGGTCTCAATCCCCTTGAGCTTTTGCTCCAGATCTTTGAGATCGTTATGGGCAAACACAACTTTGTCGCTCATACTATGGCGCATTCCAGCGATCATTGATGCGTGATTGTTGGCATCCGATAAGAGGACGCAGCCAGGAAGATGATCACCAATTGTTGATAGCGCCGCTTCGTTTGCAACATAACCGGATGTGAATAGCAAAGCAGCCTCGGTTCCGTGTAACTCAGCCAGTTCTTCTTCCAGAAGGACGTGATAGTGGGTAGTTCCCGAGATGTTCCGCGTTCCACCTGCGCCAGCCCCTACGTTATCGATGGCTTCTTTCATCGCCGCCCGAACAACCAAACTCTGCCCCATGCCTAAATAGTCGTTCGAACACCAGACTGTTACGTCGGTTTTACCATTCAACGTGCGGCTAGTGGCACGAGGAAAGGCACCAGCTTGGCGTTCCAAGTCGGCGAACACACGATAGCGGCCCTCCTTCTTCAGCTCTAAAATTTGATCGGTGTAAAACTGTTCGTAGTCCATGTACGCGTGTCTCCACGTTACGACGTTTTAATTTAGTTTTGTTAATGACACGTGATCTGCGCAATCGAACAATAGCGAACGTTTTTTCGAATGGGAACAGAATACCCCCTGTGAAATCGTTGAGTGGGTATGTTGTGCCAATTTGCCGCGGGAGATCATTCAAATGAAATCAAATTACGTTTACTGTCTAAATTCAAGCGTTGTAGAACCATGAGCCTACGACGCTGTTTTTTTATTGAAAATTCGTTAAATTTCATTCTGATATTTATCACTGATCCTCTGGGAACACCCGGAAATTATATTTCTCTCTAATCTTTGATTTTTTGTTAACCGCCCGTGACACTCATGTGACGGGGAACCGCTGACGATGTGCTGCGTCGGTCAAGAATAAAATCGTGCCCTTTGGGTTTGCGGGCTATGGCGTTATTTATAGCTGCCATCAGGGCGTCGTCATTTTGCTCACGGAGCGGTGATCTGAGATTTGCTGAATCTTCCTGCCCTAGGCACATGTAGAGAGTTCCCGTACAGGTCAGGCGAACGCGATTACACGACTCACAGAAATTATGGGTCATCGGCGTAATAAACCCGATGCGGCGTCCGGTTTCAGATACGCGAACGTAGCGCGCTGGTCCTCCGGTAGTCTCTTGAGTTTCGTTTAACGTCCATCTTTTTTTCAATTCCCCACGTACCATTGATAGTGGCCAATATTGGTCAAGGCGGGCCGTATCACCAATTTCACCCATTGGCATCACCTCAATAAATGTAAGGTCGAACCCACGGTTTCCACACCAGGAAACCATATCGTGAATTTCGTCGTCATTTATTCCCCTTAGCGCCACTACATTTATCTTTATTTGGTGGCCAGCCGCAGCGGCCGCATCCACGCCAGCTATCACGCGATCTAATTTTCCCCAACGTGTAATAGTTTCGAAACGATGTGGATCGAGAGTATCCATCGAAACATTGATACGCCTTACCCCTGCCGCAAACAGGTCGTCAGCATACTTTTCGAGCTGACTACCGTTTGTTGTGAGGGTTAACTCTTTAAGCGCATCCGTTTCCAGATGTCTCCCTAGACGCTCGAACAACCACATGATGTTACGGCGAACAAGGGGTTCTCCGCCCGAAATACGAAGTTTGCGAACACCGTGTCGTATGAAGGCGCCACAGAGTCGTTCGAGTTCCTCGAGCGTCAGCACTTCTGCTTTCGGCAGAAATGTCATGTTTTCCGACATGCAATAAACACAACGGAAATCGCAGCGGTCGGTTACCGATACCCTCAAGTAGCTGACCTCGCGGTTGTAAGGGTCGGTCAAAACATTTTGCATGGTATTGTTCTCAATCATAGTCGGTTGAGGTATCCGTCTGCTTGGGCAGCGTTGGTATGCGTTATTTCCATATGAATATAACGAGTTAAAGCGGAAAGGGAAGTAACACCAATTCCGGAGTAAGTGCTGGGCTAGGGTCGGTCTTTGGGGCGGGCGGGCTAAGTAACCGATTGGACATATATCTACTGAAAGGCATTCATTTAAAGAACAACAAACAAAATGCTTTGACATTCAACAACATTGAACGCATGCGCGAACCGGATCATACTCCAGCCATGATCGGTCAAAACACCTATCTTGTTGCTCCTTCACCGACTGACCCGCGTTTGACGGAGCGCGTCTCGGGAACTGATCAGCAAGGAAATATTGTCGATACTTCCGTCACTGTTGAGCGTCCATTGGCACTTTTTTTGAATAACCGTGAAATCGTTACTCTAATGACCATCGGGGATTATCCCGAATGTTTGGCAGTTGGTTACCTTCTCAACCAGAATATGCTGCTCCGTGACGACGTTATTGTTGATGTAGAATACGACGAAGAGGCGGAGGTTGTGGTTGTTCGCACCGAGCGGGAAACGGATTTTGAGGAAAAACTTGCAAAACAAACGCGAACGTCTGGCTGTGCGCTTGGAACAGTGTTTGGGGATATCATGGAAACGTTCGATGACAAGATTCTTCAAGCAGATGCAAAGATCTATACCTCATGGCTCTACGCGCTCACCAAAGCTATCAATTCGACCCCCAGCTTGTATCTGGAGGCAGGTGCAATCCATGGGTGTGTTCTTTGTGAGCGTGACCGACCATTGATTTACATGGAAGATGTCGGCCGGCACAACGCAGTCGACAAGATAGCTGGGCACATGTTTCTGAATGGTATCTCTGCCGACGGTAAGATGTTTTATACGACTGGCCGGCTGACCAGCGAGATGGTTATAAAAACCGTTCAGATGAATATCCCGATTCTAATTTCGCGGTCTGGATTTACTGCGTGGGGTGTGGAACTTGCCCGACAGGCTAATTTGACGCTTATCGGACGGGCTCGCGGAAAACGCTTTGTGACACTCGCCGGTGAGGACCGGATCGTCTACGACGTCGATCCGAATTCAATCGAGAATGAGCCAAAACGTATGCAGCGTAAGGCGGCGGTCGAGATATGACTGTATCCTTGGCGTGGGAGGGGCCGGTAGGTCCGGGAAAAATGCCGTTAGACCCCCAGGCTTTCGAGAGGCTCTGCGAGACTGGTGTTTATATACGTCTCAAGTCATATGAAAGGGGGCGGACAATAGCCTATGCCGGGCAATCAGTTTCCCTGCTGGCTCGGTTTGACCAGCATCTTACAAAAATGCTTTCTCTCGCGACACCGCTTCGCGACTCAACCGGATCCATCGTTTTCACTGGTGATTCGAAGGCCAGATTAGAGGCGTACAATCAGATTAATGACGCCGTCAAACTTGCCGCGGCGGATGTGACCCGGGTAAGATTCTGGTATGCGTTGTGCGATGATTATTTTCAACCGGAACATCTAAATTTGGTTGAAGGTTTGCTTCAGCGTCGGATGATGGCACGGTTAGAAGATATTGAAAATCGGATGGCCGCACCAACCGGTGCGTCGGCGGACGTTCCGCATCGGTGGGTGAATGATCTTGCGAGGCTTGATTTGGAGGGCAGGGGTGTTTTGGAAGATCTGTTCGGGCTTGAGCCGATGACGCTCGACGTACTGCACGATAATGATGCGTATTAGCAACATTTGTGGAGTCATTCTTGCCGGTGGGCAATCCCGGCGTATGGGCGGTGGCGACAAGTGCCTGTTAAAACTCGGTGGCAAAACACTGCTGCGGCACAGCCTGGATGCAGTGGCACCACAGGTAGGGCCTTTGTTGGTTAATACAAATAGTGATCCAGAACTATTCTCAGATTATAAATATCCCATTGTAGCAGACGTTATAGATGGCTTTCCCGGGCCGTTGGCAGGCGTGCTCACTGCAATGGAATGGGCCCTGGAAAATGCTCCTGACTGTCCGTGGGTTGCGAGCTTTGCCTCGGATGCTCCATTCCTACCCAACGACCTTGTAGAAAGTATGATGGGGCAGATTGTGCAGGATCGTGCGGATATGGCGTGCGCTTCGTCTGACGGGCAAATTCATCCCGTATTTGCTATGTGGCCGGTTAGCCTTGCCAAGGCGCTTCGGACTGCCGTCGATCAAGAGGGCATACGTAAAGTTGATAGGTGGACGGCACATTATAAACTGGCGATTACTGATTATGACACTACCGACGGGGATCCATTCTTCAACATAAACCGGCCTCATGATATAGCCGCCGCGGCTTTATATTTAAACGGGCGGACGAAGGTTTACCCGAGGTCATGACAGAAATTTCGTTCAGAAAGGCCAGTCCGCGTCTCCGCATTCTGCTGGGCAGGGCCATAGCGATTGGCCCTGGAAAGGCTGAGCTCTTGAGGTTGATTGACACTACAGGGTCTATTGCTGCAGCTGCTCGGGAAATGGGAATGTCCTATCGGCGGGCATGGACCCTAGTAGAAACAATGAATACCACCTTCCGCCAAACTGTCGTCAAAGCGGTGAGTGGGGGGCGTGGTGGCGGTGGTGCCGAGATAACAGATTTTGGTTGCGAAGTTCTGAAATGCTATCGGGCTATGGAGGCAAAAGCGATCAAGAGCGTGGCTTCGGAAATGAAAGTTTTCGTGGAGATGTTGGATCCTGACTATTCTGAAAGCGATGATTGAGCTACCAGGTCTTTATGTAACCTGCCCGGCAACTATCGCGCCTAGCAATAACCATCCAACAGAGCGGTTTGAGCGAAATTTGCTGAGGCAGTCTTTTGGCATGTCTAGATCAACCTGCCATACCTGCCAAATGAGATGAGCCGCAATTGCCGCAAGACCCGGCCAGAACGGCCAGCTTAATTCGGCCACATAACCCGCTGCTCCGAAAAATATTACAGCGCTAATATAAAACACAAGAAGCCAAGGCTTGGACGCCATCAACCCGAGCGCTCTTGCAGAGGACTTAACACCAGCTGCAGGGTCGTCGGGACGATCCTGATGCGCGTATATTGTGTCATACCCTAGCGTCCAACAAATGCCACCCGCATAAAGGATAAAACTTGTTAATTGAAGGTCACTCGTCACCGCCACCCAGCCTAGTAATGCACCCCAGTTGAATGCTAGACCGAGAACGAGCTGTGGCCAGAACGTCACACGTTTTGCAAGAGGGTATAGCGCTACGAGCACCAAGGCGGTCAAACCTGTCCAAATGGCATAAGCGTTGAATGAAAAGAGAATGGTTGCGCTGGCCAGAAGCTGAATAACGAACCAGATGAGCGCCCCGGGCACCGTTACCTCTCCAGCGGGCAGGGGTCGGTCGCGCGTTCTTGCTACCCGGGCATCGAAGTTGCGGTCTAGTATGTCATTCCATGTGCATCCACCGCCGCGCATAAGGATAGCGCCCACGCCAAAGAGAATGAATAGTTTCCAGTGAGTAATGCCTTCAGGCGCAAGAGCTATGCTCCACCAACACGGAAACAGCAATAGCCATGTGCCGGTTGGTCTGTCTAAACGCGAGAGTCGGATGTAGGGGCGAGACCATTTAGGCGTTCGCCGATCTACCCAGGCGCCACGGGGAATATCGCTGGGGGTTGGAGCTTTCATGCTAGGAGTGTACCACAGGTAAATTTGATCAAATTGCTTCAAAAGACAAGAGATCACTTTGGATTCGGTGGTTTTGTGCCAATATTCCAGGTATGAATGATAATCGAAATAGACTGCGTCTCTTCGTGGCATACGACTTGGAATACGGGCATGCTGTACCCGCGACGGTCGATCAACATAAATATCTGCGAAAAGTTATGCGACGTAAAGATGGAGACATAATTGCGTTGTTCAATGGCCGTGATGGTGAATGGCTTGCTCGAATTTCGTATGAAGCAAAAACGCGCTGTAAAATGATTGTCGAACAACGTATCCGGCCCCAGCATCTGCCGCCCGACATCTGGTTGCTTTTTGCCCCGGTCAAGGCGGCCCCGATGAACAACATTGCCCGAATGGCCACAGAACTTGGCGTTGTAAGGATATGCCCGGTAATAACTGAGCACACTTTTGTGACGCGCGCCAACACGGCACGCATGCGTTCCAACGCCGTGGAGGCTGCTGCTCAATCGGCGCGCCTTAACGTCCCAATTGTTGATGAAGCGACATCACTCGGAGATTTGTTTGCAAATTGGGACCCAGCACGTCGGGTAATTCTGTGTGCTGAAAAAGGTGGCGCGGAATCTATACCTATTGCCCTTTCACGCGTTAAACCGGGAGGCTCCTGGGCGGTACTCATCGGACCAGAGGGCGGATTCAGTCAATCCGAACTTGACGGACTGGTAAAACTACCCTTTGTTACACCCGTTCGGCTGGGGCCGCGAATTCTCAGAGCGGACACAGCGGTGGCGGCAGCTCTAGTTTGTTGGCAAAACCACCTTGGGGATTGGTCCGAATAGTGAATGGCAGTATCGCCACAAGAGAGAATTTTGTTTTAGTAGAAATGTTTTAATCGGGGCGCCCGCCGGTG
>JAYZQT010000057.1:0-15046 GCA_036136335.1 Pseudomonadota bacterium
AGCGACCTTCTATCATCTGGTCTGTGACAGCGACCGGATCGTAGACCATGTTTTCCATCGCAGCTCGCAAGTCTGATTGGTTAGCGGGCAGCGACCAGAATGCATCAAGATACTGGTTTATCGGGTACGGCGTACCCACGGTGCTGCTTGTCAGGACGTGAGTAACCTTTTCACTGCTCGCTGCAATCTTTAACGCCAGCGCCCCTCCTAACGAATGACCAGCGACACCGACGGGACCGGCGGGCATCTCGTTAAGGAGGGCGAGACCCTGTTTTACCCATAGGTCCACGTCAAAATACGGTTGTGTAATTTTGCGAGCGGAGCCCCCGAACCCAATCAAATCGGTTGCGAAAACATGATACCGTTCTGACAGGGCAGAAAGTGCCGGTTCAAAGTTACCAACAATAGAGGTGCCAGGTCCCACGCCATGGATCATCAGGATAGGAAAGCCTTGTCCGCCCACCCAATAGTGAACTTTGTAACTGTCTATTTCGACGTAACGGCTTTCGAGTTCCACGATATCCTCCTCAAGCTACAAGTGTTCTGGCCATCCAGTCGACCATCAGGGTCCGGTATTGAAAACCCAGGTTGTGACAGCAGTGCACACCATTTTCTTCGATATGCAATTCTGCCAGGTCGCCCAAAGAATTTGCGATGCGTTGTGCCTGTTTATAGTGAAAGATTGCGTCGCGTTTGCCATGTACTATGAGAGTGGGGCACAAAACATTTGCGATGCAATCATCTAATGTTGCTGATCCCATTTTAGCACGGGCCTCGTCATACTTGAGGGAGTCCGTGGCCCACAAAAAGCCGTCCAGAATGGTTTTCGGCATTGTTTCCCAATCGCCTAAATCGTAGCAACCTCCAAATACTGCAAGCGCTTTTATTTGATCATTAAGCGAAGCAGCGCGCAGTACGTAATATCCGCCGAGACTTCGCCCGAGCAGGCCAATTCGATGCGCATCAATTTCGGGACGGCTCGCTACTTCGTTATAAACCGATAAAATTGAGCTTTCATACCCCTCCTTCAACAAGGCCTTGTTGCGTACTTCGCCTTGTCCGGGGCCATCATAGGCAAAGGATGCCAATCCCCTTTTTACGCACATTTCCGAAAGTGAAAAGAAATCTTCTTTGGTCGAATCCAATCCGGGAACCAGTATAACGCAAGGTTGAGCGGTACCTGGGCTGGCTGGTACTCTTAAATATCCGGGTAGTCGATAATCATCGTGTGGGACTTCAATTCGCTCCGCAGTTGGCATTAGGTATGGTGCTGCTTCCCGGAAGGCTGTTTCTTTCTGTTTTTGGAGTTTGCGTTTTAGATCAGGCATGTGACCGGCGACGACTTGGCCGACGTGATAACAAAGGCTCGCCCGAACAAACGCTTCACCTGCTGTTACAGGACTGCCGTCGGATAGTCGAGTGTGGGCCAGGTTGAGGTGTCGGTCTGCGACCACACTCCATGCCACCGGCCAGTCGTCCCAATTTGTTATATGGGGGCGGACTGATTGGATGTCATTAGCATCAACACCGTCGGCGACGAGCCTCGGGATCCAATATTCAAAAATTTCATCGTCAAATGAAGGTTGCCCGTTAGCAGTCGTCATCATATGACAGCAATTGCGCTGATTTCTACGAGGCAGCGCGGGTCTGTTGCCAACTGCACCACTTGAACTGTCGTTGTGGCGGGCTTGGCGTCCCCAAAAAATTCCCCCCAAACCCTATTCATGGCGTCCTGTTCGGTAAGGTCGGTCACAAATCGTGACGCCGTCACAATATCTTGAAAACCTGCGCCCACGGAATGGAGCCCATTCTTTAAATTTCCCAGCGCGGCACGCGTTTGCCCCTCCATATCACCCGGCATGTCATCAAATTCTTTGGGACGATGAGGGTGATGATGGTACACGGGTGCGGCGGTAACACCCGCCAGGTGGACGTGTGTGCCGCCTGTGACTTTTATAGCCGGAGCGTATGGCATCCACATGTCAGGCGCATCTGGCCAGTGAATATGTTCTACAATTTTGTTCAAGCCCGCCTCCAGTTTAAATTGTTTTCTGATTGTCTAGTCGTCCAATGCTAGCGCACCCATATGGGTTGGGTACTTCGCATTAATTACCAAATTCATTTTAATTACGTGTTGGTTTTTTGTTACCGCCAAGCCACTTAACCGCCGTCACGGCCCCGACAACAATCGCCGCGCCAAGCAATTGCCGTGGTGTGAAAACCTGGCCGAGGATGACAAATCCCACCACGATACTCGCAACAGGTTCCAGGTTCATGGTAAGCGACGTCCTCACCGCCCCAATATACGCTATTGCAACGAAAAACGTTGTCACGGCTATGGTGTATAAAAAAGGAACGCCTAAAAAACTCAACCAACCCTGCGTGCTAGCTGGCAGGTCAATTTCGCCCCAATATGCGGACAGTAGCAGGAATAGCACTACTGCGGATATGTGCATGTGAAACGTAACGGAGAGAGAGTTATCGGTGCTGAGGAAACGGGCGCTGTATACCGCGGTAATTGCCATCAATACTGAAGCAACGGCCGCAAGGGCGATGCCGATCGTATTTGCGGTTTGGCCGGTAAATTCCAGCGCCAGGGCGAGTCCCGCGAAAGCACCACATAGTCCAACTATTATGCCTAAATTTAGTTTTTCTTGTCGGGTCAGCCAGGCTCCTAGTCCAGTAAATATGGGATAGAGGTAGAATACGAGGATAGCGAGCCCAACGTGCACGTATTGAAGGGCTGACATTATGCAAAATGCCATTATGCCGTTTAATACACCAACAATGAGCGCACCGTTGCGTGCTTTTCTTGGCAGTGGGATTGCGTATCCAAAAAGCTTTGCTATCAAAGCCAGGGCGAAAAGGGTGAATATCATTCGAAAAGTTATTAGCGTAAGGGGCGACGCACCGTCGTGATAAGAGATGACGGCAATGGCGTTGTGGCACGCGAACGAAACCGCACTTACAATTACGAGTAGGTACCCGGTCAGACTTTTTTTATCCCACATAAGCCATTTCAACGTGTTGAGGATAAGGTTTCAATCCCCAATCCAAAATAACTTCTATGCTTTAAACATTGGATTGATTTTTCGTTTGATTGAGCCCGTGATGTTCGCCGTGGTGTCACACAATCTCTAATTCAAGGTGTCCGACACCTTCTATGACACCAGACAATTTATCGCCTCGCTCCACCGGTTTTGGTCCCTTCGGGGTCCCCGTAAAAATGATATCTCCGGAGCGAAGCGAGCAATAGCTCGATAATCGGGCGATAATGTCTGCTGTGTCCCAGATCATCTGGGACAGGTTGCCTTGCTGTCGTAATTCACCGTTTATTTCAAGTGTGATGTTGCCCGAGTTTGGATGGCCAAAGTCTGATGCTGGCCGAAGCTCACTGACTGGGGATGCGCCGGAGAAGCTTTTGCAGAGATCCCAGGAGTGCTCGTTAGCAATACATTCGCGCATGATGTCACGCCTGATCATGTCGTATCCGACAGCGTACCCAAAGACATGCTCCAATGCGTCGGCCTTCATTACGTTTGTTCCGTCGCGGCCGATCGCGACTACTAATTCTATTTCCGGATCTAGTTGTTCGGTCATTGGGGGGTAGGGCAATTCCCGGTCCTCAACCCAAATGGAATCACTTGGCTTGAGCGATATTCCGGGGACAGGTTCACTCGCTGAACCCAATCCGGTTTCGGCCGCGTGGTCGGCATAGTTTCGGCCAATAGTGTAAATCCGGCGTACGGGAAACCTTTCCGAGCTTCCCAAGACAGGAATTGACGGAATTGACGGTGCTGGGAAAGCGTATCGCATTTGTTTAAACAATCGATCAGTCTAGGCGGACCCAAGAGAACTTTTAATGACCTTGCGGGTCGGGGTCATTGGCATGTGTTTTACAATTTCGAGCTGTTCGGGCCATTTCATTTTCGTAACGTTGTTTTCTTCCAACCAGTCACAGATTTCTTTAAGTGTAATGTTGGAATCATTGTCTAACTGTATGTAAACACAACATTTTTCACCGTACGTTTTGTCCTTAACGGGAGCGATGGCAGACATAAAGACTGCAGGGTGTTTGTCTATTACAGCCTCAACATCTGTGGGGTTTATCTTGATTCCCCCGCGGTTAATGACGTCTTTTGTACGTCCGGTGATACGATAGTTTCCGTTGTCATCGCGCTTGGCAAGATCACCCGTCCGAAACCAGCCATCACCTGTAAACGCTGCGCGATTGGCATCGTCGTTATTCAGATATCCAGCAAAAACAGAACAGCCTCTTATTTCAAGTTCACCCTCTTCGTCTGATGTTGCGACCGATCCTTCGTCGGAAATCAGGCGCGCCTCGAAGGTCGGTGTCGTTTGTCCCAGCGTTTCACAACGGATGTCTGCCGGGCTATTGAATGGTGTGTGCAACCCCATAAAACACTCCGTCATTCCCCACATCTGACCGATTGTACCGTTGGGTAAGGCATCGTCTAAAAGATAAGCAATCTCCGGTGCGCAGACAGCGCCTGAGATTGTCGCTGCGCGAACGGACGAAAGGTCAGATTTTTCGATTAAGCCTTCTTTGTGACATGCGGCAACATGGGCTGGTGCGACAAACAAAATTGTCGGCTTTTCAGCCTCAATCAGTCGAATGAGGGATGGAGGAGTAAAAGTCGGCATGAGAAGACTGCTCGCACCCGCCATAAGAGTTAGGTTTATTACACAAATACCAAACGCATGGGTGAAAGGTGGACCACCTAATACTTTGTCGGTCTCTGTGAGATTATAGATTGGTCCGGCAATACGGTTGTTGGCTAGAAGTGTTTGGTAATTATGGATGACGGCCTTTGGTGAGGTCGAGGTTCCAGATGTGAAACAGAGAACGGCCGGATCCGAGGCAACTGGTGGTTCTTTAATTTCGTCTGCTGATCCGT
The DNA here is from genome assembly GCA_036136335.1 of Pseudomonadota bacterium. Taxonomy (GTDB): domain Bacteria; phylum Pseudomonadota; class Alphaproteobacteria; order MPNO01; family UBA830; genus JAYZQT01. Next base: position 4,920 of record JAYZQT010000057.1, read on the forward strand.
TGCTGGTTAACTTATGCAGCGAGACTGTGCCGCTCGGTGCTGAACCTGAGGCCACAAGAATATTGTCAAGGTTATCAATCCTCTCGCAAAGCTCCATCATTACTTCCGGAGCATTATATTTTTCAGAAGCTTCAGAACAAATTACGGCTCGGGCATTTGCGTAATCAATTAGTGGTTCCAGCTCTCCAACACGATACGGCATATGCATCGTAGAAATCACAGCGCCGATCATTGTGATGGCAAAATAAGATGTGAGAAAGTCTGGGGTGTTTGGCAGTTGAACAGCGACGACGTCGCCTTTTCTTATTCCCAGTGCCAATAAACTGTTCGCCAGGCGAAGCGAACGCTCACGTTGCTCCACGTACGTTATTTTAGTGCCGGAGCCACATACGGCGACAGCGTCAGGTGTTTTGTCTGCCCACTTATTGAGCCAGGTGGGAACTGTATCCCCATTCCATGAGCCATCCTGCAGGTACTGGGTCGCAACACGGGGGTCAAAATCAAGGGCCTTGCGCAACGCAATGGCATTCTGACTAAACTCAAATCTTTCTTCGTGGGGTGTAAACCGTTCCGCTCGAAAACGTTTGCCACCTCCAAGGTCGTATAGGCGATGATAACTTTCCCTTTTGAACCGACGCCGTTCCATGATTGTCCGTATGTAAGTGACCTGGTCGTGGGTAAGTCCAAACCTGTGGGCGAGTTCGGCGTCTGACATTCCGGTTCCTGGTCGCTGTTTTTCAATATCGTCCCAGTTTAGTTCGCGTACCGGGTCTCCACGGCGAACCTGTATATTATGGCTTATATCAAAAATTGCATCGCCGTAGGTCTGTATCATTTCTTCCGAAATGCCAGTTTGGCTGCGTTTCAGGCCTCGTGTCATAATTACTCTCCTGCGTCAGCCATCCGCGATTCATATCGACGAATGGGATCGGCCTGAGGTGCCTGATTGGCTATCGGGCAAACTCGCATGCATTCGAAACACTGGCCGAGGAGGCCTCCGGAACCCACGGACATCTTGTACCAGAGTATTTTGTTCTCCGCGTCGAACAGAAGGTCTTCCCGTTCTTCCTCATCTTCTGCACCTATGGCATCAGAAATTAGACCGGGTATTGCCTCGAACTGCTGGGTCATCTCTGCGCAGGCTGCCATATCGTAACGCATTTCTGCTTGGTGGCCATTTTCATCAATGTCGCCAGACAGGCATTGAACCGGACAGAATTTCATGCAGGGAGTTTGGCCCGATTTCCGAAAAAGCTCCACGCACGAGGTTGTTGGGCAGGGGTTCTCCTTCATCGGTTCGTCCGGCGGCAACTCAAGCTCGGTAAACACTGACGCGAAATACATGTAGCCAAATTCAGGGTGGAGCAATATGTCGCCTGCAAGGGAACGCGCACCAATACCGGCAATCTCGGCGTGAAGCTTGAGGCTCTGAAACGGTACCCGGGGTCCCGCCTCGGTATCCATATCGGGGGGACAATAAAGCGCCCGCATACCGTATTTGTTTTCGATGTAAAAGGCGCAGCCGTATGCAACTGTATACGCCCGGACCTCCGTTGACCCGAAGTAGCCAAGGGCCTTTGCTGGCACCTGCCATGCTCCCTGTGTCTGGCCGCCAACGGCCAGCGAAATAATGGATTTTGCGCGTGGCCACAGATCGCTTGGCCTGTGGCCTTCCGGCGCGATCCGCTCAACAGCTTTAATATCGGCAACACCAGCTACCAGCGCGCCTTTTCTGACACAGTATTCGAGGATTTCTCTTTTTGCTTCCTCTGGATCAGTCATGGTTCTTTTTGGCATCAGGACCCTCGTGTAGGATTTTCACCGGAGCAAAACATTCAAATGGAACTCTATCATTTACTCTGCTTAAATCATTTGGAAATATTTGGATGCAGAAACAGACTTTATTTGTACTTTTCTCTTATGGGCTGGCCGGGTAGGCCCGTTAGGTATTATACACGTTATCGCGGTTCAGGGAGATCCAGATGCACAATGATATCCACCTGACTATGGCAACCTGGGATTATGACCATGTCCGGGATATTGCAAGCGGCGTGGTCAAGCCCAAGGGAATTGAGGTTACCCATCTACAGATGGAAGTAGAGGAAATTTTCTACCGCTTTGCCAAATCATTTGAATGGGATGTGTCGGAACTCTCATTTGCGAAATACTGTTCCATAATGTCACAGGACAATCCTCCCATTACAGGTATTCCCGTCTTCATCAGCCGCGTTTTTCGGCATTCTGCCTTCTACCTTCGAGGTGATGGCACAATAAAGCATTCAAGTGATCTGAAGGGCCGGCGTATTGGAATTCCGGAGTGGTCGCAGACCGCGACTGTATATGCCCGGGGATGGTTACATCACCATGGTGGCGCAAAACTGGACGAGGTCGAGTGGGTTCAGGCCGGTGTAAACAGGCCCGGACGGGTAGAAATGGCAAACCTGAATTTACCGGCCGGCATAAGATATACGCAAGTTGTAGACAAGTCGTTGGTCGACATGCTGCTTGCCGGGGAGATTGATTGTATGATCTCTGCTCACCCGCCTCATGAATTTGAAATCGGAAACCCCAAAATAGCGCGGCTGATGCCCGATTTCCGAGAACTGGAGGAGGGGTATTTCGCGGAAACCGGTATTTATCCAATTATGCACACGGTGGCTATAAAGCGGGATGTTTATGAGGAATATCCATGGATTGCCCGTAATCTGATGACGGCTTTTGAGGAGGCACGGGATTTGTCAGTTGCCCGTCTGACCGGCGTCACAGCGTCCCAGATTCCCGTTCCGTGGGGGTATGTCAATGCTGAACGGACTGCCAAGACAGTGTTTGGCAATGACGGTGTCTGGCCTTACGGGATTGAACCAAGTCGAATAACAATCGAAGCATTTCTTCAATATTGTGACGAACAGGGCGTTACCCACCGGAAGTTGGTGCCTGAAGAATTGTATGCACCGGAAGCAACCACAGAATTTGTGATATAGGGCCATGGTGGAATTTCCCGTCGTTAAGGGTGGAGGTTTGCCCTTTCTTCAATTTTGCATGGTGGGTTTGTACTGGGGGTCGGATGATGTCTGGAATGTTTAAATGGGTAAAACTGGGAGCATTTTTAGGCTGCCTTTGGTGTTTTGCCACAACAACAGGAGTAGTAATGGCTGCGGATTCGGAAAATACACTTTATCTGGAAACAAAAAATGGGCGCGTGGTGATTGAAATGCTCCCAGATCTGGCTCCGACACACGTGGCACGGATCAAGGAACTCGTTCGACAGAAATTTTACGATGGTCTCACGTTTCACCGCGTAATTGATGGTTTTATGGTCCAGACTGGCGACCCAAATGGCAATGGGACCGGTGGTTCCGGTCAAAATCTTCCGGCTGAATTTACCTCTGAAAAACATGTAAGAGGAATCCTTTCTATGGCCCGTGCGCAGGATCCAGGAAGCGCCGACAGTCAGTTTTTCATTATGCTCGCGGATTCAGAGCACCTGGATAACCAATATACTGTCTGGGGCAAGGTTGTTTCAGGAATGGAATACGTGGACCAGATAAAAAAGGGCGATGCATCCCAAAACGGGACAGTTACAGATCCAGACACGATAGTACGCATGGTGGTTGCGGCGGATGTGGAAAATTAAATCCTGAAAATTCAGGCTGGCCGCGAAAATTGCCTTCGCGCCGTATTGGTCAACTCCCGGGCAAAGCACCCTTCAGTGTGATCATTAACCATCCCCATCGCCTGCATGAAAGCGTAGGCGGTGGTAGGTCCGATGAAAGACCATCCGCGTTTTTTCAAGTCCCTGGAGAGGTCCTCTGAATCTGTCGTGCTGTTTGGGGTAAAATCGGTATTTCGGTTGTTTGCCTTTATGGATTGTGATGCGTCGGGTTCATAACGCCAGAAAAACGCGGCGAGTGTGCCAAACTCTTCCATCATCTGACAGGCTTGTTTGGCATTGTTGATGGTTGACTCAATTTTTTTCCGGTGACGGACAATTCCGGGGTTTCGGAGGAGCTTTTCTACATCCCGTTGTCCAAATCGGGCGACTTGTTCAAAATTGAAATTTGCAAAACCTTGACGAAAATTTTCCCGTTTTCTCAGTATTGTGAGCCATGAAAGACCTGACTGGAATCCTTCAAGACAGATTTTTTCAAACAGGCGATAATCGTCAGCGACCGGGATTCCCCATTCATGATCGTGATATTCAAGGTAGTCGGGGAGGTCGCCGGGCCACAAACAGCGGGGTTTTCCGTCGAAGCCAATTTTCAGTTTACCAGTCATAAAACCAGGCAATTTTACCCCTAATCAGACATGTGTAGATTTATCACGTGTCGTCAAAGCGAGGCGGGTTGTATTGAACTCTAGAGTCGGTGATTTTTTCTACCGCGACAAGGGGGGGACGGACAGAAAATGAACCTGAACAGCCACATTCGCATGTGGCGTATTTCTGGCCCGATTATCATTTCCAATATCACCGTGCCCTTGCTTGGTGCTGTTGACACGGCAGTGATGGGGCACTTGCCTGATGCAAAGTATCTAGGTGGTGTGGCCCTTGGGGCGATGTTGTTTACGTTTATCTACTGGGGGTTTGGCTTTCTAAAAATGGGAACTGGCGGGCTTACCGCGCAGGCCTTCGGCGCAGTCGACGCAGATGAGGTCCGTGCGTCGCTCGCCCGGGCACTGCTAATCGGGGTCCCGGCAGCTTTTTGTCTGATTGCACTGCAGGTGCCAATAGCATGGATTGCCTTTTCGACCGTCGAAGCGACGCGGGAAGTTGAAGTGTTGGCAGGTGACTATTTTTTTGTCCGTATATGGGGAGCCCCGGCGACGCTTATTAATTTTGCACTGCTCGGCTGGTTCATAGGAATTCAGAACACCAGGGCTGTCCTGTGGCATCAATTGACCTTGAACGGAATGAATATTGTTCTTGATTTGGTTTTTGTTGTGGGTCTCGGGATGGATGTAATCGGCGTTGCGGCAGCTACCGTAATAGCCGAAATATGCGCGGTCGCTTTTGGGCTGTGGCTGGTGATCTTTAACCTCAAAAAACTCGGTGGCAGTTTCGTCGTCAGCAAGATCCTTGATGGAGATAAATTGCGGCGTACGGTCGCACTTAATATGGACATTTTTATCCGAACCATCTGCCTGGTTTCGGCATTCGCGTATTTTACGGCACAGGGGGCCACGTTTGGTAATGTGGTTCTTGCCGCTAATGCGGTGCTGCTCAACTTTCAGACTTTTATGGCGCATGCGCTGGACGGGTTTGCTCATGCAGCCGAATCTCTGGGCGGCGGAGCCATCGGCGCAAAAGATAACAAATCCTTTCGAAACGTTGTGCGGACAACAATGTTCTGGGGCGTTGTTACCGCCATTGGCTTCTCTGGTGTATATTTTTGGGCTGGCCCGTGGATCATAGGACTTTTGACGGGAATTCTCTCAGTACGTGAGGCTGCGACGGATTATCTTTTATGGTCGGTCGCAATGCCAATGATAGCGGTAGTCCCTTACATCCTGGACGGCGTTTTCCTTGGTGCAACCCGGGGGCGTACAATGCGCAACGCCATGATCGCTTCGCTCGTTATTTATATCGCCTCCTGTTTTATTTTGGTGCCATTTTGGGGTAACCATGGGCTCTGGGCCTCGTTAACCATATTTATGGTCGCTCGCGGACTGACGTTGGGCTTACGATACCCATCCCTCGTGACTGCCGTCGAGCAAAGGTAGCTTCTTACTCTCTTATGTGGACAATATGGTTAACCCAATATAGGACTCATATACCAATTTTGAGGGGTGGTTATGATGCGGATCCGGGGGATAAACTTCGGTTTTGAGATAGGAATTCTGGCTGGTTTGCTGGCGAGTGGAATGGCCTTGCCGGTGCAGGCGGGGACAGGAGACTATCTGTCCGTTCTTATGGTTGGTGGGGTGTCTGAAGTTGACGATGTTACCGTTAACAGCAGAAATCTGGAGTTGCGGAATGTCAATGATACGGTCGCCGCCGTTGGTGCGACGATTGGCTATAACTGGGCGAAGAAAGGCATCCCTCTACGTACCGAGATTGAATATCATTATCGTGTTAGGTTTGATTTCGATACACGTGTAACAGGTCAGGCAGGGTTTGAAAATCAGCTGCAGAGCCACGTGATACTGGCGAACGCCTACTACGATTACAGGTTGAAAGACCGGTGGACATTGTTCGGTGGTGGGGGTGTTGGCTTGGCGCAGAACGTGTCGGAGGTTGACCGTGTCCCAATACCTGCCGCCGCCAAGACGGAACGTACTGATAGAAAAAACAATCTGGCATGGAATGTAGCATTTGGTGCAATCTATTCCTTGAACGAGCAGTGGAACACTGAATTTAGGTATCGTTTCATAGACCTTGGTAAAGTTGAAAGCGGGCCCCACACGGGTTCCAGAACCATTAAAGCGGGCCGCTACACTTCGCACGATTTGATTGTCGGTATAACCTATTGTTTTTGAATGAACGGGATACACATTGATGACAGATAATCCACATAATCCAGAAGATGTCGCAGTATATGACAAACAGGGTTTTGGTAACCGTATAGGATTTGGAAAAAAACCTGCTGTACTGGTGATCGATTTTATAAACGGTTTCGCGGATCCTGATACATTTGGCGGAGGCAATATACAGGACTCCATAGAGAAGACTGCAGAGCTTCTTGCTGTCGCACGCCATATGGACCTGCCGATTGTCTTTACCAGCCATGTGTATGCTGAGGACGGAAGCGAAGACGGCGTTTTCAACCTGAAGTCCCCTGGGCTGGAGAAACTCAAGCGGGGATCTACAGCGGTGGAGGTGGTGGAGGAACTCACCCCACGGCCCGGGGAGCGGGTGCTCGAGAAACATTACCCCTCAGGATTCAGCAATACCGATTTGACCGGATGGTTGGCGAAACGTGGCGTGGACACGGCGATTGTAACAGGTTGCACGACGTCCGGCTGTGTTAGGGCGACTGTGGTAGATGCAATGTCGAATGGTTTTCGACCCATCGTTCCTCGTGAATGTTCTGGCGACCGTGCGCAGGGTCCCCATGAGGCCAATTTATTTGATATTGATCAAAAATACGGGGATGTAATGTCGCTTGACGAGGTTCTTGACGAACTGGACAAATTGGCCCCGAACCAGGCAAATATTAAATCAAAGGAATAGATGAGATGACAGATTCACTTGGTTACCGCGCAAACTGGGGCGTTATCATACCGTCTACCAATACATCGGTTCAGCCTGAATTCGACGAAATGCGCCCAAGAGGGGTTACTAACCATACGGTACGGATCTGGATAGCCGATGAGCCAGTGAACTCCGACGAAGAATTCAACGAGCTCATGGAAAATATTCGACGGGAATTTGACAACGCGATCCTTCGTGTCATGACGTGCAACCCCGATTATATCGTAATGGGTATGTCTGCGGAGACATTCTGGGATGGTCTCGAAGAGTCTATCCGGCTTCGCGAACGGGTCAAAGAACTGTCGGGAATGGGTGTTGCAATGGGATCGGACGCCTCACAGGCGGCCCTTCGTTGCTACGGAGACATAAAAAGAATTTGCGTTATCACGCCCTATTGGCCGGTCGGTGACAAAAATGTCAAAAAGTTTTTTGAGGATTGTGGTTTTGAAGTTCTCGCAATTAAAGGCCTTAAGTGCGATAGCCCTGCCAATATCGCTCAGGTCACCGGTACGGAGCTCATGGACGGCCTCGTTGAGTTGAATGAACACAACCCTGAAGCAATTGTGCAGGTTGGCACCAACCTTGCCATGGCTCGGCTCGCGGGTGAGGCTGAGAGGTGGTTGAAAAAGCCGGTTATAGCCATCAATACGGCTACCTACTGGTATGCAATGCGCGCAAACGGTTACGACGACATTGTGGAAGGCTTCGGTTCCCTGCTGACAGATTTTCGTGAACTGCCAAAGAGCTATCTTGAGACCAAAGCCGGCAGAAACACTATAGCGGCGTAATTGGGTTTGCTGGGTTGTTTGTCATTGTTTTCTGGTGTGTTTTGCCACGGCATCCGGTGTATCGAGGTCAATCAGGATACCGGAGTTGGAGGTCGCAACCTCACAAACCTGATCCGCGTTTTCTCCTATCAGATGCCTTGCGCCTACATCGCCCTCAACGGATGACATATCGTCAAAATACCGACGGGCCCAGAGGACTGGGTTTCCACGTTTGCCATCATGGGTGGGAACGCAGATTGAATGTCCAGACACAGGATCGAATGCTTCGATCAAGCTGTTGATGTCGGATTTCGTTACACTCGGCATATCTCCGAGTGAGACGACGGCGCCTGTGCAGTCCGTGGGAAGGGCGGCGAGACCCACCCGGAGTGATGTGCTGAGACCCTTGGCATAGTTGGGATTGAGCACGAACGTCACATCCATTCCCGAAAGCGCTTTCTCAACTTCTTCTGGTTCGTGACCGAGTACAACCACAACAGGAACAGCTGTGCTTTCAATCAATGCCCTGACTGAATGCTCTACCATTGGTTTGCCGTCAATTTCGACTGTCATCTTGTTTTCCGGCCCCATTCGTCGCGATTGCCCGGCCGCAAGCAGTACTGCTCCGATCTTCGGAAAATCAACTTCCGGTGGCCAATACTCATCATCCTGTTCGCGTGAAACCGGGCGGCCTGGCATTTCTTTTAAAAGACCGCCCACACCCATTCGTGTGAGATCATTCTCCGTGACATCCAGCCCCGCAACCAGTCTCTGCAGAACCCAGTCGAACCCGTGGGGACGTATAGATCGAGCTGACCCGGGTAAACCCAGTATTCGCATTGTACCAATTTTGGCGTATAGCATTAAATTGCCCGGATCTACCGGCAGGCCGAGGTGCTCGATTGAGCCACCCGCGTGGACAACGGCCGAAGGGACAACGTCCCTGCGATCAACAATGGCTGATGCGCCAAGCACCAACGCTATATTGCAACTTTCAGCCGTCAAAGATTTCAGGGATTTCGATATCTCCAACTCGGAGTGATCACAATGTGTTTCAATTGAGATGTCGAGGCCCATGTTCGCGAGGCGGGCTGACATGGAACGGGTTGCTTTTTCGAGTAGGCTGTCTTTCAGGCCCGGTAAAAGGGTTTGTATGAAACCGACCTTCGCCGGCTTAAATGGTGCTATACGGACGGGAGGCAGGCCTGCCTGAATTATGGATACGCATTGGCCCACGGTTGTAACCGCTACTCCAAACGTAATGATTTTTACCGTAGCAGCGACCTCACCTTTCTTGATCGGAGCATATGGCGGTAAAGTAGATAGTGTAATTGCTTCGTCAACAGCATTAATGCGATGAATGATTTCCTCATCAATGAGAACAATGCCGCTGGTACTTGAACGGAGGTTTGCCCTGCCAGTCCGTCCGCCAGATGCTGGCATGTCTGTGGCGTTAAGAGCCTCAGCGATCTTTAGCGCGGCGGTATTTTCGTCAATATCCCCGCTTTCAAGTTGCGCCACCGTCACCGAATTTATTCCAGCCAGAACGAGGGTCTGCAGATCGTCGTTATCCAGGGTGCGTCCCTTGCGCAGAACGCCACCTCGCAAGCGGACGGAATGTGCAAGGATAGAACCAGAGGCGTCCCCGACGGCGATTGTTCCGAATTTCATGAAATTTACACCGGAATAACGGGCTTACGCGGCCACTCGGGTTTGGACTTTTTGATGTAGCACCTCGGTAATCTGGGCGAGAATCGAGATCGCGATCTCTGCTGGTGAAATGGATCCAATGGCAAGGCCGACTGGCGCGTGTATTTTGGAAATTTCGGTTTCGTTAAATCCGAGAGCTTCCAGACGAACCACACGTGCAGCATGTGTTTTACGGCTCCCAAGCGCACCGATATAGAACGCGTCAGATTTCAAAGCGACTTCAAGCCCGGGATCATCAAGTTTCGGGTCGTGGGTCAGCGTAACCACGGCAGTACGTCGATCAGGATCGAGGTCCTGCATCGCATCATCTGGCCAGCCTCCATTTAATGTGATCCCCGGAAAACGTTCATCGGTGGCGAACGAAGCTCTAGGGTCAATGACGGTGACGTCATACCCTGCAACGGATGCTATACGCGAGAGTGGTTGTGCAATATGTACTGCTCCGACGATAAGCATGCGAA
>JAYZQT010000058.1:0-27368 GCA_036136335.1 Pseudomonadota bacterium
TTGCAGCATTTTTTGCCTTTTTGAGATAAGCATGGTCTGGCCGATGTGACATCGTCCATGGCGCCCTACCACGGAATACGTAGGTATCGATTGCGGAATAGGTCAGACCAATCCACAAACCCCACCGAAAAGCCGGTCGGATATTCCTCGCTCGATAAAGTTCGCCCCAAATCCAGCTGCGTTTAATTTCAGTCTCATATGCAGTGATTTCCTTCTTTACTGTGTGCCCGGTGAGAACGTCAAACACCATCTCCGCAGCCAACATTCCCGACTTCATCGCCGTATGGCTGCCCTTTATCTTTGGTACATTTAAAAACCCTGCGGCGCACCCAACTAACATACCGCCCGGAAATGTAAGTTTTGGCACCGATTGGTAACCTCCCTCATTCAAGGCACGTGCTCCATATGAAACACGGCGACCACCCTCAAACGTTGGGCGGATCTTCGGGTGGTTTTTAAAACGCTGAAATTCTTCGAATGGGTTGAGGTGAGGATTGGTATAATCCAGCCCCACTACGAAACCGACAGCAACCTGATTGTTTTCTAGATGGTAAAGGAAGGATCCTCCGTAGATATCTGACCTCATCGGCCAGCCTACAGTATGGACCACTCGACCTGGGTGGTGTTTTTCTGGGATCACCTCCCAAAGTTCCTTAATGCCGATTCCAAAAGTCTGAGGGTCCACACCCTTACGTAATGCAAAACGCTCAAACAGCGTTTTTGTAAGGGAACCCCGGCAACCCTCAGCAAATATCGTCTGCTTTGCATGCAGTTCAAAGCCTGGTTGATAATTATTTGTCTGCCCACCATCCTTACCGACACCCATATCGCCAGTAGCAACTCCCCTGACACTGCCATCTTCGTCATAGAGTACCTCCGCCGCAGCAAAGCCAGGAAAAATCTCGACACCGATTGATTCGGCCTGTTCCGCTAGCCAACGGCAAAGATTACCCAGACTTACGATGTAATTTCCCCGGTTGTTCATCTGCGGCGGCGTGGGCAAACGTATCGCGCCAGAACGGCTAAGGAGCATGAATTGATCCTCTGTAACTGGGGTGTCTAGTGGTGCGCCGCGATCCTTCCAATCAGGGAGTAACTCGTCAAGCGCCCTTGGTTCCAAAACCGCTCCGGATAAAATGTGCGCACCCACCTCCGAACCCTTCTCGATAACGCACACGGAAATTTCGCTTTCCTTTTCCTCGGCTAGTTGACGCAGCCGAATTGCAGCAGCCAACCCAGCAGGACCAGCCCCAACAATCACAACATCGAAATTCATAGATTCCCGTTCCATCTTTCAGCTCCACCATACAGGTGCTAGTATTCAAATAGCGGCCTTTGTATAGCATGCAGTCGCGCTTAAGCCACCGCACGGAAATACTCGGAACGGTATTGTATGAGCAATTATTTGAACGCGTTCGACTTGTTGGATTGGTATGTCACCGCTGGTGTAAATGAATCGACCGGAGACTATCCAATCGACCGTTTTATAAAAAGGAAAGCGCCATTATCAGAACCGATCGCAAATACTGATTTCGCCCCTACCAAACCTCTGAAAGACCCTATTGCCGGCCATACCCAGCAAATGCCGTTTCAGTCCCGTGAAGCGGCGGTTAGGACTGCGGAACAGGCCGCGGAGGCAATAACGAGTTTGGGGGAACTGAGAACAGCCTTCGAGGCCTTCGATGGTTGCAGCCTGAAAGAGACGGCGTTGAACTTCGTTTTCGCGGACGGCAACCCCACAGCCCGCGTAATGTTAATTGGTGAGGCACCCGGCGCGGAAGAAGACCGAAAAGGTTTACCCTTCATCGGACCCGCAGGCAGGTTGTTGGATCGCATGCTCAAAGCGATTGGCCTCGACCGGACGAACGTTTATATAACCAACATTCTTCCTTGGCGGCCTCCGGGAAATCGCAGCCCAACAGACACAGAGATATCCGCGTGTATGCCCTTTGTGGAACGGCATATTGCGTTGGTAAACCCAGAAGTTTTACTTTTAGTCGGTGGCACATCTGCCAAGAGCCTACTGAAACGTCCGGAAGGCATCATGCGTTTGCGTGGAAAATGGATGAAATATAAGACAGAATTAGGGGATCTGAACATACCAACCCGTGCGTTGCTGCACCCTGCTTATTTGCTTCGCCAGCCTGCCCAAAAGCGGGAAACCTGGCAGGACCTTCTCGAGGTGCGCCAATGGCTCGATGCTCCCGTGCAAACTTCTGGATAGGAACTCAAATTAGGTAAAATTAGGCAATTTATTTGCTGGATCGGGGGCGGTGGTCTAGAACAGGGTAGGCGATGGTATACCTTATCTTTCTTTAAAAGACGTCATGCAAAATACTAAAAATGGAAGCTTTGCCTTTCCCAGAGTGGTTACTTGGATTGGTATTTGCTTACTTATGTTCTTTTATTCAACAACCAATGCGGCGGATAACCCGTCTAAAGGGACCACAAAAGCAGCAACGGGGAAGCCAAACGCGGTTTCCATCCCCAACGTCCTCACCGAGAAGGACGCGAGTCTTTATCGCCGAATATTTAAAAGTCAAAAACGGGGTGCATGGCGACGCGCCAACAAACTTGTAGCAAAGCTCGATAACCAACTTCTTTTAGGGCATGTGCGGGCTCAGCGCTACTTGCATCCAACCAAATATCGTTCTCAATATATCGAACTTGCACGATGGATGAAAATCTATTCAGATCATCCGGACGCACGCCGCATATACAGGCTTGCACTTCGGCGTAAACCGAAAAATTTTCGCCATCCAGTCCGGCCGTATCGCAAATTTTTTCCCTCTTACCAACCACAGACGATTATCGAGAATTCGAATTATCGCCCGACAAAAGGATCTGCCCGCCGCGTCATCTGGAAGGTTCGGAAAATGGTACAGCGCCAAAGGTTAACTGCTGCATTGCGATATATCTCTGGGAACAAAATCCAGAGGATTTTAGGCCAGACCGGATACGATTTGGCCCGCACTCATATCGCATCGGGGTGGTTCTTTTACGGTAATGGTAAGAAAGCATTCCGGCTTGCTTCTGCCGTTGCCGCCAGATCCGGTAAAAAAATTCCGTATGCCTGTTGGATCGCCGGCCTTTCAGCATACCGACTCGGAGATTTTGCAGGGGCCGCGGGCCATTTCGAAAGAGTTGCTCTTTCATACGAAGTAACGGGTTTTGATCAAGCGGGAGCCGCGTTCTGGGCGGCACGCGCGAATATGACAGGACACCGTCCAGAGCGCGTCAACAAATGGCTCAAAGTGGCTACAGCACACCCACAAACGTTTTATGGCATACTAGCCCGCCGGTGGTTGGGGGGAAACACCCCGTTTAACTGGAACCAGGAGATCTTAACGCAGAAACGGCTTGACCGGTTACTTGCGGAAAAAAGTGGCCGACGGGCACTTGCCCTATTGCAAGTTGGCCTTAAAACCCGTGCCGAACGCGAACTGCGATTCATGGCCCATAGTAACGATCACGAACTCACCAAATCCCTCATAGCAATTGCAAACATCGCTTCACTCCCAATGGTATCATACCGAGCGGGAATTGCCCTCTTAGATGCGGGCGTGCCAATTCCAGCGGCTGCGTTATATCCAATTCCAGAGTGGTTGCCGCGTGAAGGATTCAGAATTGATCGCGCACTGATATTCGCGTTCATGCGCCAAGAATCCGCGTTCAATGTGCGAGCCAAAAGCCCGGCTGGCGCTAGGGGGTTGATGCAATTGATGCCTGCAACCGCTGAATTTATTGCTCAAAAACGATTTCGTGGAAGACGACGGGACCTACTGTATGGTCCGGCGCTCAACATTTCTTTGGGTCAAAAATACATTCAACACCTGCTTGACACTGATCATATAAACGGTGATCTACTTCTCCTAACCGCTGCCTACAACGGTGGCCCGGGAAACCTAAAGAAGTGGCAACGTCGTGCCCGGAAGGGTGCCTACACAGACCCACTGATGTTTATTGAGAGTATTCCTGCGCGGGAAACCCGCATTTTTATTGAGCGTGTTTTGGCCAATCTTTGGATGTACCGCGAACGTCTAGGCGAGCCAGCGCCATCACTGGATGGACTTGCCACGGGCGGACGACCGTTCTACATCGCAGTTGACGGCCAAAATGGATCGGTGGGTGAAGATGTTCGGAATTGACAAAAAACAAGACTTCGTTCCAGTCAATATTGCCGTGATGACAATATCCGACACACGAACACAGGACAACGATCGGTCGGGAGACACCTTGGTAGAGCGATTAAAAACGGCGGGCCATTTACTCACGGATCGTGCAATCGTAACCGACGACAGGCCGGTAATCGTAAACAAACTGCGCGAATGGATCGCAGATACGAATATTGACGCAGTACTTGCCACAGGAGGCACAGGGGTCACAGGCCGCGACGTAACTCCCGAGGCATTCCACGAGGTTTTCGAAAAAGAGGTAGCTGGGTTCGGCGAGCTTTTTCGCATGCTGTCATACCAAAATATCGGTACATCCACCATCCAGTCCCGCGCCACAGCCGGCGTCGCAGGCGGGACCTATCTTTTCGCTTTGCCTGGCTCAACCGGGGCATGTAAGGATGCGTGGGACAACATTCTTGTACACCAGCTGGACATCAGACACAGGCCATGTAATTTCGCCGAACTACTGCCGCGTCTACAGGAACATCTCACAACAGACTAAATGTTAATCCTTGTTCCCCCGCGCACGATAAGCTTCTCCATTATCAACATCGGAAAGAACGTCTATAAACGCGTTCCGTTTTCCGGCCCTAACATTTTCGACTGTGTCGGACAGAGTGTTCTCAGTTGACCACCGAACGTCTTCAAACAAACCGCCTGAGCGAACACCTTGGACAGCACCAACCAACCAGTAACCCCCATCACTTGAAGGGCCAAACACGAAATCATTATTGCGGAGTGCAGCGAAGGCCTTGGCGATGTGCCGCACCCCAAGTTCAGGAATGTCGCTGCCCACAATTAGGACTGGGAATGGGCCAAACCGGGCCATACACCGTGCCATGCGAACCCCGATATCGCCCGAGCCTTGTGGCAAAAGGGGAGTGTTAGGCGGCCATGGGTAGGCGTCACGAGTTGCACTATCGGGTGTCACCGCGATCCAAGTCGTCCATGCGTGCCCGCTCGACAGCCGCCGCGCTACAGCAAACAAAGTCGAACGGTAAAACCGCAGCGCCTCAACGGACCCTATGTCATTAGCCAGACGCGTCTTCACGCAACCAAGCTTTGGTTTACGGGCAAAAATTACGACATGTCTCACCTATAAAGCCTTTCAAGTAGGCGGGGTGGAACCCCGAGATAATACAGGCTGAGACAGGCGAGGTTGCGAGCGGGTCGAGCCCACCATCCTCCCCGACGATAGCGGTCCGCAGAGGTTCTGGCGCGCACGCTGAGGATCACCAGCCGTGATTTTCCTATCCTGCGAACGATATCCACATCTTCCATTAAAGGTATTGGCCTGAAACCACCCACCGCAGTGTATAAGTCCCTGGAGATCAGCAGTCCCTGATCACCAAAGGGCAAGCCAAGTGCGCGGCTGCGCCAGTTAACCAGCCGTTCCATCCGCCGCGCGGAAGGCGATGGATCATCCAATGCATAGGAAAACGCCGCACAACTCACGGTATCGGTTGTTCGCAGAAACGCGGCGGCGACGTTCTCCCACCCGTCATCAAGTACCGTGTCGGCGTGCAGAAATAAAAGCCATGGGCAGTTCGCTATAGTGCCTCCTGCCTGCAGTTGTGATCCGCGCCCTCTTCTGCTCGAAATTATCACGGCATTCTTCTGCGCGGCAATGCCACGTGTCTGATCTTCCGATCCCCCATCTACAACAATTACCTCTTGGACCCGACCGCAGATCCCCTCCAGTGTATTCGCGAGGCTGGTCTCGGCGTTTAGTGTGGGAATAATAACCGATATGGGTAGTGAGTTATTCATTGTGTGGTTCATACCACGCCACCGCCAACCTGAAAAAATTCTCTTTTTTTCTAATTCAACGTTTTGACTTCTCCTACAGGGAAAAGAGCTGCCCAATTCGCTGAGGTAGGACGAGAATTTGCAAGCAACTGTTGGGCCATTAGTCCGCCAAAAAACCTGGGCACCCAAAATCGGGCATGGAAAGGAAGCGGCTGAAACTGCTCCTCTCCGTTCAAATGCTCAGCTCCAATCGATTGAACAATTTATGCGCTTCCACTACCCCTTTTATTCGGAAGTGGAAAATATGGGCATCGCAGGCATTAGATTCGGCCTAGCGATAACCCACCGTGCTAAGTTCGGCCTTTGATGGAAGAACATATAAACCTCACGGGCGTAGCGGTTGTCGGATTGTCGGCACTCCTATGCGGTATGCTAATGGCTCGGCTGAAACAGCCGGCTCTGGTAGGCTATATTATTGCTGGCGTCCTGCTTGGCCCTAGCGCTTTTGGGGTAGTAGAGGATAGAGAGCAGATCGGCGGCCTCGCTGAGTTGGGCATTCTTTTACTACTTTTCCTGATAGGAATAGAACTCAGTGTCCGCTTCTTCATGGTGACGTGGAGGATGGCTTTAACTGCTGTAGGACTCCAGATTTTGGGAAGTCTGGCCGCGATATTTCTTTGTTCGGTATTTCTGGGGTTCACAGCGGCCGAATCCATATTTCTGGGATTTGTGATTGCGCTTTCAAGTACGGCAGTTGCTATCAAAATTCTAGAAGAAACTGGCCAACTCCGTGCTCGTACTGGTCGGATCGTGGTCGCCATCCTAATCGGCCAGGACCTGGCTTTTCTACCCATGCTTTTAATTGTTGAAAACATCGGCAGCGGAACCCTAGGATTTTGGGCCATCCTGGAGATCATACTCTCTGTTATTCTTCTCGTTGTACTTGTTAGAACGCTAAACAAACGGCGGGTGAACCTACCATTCGCAAAAATTGCAATGGGTAATTTGGACCTTTCACCATTAACGGGTCTTGTCTACTGCTTCGGGTTCGGTGCAGTCTTTGGTCTTATGGGGCTGTCACCAGCCTACGGCGCATTTCTTGCCGGGCTTGTGCTGGGCCGTTCCAGCCAACGCGAACAGACAATCCATGCGGTCCGCCCGGTGCAGAGCGTACTGGTAATGGTGTTTTTTCTTTCTGTAGGGCTTTTAATTGATCTCAAGTTTATTGCTGAAAACATCGGAACTGTTTTTGTTCTCTTGTTAATCGTGACACTTTTCAAAACTGCACTCAACATCGGGATCATGCGTTTTCTGGGAGAAACCTGGCAACGGGCTTCAATTCAAGGACTCACACTGTCTCAGTTAGGTGAATTTTCTTTTTTACTGACAGCCACGGGCCTCTCAGCCGGTGCTATAGACGAAGAGGAATCCCGTCTAGTCATCGCCGTTACTGCATTAAGCCTATCTGCCAGCCCACTTTGGCTAACAAGCGCAAGGCGCATACTGGGCGTCGCCACCCGACAGTTTGACACACTGGAGGAGCTTATGGACGCAACTTATGGGAACGAAGTCGCCGTGGTCCGGCGCAGTTCCCGCCGGTTAATAATGTTAAGCTGTATCTTCGCCCGTTGGGCATGGAAACGCTTGCCTAATCGTATTGGGGCAATTGCATCTAACAAGCTCCCACACCACATTTTTGCAGGCTCAGTGAGCTTTATGCGGTCGTTAGTGCGGCTAGAAACAAAGAAAAACAAAACGGCTGCGATCAAAGACCGACAGCCTGATAAAGTAGAAATCAACACGCCAGATGCCTGATTTTACAATAGAACAGACATGCTATGGCGTCGTGGCTGGAATTGACGAAGCGGGCCGTGGGCCGTGGGCGGGACCAGTGGTCGCAGCGGCGGTGATTCTGCCTGAACGTCTGCCAATTGCGTTGCGAGATCAACTCGATGACTCAAAAAAGTTTACGACCAAGAAACGCCAAGCACTTTTCCAGTTGATACGTGAATGCGCTGATATTGGTATTGGCGCCGCCAGCGTCACCGAAATCGAACGCAACAATATCCTAGCTGCTACCCATACGGCAATGAAGCACGCGATCTTGAGACTCAACGCCATACCGGATGTTGTTTTGATAGACGGAAATAGGTTGCCACCCCACCTTCCTTGCCCAGGAAGGGCCGTTGTTAAAGGTGATAACCTCAGCCTTTCCATCGCAGCAGCATCGATAGTCGCAAAGGTCACGCGCGACCGAACGATGAGCGCCCTTGCTACACGCTATCCAGCATACGGATGGGAACGAAACGCTGGATACGGTACCCCCCAACACCAAGAAGCGCTTTCTTCTATAGGGCCGACACCACATCATCGGCGAACTTTTGCGCCGATCACCAGTCTGTTGGATGAATCACACCGGACGACCCCAAAAAGCGTATAACTCATTGACTCTAAAATAGTTCTTGACGGCGAGTTCCCGGGGACTCATGTTCTCCCGATAAATATTGCCCAAAAAAAAACACGGGCCTTGGTGGGACACATCATGAAAATGCCTTTAAACCGCGTCTTGGTCGGAGACTGTGTCGCGGAGCTAGAGAAGCTTCCGGCGTGCTCGGTTGACGTCATTTTTGCCGATCCGCCGTACAACCTTCAACTTTCGGGGGAACTGCACCGACCTAACAACACCCGCGTTGACGGCGTGAATGCCAGCTGGGACCGGTTTGCTGCCGATCAGAAAAATCACCTTGCGAGCTTTTCCGCCTATGACGCATTTACTCGCGAATGGCTTGCCAGCGCACGAAGAGTGTTGAAAGACGACGGATCAATTTGGGTCATCGGTAGTTACCACAACATCTTCCGCGTCGGCACGATTCTTCAAGATTTCGGTTTCTGGGTACTCAATGACATCATCTGGCGCAAGACCAACCCAATGCCTAACTTCCGCGGTAGGCGATTCACCAATGCCCACGAAACGCTAATTTGGTGCTCAAAAAATAAGAATGCAAAAGGCATAACGTTCAATTATGAAGCGTTGAAATCTCTGAACGAAGGGGTGCAAATGCGATCAGACTGGACGCTACCCCTTTGTACGGGACCCGAACGGATAAAAAACAACGGGAAAAAAGCCCACCCCACCCAGAAACCAGAAGCACTAATTTACCGCGTTCTACTGGCATCAACCGCAACAGGAGATGTAGTGCTTGATCCATTTCTTGGTTCCGGCACGACCGCAGTTGTTGCAAAAAAAATGGGTCGACATTTTATCGGGATCGAGCGGGACGAATACTATGCCGGAATCTCGAAGAAACGTATTGCCACCACTGTTCCACCGAAAGATCTTTCCGATTTCGATATACCGTCCAAACGATCCGAACCACGAGTACCATTTGGAACGCTGCTTGAACGCGGGCTGATCGAACCAGGGCAGAAACTGTTCGATACGCGCAAACGGTTTTTCGCAAAGGTCCGCGCGGACGGTACTTTGATTGCTGATGGTCGGCGCGGATCTATCCACAAGCTTGGGGCCGAAATCCAAGGGACCCCAGCCTGCAACGGCTGGATGTTCTGGCATTACGATGATGAAGGTCGAGCACAGCCTCTCGACCATCTGCGTCAGGTTGTTCGAGACGGTATGAAAAAAAATGCATAAAAACCTAACGCTTTTTGTTTGTGAGCCGCACCACTTTTTTCATTCAGGTAGGCAGTGCCAAATCCCCAAATAAATTTGGTACGCACCATATACCCCCAAGATCTCTCTTGACCGCTACGTGCCCAACAATTACCCGCAATCTGAGATCAAAATGGGTAAAGGTGTGATACACGGAGCCCTCAATTGGCCGCCATTCTGCATTCACAGGCGCGGCGGCAATTACCTCCGCTTCGCTGGGGACATTTGGTCCCCACTGCGTGGAGGGTATCTCTATCATCCCACCTAAAAGTCCTTTATCGGGCCGTCTTCGGAGAAAAATTGATCCGTCGCGTGCGACAATCCAAAATGCTACGCCGTAGCGGACTGGTCGCGTTGTTTTTGGGGTTTTATTTTGCAGAACAGTTGCTAATCCTGATCGATGGCCCTCGCAGAAAGATACCCATGGACAGATGTTACAGGTCGGATTTCTATACGAACAAATAGTCGCACCAAGATCCATAACCGCTTGGGCATAGTCACCACAACGGGTTTCAGGAGTTAGCTGGGTCGCCAATTCTCGCAATCGGTTTTTGGCCCCTGGAAGGGGCTCCTGTACACCGTATAGACGTGAAATTACTCGCTCCACATTTCCATCTACAACCGTGGCCTTGCGGTCAAACGCGATAGCCACAATAGCAGCCGCGGTGTAGGGCCCAATACCTGGCAACTTTAAAAGCTCGGTCTCCGACTCCGGAAACTGACCGTTGTGTGAGGAAGAAATTACAACGGCACACTTGTGAAGGTTGCGAGCGCGGGCGTAGTAACCTAGCCCCTGCCACGCATGCAGAACCTCATCAAGATTAGCGTCCGCTAACAGACCCACTGTCGGCCAACGGCCAAGGAACTTCTCAAAATACAGTCCCACAGTAACCACCGTCGTCTGCTGAAGCATAATTTCGCTGATCCATACTTTATAAGGGTCAGGTTTGCAGCCCGGTAACGCACGCCACGGCATTATGCGGCGATGGCGGTCATACCAATAGAGCAGTTTTCCCGGAAGCGACGCGGAGGCAGTATCATTTAAGGTCGCGACAGCGTGGCTGGTTGTCACTCTTTTCTCTCGGGCCCGTCTGTTGTCGGAGGCAACATAGCATAATATCATAGGATAATGGCCAAAACGCGCTCGCCAAAACGCCCACGCCACAACCCAGCCAATCGAAGGGCTCAGGGCTTACTTGCGGTCGGCGTCAACTTGCCTGCATTAGCAGCCCCCGCAATGCGGAAACGTGGATTTGCACAGGCGCGCTTGATCACGGATTGGCCCGCCATCGTGGGCGATATGGTCGCTCACGAAACGACACCACAAAAACTAACTTTTCCGCGCGGAGGCACCTCCGGCGCGTTACTGTATCTCCGGGTCACATCAGCGTTTGCACCCGAACTGCAGCATATCGCTCCCCAGGTCATTGAGCGGATAAATGGGTTTTTCGGTTACCGTGCCGTTGCCAGCCTTCGATACCTACAGGGCCCAGTGCCTCGTCGCCACCAACGGCGACGAGCACCACTACCGCGCCTCTCCAAAGCGGAGGAAACCCGCCTACAACGTAATTTGGAGACCATCAAAGACGCGGATCTTAAGGAGGCACTTGCAGGCCTCGGTCGCGCGGTCAGAGCCAAATGCGAAAAAGGCAGAGAATCGGAGTAGATTTTGGACCCTTATCGCAGAAAAGGGTCCAAAATCTGCCACATTCCCCTGTTAACGGGTACTGGACTTAGAAATACCCACTATATATTGTAGTTGAGCAATGGTAACTTCAAATATATTGAAAAAAATAGCCGTTTCCGTAGCTGTCGTACTGTGCGTTTCTGCTGGGTTGGCCGACCAATCGAAAGCAAAACCGCCAGAACCAGACAGAAAGATCGTTGACCTCAAACTGACTGCAGCCGACTATGCGCTTGGGTCTAAGGACGCTAAGATTGTTCTTGTAGAGTACGCCTCTTTAACCTGCCCTCATTGTGCAGAATTTCACAGCCAAGTCATATCTAAAATTAAAAAGGAATTCGTACATACCGGGAAGGTCCGTTACATCTATCGTGATTTTCCACTAGATCGGCTTGCGCTCGGTGCCGCGATGATTGCCCGGTGCGCGGAACGGGACAGTTTTTTTGGGTTTATCGACACATTCTACGCTACGCAGGCACGATGGTCGGGTGCCCCCAATCCAATTGTTGCGTTGGGTAAGCTCGCTCGGCTTGGAGGCATGAGTCAGAGCGCAATCGAGCAATGCACCAAAAACGTTGCCGTCCAGAACGAAATACTCAGTAAAAGACTCGAGGCCGCCAATCTATTCAAAGTTCGATCGACGCCCACCATTTTCGTTAACGGAAAACAGTATAGTGGGGACATATCGCTATCCAAACTACAAAATCTGTTACAGAACTTGCTATCTCAGTGAGTGGGTCGGAGATTTCAAGATGAGGGGTTTCTGAACGGTGCAATTTACCCGCATGCGTGTTACGGGGTTTAAATCTTTTGTTGAGCCTACGGAGTTGCTTATTGAAAAAGGCTTGACCGGAATAGTTGGGCCAAACGGTTGCGGCAAATCAAACCTAGTAGAGGCCCTAAGGTGGGCAATGGGCGAGGCATCGGCTAAGCAGATGCGCGGCGCCGAAATGGATGACGTAATCTTTGCTGGTACTTCTGATCGGCCGGCACGCAATATCGCCGAAGTAATTCTTAGTCTGGATAACACGGATAGAAAGGCGCCTGCGCAATTCAATGAAACTGATGAATTGGACATAATTCGCCGAATTGAAAGAGGAAGTGGCTCGAATTACAGGGTAAATGGGGTTGATTTTCGGGCTAGAGATGTTCAGACCCTATTTGCCGATTCATCAACAGGTGCGCGTTCCACGGCCATGGTTAGTCAGGGCAGTATCGGCGCGATAATCAGCGCCAAGCCGACACAGAGGCGTGGCCTTCTCGAAGAAGCTGCTGGCATCACCGGGCTTCAATCCCGCAGACACGAAGCTGAACTGCGCCTGCGAGGGGCTGAGACCAACCTCGAACGGTTGGAGGACATTGTTGGGGCCCTAGATGAACAGCATAAGATGCTGAAGCGCCAAGCAAGGCAGGCAAATCGATATCGGAATCTTTCAGATCTTATTAGATACCATGAGGCAATTTTGCTTCATTTGCGCTGGGTTACAACGAATTCAGAGCGCGGGGCGGCGGCGGAACGGCTCTCGGAAATTCAAGCAGTGGTCGCAGATATAACGCGGGCAGTAGCAACCGCCACGAGAGACGAGACCGCCGCTGCTAACGCTCTGCCCACTCTTCGTAAAAAGGAGGCCGAGGCAGCAGCCGGTTTGCAACGCCTGATGGTCGCTCGGGACACACTAGACGCGGAGCAAAAACGAATTGAAAATATCCGGACCGAAATAGAAAACCGTATAGAACAGATAGGTAGCGATTTAATTCGTGAGCAAAACCTGAGAGCCGACGCCAATACCGCAGTCGAAAACCTCGAAACAGAAAGCACTGAAATCCGAGAGGCACAGACCCGCGAGGCCTATGATCTTGCTGCTGCAACCAACCGGTTGGCGGAAGCAGAACAAGCCCTCGCAGGGCGCGAGCGGGATCTAACGGAACTAACGCAATCAGTAGTTGCTGATGAAACTCGAGAAGCAACCCTCACGCGCCAAATTACAGACCTAACAATACGGCGACAACGGCTCAACGAACGCAGGGCCGCAATTACCTCTGAACAAGGCCAAATCAATGCCGCTGCCGATAATGACCGCATTTTAGAAAAGGCACGAAATGCGACCAACCTAGCGCGAAAGGAAGTAGCCAATGCACGCGCTAACTTGGAAAAAGCAGAGACATTAACACTCGCCGCACGGACGGCGGAAAACAACGCACGGGAAGGTCATCGCGCAGCGGATGCCGTGGTAACCAAACTGAGTGCGGAACAGGAAGCACTCACGGAGCTGTTGGAAATTGGAGACCCGGAGCTCTGGCCGCCGATGATCGACGCAGTGGAAGTCGACGCAGGGTACGAGATTGCACTTGGTGCCGCCCTCGGCGACGACCTGATTGCACCAACCGACGAAGCGTCCCCAATTCACTGGCGAGCGCTACCAACCCTATCTAATCCTTCCCACCTACCGACAAATGCGCGCAAGCTCGGCAATTTTGTTAGAGGGCCCGCTGCCCTTATCCGTCGTATTTCTCAAATTGGCGTCATCGACTCTAACGAAGAGGGAAACCGCTTGCATGGCGAACTCAAACAGGGTCAACGCCTGGTATCAGTGGACGGCGGGCTCTGGCGTTGGGATGGGTATACGGCCGCCGCGGGCGCGCCGACCTCTGCAGCAACACGACTTGCGCAGCGCAATCGCTTAGATGAAATGCGTAAGGAATTCAAATTCGCAAACCGCAGATTGGATGCGGAAAGGTCTGTGCGGGAAGATGCCGCAGTGGCTGCCCAAGATGCCTCGGTTGCAGAACACGAGGCTCGGGAAGCTGTATGGGCAGCGAATGGAAAAGCACAGGAAATGCAGGATGCTGCAACCGTGCTCGCCGAAAACTCAGCGCATGCCCGGTCACGAGCCAATAGTCTAAAAGAGGCAATAGAAAATCTTGATGCTGATCTAGCAGACATTGAATATCAGGAAACAAAATCCCAAGCGGAGCGAGAAGGTTTTTCCGACGTACTCGCCCAGCGCGCCCAATTGGACCAAAACCATCGCGAGCTGGCCGATGATCGAGCCACCCTAGTTAATATTCGAAGTGCCTATGACCGCCTCGATCGGGAATCTCAAGCCCGGCGACTGCGGCTCCAAGCAATTGAAAACGAGCTCACAGCTTGGCGTAACCGTTCGGCTACCGCGCTCCAACAAATTAATCATCTAATGGCCAGACAAACCCAGGAAGAGAGTGAACTGGAAAAACTCCGAGCTCGGCCAGAAGAAATTATTAGTGAGCGTAACTCTCTATTTAACCTGATAGGAAATGCCGAGTCCGAGCGGACCAAAGCAGCCGACACGCTAGTGATCGCTGAAAACAGACTAGGGGAGCTGTCGCGTGACCTTCGAATCCGCGAAACCGAACTGGCTAAAACCCGGGAAGCTCGAGTAAGGCTGGATGCAGAAGTAGAACAAATCAACCAAAACCTTTCGGTAATTTCTGCCCGCATGGACGAAAAGCTTGAATGCAAGCCACACGAAGTGCTTTCAACATTCGGGGTAAACCCAAGCAGCGAGCTTCCCACCCAAGAGGCCGCCGAAATCAAGCTAGAGCGCCTGCAGCGTGAACGCGAACACATGGGTCCGGTGAACCTTCGCGCTGAGCAGGAGGTGGTGGAATTAGACAAAAAAATACACGGAATGGAATCCGAGCGGGAGGATCTGATTTCGGCCATTGCTCGCTTGCGTCAGGGAATTTCCGGACTGAACCGCGAGGGCCGGGAACGATTACTTGTCGCATTTAACGATGTTGATCAGCATTTCCGGGATTTATTCGCTAAATTGTTTGGCGGAGGACGCGCGCACCTTAGGTTAACCCAAGCGGATGACCCTCTCGAAGCTGGTCTGGAGGTCTTCGCAAGCCCGCCCGGTAAACGCCTTCAAAGCATGACATTACTTTCGGGGGGAGAACAGGCACTAACCGCACTCGCGTTGCTTTTCGCGGTATTTCTTACCAATCCCGCGCCAATCTGCGTTCTTGACGAGGTGGACGCTCCTTTGGATGATAGAAATGTAGATCGTTTTTGCACGTTACTGGACGAAATGAGCCATCAGTCAAAAACCCGTTTCCTGTTGGTTACCCACCATCGCCTGACAATGGCTCGCATGGACCGACTATACGGTGTCACAATGGCTGAAAGAGGTGTTTCGGAACTCGTTTCAGTCGATTTGCAGAAGGCGGGACAGCTGCGCGAGTCAGCCTAACGAAATCCGCTTTTATTGTTATAATTCAATGCATTAAACAAAATGTGGGAGGCTTGACAGCGCTTGCGCCACGCCGTATGGTTCGGGCGGTTTTCATGGCATTTAGCCTATAAAGATTGAAGCGTGTCACTTACCGATGGCGGAGCGCAAGTCACCGCAATCCCAGTCAGATTTGGACGAACGGATACACCGTCTTCGCGAAGAACAGGACAGTGGCCGTGGCAGGACCAAGTCAACTCACAGCGGCTTAGGATTCGCGATGCGCGTTGGCATCGAACTTGTTGCGGCGCTGGTGATTGGGGTCGTTCTCGGTTTAGTGCTGGATCGGTGGCTCGACACAAAGCCATGGTTCATGCTCGCGTTTTTCGTTCTGGGGGCGATGGCAGGAATTTTTAATGTCTTTCGCGTCGTTAAAATGCACGACAGCGCGATTGGTTACCGACGGGAAGCGGACAAGAATCGAAACGGGGAATAACCGTTGGCTACGAAAGATTTAAACAGCGGCGAGAAACACAGCCCGCTCGAACAGTTCGAGATCAAGGAACTGGTGCCGGTTGAAATAGCCGGAAATGATATTTCGTTTACAAACTCTGCGCTGATGATGGTCATCGCGGTCGGCCTAATCTTGCTTTTAATGATTGTTGGTACGCGAAAAAGAGCGATGATTCCCGGCCGTTTGCAAGCCCTTGCCGAGCTTTCCTATGAGTTCGTCGCGAATTTGATACGTGACACAGTAGGCAGCGAGGGGCGGCGGTATTTTCCGTTTATCTTTGCGCTTTTCATGTTCATCTTGTTTGGCAACATGCTCGGTATGTTACCCTATAGCTTTACGTTTACGAGCCATATCGCAGTCACTTTCGCCATGGCGCTAGTCGTGTTCATCGGTGTAACCATCCTTGGTTTTTGCAAGCATGGGATCCGGTTTTTCACGTTTTTCGTGCCGCCGGGCGTACCTTTCTGGATGTGGCCTCTGATGATACCCATTGAGATTATCTCTTATCTTTCCCGCCCGGTAAGCCTAGCAATGCGTTTGTTTGCAAACATGCTGGCCGGGCACACTCTGCTGAAGGTTTTTGCCGGCTTCGTTCCAGCTCTCGGTGCCGCTGGGATTTTACCTCTGGCGTTTGTCGGAGCGCTCACCGGCCTGGAATTGCTTATTGCATTCCTCCAAGCCTACGTTTTCGCAATTCTTACGTGCTTGTACATCAACGATGCATTGCATCTTCACTAAGCGGGAGGTTTTTCCTCCGGACGAAACTCCGCTATCTAACTAAAGAAGGGACCTAAACAATGGAAGAAGCAGCAGCCAAACTTATTGGCGCAGGTCTAGCCGTGATCGGCGTGATCGGCGCCGGGATCGGAATCGGCAATATTTTCTCCGCCTTCATTGCCGCCGTGGGCCGCAACCCTGCCGCGCGTAGCGAAGTTTTCACAATGACAATGCTCGGCTTCGCGCTTGTTGAGGCCATAGCGCTATTTGCTCTGGTTATCGCGCTAATAATTCTATTCGGCTGACAATTGTTCTCATTCAAACCAAGGCTCGCCGCTAAATGCCACAGTTAGAACAACTCCACACCTATATAAGTCAGGTTTTCTGGCTGGTGATCACTTTTGGCATCCTCTATGTAGTGCTCTGGAAATCTGCTTTACCTCGAATTTCGAAAATACTTCAAGATCGACAAGAACGTATTGACGATGATTTACGTGAGGCCGAGAGGTTCAAGAAAGAAGCAGAAGAAGCAATTGAGGCTTATAGTAAGTTGCTAGCCGATGCACGCTCTGAAGTCCAAGCAGTTATCCGCGCCGAGAACGAAAAACTGGCTACCGATACCACCGTCCGCCATGGTGAATTGACTGAAAAAATTAAAGCTGATGTGAATGCGGCAGAAGCCCGAATAGCAAATGCTCGTGAAGTGGCAATCGACGGAATCCGGGCTATCACTTCGGAGGTAGCCCAGGCGGCCACTGCGCGGTTGATCGGAACCGACGTGTCGTCAGTGGACGCCGAGATGGCAGTTTCCAATGTTATGCGGGAGAAAGCCTGATGGATTTCAGTGATCCCGCATTATGGGTTTCGGTCGGCTTCATTCTTCTAGTCGTTGCCGCGTTCAAACCAGGAAAGAAAGCGATTTTAGGCGCTTTGGATGGACGCACGGAAAGAATTCGCCATAACCTCGATGAAGCGGCGAACCTGCGCGAAGAGGCTCAGCAATTACTATCAGAGAATCAACGCAAACAGCGTGGCGCAATTGAGGAAACCGAGGGAATGATCGCCCAAGCCAGAGCAGAAGCCGGCCGGCTTGCTAAGGAGGGGGCGGAAAAGCTATCGGAAACCCTGAAACGTCGCGAACAGTTGGCGTCTGAAAAAATTAAACAGGCTGAAGCGGATGCGCTTCGTGAAGTACGTTTGCTCTCCGTCGAGATTGCAATGACAGCAACCCGGGCCCTCATTGCTGAACGAATGGACGACAAACGTTCAGAGTCGCTCATCAACGATGCAATTTCCAACATTTCGCAAAAGTTAAATTAAAACCAGTGCTATTAGAGAGTTCACAACGGTAGTTTTGTCGCGCATAACAATAAATGTGCTCTGGCTTATGGCGCACGGTGCGATCGATTGTATTTCAACGTTTCCCGGGACAACTGTATACCTAGAACGATTTTCTGACTTGCACCCTCAGCCGGGTTTCGTAGAGGCAGAGAAATTTTTATTTCGTCTTGGTACAAACGGCGCCTTTCAAGGTCCTTAAACGTTCCCATTACTGGAAACACAGATTTTCCGTCCACACTAGACTGAAAACCGGGAAGCGCAGCAAAGTAGTTGAAGGTAATCCGGTGGTTAGGCCTTGCGGTTCCACGCTGCACCGCGATCTGAACCGTCAGATCAACCTCCGCGTTCCATTTACCCTCTACCTGCTTGTAGCTACAACTGCCACGAAAATTCACAAGTTCCGCTTCGAATAGAATGTCAGTAACGTCTCGACCAGGTCCGGGTTTAAAACGCACCAGGTTTTTGGCATCATCAAGGATAAACACCGCGGGGCACGGATAGGTATTTTTCTTTACGAAAAGACCACAGGCAGAGACAAGCATAAATACCGCTCCGACGGTAGCGATGTTCCTGAGAACGCGGAAGATTTGATGAGGAAACGCGATGGGCCGAAATGCCTATCAGAGTTTGTTATGCGATCCGTCGCACACAGGAATGTCGGCCGTATTCTTGCACCCGCAAAACCAAATAGTCGTCGATTCCTCCGCAGTGTATTGTTGCGGACTGAAGCCTGTGCCTTTATGTGATCCGTCACAAAATGGCTGGTTGCTACTTTGACCGCACGCGCACCACCAATAGTCCTGACCTGCTTCCACCTCAGCACCGTAAGGTGAATTTTGAGCTATAACCGGTTCTGGCATCGTTATATCCTTTAAGAAAATGCTCGCCGCCACGTATAAACCTGAGATCAGCTTGCAAATGGATTGCTGATCCTAATTAACGACCTTGGTTTTCACAAGGCACCGATTAGGTTTAATATGTGTTGTCTTTCTGGAATAAAAGATGAAAAAAAAACCACTCAAAGTTTTTTTAGCTTCACCGCGAGGTTTCTGTGCGGGGGTAGAGCGAGCAATCAAGATTGTCGAATCGGCGATAGAAAAACATGGTCCGCCGGTCTATGTCCGCCACGAGATTGTACACAACCGCAACGTCGTCGTCGATTTACAATCCAAAGGAGCCGTTTTCGTCGAAGAGTTGGAGGAGGTACCGGAGGGCGTGCCAGTGGTGTTTTCAGCACACGGTGTACCCGCGTCGGTGTTTGCGGAGGCCGAGGGTCGTAAAATGTATTATCTCGACGCGACCTGTCCATTAGTGACAAAAGTACACGTAGACGCCGCACGTCATCACAAAGAAGGAAAGGAGTTGATCCTAATTGGCCATGCTGGCCACCCTGAGGTTTTGGGTACAATGGGTCAACTCCACAACGGTGAGATGATCCTTGTGGAAGACTCTGGTCAGGCGGAAACGGTCGAAGTTCGAGATCCCAAAAACCTCGCCTACGTGACACAGACGACGCTATCGGTGGACGATACCGCGGAGATCATCGCCATTCTGCAGCGCAGGTTCCCGACAATTGAAGCACCGCGGAAGGAAGATATATGTTACGCTACGACAAACCGACAGGCAGCCGTCAAAAAGTTTGTTGACACATGCGATGCTCTGATCGTGATCGGAGCCTCCAATTCGTCCAATTCCAAGCGTCTGGTAGACGTGGCCCAAGCCGCTGGATGTAGCAGATCAATTCTTATCCAGTCAGCCGCGGAATTAGAAGACGGTTGGCTTGATGGGGTAAACACGGTTGGGATCACGGCGGGCGCGTCGGCACCAGAAATACTCGTTCAAGAGCTGGTCGATACTTTGCGCGTGCGGTTCGAATTGGACGTCGAAGAATGCACCGTCGTAGCCGAAAATGTTAGATTCAGTCTTCCGCGAGCGTTGAGCGCCTATCCTGTAGTTTGATAAAATGGCGGTCTACACCCAGATCTCAGCAAAGGAACTGGAGTCCTTCGTCACAGGATTCAACATAGGTAATGTGATATCGTGCGAGGGCATCCCACAAGGCATTGAGAACTCAAACTTCATTCTTAATACGACCTTGGGTAAATTTGTACTGACACTCTACGAAAAACGAGTAAATATTCGGGACTTGCCTTTTTTCCTTGGTTTAATCCATTATTTAGCTGACTTTGGGTTTCCTTGCCCTCGCCCAATCTCGAACAGGGCAGGGCAATATTTACATTCATTGGCAGGTCGTCCAGCAGCTTTGATCAGCTTCGCAATTGGCGATTCATTAGAAAATCCTTCCGTGAGCAATTGCCGACAAATGGGTTTGGCGGCGGCAAGGCTACATTCCTCCGCTAAAGATTTTAAGATGTCCCGAAAAAATGACCAATGCCTGCCGGTCTGGCGCAAAAGCTTTGAAACGCTTCAAGACCGCGCTGACGATATCAGGCCGGGGTTTGCTCAGTGGATCGAAGATGAACTGGCGGCTTTGGAAAATTTCTATCCTCGCAGCCTGCCCATGGGAATTATACACGGAGACCTATTCCCCGATAACGTGTTTTTTAAAAACGGTAGTGTTTCCGCGGTAATTGACTTTTATTTCGCCTGTAACGACGCCTACGCCTTTGATCTGGCAATCTGCCTAAATGCTTGGTGTTTCGACGATAGTGGTGGGTTGGACAAATCTCTCTCGGAAGCCCTTTTCGATGGCTATCAATCGGTCAGGCCACTTGCTCAAAACGAGTTGGAGGCACTACCGTTACTCGCTCGCGGCGCGGCAATGAGATTTTTAATAACCCGGTTACATGACTGGTTTAATGCAACGGACGGTATCCTGATCCAGAAAAAAGATCCGCTCGCATTTGTGCCCATCATTGAGTTTCACCGGAAAACAAACGATTCCATTGCCTATGGGATAGGATGAACCAATGCTCGACAATGAAATAATCGTTGAAATTTACACCGATGGGGCTTGCAGTGGCAATCCGGGACCCGGCGGTTGGGGTGCAATTCTCCGTTGGGGTGAAAATGAGAAAGAGTTGAAGGGCGGTGAGCAAGAAACGACAAACAACCGTATGGAGTTGATGGCGGCAATACAGGCGTTGGAAGCGCTAAAACGTCCAACAAAGGCGGAACTTTATACTGACAGCACCTACGTTCAAAAAGGGATCACGGAGTGGATTCATTCTTGGAAGAAAAGCGGATGGAAGAACTCGGCGAAGAAACCGGTAAAAAATGTAGATCTCTGGCAACGACTGGACAATGTGGTCTCGCTTCATGACGTCACCTGGCACTGGATAAAAGGCCATGCTGGCCATGTTGAAAATGAGCGTGCTGACGAACTCGCCCGGGAAGGCCTCGCGGTGATGCGTATTTAAACCGGACGGGACCCCCTGATTGCATTCCACACGCGGTTGGGGGTCGCTGGCATGTCGAAATGAGTAACACCTGCACACGACAGCGCATCCATCACGGCATTCATGGATGCCGGTAATGCACCCACAGTACCCGCTTCTCCAGCACCCTTGACCCCGAGAGGGTTGCGCTGGGTGGGCACGCCATTCGTCTCTATCACGATATTCGGAAAATCCGCTGCCCGCGGCATCTGATAGTCCATAAACGATCCGGTCATTAGCTGCCCGGTGTCCGGTTCATAGGCCACCTGTTCGCCTAACACTTGGCCCACCCCCTGTGCAATACCGCCATGAATTTGTCCTTTTACAATAATCGGATTAATCACATTACCGACATCGTCGACGACCCAGTAGCCTATTATTTCGACCAGTCCGGTTTCTGGATCAATTTCAACTTCGCATACGTGGCTGCCATTGGGGTAGGTATCGTCATCAGGGAGGAAGGTCGCATTCTCAAACAATCCGGGCGCCATCCCTGGCGGTAATTTGGCTGGAAGAAATGAATTCTTTGCTACCTCGTTCAGCGGCACCCCCCTATCGGTACCGACGACTAAAAAAATTCCTCCATCGAATTCAACATCGTCTAGGTTCGCTTCCAGCAAATGCGCAGCAATAATTTTAGCCTTCTCAATTATTTTATCAGCAGCGCAAAATAGTGCCGATCCGCCAATGACGGTCGATCGCGAACCCATAGTACCAATACCAAACGCGACACGGTCAGTGTCGCCATCTATCACCCTCATCTGTTCCGGATCAAGCCCCAACCGCTCGGCGACGATCTGCTTATAGATCGTCTCATGTCCCTGACCCTGGCTCTTAGTACCCATCAGGATTACCGCGGTACCGTCGGTATTGAACCGTATTTCCGCAAAGTCGGGAGAGGGCGATGCTGACCGCTCTATCGGGTTAGCCGTGCCAATTCCCCGAAGCATTCCCCGAGCTTCAGACTCCTTACGGCGGGCGCCAAACTCTCGATAGCCCGCCATTTCAAGGACCAACGACTGGTTGTGTTCAAACTGCCCACAATCGTAACAGAGACCGAGGGCAGTCGTCATAGGTAAATCCTCGGGTGAAATCATGTTAAGCGCGCGTAGTTGGGTTGGGTCGACCCTAAAATCCCGGGCCGCCTCATCGAACATTCTCTCGATTACGTAAGTTGCCTCGGGGCGACCCGCCCCGCGATACGGAGCGGTAGGATTGGTGTTGGAATGAACCGTTCGAACCGAGACATGGGCCGTCGGGATATCGTAGACCCCTATCAACGTACCCACATTGGTATATGCCGCTAACAAATTGCGAATCGCAGACAGGTAAGCACCAATGTTGGCAATAGTATTAACGCGAAGGCCTAAAACCCGGCCCGATTCATCAAATGCCAGTTCTGCTTCGGTAACGTTGTCACGACCGTGCTCGTCTGCCTGTATCGCCTCAGTCCGTTCGCACGCCCATTTGACCGGCCGCCCTAGCCTACGCGCGGCCCAGAGAACAAGACGGTGCTCGGGATATTGCCACCCTTTGCTACCAAATCCACCACCCACGTCCCGTGCAACGACACGGATATTATGTTCGGGGACCTGAAAAACTTTTTCTGCCAGCAATTGCCGTACTCGATGAGGGTACTGGACATCCGCATGGAGGAGAAAACGGTCTTCACGCTGGTCGTATGCGCCAACCGCACCCCGGGTTTCGAGATATTGGGCAAACACACGTGAGATCACGAAGCGGCGACGCACAACCCGATCGGCTTGCACGAATGCCGCCTTTACCGCCTCTGCACTGCCAGCTTCATAAAGACCCGAAACATTGTCCGGATATTCGTCCCACACCACCGGCGTTCCATCAACTAATGCGGCCTCCGTGACCGTTACCGACGGTAACGTTGTGAATTCAACTCTTATTGCATCCGCCGCATCCTGGGCCTGTGCCAGCGTCTCCGCAACAATTAATGCTACGGGATCACCTACATAGCGGACGCGCCCCACAGCAAGCGGCGGCTGGGGGCGGTGCTTCATAGGCACGCCATCTGGTCTAAGCCATTTCGCTGGCATTCCCGGGACGCCCAAATTGTCAGCTTTGACATCTTCGCCGACAAAAACGTCGAGGACCCCGGGCAAAGATTTAGCGTGAGTAGTCGCTATCCATTTAATATTAGCGTGAGCGTGCGGTGAGCGCAGCACGACTGCATAGGCCTGTCCAGACAAATTGACATCGTTGACGAAAAGACCATTTCCACGAAGTAAGCGTGGATCCTCCTCCCGCAGAACACCTTGGCCTATACCAAACTTATTCCTCATTCCGGCCCGCCGCGGCTTCCAATTCTGCTCGGTTCTACAGCTTAAACAGAGGGTTATCAGCGTGGCTGGCCTCGATACTTGAGTACTCTTTCATATTAGCTTTAGAGGCGCGGCAGTCGTTGATGGTCATTGTATAGCGAGCAGACCAAATACCACTGACCATATCATTCCCCCCAGTGTAGTTAGCTCTCGCAAGAACACCCAATTCCTCTACGTTGAAATAGACGACAGAATACGGTTTGTCACCATCAGCACGACAATTTTAAGGTTCGGCTGACGGTGCGTTGCCTCTCGCCTGCCCGATTGCCGCTAAGACATGGGATTCGGTAAGTATCTCGCGCAATGGTATGCCTTGACGAGCTCTCGGCCCGTACACCACGTTGAATGGAATCCCAAAGCGACCAAAACTTTTTAAGTACGCGGTGATTGCAGGGTCCGGTTTGGTCCAGTCGGCTTTCATGGCAATGACCTCGCCCGCGTCGAAGATCTCTGCCACTTTGCCGCGGTTTAACACCAACGCTTTATTAACCTGGCAGGTAAGGCACCAGTCTGCTGTAACGTCTACCAGCACTGTCTCACCCTGTGTAACAGCCTTCCGCACACTCTCGAGATCAAATTTCTGCCAGGTCTTTTCTTTGATTCCTGCAATCCGCACGCCCACATCCGACAAACTGCCCGCAAAAATGGTGGAAATTGCAGTCACCGAGCCAACAACCAGCCATGTCGCAAGTCGAGCTTTTGTCCCAAGGTGCCGGTACTGCCAAATGGAAAAAACTATTACCCCCACCAGCAGCGCCACCATCCCGGCTGCCCCAGCGCCTATCTGCAACCACAAGACGCTAAGAAGCCAACCCACGGTCCCTATCAGGGCAATCGACAGGACCCTTTTA
Organism: Pseudomonadota bacterium; assembly: GCA_036136335.1. Taxonomy (GTDB): domain Bacteria; phylum Pseudomonadota; class Alphaproteobacteria; order MPNO01; family UBA830; genus JAYZQT01. Next base: position 24,659 of record JAYZQT010000058.1, read on the forward strand.
AGGGTTATCATCCAGTGGCCCGGCTTCGGTAGGCTTTTTACGAATACCGGAAATGCGGCGACTACCAGCCACGGCATTGCCAGCCCCAAACCCAAGCCAAGAAAGACGGCATAAATTTCAAACGGGCCGCGTGATAGGGCAAATCCCACTGCTGTGCCCAGAAAAGGGGAGGTACAGGGCGTCGCTAGAAGGGTAGCAAACACACCTGTTAAGAATTGCCCTGCTAATCCACGTAGATCGCTCCCAGTTGTAGCAGTATCAGAAACGGAGGCTGGCAGCTGAATTTCAAACAAGCCCCACATGTTGCAAGCAAAAAGTGTTAAAACCGAAATCATCAAAACGAGAAATGCCGGTTGCTGAAACTGGATTCCCCACCCAACGGCCATGCCAGCACTCTTTAGTGCGACCGCAATCGTTCCCAGAAGAACAAAACAGAAAAGGATCCCGGCAGCCGACGTAACGAACCCAGCTCGAATGCGGCCGGTTGCACCACCTCCATGGCTCACCACAGTCAGCAGCTTGATCGATAGGACTGGCAGTACACAAGGCATTAGATTCAATATCAGCCCGCCGAGAATTGCTAGGCCGATAATGGCCAACAAACCGTAAGGCATAACCGTTTCTTCTGCAGCAGTCCCACCGCTATCTATAGTTTTGGGCTGGAGAATAAAAGATTTTTCTACCGCCCGGGTACCGTCAACCGCAGTTAGTGTAACGGCCTTACCAGTGAGAGGCGCATCAACTGTCCGGGAGGCATCCACCCTGATCCAAACCAGAGCCTCGTCTCCACTACTTGAAATTTTTACCTCCGGCTTACGAAAACTATAATCGGGTGGACCCTCCGCGAACACATCCGGTGATTCTAGTTTGGTTTGAGCGGAAATGTGAACAAGCAGTGCCATGCCTTTACCAACCCGTGAGATCTCTGCTCTATCGATTGATAACGGTGCGCCTGGCCCCAACACCGGTAGACGTCTGCGCCAGTTGATAATTGTGCGCGCCTGGCGACTGGTCTGTTCGAGGCCAGCAGGCAAGAAAAGAGACAGGTTCGTTTCGTAAGGAATACAAATATCATTGCATGTCAAAAACCTGACATGTGCTCTCAGATACGTCGGTTTTCCCGGTTCAAACAAAAAACCCGTGATTGGGAAAACTACCTCTTTTTTGTAGCCTAGCGTCTCCATTTCAAGGACAGAAAATCGTTGAGGCACCGGCCACGCCAATGTGGCATTGGCCAAATTCCTAGAACCCGCCCAACTAACCTTTGGAGGAAACCCAGCGCTACCTGGAGAGCGCCAGTAAACTTTCCAACCAGGCTGCATCCGAAACTGAAGGCCAAGAGCAATGGTTTTGCCAGTACCTACGGTTTGACTACCGGAAATTAGCCGGACCGCACCGTGTTCGTGTTTAAACCAGTTCGAAGAGGCTGCCTGAACAGAGTAAGATAACAGCAGTGATCCCACCACGGCCAAAAGCCAGCTTTCCAGCAACACTCTGTACTTCACTCTCAACGCCATTATTTTGGCACTCACCTTCAACCTAAAAATACCGTATAATATAGAGTAAGGTATTGTGCATGACAGCGTTCCTCTATCAATGATTTGCGCACGGCTTTATGGTTTTGTTTGCATGGCTCGACAGCCAGAAGCCCGGTAAAAAATTACGATGTGTAAAATACGATGTGTAAAATATGACAGATGATTCTGAAAAAGAAGGTTACCTAACCGGCCAGCTACTCGTAGCCATGCCACAGATGTTGGATGAGCGGTTCTCCAAATCAGTAATTTACATGTGTGCTCACAATGACGACGGTGCAATGGGTCTGGTAGTAAACAAAGTTCTCGAGAACATTAATTTTCCAGATCTGCTCCAACAGCTTGATCTTTCACCCATTGTTTCTGGAAAAGAGATACGTGTCCACTTCGGCGGCCCGGTGGAGGCAGGGCGTGGCTTCGTTTTACATACTGCAGACTACGTTCAGGAGGCAACTATGATTGTCGACGATCGTATAGCACTCACTGCGACTACTGATATCCTGCGTGACATCGCAGGTGGCGATGGCCCACAGAATAGCCTGTTGGCACTTGGGTACGCGGGTTGGGGCCCAGGACAACTGGATGCGGAAATACAGGCGAACGGTTGGCTGTCTCTAGATGCTGATGACAAACTGATTTTCAGCCTTGACCCGGCGTCTGCTTGGCAGGGGTCTCTGGCTAAAATGGGTATAGATGTTTCCATGTTGTCAGGCGATGCGGGACACGCCTAACCGATCAAATCACCCTACCAGCCGCTGCATGATTGTACCATATTCTCCCGCATCAACGCCCGGCCCAAGCTGGGCAAGAGTGAGAGAGGAAGCCACCAACCCTGCAGCAACACGCCGTAAATCTTCCGGGGAAACCTCATCAACACGGGCAGAGATTTCGCTAAGAGGGACGATGCGACCGTGTACCTGTAACTGCCGTGCAAGTCGTTCCGCACGGGATGAAGTACTTTCTAATGACATCAAAACCCCTGCTTTAATCTGGGTTCGGGCACGAGTTATTTCTTGATCACCCAGCGGAGCGTTGGCGGCTCTATACAACTCGTCGGCAACTACATTTAACAACTCTGATACCTTCCCTGAACCTGTCCCAGCATAAATGCCAAACAACCCACCATCCTGATATGCCGTGATAAAAGTGTATAATGAATAGGCAAGTCCCCGTTT
>JAYZQT010000059.1:0-7409 GCA_036136335.1 Pseudomonadota bacterium
CCTTGGGCCAGCTTTTGGCTCCGTTAACGGCGAGCGCCGCTGTCAGGTCGTCGGGTACCCATCTTCGCAGAGCCGGTTCGAAACTTTCGCGCGACCGAATTCGGCTGTACCAGTCCACCACATTAGGGTACCGCTGCCAGAACGCGTCCATGCTGAGCATCGCCAGCCGGTTCAGATATGGTGAGAGTGCTACATCGGCGAGGGAATAAGTATCACCCGCCATCCAATTTTGTTCTGATAGCACAGCGTCCATATCGTGAAGGGTGCGGGTGAATTCAGTAACCGCCTCACGGGCCGTCGGTGCTTCCATGCCCAGTTTGATCCATTCTCTTTTTCGCGCGCGCTTAACCGGATCCCGGGTTTCGTTAATTATGGCCTCAACCTGTTCCGGTGAATTGTTATCGAGAATAGTGTGACGGTGGGACGCCGCATAAGTCAAAACGCTTGTCATCGGGTGCAGACGTTCATCAACCCGTTTGGTCCAGATTCGCATCTGCGCTAACGCGTATGGGGCGGTGGGGCGTAATGGCGGATCGGGAAATACATCATCCAGATACTCGCAGTTCACTGTGGACTCGATAATCACGTTGCCGTCATGCACCAGGGTCGGGACCACGGCATTCGGGTTCAGTATCAGGTACGCCGGGTCAAACTGTTCCCCTTTGAGAACATCGATATATTCGCTTTTCCAGTCGAGTTTCTTTTCGTGAAGAACAATACGGACCTTAGCAGCGCAAACCGATGACCCCTGATGGTAAAGCTTCAGCATTGCTGCTCTCCCTATTTTTCTGATCGAAGATTGAGCCCGAAAGGTATAGCAACGAAAGTTCCTGCTACGGGAGGCTGACCCCTTATTTTGATAATTAGCCAGCCGGGTCGGTTAAGAGTGGGGCACATGATGTTGTCATCGCGTTCGGCAATGTTTTTTTTACCTCATGTCTTTCTTTTTCATGTTTCAACCACGCTTGGACTGACCAGCCCGCCGACGAACCGGCGGAGACGGTATTTCTCGAAATCAAACCCCATCCCAAGGTGCGTCTGCGCAGCCATGTTGCGGCCGCCTGTCATTTTCTCTCCGAGGATAGCCGCGAAGGTGCACATGGGCAATCAAGGGGTGCGCGCGGCGCGTACGGCAGAACATTGGATCGGAAGCGACTTCAGTTTTCCCTTGGCAGGTGGTTTAAACCAATTAGAGTCAGGGACAATGGCGATTTAGTCCAGCGCCTTTCGTTGCTACCCAGGCTATTTCCTGACTGCTGGCCGATACTGTTTCCGCCTCGATGTGGTCTGGTGTCTAATTTGTTTTCAACGTGTGAGGCGTTTTTTCACCTGATGGCCAGTTCTGCTTATTTTCAAAATGTCAGGGAGTTGTGGCGGCAGCCCAATTTCTCCTGGTACATGTGTGGGCAAACTTTTGCCCTGGTTGGCATGTGGGCGCAGCGCATCGCCATTGGCTGGCTCACCTGGGAATTGACCAGATCACATTTCTGGCTCGGCGCAATTGCCTTTGCTGATTTGTTCCCAACCATCGTTATCACCCCGTTTGCGGGCGTTCTCGCGGACCGGGTCAATCGGCTTAACATGTCCCGCCTCTGTCAGGCAGTGGCCGGGATCCATGCACTTATACTGTCGGCGCTGACTTTCTCCGGCTACATCGATATCTGGTTACTTTTTGTGCTCACAATGATACTTGGCGTGGTGCTGGCGTTTGGCACGGCCGCCCGGCTGGCACTGGTTCCCAACCTGATGGATGCCCGCTATGTCCCGTCGGCCATCGGCACGGATTCATCGATCTACAACATGGCGCGGGTGGTGGGGCCGATGATTGCGGCGGCAGCGATCAGCCTCATTGGGACGGGGGCAACATTTCTGTTTAACGGCTTCTGCTACGCGATTTTTGTCTTTTGCATGTTCCGTATTCATCTGGTGCGGAGTGAAACGGTGGGATCTGGTGGCAATCTGTTTTCCCAGGCCTTCGACGGCATGCGTTATGCGGCGCGCCATCCGGGTATCGGCCCCGCGTTGACCCTGCTCGCAGCGACGGCCCTCGGAATTAAGCCGTTTCTCGAACTGTTGCCGGGTCTTGCAGATGGAGTGTTTGGGGCCGGTGTCGAAGGTTTCGCTTCATTTGCTGCGATTGCCGGGGCTGGTGCCATCCTCGCAGGACTGTGGGTTGCGGTCCGCGGCACGCCCCAGGGCACGACACGCATTGCTTTTGGTTCAATGATGCTTGGCGCGGCTGGGGTTTTTCTCGTAAGTACGACAGAAATCTTCTGGGTTGGACTTGCAGGTACGTTTCTGGCGGGAGCGGCGATTACGCTGGCTGGTACAAGTACCCAGATACTGATGCAGAACTCCGTTGAAGGTGCGGTGCGTGGCCGGGTGATGAGCCTTTATGGAATGGTACATCGCGGCGGGCCTGCGCTTGGCGCGGTCATCATAGGTGGTTTTGCCGAAGAGGTCGGGTTACAGCCTGCCCTGACAGGCGGTGGCATACTAACCGCCATTGTCTTCGTGGTGATGCTGCGTCGTTACCGGCCCATGGTGTTGGCTCTCGAGCGACGGGGCACCGGGACCTGATGATGACAGCCGACGGCTGGCAGCTATTCCTGGTAGGCAGGGTGCCCCCAATTGTATCAGGTACGGTCTGTATTGATTAGATATGGTCCGTTCGGGTAAAGGTGGGATGTTCATCTGACCTGACATAAATTAATGTGGATCAGCGCGGTCAGACAGATGACTATAGAGCCAGACCGGCCTGTCTGAACATTTGACGAAATTATGGAGATACTGCCAATGAGCGAGCCCCTCGAACGGAACCAGGTAATAGAACTTCTGGATAAACTGGGCAGCGAACAGGATGAGGATGTACTGTCGGCGGCGCGGACGCTTCACAGTCAGGTTATCCAATCCGGAATGGGCTGGGAGGACCTGCTGGTTGGAGATGAACCAGATCATGAAGACGATGAAGACGGTGAAGACCATGAAGACCATGAGCAGTTCGATGCCGTGTCTGGCGAGGACGAAGACTACAACGATGAGTATGATGACGAGGAAGACGAGGAAGACGAGGAAGACGAGGAAGACGACACTGAAGAGCCTGATGCCGAGTTCTCCGGTGACGAAAAACGAACACTTGGACTCATTGAAAAACTTCTGGCGCGTGACGGTATTTCTGCCGAGTTACGAGAGGAACTGGATGAATACAAAAAGGAAATTGCTGATGGAGATTTTCAGTCCAGTGATCACCGCTATGTCCACTCGCTTTATGCGCGCCTGACTAAAAAATGAAAACTGCACTTTCCGCTCAATAATAAAGTTTGCCGAGAATGGCAGGGCGGAGGCTGTGTAATGAAGTAGTTTTGTATCCTTCGAAACGTTATTTAATGTTATAAGTTAATTAGCGAGTTTAACCAATTTAAAATAAATGACTATATAAGGGTTAATTTTAATATTTTAAGAAGTCTGAAAGGTAGAATTCCCCAAATTTCTTCTTTGGTTTCCGCAAAAGGTCTGGGAATATTGTTTTGGTAAATTTGGCTGGGATAGTCTGATGAATATAACTTTTCGCTCCCTTTCTGACCCCCTGGGGGTCGAGGTATCTGGCATTGATTTGCGGGAACCGCTTGGCAATAGTATTAAAATCCAGTTGAACCGTGCACTGCTCGACCATCATTTCATTGTGGTTCCGGGGCAGGAACTGAGCGATCTGGAGCACATGCGGTTTTGCGAGGTTTTCGGCCTTATCCAGGCGGAACGCACGGTTCCTGACAGCCAGTCCGGTGAAGTTGCTGGCATGATGCAGGTGTCGAATTTCCACGAAGACGGAATTCTTCCCAATGGCGAGATGTGGTTTCACTCTGATCAGTGCTACTTTGATACCCCCTGCAAGTGTACGTCGCTCCACTCAATCGTTGCCCCTGGGTCAGGGGGACATACAAGGTTTTCGAACTGCATCAGGGCCTACGAGACCCTCTCCGGGGATGTCCAGGACCGGCTGGAGGGGCTCATCGGGCTGAATATATACGACTACCATTCACCCAACAGCTGCATTCTGAAGGCTGAACATTCGCCCGATGCACCGAGATATGCACACCCACTTGTGAGGTTTCACCCTGAGACAGGCAAACGTTCGCTTTATCTGAACCGGTTGATGACCGACCATATTGTCGATCTGGACACGGGTGAGGGCAAGGAGTTGCTGGCTGAACTCTTTGACCACATGGAGCGTGAGGAATTTGTATACGAGCATCGCTGGCAGGTAGGAGATCTGGCAATCTGGGATAACCGCTGTCTGCTGCATGCGCGAACCGATTTTGATCCTTCCGAAAAAAGGTTACTGCGCCGTTTCGCCGTCACAGGTGAACGGCCCGCTGCAGCCTGAACCTGGGAATGCCGGGTCGCATTTTCCACCTCGATCGAATTCCGACACTGAAGATGAAAAACGGAGAAATAAATGGACGTCAAGGAACTGGGTTTGTCCGGGATTATGGTCTCTTCGGTGGGACTTGGCTGCAACAGTTTCGGCCGGCGCATCGACGCCGCGGAGGCACGTGATGTTGTCCACGGTGCGCTTGATGCCGGCATTACACTGTTCGATACCGCAGAGAGTTACGGCGATGGCGCGTCCGAGACCTATCTTGGCAAGGCGCTGGGAGCCCGCCGCCGTGATGTGGTGATTGCGACCAAGTTCGGCTGGGGCGGGCGTCACGACCGGGGTACGATTGAGAAAGCCATCGAGGGAAGCCTGCGAAGGCTCGGCACGGATTATGTGGATCTCTACCAGATACACAGACCGGATGCCTCGACGCCCATTGCGGAAACGCTGGAGGCTCTCGACCGCCTGGTGCGCACCGGCAAGGTTCGTGCGATTGGGTGCTCCAATTTTTCCGCTGCACAGCTCGCTGATGCGATGGAGGTATCGCGCGGGCACAACCTTGCCGCTTTCGTCACCGCGCAGAATGAGTACAGTCTGCTGCGACGCGAAATCGAAGCGGACCTGGTTCCAGTGTGTCTGCAAAACAGGGTCGGTATTCTTCCCTACTATCCGTTGTGTGGCGGGCTGCTGACCGGTAAATACCGGCGGGGTGTCACGCCAGGGAAGGGCACGCGGCTGGGTGACGGTGGTATTGGCACCGGTGGCTGGCTGACCGGAGCCAATTTTGATGTTGTTGAAAGACTGGAGGCGTTCACGGGTGCGCGTGCCCACGAACTGATCGAACTCGCGATCTCATGGCTGGCGATGAAGCCGGAAATAGCCAGCGTTATTGCGGGTGCGCGCCGGCCTGGTCAGCCGTCAGCCAATGTTGAGGCCGGCCAGTGGGTTCTGACGGCGGCGGACCTGGAAGAGCTAAACCGGCTGGTGTAACCGGAGAAGGCAATGGTTCGACGAGAAGGTTTTACCGGCCGGCGTGGTGGCATGTTGGGCCCGTAATGGGTGATCCGGAAAATGTTTTTGTTCGTCCCTGTTTCGCAATATCAGGTCAATCCTCAGCGGGCCTTACGTTTTCAACCGCGCCGTGCCAGCCGCTCGAAGTGATGTCAAACAGTTCGCCTGTCGGCATTCGGTACTTGATTTCATAAAAACTGTCTGGATCACCACTCTTGTTGCCCATGACATGAGTAGCTCCAGCCGCTTCAACCTGTTCGCATGCTTTCTCGATGTCCTCAACCCAGATGCCAAAATGGTCAATGCCGAAAAATGGTGTATCACCTTCATATCCCAAAGGTTTTCCATGGCGGTTAAGGAGAGCGACATTGATTATGCCGTCGGAGAGGTAAAACGCGCCGTTGGCAGACTTCCCTACAATCTCCATATCAAATGCCTTCTGAAAAAACCTGCTGCTGGCCGCGGGATCTTCTACCGACAGCGCGATATGACGGAGTTTTCCCATTACATATCCCTTTCTACATTTGGTAGCACAGAACCTCGTCTGGATGTTCTTTGAGGGCTTCAGCCGCGTCAACAACATTCGGTGTCTGGGTTGTCCTTTCGCGGTTGGTCCTGCGGCCGGAGACCGGAGGTTTGGTTTGCTGTTTCACGATCGCATGATCCGGGCGCAGGCCTCAACCAGTCCTGGCAGGGATTTGCGATCCTGAAAAAGTGGATCGGGATCAGCTGCATCAAGACGGATACGGAAGGCCTTCACCACCAGATCAACATCCAGGTCCGGCGGTGGAGCCTCTTGAAGCAGCTCAATTGCGGCGTCATTGGATGCCATTGTTCCTGTGGTCCAGCTGTATGTAAAGCGTGCAGCATACAGGAAGGCACGGAGGAACGGTTTGTGGTTTGCGGGCTCCAGCCTATCCAGGAGGGCAAAGGACTCTGCAGTCCGGGCCCAGGTCAGGAAAGGTGTCCCCCGAAGATAGTTCCGGATTTCGCCCAGCGATGGACGGCCCGGTCGTATCGCTTCCCGTTCCATCAGTGCGACCGAATGATCGAGATAATCAAGCCGGTCGAGGGGAGGAAACCGTCCCAGGGAAAAGCTCCGGTCCGTCCAGAACAGCGAGATTTTGCTGGCAAGGACGGGGAAAAGTGACCGGGCATGAACCGTCATGCCGTCCAGTATACTGTCTGTCAGTGGAGTTGCAGCAACCAGACCAAGGTCAATGTCGCTGTAGCGCCGATTGAAACCACCATGTGCCAGACTGCCGAGCAGGTAAAACCCCAACAGGTTGTCGCCAAGCAGTTCATTCCAGTAGGCGGCCATGGAACTTGCGAGTTCCAGAGCGGCCCCGCGTGCGTCCTTATCGGCTTCGGCAATTTCAAAGGGCTCTTTGATGGCGCCACCTCTGCCACTGGAGTTAACTGCAATCGCTATTCGTTCACTGCATCATATAAATCTGACGTTGACAATCAGCAATCTCGCCGGTGTTGGTGCGAATTTTCTAGGCGGCGGCCGGGGCGGTAGCCCGGGGAGTGGGTTTGTCGTTTGCAAATATCTGGGCGATACCAGCTGCTCCGCCAATGACTACGGCGATCTGCCAGGCGAGGTCATATGACCCGAGCGCGTCGACGATAATTCCGGCACCCCAGACGCCAACGAAGGAGCCCACTTGATGGAAGAAAAAGGCGATGCCCGACAGTGTCGCGACGTACCTGAGTCCGAATATCTGGGCGATGAGACCCGTTACCACGGGGGCAATTCCTAGCCATAGAAGGCCCATCACGGCGGCGAAAATCAGGGTGGTCGCTGGCGTCGCGGGAAGCAGGAAATATATTATGATGAATGCTGATCTAAGCAGATAGACGGCGCCCAGCAGAACGGGTTTAGGATACCGTCCACCCATCCAGCCCAGAATATAGCAGCCAATCGCATTGAACCCACCTATTACCGCCAGTGCCAGCGCACCGAGGCCGGGAGACTGCCCACAAAGTGCGAGATAGTTCGGCAGGTGCATGGCGATGA
>JAYZQT010000060.1:0-44846 GCA_036136335.1 Pseudomonadota bacterium
TCCACTTCCGCGCTCTCGTCCAGCATCCGAATTGTTTCATCTGCGAGCAGCAGGCCGCACGCAATGCCGTAGTCCTTCGCGTAAATCTGTCCGGTCTGAACGGGGTCGTCGTCAAGCACAAGAAATCCGCCGGTGGTATCGCCCGATGCGAGTTCTTCGCGAAGTCCAGCTTCGATAAACGGGCGGATTAAAAATCGGTTTAACTGCATTTGTTTGCCTTTCAACTTTAACGTATTGAGGGTATCTGAGGATGATCAGGTCACTAGCCCAGTGTCATCCGATCGGTGTGAAATACGCCCTGTTTCATAATGAGTTTAAGTCGTTCGCGATCTTCAAGAACCCTGATGTTCTCGAGGGGATCTCCATCAACGATGAGGACGTCAGCAAGTCTGCCAGGTGTCAATGCACCAAGATCGCTCCGGCCAATACATTCTGCCGCCCTGGAAGTTGCAGAGACCAGAACCTCCATAGGCGACATTCCCAGGAATTTGACCATAAAACCCAGTTCAACGAGGTTCTCCCCTACCAGAAGGCGATGTGATTGGTCTGTGCCCATGGCTATTTTAACGCCACGTTTCACGGCTTCCTGCCAGATTGAAAACTGTTCGGTTTCCATTTTGCGAAGTATCTCGGCGTCTTTTTGCGCTTCTTCACCGAGTTGCTGCTTTGCCCACGCAGGGTCCTTTCTGCGATGTTCGACAGACATTGGTACAAGTGCCAGGGTTGGCACCCACCATGTTCCCTGTTCGACCATCCGGTCTATACATTCTTCATCAATGAACCACCCATGTTCGAGCGAATGGACGCCGGCTTCCAACGCGGTACGAATGCCATCGATGCCTTCGGCGTGTACGGCGACGGGTTTCCGTTTTGCCGCAGCTTCTTCGACTGCACATCGCAGCTCTTCCAGGGTGAATTGTGGCTCGTCCCAGCTATCAGTTACAGATGTTATTCCGCCAGTAGCACAAATTTTTATGAAGTCCGCCCCGGCCATCAAGAGCTGGCGAACAAGGCGGCGCACGCCGTCGACACCATCGGCGACACCATCAGGCAGCCAGGTCCGTTTCGGGATTCTCATGCCAGCTGGCACCCAGTAATCCCCATGGCCACCCGTTTGCGAGATCATGGCAATAGAAATCAACAGTCTTGGGCCGGCAATGATTCCTTCTTCTATCGCTTCCCGAAAGCCGGCATCCGCTCCCCCCATGTCGCGCGCAGTAGTAACTCCGCAGGCCAGCGTTTCCTCAATTATCTGTGTTGATCGGAGCACATTGTAGGTAGGTGAATTGAGAAGGTGGCGGCGAACGTCACGAGACCGATAGGTACCATGAACATGGCAATCAATAATGCCAGGCATGACGGTAAGGCCGGACGCGTCAATAACGTTCGCCTCCCGGGGCACCTGCACCTCACGTTTGGTACCGACCCTGGTAATCCGTCCTTCCTCCAAGAGAAGAACACCATCGTCAATGGGCTCGCCACCAAGGCCGTCCAAAATCCTACCGCCCGAAATTGCATGCATGGTATTAATTCAATCAAAGCCAGACAAATTTAGAAACTGGCAAACTTATTCATCGCTGCCGCCATGCTGTCAACTGGAGACCTAGCAGAACCGGCGATTTAGCGGATTTAAGGGTTGTGACATGCCTGGTTAACGCTGTCTTTTGCGTCCCATTCTCTAAGGGCATGTAAAGTACAAAATTCGTTTGTACGAACATGAGAAAACAAGCCACCCCAGCGACCAATAATCTTTCTAAATCAATATATTGTCGAAGTTTTCTTCGCCAGAGGATAGAAAATTTATCTCTTTTTAATAATTGCCACATTTATTCCGAAGAGGAAAGGTCCGCCGTTATCGCGTCGGCCGCGATTTGCAATTGGTCTAGAAAACGCGCGGCAAAGGCCTCATGTTCCATATAGATGCGCGTCCACATTATGGTGAGTGCCCCCAGGGCTTGATCATTTCCTTGACGGACGGGAACGGCGATAGCGTTGAGTTTGTCATCGGGCGCACTTTCTCCCAAATAACCTGCACGCCGAAACCCGTAACCGGCCTCGCGCATAAAACCCAATTCATGCTTAAGTTTTTCAAATGTCAGGCCAAAACGGCTGGGGCCAAATACGGGGTCTTTCTTGGCTTCTTTGTAAATCTGGATCAAATCAATTTCGTCCAAATCCATCAGGAAAGCACGTCCCCCTGCGGAGCCAAAAATATTGATCTCAAGGTCGACGTCACCGTCGTGTACATGAAAAGGACTCAATACCCGCGTCGATTCGATGACCCGCATTCGTGACCCATCCCGCATGTGAAGGTCAGATGGCCAGCCGACTTCCGTCGTCAGTGCCTGCATATGAGGCAAAGCAGCCTCGACTATCTGTGCGGTGACGGGTGAAGCCTCAGCTCTGGAAAGCGTGGGTAGTGTTATGTTTATCCGGTAAAGCCTGTCATTGAATCCCTGGCGTATCAGTCTGCGTCTGACCAGCGTCGCCAAAAATCGACGCAGTGTTGATTTGGGCAGTTCGGTCAATTCGTGTAATCGATGCAGTGAACATGCCCCGCGCCCTCCCAACGCTTCGAGTACAGAAATTCCCCGGTCCAGAGAACGGTTTTCCAATGGGCGTTTCATTAATTTACTGTGCCGCAGAGCGGCACAGTATTCAATAGGTGTTGGCGCGCCCTCCAATTCCAGCTATAACCAAAAGGCTTAATCCGGGATAAGCACCAACCGTCACATTTTTAGCTCGCTATGGGGAGCGGCAGTTGTAATTATGCCGCATTGGAGAACTACAATGTCCGTTGAATTACCGGAGAAATTTGAAAATATCGTAGTGAACGCTTCCGACGAATGGCTGACAACTCGTGGAATGACCCGCGATCAACTTCGCACGTTCATTGAAAAACGTGTAACTCGGGATAACGAGCTTTCGCCAAAAATTGGCGATGATGCTCCCGACCTCAAACTCGAATGCCTCAATGGGACTGGCACTCGATCCGGCGAAACGGTAAAACTTTCATCCTATTTCGGAAAACCGGTTGGTCTGATTTTTGGTTCCTATACGTGACCGCCATTTCGGGACGGGGCCGTGCGCCTCGACAATCTCTCAAAAGAATTTGGCGACGACGTGCAGTTTCTCGGGATTTATATCCGTGAGGCACATGCGGAGGGCGAAGATCAAGTTCCCAGAAACCTGAAAGAGGATGTGGTGTTCACCCAACCTGAAACGGAAGACGAGCGGGCCGAGATCGCCGCGGCGTGCATGCTTCGATATAACTTTGCGTTTCCAATGTTGCTTGATGGAATGGATAACGATGCCGAAGAAAAATACGTTTCCTGGCCTGATAGGCTGTATTTGATCGACCGCAATGGCAAGGTGGCCTTTAAGAGTGGGCTGGGTCCACTTTATTTCGATGTCGATGAGTTCGAAGTAGCAATCCGTGCCCACCTTCAGGCTTGATTAGAACTCAGCAACTGCATTATTAAAACCCAGCAATTGCTTTGCAAAGAGACGTTCTAAAGATTGACTAGTCAAAGATGCCGGCCAGCTACCACGCCGTTCTTTCAGATAAACATGAAGCTTTACCCAGGTGAACGGCGTTACCACCAGGAAAGGGACTTGAAACTTCCACATAATATGATCCAGCGATCGACTAGCAAGTCATACCGCTATTTGATCCTCAGGTTCCACGTGCTCTGGTTCCTGCGACATAATTACGGAGGGAGAAATAGAAAATGAAGCCGGTAGATAAACTTAGGGCGCATAGCGCCGAGTTTGCGAAGACAGTTTTCAATGTTGCGGACGGCGTGTACACGGCTGTCGGCTATGCGGCATCTAATAGCTCCATGATCGTGGGAAATAACGGAATAATCATCATCGATACTACAGAGAGCACAGGTGCCGCATCCAATATCCTGGCCGAATTTCGAAAAATTACTGACAAACCGGTTCACGCGATCATCTATACACATGGTCATCGCGATCACATTTCGGGTGCCAGTGTGTTTGCGGAAGGCGGTGAGCCAGAAATTTATGCTCGTGCTAATCTGGCAATTGAGCTGGCTGAAGGGGATGATCGTCCCTATCCAATGAAATTGATGATTGCCCGTACCAAACGGCAATTTGGTATCGGACTGGAATATGATACTGAACGTATAAACCTCGGACTGGGCCCAGGTGACCGGCCGGTCGAGGGATTGGGGCAGGGCTTCCTTCCACCCACGAACTGGATTGAAGACGACCGCCTGGACCTGGAGATTTGTGGCGTCCCTCTTTCCCTAATTGCCGCCCCCGGTGAAACAGAGGACCATCTTGTGGTCTGGCGGGAGAAGGATCGCGTTCTATTCAGCGGCGACAATTACTATAAATCCTTTCCCAATCTCTATGCGATCCGCGGCACCAAATACCGTGATTTCGACGTTTGGGCTGACACCCTTGATACGCTGATTGCCCTTGATCCGCTAATGCTCGTACCCGGGCATTCCAGGCCGCTGTTGGAGGCCGACTCGATCGCTTCAGTCCTGGAGGACTATCGCGATGCCATCCGTCACATTGTCGCCAAATGTGCGGAAGGAATGAATTTGGGTTTGACCCCGGATGAGCTTGTCGATTACGTACAACTGCCAAAGGAACTGGCTGATCGCCCCTTTCTTCAGGAGTATTACGGCACTGTCGCATGGGCAGTACGGGCCTACTTCTCGGGAACTGTCGGTTGGTTTGACGGTAATCCGACAAACCTTTTTCCACTTGGTCCTTCCGAGGAAGCCCTGCGCATCGCCAAGTTGGTCGGTGGCCCTGAAGCTCTGGCCGCTCAAATGGAAATGGCCGCAAACGATGGTGATTTCCAATGGGCACTGCAACTGGCTGACCGGGTCACGCGATTGGACGGCTATCGTGATCGCGCTATTAAGGTGAAAAAAAATGCACTACTTGCGTTAGCCGAAGACCAGATGAACGCCACGGCGCGAAACTATTTCATCAGTGTCGCAAAAGAGCTCGATATAGACACTTGAGGGTAGCGGATCACGCAACACAGCCTGATTTTTTTCTGGTTAACGAAAATGTTGGCTCAGGTCCACAATGAGGGTGAAGTTACGGTCATTACTGTTCAGGAATTGGGTGCCCCACCTTCGTACGCATCTCTTTGATTCTTGCAAATCAGTGGGATGATGGTCAGTCTTTCTGCAGTGACCATATGTGAATGCAGCTGGACAAAGATTGAGCGAAAGGCAGAGTAATTTGATGGTCAATACTCTTAGCAGGAAAGCTTTGCAGAAAAATTACAGCAGGGTGGGGACTGCGCTTATCGAGAGACTTTACGGTGATAATTTCCTTTCTCTCAGTGGAGAAAAGTCCAGCGACCATATGATCACGTTGTCAGGTATTAATGCGAACAGTCAGGTTTTGGACGTGGGGAGTGGTGTTGGCGGTCCGGCCCTTTACCTTGCGGAAAAAACGGGCTGTCGTGTTACCGGTGTTGATATAATCGAATGGAATGTAGAGGAAGCCAACAAGCGGAGTTCGTTGCGTGGTCTAGCTCATAAAGTTGGTTTTCAGGTTGGTGATGCAACAGCGCTGTCGTTTGCCGATGCTTATTTTGACGTGGTGTTGAGTCAGGATGCGTGGTGCCATGTCGTTGACAAACGCCGGGTCGTTGCCGAGGCAGTCCGTACGTTGAGACCAGGCGGCTACGTTGCATTCACAGATTGGGTGGAATTGGCGTGGATGGACCCCGAATATGCGGCAGAAGTGCGGTTAGCCGTCGCGGCCCCAAACTTTGCAACACCGGCAGCCTATGCGGGATGGTTGGTAGATGAGGGTTGCACGGTTATTTCGCAGATCGATATCAGTCAACGCTTCGATGCGCGTTATCAGACGATGATATCCAATTTAAAATTAATGGAAGCAGAGATCACAGAGCGCTTCAGCAAAGATGTATTTGCGATACTATTGAAGAAAAACAAACTAATCCTGAATGCTTTTGAAGACGGCAAGTTGGGTGGTATTGAATTGGTGGCGCAAAAGGAAAGCTAATTTACTAGAAACTTAGACAACGGCAGGTATCGGAATGACTATTTCTGAAACGCTTTCGGGCATGATATATTCTTGACGTCCGGTTTGGCCGCCAAGCTGCAAACAGCAAATCGTGTGGAGTGGCGCGTGGTCGTGACGTCAGCTTTTATGCTGTCGCCGAATTGAGCACCGACGAGATAACAAAGGAGAGAATTCGTGGCCAACCCGCAAATCATATCTGATCCCGCCGATGACCTTGAACACGAGCAGATGCAGGATTTTGAAGACAAGATAATCACCAAATCCCTGCTGTTTAATCTCGCTGACGCCGACCGGACTCTCCTTTTTCGTGACGACACTGGCCGGCTCCTTCAAATGGGTGAAGACCCGAGGTTGCCGGAGATGCCCGAAAAGGCGACCCTGATGGATTTTATCAGGCTTCGGTTCAGTGCAGGGGGGCAGCAGCATTTACTGCAGAGCGCCAATCTGGCCCAGAAGAACGGTTTACCCGAAAATATGGTAACGGCCTGCCTGCTGCACGATATAGCGGTCTGCGGCTTCATTCGTGCTGATCACGGATATTGGGGCGCCCAGCTTATTGAACCTTATGTGGATGAGGAGGTCTTCTGGGCGGTCCGCTATCATCAAGCCCTACGGTTTTTCCCCGATGAGTCTGTTGGATACGAATATCCGGAAAACTACATCAGAAATTTTGGCGAAGACTACGAGCCCGCGCCGTATATCAAGGCTGACTACGCATATGCCAGCAAGCACAAATGGTACATGTCGGCACGCATGATTTGTGTCAACGATCTCTATTCGTTCGATGCCGACGTAAAAATTGAATGGGAACAGTTTGAAGACGTGATCGGGCGCAACTTCAAGCAGCCAGAAGAGGGGCTTGGGAACGACAACAGTCCGTCGTCCCACATGTGGCGTACACTACGTCGGCCCTGTAACGCACTTTAGAGAGCTACCCTATAACGTCTCCGATCCCAAGCGACATCAAAGTGTTAAAAGCAGAAATTGATGATCTGTTCGGACCGAGCTTAGTCGCCTGCCCAGTGTGCGGTTCTCACCATTAGCATGGCAGCCACGCCAGAAATTCTGCGTATTGGGCTGATCGGACTCGGCGGTGCGGCTATGCAGATGCTACCTAGTCTAATGGCCCATCCCCGGGTGGAACTCCAGGCCTGCGTTGACCTGAATGCTGACGTACGGAACCGTTTTGCCACCGATTTTGGCGCCACGCCTTATGCAGAGGTCGAGGCGTTATGTGCTGATCCGGGGATAGATGCAGTCTACATCGCCTCACCCCACGAATGGCATCGCGCTCATGCGGTTATGGCTGCCGAGGCCGGCAAGCATGTCGTTGTCGAAAAACCAATGGCGCTCACTCTGGAAGATTGTGATGCGATGATCGAAGCGGCTGAAAATACCGGAATCCGAATGATCATTGGCCATACCCACGGCTTTGATGCCCCCATCATGAAAATGCATGACATTATTCGTGGCGGAGACTTTGGACCAGTAACGATGATTAACACTTTCAGCTATGGTAATTTCCTCTATCGACCGCGCCGGCCCGAAGAACTCAACACCGGTAAGGGTGGCGGCATCATCTTTAATCAGGTTCCTCACCAAATAGATGTTGTGCGTCTTCTTGGTGGCGGAATGGTGCACAGTGTGCGTTCTGCAACGTCGATTATGGACGCCGATCGTCCGACCGAAGGTAGTCACGCGACATTCCTCCAGTTCAAAAGCGGCGCGGCAGCCGTTCTTGTTTACAGCGGTTATGATTTCTTCGACAGCGACGAGTTTCATGGTTGGATTGGAGAGCTCGGTGAGCGGCGTCAGCCTGGAGGTCAGGGTGACGCGCGTGCTGCGCTCCGGACCATCTCCACCACCTCCGAGGAGGAAATTGCACTCAAGGACTCGCGTGCCTATTTGAATAAACCTTTAATAACTGTGGCCGGCAATCATCCCCATTGCGGTGTAACGATCGTGAGCTGCGCGGGGGGCGATCTGCGTCCCGTGGCTGATGGTGTCATGCTCTACGGAAAGGACGGTCCTGTCGAGGTAAAGGTTCCGCCAGGTCGTGCATTTCCCGACAAAGGTCTAGTCATCGACGAATTATATGAAGCTGTTGCCGAATGCCGGGACCCGATACGCAATGGTCGATGGGGCAAGGCAACTATGGAGGCCTCGCTGGCTGTTCTCGAATCAGCCAGGACGAAGAAAGAGATCGTTCTCGAACATCAGGTGCCGCTGATCGACAGCTGAACGGGTGGTGTCAAACCAAGGCAGACCGGTGGCCAAAATCCGCAGTTCCGGTGCCAACAAGTAGCCAGCTGACGCTATTCGGTTAACGAAGCTGAGCGGCCCGTCTAGAAATGTTACGGGTATTCAGATGAAGGACTAGGTTAAAGTGATGGTGGGGCGAGATATAGGCTACAGCTAATTCCGTGGGGTCTTGATGTCTCCGAACCGCGCCGGCAGTTTTCTGGTATTTCTTAAGCCGCTCTCCGTCCCAGAATGGTAACCCGATCACCCTCACATTTGTCGAGATTGACCCAGTGGCAGCCTCGCAGTTGTCACCAGATCTGGATGAATGCGGCAGCGCCGGAGACCATATGCCCGCTTTGCGAGCGGACATGGGAACGCGACATTTCATTCCCCCTTTCGAGAACGTCTGGAATGCGAAATTGCATCTGAGACGTCGACAAAGCTCAGGGTGCCTTTGATGTCGTGACCGCTATATTCCGATCTCTTTTTTACACAAGGGCACGACCCGTCATAAAATATGACCGTTGTGGCGTCACTGTCCGGTATTTTTTCTGTTTTATTAGAAAGCGATTCTCGAGACCGTTTACAGAGATGAACTGCAACAAACAACACTTTCCTGAATTCGCCAACTTTCGCGTTATGAATCTATCCACGGGAAACGGGAAAATCTTGAATTGGCCGTATATAATGAGCTGCCTGCGATTTCCGCTCTGCATACTGTTTTATTTTGGGCGTTTCATGGCTCTTACTAAATGTTCCATTTTGAGTTTTCCGGTTTTTTCACCCTCACGGTTGACTATTATCATCTGGTTGGCGGTGAGATTTGGAAACGCCTGCAGCGCCTCCTCCAGTGTGGTGTGTTCCGGGATGGACGGGGCACCGTCTGGGACCGGGCCCAAGGGCTCCATTATGGCTCCCACACGAAGTATGCGGGCTCGGTTGATGTCCTTCATAAAGTCAGCAACGTATTTGTCTGCAGGCTTTAACAGGATGTTTTGAGGATCATCGGTCTGGATGATCTGGCCATCGCGGAGGATCGCGATGTTGTCACCAATGCGCAGTGCTTCGTCGAGATCATGTGTAATAAAAACAATTGTCTTCTTAAACTCCTCCTGGAGGTCTAGGAGTATGTCCTGCATTTCGGTTCTGATTAAGGGATCCAGAGCGGAGAATGCCTCGTCCATTAACAGAATATTGGCGTTCGTGGTCAGGGCCCTGGCAAGCCCCACGCGTTGCCGCATTCCCCCTGATAACTGGGCTGGCAAATAATCCTCATAACCGGACAATCCCACACGCTCAATCCAGCGAATGGCGCTGCTTCTGATCTTCTCGCGGCTCTCACCTTGTACTTCCAGCCCATAGCCAGCATTTTCAATGACTGTACGGTGTGGAAATAATGCAAAGCTCTGAAATACCATGGATATCTTGTGTCGACGGATTTCTCTAAGCTCTGCCGCATTCATGGTGAGCACGTTCTCTCCGTCGATTGTTATCTGTCCGGCTGTGGGTTCTATCAATCTGTTAATAAGCCGGATCAGGGTGGATTTGCCAGAACCTGACAGTCCCATGACGACCTGAATTTTGTTTTGTTCAATATCCAAATTGATATCCTTGACGGCCAGCAGGTGCCCAGTTAACTCCTGCAACTCGATCTTCCCCATCCCCTCACGGATACGGTTCATTGCTTCACTCGAAGCCGGTCCAAAAATTTTGTAGAGGTTGCGAATACTGATAGTGGCGACACGCATCAGTTTTCCAGGCTCCCATGTTTCTGGAGACGTTTTCCCAGGCGCTGGGTGACACGGTCAAAAATGATTGCAAGCGCCACGATTGCCAGGCCATTCATCAGACCGAGCGACAGATATTGATTTGACACCGCCTGCAGAACAGGTATGCCCAGGCCTTTTACTCCAATCATCGATGCGATCACGACCATCGATAATGCCATCATGATTGTCTGGTTTACACCAGCAAAGATATTGGGAAGGGCAAGCGGAATCTGTACGCGAAAAAGTCTCTGCAGAGTGCTGGCACCAAAGGCGTCGGAAGCTTCCAATAACTCCTTGTCTACAAGCCGAATTCCAAGATTGGTGAGGCGGATGATCGGTGGAAGTGCATAAATACATACCGCTAACAGGCCAGGTACCTTCCCGATACCAAGCAACATGACGACCGGTATTAAATAGACGAAGGAGGGGATTGTCTGCATGATGTCCAGAACCGGTATAATACCGCCCTGCACTCTGTTCGAACGGGACATCAAAACCCCGATGGGGATCCCGACGCCAATACAAATAAGGGTGGCAGCCGAGATTATGGCGAGCGTTGCCATCGTATCTATCCACATACCCAGATAGCCGATGGCTAAAAAGCAGAGGACTGACCCAATAACAATGCCCTTACTGCGGGAACCGGCCCAGGAAAATAACGCTACCAGGAGGATGATCACTGGCCACGGAGCAAGAACCAGGAGTTTTTCCAGCCAGATTAGAAACTGGAGCAGAGGGTCGAAAAAATGTTCCAGAGCCTCGCCATATTCGCGCGAGAAATCGCGAAACCCATTATCAATTGTGCGTCGCAACTCCATAAGATCGCGTCGGCCGAGTGATGGAAAACTTTCAAAAAAACTCATGTGACCTCCGGACTGGATTACGCAAATGGGGGCGGCCTAGCCTCCGCCCCCATTTATTATGCATATGAGTTTGATTTAGAGTGACGCCTTGATCTTGTCTGCGGCGTCCTTGCTTACCCACCTGGTCCAGACGTTTCCGTGCCGGGATAAAAATTCAATGGCAGCGTCGGCACCATTAGCCTTGTTATTGGTCATGAACACCAGCATGGTATTTATGATATCTCCGGGGTAGGTGCGCTTTGCCAGATAATCAGCTGCCACGCCGCCACTTTTTCTGAACTTTGCTGTTATTACGGTTTGTACCTCTGATTTGGTCCAGGAAGAGGGCTTTGGATCCGCACATTCCTGTTCAGGTTTAACGATACACCCATCCCAGTTTTTTGAGCCGGCCCATTTGGCCTGAAATGGCAGCATTACAAGTTTGTATTTGCCAATTATGGCAGTCGGGCTCCAGTAATAGCCGAACCAGTTTTCTCCCCGGTTTGCGGCCTTGGCAATAGAGCCGTCAAGACCGGCTGAAGAGCCCGGGTTTACCAGAACCCAGCCCTTTTTTTTCATTTGGAAGGCACGATAGAGATTTGCATTAGCCAACTGGCATCCCCAACCGGCAGGACAGTTCATAAAGGCGCCTTTTGACGAATCTTCCGCATAAGGGAAGAGATCGGGTCGTGCCAGCACCTTCTCGACGGTGTTGAGCTTCGGATGCTTTTTCAGAAAGGCTGGCGTTACCCACCAGCCTTCTCCCAACCCGGTAATGGGTGCTTTATTGATAATCTCTAGGCGCCCGGCATTAATCGCCTTTTTTAAGGGTTCCCTAACAGTATTGGTCCACAATTCAGGGGCGACGTCCGGTTTTCCCTTTTCACTCATTGAGGTAAAAGTCGGCATTGTATCGCCCGGGACAAGCTCGGCGTTGCAGCCGAAGCCTTCCTGCAGAATTATCTTGTCTACGTTGGCCATTAGTTGGGCGGACGCCCAGTTCATCTGCGAGATGGTAACACTACCGCATTTGGCATGCGCATTTGCTGTCATCCAAAGACTTGTCGTTGCAGCGGCCGCAACTATCGCTATGTATCTAGTGACCGTTTTCATAAAATTTCCTTTTTGTTTAATATGTAACTTTGCAAGGGCATGGCTCGTCAATTGACTAATCAGGTTATGCCCGTCCGGGGTCCTGTGTCCCATTTGGTTAATCGTACATTTATTTAATAATGCCACGCGCCTGTCCAACCGTCCAAACATTGTCACGCAGTATCTTGAACCCACTTTTCTGCGCCTGGAATAATGGTTAAGGGGTCCTGAATGGTAACATGGCGAAAATCAGACTTTATAAAAACCTCCGGATTTCAACGTCCTGTGACGCTTTATGAATTCTGTCTTTTAACTTTTGTCTTTGATGGATTTTTCACGGGCTGAAGCCATTATGTTTTTAACGTGTTTGTGATTGCCGCAGCCGTTTTCTAAACGGTGCATGCGCACCAATAGCTATTGCATCGGTTGATACACTGGCTGCTCTGGGCGATACAGCAATGACGCATGATGTTGAATTCCAGTTTGATAAGGATGGGTTGCCAAATACGTTCGTACCCGGGCGCAACATCTTGTTTTTCACCTTTGGGGCGGCGCATGCTTTCCGGCGAGGGTATAAACATATCATCGGTGGGATGTGCGAAACGGATTATTCAGGTTATCCCGACTGTCGAGATGATACCATCAAATCACTACAGGCCACGTTAAACCTCGGAATGGACACACGTTTCGTGTTGCACACACCCCTGATGTGGATAGATAAGGTGGCTACTTGGCAATTAGCGAAAGAACTAGGCGGAAACCGTGCGGAAGAGTTAATTATTAAAAGCACGCACACGTGTTATTTAGGGGATCGCACCAGTTTAAATGTCTGGGGTTATGGTTGCGGTAGGTGTCCCGCATGTATTTTACGTTCGTCTGGGTACGAGGCATATTCAAAATGAACACCATCTCGGGGAGACCGGAAACAAATCCCTCTGTGGAATACACGATCTTTCAGGAGAGCTTATCTTTATTTTAAACATCTGTTTGTTCTCTGACAAACCTGCACCCTAGAAGTTCAGGCCCTTCACCATTGAATAAGTCTAAAATTCAATGGCTTGGGTTCGGCGGGTAGGATGGATGTTCTGAGCGCTGCAAGGATTACAGGTTGTTGCCAGACACCTGCAGTATAAGTGTTTCGGCGTCTGCCGGTAATGTGTTTCCTCGCCAGGCAACATGGTGGTCCGGCCGGATAAGTACCAGGTCGCACTGATATAAATCACGGGCGTCCTGTTCCGGCACCTCGACGACGTCAAGCGGAACGTTATGTGCCGTTGCTGCATTTTTTAACCTGACGGTGTCGGTGTCTCCAGACCCGAGTAACAGAAGCGTGAACCATTTTCCAAAGCGGTCGTGAATCGAGGCGCCGTCCTCCAGCCACAAATGTGGTGCCCGTCCACCGGGACAAGTGCTTGGTATGTATTCGACCGGTGAATCTGGTGGCGGGTCTGTACCGTCAGCGACAATGAGGGGCGAACCGTCATATCGTGCGCCAAGTTGAATACCGAGGGAGCCGAATTCTTCGGTAAAGCCTGAAAGGTGTTTGCCCTGTCGGCTCCGTGCACGTTCACCTTCCGCGGTGCCATGCTCGAGTGCTTTCGGCACCTGAATGGTTGCTACATCGCTTGCGAGCTTCCGCGATGACCGTGTATTTCGGATACCGATTGGCCGTCGCTCACTTTCATAGGTTGCAAGAAGGGTGGCGGGTGCCCAACCATGCTGTACCGCTGCCAGTTTCCAGCCGAGATTGACCGCGTCTTCCACGCCAGTGTTCATCCCGAACCCTCCAGTCGGGGTGAATAAATGCACAGCGTCTCCGGCAAGCAACACGCGGTCATCGGCATAACGGTCGGCCACCAGCGCATTGCCTGCGGTCCATTCGCGAACCGAAATAACTTCTATACCTATGTCGGCGCCGATTGCATCTTGAATGTCGTGAATGATTTGGGCTTCATCAGGTTCACCGGTTTCCGGGTATTTCGTCAGCACGACAAACTTTCCTATCCCATCGAGGGTAACGAAGCATGTTCTTGCATCGCTGTTTACTGTCCAATATTGCCATGCACGGTCGGCCTTCATAACATTGTAAATGCCGGGTGCATTGATATAGATGGACAGCATCCGGCCAATAAAAAAAGCGACTTCGTCCCCACCTTCGCCCCGATAGGGAATGCCCAACGCGTGGCGCGTGTATCCCTTTGCACCGTCGCATCCAACCAGCCATTTGGTGTCGACCGTGTCTGTTTCACCGGTTTCAATATTAAGGATGGCCGATGTGACACCTTTGGCATTCTGTTCAAAATTTACCAGCTCCCAACCGAAACGCAGATCTATCTCGCCAAGGGTCTTGGCATGGCCGAAAAGTTCCGGCTCAACGTAAAATTGAGACGAACGGTGAATGGGCTCTGGCGTCAGGAATGACATATCGCGATCAGCAATCCGGCGTTGTTTTTCCGTCGAAGATGGCATCGGAATGCGGGCAAATTCGGGTGCTGTTAAGCGGGTCAGGTAGATAACATCGGTGATGAGGTCCGGTGGTAACCCTACGGAGCGCACCCGGTCGGCGATACCAAACCTTCTGTAATGCTCCATCGTCCGCGCATTGTGGGTATTTCCCTGTGGGTGAACGGCCGTCGTGGTCTCCGTATTGATCAGAATACTCTGCACATTCCGCCACGCTAATTCAATCGATAGAACAAGGCCGACGGGCCCTCCACCGCAAATCAGAACTGGCGCTTTATCGTTTGTCATTTGCGTTCCCGTTATGACCGAGTTGTACCCCATGACATATTTTTGGAATACCGATCAGATATTGAAATTGGGAATAATTTTTCCAATCGTGAACGAATTTAATGTTTTGTTACCAAGTCAATGTGAGAATGTGGCTGTTGATCGAAGGTATATGGTTTACGCTCGATTTCTGTTCTGGCAAGGTCTGTTTCGTTAGTCTTGCAGGTGCATCGTTTATTGTGCGGGACCATAATTTTGGGGAGGCGGATTGGGTTTTTTTCATGGCGTCGTTGATGGGCTGATGGATCGCTATGACATCCCTCCAAATCGTCATCCTGATCTGTCTCAGGGTATTGGGGAAATTGTATGACGAAGCCGAGCTTTGATGGTCTGGATATCGGCCTTTTCAGTGTTTCCTCTACTGCGGACAACCTGGCTGTCGCGCAAAAGGCGGAGGCCCGTGGTTTCAAGCGGGTCTGGCTGGCGGAGGATTACCACAGCCGCGATTTAATTGTGCAGGCCACAGCAGTTGCGACGGGGACAAATTCCATCCAGATTGGGTTGGGAATTATAAATCCATTTACGCGCCACCCAGCCCAAGTTGCGATGGCGGTTGCAGATATTGAGGAGTTTTGTGGCCCACGACTGATCCTCGGCTTTGGTGCGGGCCATACTGTAATTAACGCCCACGGGCTCGAGAACCCTCGACCTATCACCGCGCTCAAGGAAGCCAGCGAAATATGTAGACGCCTGCTTGATGGGGAACGCGTCATTTATGAAGGTCAAATCTATCGTTTGCCAGCGCCCGGTGTGAAACTTAGATTTTCGGTCGCTCGGTCAGGCATACCCATGTATTTTGGAACAATGGGACCACGAACATTGAAACGCGTGGCCCGGGTCGCGGATGGTGTGAAATATAGCGTTTTTACCTCTCCCGCGTTTGCCCGAAAATGTATGGTAGACCTCAAAGAGGCACTCGTCGGGACCGCCCGCTCGATAGAGGACCTTGACACGTCCTGCTACATCATATTTTCCGTAGACCGGGATCGGGATGCGGCGCGCAACGCCGCAAAACCGCTGGTTGCGCATTATCTGAGGCAAATTCCAGACATGACCCGTTACGTATATGCTGGACTGGATGTGCCCAGGGTACAAATGCTTCAGGACAATCTGCGGACGGCATTCCTGGGTGAAAAGTTTGAAAGCGCGGTCGCGAACATTCCGGATGATGTCGTGGATTCACTGGCAGTGACAGGGACACCGGATGAGTGCGTTGAAAAGCTGAAAGGCTATTCCAGCGTCGGGATAAAAACTCCCGTCCTATATCAGGTATTGGGTCCGAACCGGATTGCGGCGATAGATGTTATTGCTGATTTCATTCGGCCAAAACTGCTCGCCGAATAAGCCCGGTTATGATGATTTATGAAAAATGCGTAACCTCTAGAGGAGAAACAAATGAGAATTCTGTTATTGGGTACATACACCCCTAACGCCCTTAAAGGGCTCATGTCCGGGTCAGACAGAAAGGCCGCTGTTGAAGCGATGCTTGATAATGTAGGAGGGAAGCTAGAGCATCTAGCCTTTACACGAGGTGAGTATGATGTCGTGGTAACGGCTACAGTGCCAGATAACGTCAGTTTGCCGGGGATAGGCATCGCTTTAAAGGCTAGTGGAGCCTTCGAAAAAGCTGACTATTTAGAGGAATTGGAAATGACAAAGGTTCTCAAAACAGCCAAGCATGCTGCTAGCGTTTATACTCCTGCGACCACGTCTTAGGCGTTTTGTGGAGACAGGGGTTAAGGCGCTGTCCAATTGAGGGGGGCTAAAAATTCTGGCGACGTTGACAATAGTTTGAAGGCTGTAATAGGAAACAGCGATGTTGGCTTGGCGTCTGATGGCCGCGGACTACAAGTAAACGGGGTAGAGAGGCGGTTTAGAATATTCTGATCGCTTGCAGGGCGAACTGACCGACGCTTAGCCGCAATCAAACAAGGAAATGGTATGGGCCGAATTTCTATGAGCCAGTTTATTGATGCAATAGCTGACCTCGGCCGGCATTATTTTGAGCGTCCGTCCAGAAAAACACCACTAAAAGCAGCAAAGCTATTATGCGACGATTTATTGTCGGATCGTGGAGAAGCGTCTGGTACAGCCCTGGCGCGGGACCTGGTTGAACGATATCTCGCGATGAATGATAAAGACCAGAACGGGTTTATCGATCTCCTTGCGGCAGACTATGGGTATGCTGCGGACAAGCTTCAAAACGCTGCTTCCGCTTATGTACGAAACCCTGCAGACGAGACATACCAGGGCCTGAGGGATGCCGTCGAATCGCCGCGACGGGAACTTCTGCGGCGTATCAACATGGCACCGGATGGAACAGCCACCATCATAAAAATTCGAGAAAGAGTGCTCAATCGTGTCGCGGGCGCAATGGAACTAAATCCCCTTGAGACCGATCTTCGCGACCTGCTGGACTCATGGTTTAACAGAGGATTTTTGCAATTCGAACGTATCGAATGGCAAACACCCGCCGCGATTCTTGAGAAACTGATCGCCTATGAGGCAGTCCACGAAATTCGAGGCTGGGACGACCTTAGACGCCGTCTGGCAGAAGACAGGAGATGCTTCGCCTTCTTTCACCCCGCACTGCATGATGAGCCATTGATCTTTGTAGAAGTGGCACTGACCAATGAGTTGTCTGGTCAAATTGCTCCATTACTAGACTCTCCACCCAATGATAATCCTCCCGATCCGACGACCGCAATTTTCTATTCAATCAGCAACTGTCAGACTGGGCTGGCTGGGATATCTTTCGGAAACTTTCTGATCAAACAGGTCGTTGACGATTTATCGGAGGAACTGCCAACGGTTAAAACCTTTTCGACGTTATCTCCGATTCCAGGGTTTCGAGATTGGCTCAGATCGAAACTATTGGAGAAGAGTCCCGAATTTGTCACCGAGGAAGAGAGCACCGCATTGGCCGAGTCCAAAACGCTGGAAAATGGCCAAATGAGATCCGGTCGAAAAAAACTTATTACCCGGCTCTGCGCGACCTACCTAACCTCAATCAATAGCCGCGGTCTCCCGTTAGATCCTGTCGCCCGATTTCATCTTGGAAATGGGGCTTCGATTGAGCGGGTCAACTGGGATGGAGACCTTTCCCAAAAAGGAATTAATCAGTCCGCGGGCTTAATGGTGAATTACCTCTATGACTCCGATCAAATCGTTGCCAATCACGAAGCGTTTGCCAGCAACGGTAAGATTGCAACGTCGGCAAAAGTCAGAGCGATGCTCTAGGTGTCTTGGAGAATAGCACCCGGTCCACACCCGGAAAGGTTGTCCGTTCTGTAGCTTCAAAGAGATACAATCGGTCAACTTTGCAACGGTTTAAGCAAAACTGACATAATCCAGGGTGCCGAAGCGCCGCTCGGCCAAGCCAGGGATGTCAACGTCGATTGCAAATATACTGCCCGCGAGAGGCTGTTTTAGCAAAGCCGCGTTGTCGAGAGGGAAGGTCGCAGTCGTCACATAGAGTGTTTTGAAGTCCGTTCCACCCAGTGCGCAGGCTGTGGGACGTTGTGCCGGTATGCCGATCACGCGGTCTATGGTGCCGTCTGGCATGAAGCGTGCAACCCGCCAGGCGCCGACACAGGCAATCCAGTAGCAGCCCTCTGAATCCACCGTGGCCCCATCAGGCCGGCCTTCCATGGGGTCATTGTCGATGAATACCCGCCGGTTCGATATTGCGCCGGTGGTCGGATCGACATCCCATGCCCAGACAAAATCCTGCCGGCTGTCGGAATGGTACATTGTGGTCCCGTCCGGGCTGAAGGCCAGGCCGTTGGGGCATGTAAGGTTGCCGACCATTTCACTGCAGGTTCCGTCGGGGTCATAGCGAAACAGGGCATTGGTTTGACTGTTCATGCTTTCCAACAAGCTACCGACCCAAAACCGTCCCTGATGATCGACACGGCCGTCATTGAAGCGCGATTCCGGATCATCAGGTGCGAGGTCGAAAACCCTTGTTACTTCTCCAGTATTTAGGTCGACAAAGGCAATGCCAGACTGCATCCCGGCAATCACCCTGCCGTCCATGCAGAATGAAAAACAGCCTATCCGTTCGGGCATGGGCCAGCTACGCCGGGTACCAGTCGACGGGGTAAAACGTTCTATTGAAGGACGATAAATATCCACCCAGTAGAGAGCCTGTTCGTCTTCGTGCCAGCGCGGGGATTCACCAACGAGAAACCGCTCGTTGACGACGCAGCGAATTTTGTTCATGAAAATTCGCGGGCGATCAATTCTTCTATTCGCTCCCTGGCAACTTTCTGGCGGGTGCCGGGCGGCAGAGACCCACTGTCAATTATTAATTCGGCAACGCGCTGGCCGAAGCGTCGGACCGTCGCACTGTCGTCCTCGCCATCTCTTGCAGGGACGCGGGAAACCAGTTCCAGGTTGTAGGTCGAGACAGGATCTCCGTTTCCGCGTGCTGGCCAGGATAACGTCCCGCCTTTGGCGATTGCACGGATGCCTGCGCGTATCTGTCGTCGTCCCATAAGCACACCTTCATCGGTGACGCCTGGGGTTTCGTTCGTGTGAATTGCGACGGGTCCCTGGGCGACCAGGGCTTCGTAATCTCCGGGGTTACGCTGTCCCTCGACGCTATCGGCTGCGGGAACCTGGCCGGGAAAATCAACCATGCCGAGACCAATCCCATCCTCGTTACCTGTCTCGCGAGGATCAATGACCGGATTGAAATGCCGGAGACCGATGGCGTAAGCGCTTGTATTATCTATTGGGACTATCCAGCGGGTGAGCCAGGGACAGAGGGCGAACTTTTCTTCGCTCGCGACTTCGGCCAACCCAAACTGGGCGGCGTTGGGCAGGATAACATCGCTTGCCCGAATCCACAGGTATTCTTCCCAGCGCCGGGTTGCCACCGCAAGCAGTCCGATCGGGGTTTCGTGGAATGAAATTTCCGGCAGCGCTTCATATTGCTCTGAAAATTGTCGTTTATTCCCACGCGCATGCAGGAAGCATGTATGAATTGGATCCGCTCCGTTTTCGTGGGCCTGCAGCCAGTTGCACGGGTTGAAAATCTTGTAGGGGACCAGGTGGTTCCCGTCAGGATAAACGAAGCTGTCGAAAAACGGGAAGTTGGGCATCTCGTTCGGTGGCCCCATATAGGCAAAGACAACGCCCTTGAATTGCTCAGTCGGATATGCGCCATGGCAGAGCTTTTCCTTGATACGGCTGTGTGGCGGCTCGCCAGGGGTTTCCAGAATTGTTCCATCGACGTCGTAATGCCAGCCGTGATAACAGCAGCGGATTCCCTGCTCCTGGATGAATCCGTATTCGAGAGATGTGTTCCGGTGACTGCAGCGCAGGTGAAGGAGCCCAATCTGATCGGAGCCATCGCGAAACAACACCAGTTCTTCATCAAGGATCCGGATCGCGAGGGGCAATTCCCCAAGCTCCGATGTCAGTGCAATGGGGTGCCAGAAGCGGCGAAGGTATTCCCCCCCGGGCGTGCCTGGTCCCACGTGGGTGAGTTCGAGATCTTCCTCCTGACTCCGGGGGCGGTGATAACCGCCGAATTTCATGGTCCGTGTATTGACTTCTGCCATTGCCATCTGGTCCGGATTGATACGTTGCGATTTGGAATAGTATAATAAGCGTCGGGATTGTGTCGATCCGGGATAGATAAAGAGGAGAAAGCGGTGTCATCACCGATCTTTCACATGGCGGCGGGCGCTCCCAGTCCGGTAGCACCGTTCAGCCATGCGGTAGAGACAGATGGCTGGATTTTGGTGACTGGTCAGATGCCGAATGAGGCGGGAAACGAAAACGCGCCGTTACCGCGTGATATAGAAGGACAGACCCGCAACGTTATGAAAAACCTGGAGATTGTGCTCACTTCTCTTGGTCTTGGGTTTAAACACGTTGTGATGGCGAGGGTATACCTTACCCACTTCAAGGAAGACTATGCGGTAATGAATGCAGTTTATGAGACCTATTGGGACCCTAAAAGAAAGCCCGCACGTACCTGTGTTGGAGTGACCGGGCTTGCCCTTGATGCACGGGTAGAGATCGATCTTGTTGCAAAACGCCCGGAATAACCCGGAGATGGTTAGATCTTTTCGGTGGTTCGCATGGTTTGCCTCAGTAATCCTTGAGAAGAATTCCGTGACCTTCCAGACTGTCGATGAAACCGTGTTGACGAAGTGCCATCCAGTATGTTGCTGCGTTGACTGTCACGACAGGCTTCCCGTGTTTTTTTTCAAGATCCGCCGAAAACCCGGAGCAGAGCATGGCCGTCCCTACCTGTGCCAATGTGTCAATGTCTGCAGCGTCAACTTCTGCCACGGCCTCACGGATTTCTGCCTCGCGAATCTGCCCGGTATCGATACGGCCGCTCGCGGTTCTTGCAATTCCGGTTATGTTAATGACATCAAATCCAAGATCGCTGAAATACGACGACACATTTTGGTTCGTTTCAGGAGGGTATGGCGTGACAATACCTATCCTTTTGGACCCTAGAACTCTCAGGGCTTCCGGTACGGCGTCCGATGCCATCGTCGTGGGACGCTTGCTGGTATCTTCCACGTAACTCCGTAACCGTGCAGCCATTTCGTATCCGTTAGGAAGAAACTCGGTACTGAATCCAAGGATGAGACGGTCCGGTCGGCAATCGAGTGCCAGAGTGATGGCAGGCCCAATTAAATTGATCAAGTCGTCGAGGTTACGCGGGCGTCCGGGAAAAGGAAAACGATAGGTCTGATTGGATACCCCTGGTATTCCAAAAGTCGCCATTTCGGGTTCTGAGATTACGTTGGTCGCTGGCAGAACGACCGAAAATACGGCCCGGTACCCAAGTGCATCGGTCATTGGAAACCCCTGCCCGGATTATTGGAAAATTCTTTCTTGCTGGCCATGGTCCCAGGTTCCGGCAGGTGTTGTTTGCGCTCGGGACACAGGAGTAAATAACAGGCGGTTGCAATCGCGCAGTATTTCATGGAGTGAGTGTTACAGAGAAATGGTTATTGGAAAAGAGTAAAGGGCTGTTTTATATTGGCTGTGTACCAATCCCTGCCTGTCAGAACCATAATTGTATTACCCCATCCTGCAGTCTAGGTTTACGGTATTGCAGGGTTAAACAATACGCTGAACCCCTCTGGTTTCAGTAGATTAGCCACGAGGTAGCATGACGATAGACGGTGAACGCTTTGTAGATGTTGATGGTGTCAAAACGCGCTATGTAGAGAGGGGCACTGGCGATGTCGTTGTCCTGGTGCACGGCGGTAATTTCGGTGCGACGACCAGTGCTGACGCGATAGAGGACTGGGGTGTTACCATCGATGACCTCTCTCAATGGTGCCGCGTCGTAGCGATAGACAAGTTGGGGCAGGGGTATACGGATAACCCGCTGCGGGATGAAGATTACACCATGGACGCTGTTGTTCAGCACGCCTACCAGACATTGCGGATACTCGGAATTGAAAGTGCCCATCTCGTTGGACATTCGCGTGGTGGCTATTTGACCTGTCGTCTTACGGTTGAGCACCCTGAACTCGTTAGATCCTGCGTAATTGTAAGCAGCAATACCTGTGCACCGGGAACCGGGACCAACGAGATGGTTTTCGCGAACAAGCCAGCGCCAGCATTGACGCGGGAGAGCCAGCGCTGGGTCCTCGAGCGGTATTCCTACAACTCCGACTGTGTCACAGAGGACTGGCTCGATGCCTTAACTGATATCTCGCAGCAGCAAAAATACGCCGAAGCCATCGATAAGATGATGCTCGAAGGTCTGATGTGGACCCGGTTTTTGCCCGGGCTGCAAGTTGATAAGGAAGACATGTTTGATATTCTGGGTGCGCGAGGCATCCAGCGGCCGGTTATGCAGGTGTGGGGGTGCAACGATCTCACCGTCTCCCATACCCAGGCACTGGATCTTTATCGAATTCTTGCTGCCAGGGAACGGCGCGCGCGCTGGCACACATTCAATGAGGCCGGTCACTTCTGTTTTCGTGAGCAGCCCAAGCGGTTCAATGAAGTAATCCGCAGCTTTATTACAGAAGCTTGACGCCGGAGAGTAGCATGGATTTTTCAAAAGCCCGGTTCATTGATGTGGATGGTATTCGGACGCGTTATTTCGACGCGGGTGAGGGGGAGACTGTTGTGCTTTTCCATGGCGGCAATTTTGGCTCACCCCATGGTGCCGACTGTGCGGCAGACTGGAACCTGAATTTTGACGGGCTTTCCGAGCAGTGCAGGGTCATTGCAGTAGATAAAATCGGCCAAGGTTATACGGATAATCCCAGGACAGACGAAGAATATACAATGCAGAGTGTAGTTCGCCATGCCCTGCGTTTTCTGGAAGTTCTTGGCGTTGGAGACTGTCACATTGTGGGTCATTCAAGGGGTGCGTATCTCACCTGCCGGATGACCCTGGAGGATCCGTCAAGAATAAAGTCAAATATCATGGTTGATACCGCTACCCTCGGCCCGGGGCAGGGCCGTAATCACATAGTTTTTGCCGATACGCCCCAGCCGTTTCTGAGTCGTGAAAGCCAGCGGTGGGTAATGGAACGTTATTCCTACAACCCGAAGTGTGTGACCGAGGACTGGCTCGATGAGCTAATGCGGGTGGTAGCGCTGCCAAAGTATCAGGAATCGGTGGAGAAGATGGAAGGTCAGGGACTGGAAAAACGGGTTTTTCTTCCCAGCCACGGGCGACAGAAAGCTGATACCTTTGATCTCCTCATGGAAAGGGGGACCGGCCGCCCCAACCTGCTGGTCTGGGGTCTCAACGATCCAACAGCTACAATAGACCAGGGGTTTGTATTGTTTGATATGGTATCGCACAGGGAGCCGCGTACAGAGATGCACGTCTTTAATGAATCCGGTCATTTCACTTACCGCGAACATCCAAAAGCCTTTAACCGGCTTGTGCTCGATTATATAACAAATCTTTAAGGCGTGGTTCCGTCAGTGTTTGATCCCGAAACATCAAATCATTTTACGATATCTTATAATACAATTTAAGAAAACCGGTAAAGTGATTGATTATAAATGGTATTTTAAAAAAATAAAAGTTCCTAAAATGACTAGTCCTGGTTGTTCAGCTGAGTTTTGTGGTATCTTGAAAATGTGCCGGAATCCATTTTATTTGAACTACTCATTTGAGGGATAAGGGCTGAAGACAATGACAGTACGCACTCTGAAAATGGCTCTGGATCGGTATGACCGCCACATCCCATTTTTCCTTGGGCTGGTAGATGCACCCAAAGGTATTGAGATAGAGGCCCTGGAAGTTGGCATGGTGCCGCCGCGTCGTGACGGTGTTGATCGTCATCGCAGGATGCTGGTGGATCTGGAGTTCGACATCGCTGAGGTTTCGCTTGCCTCCTACGTAATGGCTCGCCAACGGGGCGTGCGCCTTACCGCAGTTCCAGCGTTTCCGCGACGCCTGTTCAGTCAAAACCACATATTCGTTGAAACTGGGTCAGGCTTTACATCACCTGTCCAACTTTCCGGTAAACGCATCGCCATCTGGGCCTTTCAGGTCACAATGTCGGTGCTCGCCAAGGGTGATCTCAAGTCTGAATATGGGCTGGACTGGCGCGATGTTGAATGGGTGACCCAAAGACCGGAAGAAATTCCATGGCAGGGCGCTGCAGAAAATATAGTGCGAATGCCCGAGGGACGGACGGGCGCGGAGATGCTGCTTGCCGGGGAGGTTGACGCCTATATTGACCCCCATCCACCGCCGACGATATTGGAAAACGACCGGATACGGCGACTGTTTCCTGATGCCCGCATGGAGTGCCGTAAATACTGGGAAAAGCATGGGCACTACCCAATCATGCATCTGCTGGCGATGAGGGATCCGGTCGTCGAGGAATTCCCCGAACTACCATTCCAGCTTCTTCAGATGTGGGACGACGCCCGTGATCAGGCTTACGAATACTATATTGATCATAACTACACGGTTCTGCCCTTCGGTCGCTACGCATTCGACAGCGGCCTGAAAACATTTGACGGGGAACTCTGGCCATCGGGGTTATCTGTCAACTCTGCGAACCTGGATCAGTTTATCGGGTATATGGTTGATCAGGAGTTGCTGGGCGGCGGCATTTCGGTGGACACCCTGTTTCACAACAGCGTTCTGGATACATAAATTGGCACCCGGTCAAGGGTTAGCTTTTCCAGCCTGAATCAGCCGCCATATGCGCTCAGGCGTCGCCGGCATCTCGACATGCAGCACACCAAAGGCTGCCAGCGCGTCTACGATAGCATTAATTACGACAGCCAGTGCGGGTGTTGTTCCGCCTTCGCCACCACCACGGATGCCAAGTGGATTGGTTGGTGATGGCGTCTCCATGATATCAGTCACGAAGGAGGGAAAGACATCAGCCCGCGGGAGGGCGTAGTCCAGAAGGGAACCAGTTATCAACTGTCCATCGGCTGGATCGTAACAGACATGTTCAAGCAGGGCCTGACCCGCGCCCTGCGCCATACCCCCGTGTGTCTGGCCATGCAGGATCATCGGGTTAACGGCGTGTCCGACGTCATCAACAGCGGCATAGGCCATGATCTCGAGGGTGCCTGTCTCCGGATCAATCTCGATTTCGCAAACCTGCGCGCCATATGGAAAACCCGGATTCTTCATAAGTTCGTCACTCGCCGCCTGCAGTGGCCCTTTCAGGTGGTCCGCTATTCCTTCGTCCGTCTCCGCTATCCGAGCCACCTCGAAGATCCCAATAGAACGATCCGTGCCACGTATTACGAAATTTCCATCCACAAACCCAACGTCGACCAACGGGGCTTCAAACACATGCGCTGCAATTGCCCGTCCGTTTGCGATGATTTGCTCGGATGCGCGTCCCATTACAATTCCGGCCATACGCATCGACCGAGCGGAATGGGAACCCCCACCAGCGGAAACCACGTCAGTGTCGCCGGTCAAAATCTTGACAGTCCTGAAGGGTACTCCCAGCCATTCCGCGACGCACTGCGCGAAGGTTGTCTCGTGTCCCTGGCCACTTGAAGTTGTCCCGATTACAACATCAAGAGTGCCCCCTGGATGGACGTGTATCTCGGCACGTTCGAAAGGAAAGCCGCTCGTAATCTCGATATAGTTGGCAAAGCCGATACCCCGCAGCTTACCTCGTGTCTCGGCCTCTGATTTCCGAGCTGGAAACGTGTCCCAGGCGCCCAACGCGAGCGCACGGTCCATCGCATCGAGGAAATTACCGCTATCGTATTGAAGCCCTAGCGCGGTTTCGTAGGGCATTTCGTCCGTCCTAATCAGGTTGCGCCGGCGCAACTCCAATGAATCAAACCCGCACTTCCTCGCGGCGATGTCGATGAGCCGCTCCATAACAAACATTGCTTCCGGTCGGCCCGCGCTGCGGTAGGGTGTCGTGGGTGAGGTGTTGGTCGTTACCGCCCGCCCGCGTGTGGTGGCGGTGGGAAACCGGTAGACACTGGGGAGTAGCTCTGTCGTTTTCAGGAGTGGTACGAAAGCAACGGTGTGTGCCCCGTTGTTGGTCGTGATTTCAGCGCGTAGTGCTATAAAATTACCCTCTGCATCGAGTGCCAGTTCGGCCTCGGTGTAATTGTCTCTCCCGTGATAGTCCGAAAGAAATGCCT
This sequence comes from Pseudomonadota bacterium, assembly GCA_036136335.1. Lineage (GTDB taxonomy): Bacteria > Pseudomonadota > Alphaproteobacteria > MPNO01 > UBA830 > JAYZQT01. The sequence goes on from JAYZQT010000060.1 coordinate 26,387, forward strand.
CGCTGCGCTGAGCCTGCCAGCGCACGGCTCGGTTCAGTTTCTTGGCCGCATGCGCGACAATAACATATTCCGGATGGGTCCAGTTTCGCGTGCCATAATTGCCGCCGACATCGCCCGCGATCACCCTCAGGGATTCCTCACCGAGGCCCATGGCGCTGGCGATATCCTGTTTCAGCCGAACTGAATTGTCACCACCGCAATAGACGGTGATCCGACCCGTTTTTGTATCGTAGTCAGCGAGTGCGGCACGGGTCTCAAGCATCACTCCGGTGACACGCTGTACGGGAGTTCGAAGAGAAACCGTGTGATGGGCCCTGTCAAACGCATTCTGACAGCTTTCCTCGACTCCAAAACGGCCATCAACACAGACGTTATCTGGAATGTGGTCCCATACGCGAACAGCTCCCGGTTTTGATGCTTTCTGCGTCGTGGTGATATGTTCAAGTGGCTCCCAAATGACTTCAATCAGTTCTGCCGCCTCTAGTGCCACCGTATATGTCTCTGCGATTACAGCGGCAATGGGATCTCCGACGAAGCGGGTACGGTCCGATGCGAGGATGGGAAGGGGCGTAACCAGATTTGCGGTTCCGTCGGAATTATTAAGTGATAAGTCAACGAGGCCAGACACGCCGGCATAGCAGGGAATTTCGGAAAGCCCGTCAGCAACCAATTCAGCGGCGGTAAGAACAAGAAGAACGCCTTGAAGAGCTTCCGCGTTTCTGGTGTTGATACTGTGGATGCGTGCGTGTGCATGTGGTGAGCGGACAAAAGCCGCATGGGTCTGTCGTGGAACCGCCACGTCTGTGGTATAGCGCCCGCAACCCGTGAGAAGCTTAAAATCTTCTTTGCGTTGGACCGGCCGACCAATCCCGGAGGCGAGGTTTTTACCGTTCATCAAATCTCCACTTATCTCGGTCGGTGTCGGCTCATTCATTCCTTGTCACAATCACGAAACGGATGCCGACCAAGTAGACAAAATTTTTTGAAACAATCGTTTGATATAGTCAATATCGCCGCCGGTCCATAGTGGCGTGGGAGCTAATTGGATTTGGTTCCGTTGCCTTTTCTAGACGGACAGATGTTCGCAAAAAAATACGGTGAGAGGATCAAATGATGCCTTTGACGAACGCTCTGCATTGTCAATATAAATTAATTCAATGCTGCCGCCTGAATTGCGATAGTTCTCTACAAAGCGTTCGGGTTCGTTAAGTTCACCCCCAGAGCCGGGATCATGATAGTCATGCACGTCATCGGGGGTTCCCTGCACCCATAGCGCCGGTGGAGTTTCGACCTTCTCCCCACGTTCCAATGCGAGTAAGGGGTTGCCCTCGGACATATTTTCCTCTGTCACCCAGTAACGGTCGTGGCTTTCGGGGATATCCCCAATCCAGGCAGGGGGGGTGGCACTTGCCCGACCTCTCAGGGCGTTCCTGTAGCGTGACAGAGGGTTGATTACTGGCCAAGCCATACCGACGCAGCAGACTGTTGCATGGAACGGGGGCATGGAGACATCGAGGTTGATTGTAGTGTAGCGTTCATCGTTGGGTCGCATTGCAGCCAACATGGCGAGGTGACCACCGCTTGACTGCCCGCAGATGCCCACGCGGTTGGCATCGATACCGTGTTCCGTAGCGTGGGCTTTAAGCCACCGGATCGCGTAATTTATGTCAGCCATTGAGGCGAGATATCCATCGCTAGCATGACGAAAATCGATAGCCGCGACGGCGATACCGGCTTTTGCGAAAACTTCGTCGCGGTCATTGCAGGAGGTAAGATTACCCTTGTTCCACGCGCCGCCGTGCAAATCCACTATCGCTGCAAATGGACCCGTACCGTCAGGTTTAAAAAGACGCATCCTCATGGCCCTTTGACCATGACGAAGATACTCGATGTCTTTGGTAGAAAAAGCCCCAGTTTGTGCATGCATGTGTTACTCTTCCATGTTTTTCGTTCCAAGCTATCAATCCCCTGTTCTGGGGATGAATCTGGCCTTCTGGGGGGCGTTGGACCAGCTGATTGGTAATTGCTGGTTCAGCCTGCGCGGCGGCCCTCCTGAATAATGTTGGGATCCGCGTATGCCTTGATCCAGTGCTGGATTGTCTCCATGCAGGCGGGGTCGAGATCGGCCCGAGGCTCCGGGTCGTAGTCCCAATGATGATAGTCATCTTTACCGCGGACCAGAATGGCCGTGCGCCGGCCCAGAAGACAGCGTGTGCGCGTTGGCAAATAGGTAAATGACATCCCGAGCCGCCGGTCGTCAGATATATTTGGACCCGATGAATGCAGCATGCGTTCGTGGTGCATTGAGAACTGTCCTGCTTTGAGCGGCATTTCCACCGCGGCAGTGTCATCCAGACCAACTATGGTCTGACCGCGTGCCAGAAGATTGTCTCCGTCATATGTTTCGTCGTGGGTCTGGTCCGGCCATTTGTGGCTGCCCGGAAGGATACGCATACAACCGTTTTGGGGTGTGGCCTCCGTAAAGCCAAGCCAGAGGGTGATAACATCATGAGGGTCGAGCCCATAATATGCCGAATCCTGATGCCAGGACACAAACTTGCCGTCCTTGGAATCCTTGAACCAGAAAGTTGAAAGGTAAAGCAGTATGTCGGGTCCGATCAGGTCCTCGACTGGATCGAGTATTTTCGGGTGATGGGCAAGATCCCATAACCATCGGAACGCCAGGTGACACTTTACCCTCACGTGCTTGGTAATGTCATCATCCAGCGTGCCTTCGTAGGCCTCGAGTTTATCACGGCAGGCACGCGCCTCTTCCGGTGTCAGGCAGTCGAAGGGAAAGACGTACCCATCATTCCAGAACTGGTCGCTCTGGGTCTTTGTGAGAACTTTCGGCATCGCAAATCTCCGGAAACGGTATCCTTACCCATTAAACGACCAATGCCTCCGTTACACAATGCGGATATGATTGGGGAAACAACGAAAAAGGATCACCAAATGGAGCGTAGTTTTAAAGTCTTTCATCTTGATGAAGTTTCAGAAGTGCCAATGCAGGGCGGTCGCGGAATACAGAAACTGATGGTCAATGGTGACTGCGGAGCCACGGCACTGGATGTCCATCTCAACCGGCTGAAGCCGGCCGAATCCGGGGGACGATATCACCACCATTCGGTATCTGATAATGTGTATATCGTCAGGAGTGGAGAGGGGTGTCTCGTCGTGGAAGGGAAGACCTACACCATCCGGGAGGACGACGTTATTTATATTCCAAGCGGCCTTCGCCATTCACTCACCAACGCTGCGGACAGACCTCTGGAAATTTTTGAAATCTATTCCCCAGCAGGTGATCAATTCGATTTCATTCATGATGGGGAGGATGTGTAAGGTGGCGCTTGAAGGCGTTCTGTTCATTCCTTACCGGGAAACGCTCGATCTCCTGAGTATTGAGGACGCACTGGAGGTTTGCGAAGAGGTATACCGAATGCATGCCCGCGGCACGGTGCAATGGTCCAGGCCGCCTTCATGGAAGCTTGACGTCGGGGCGCCGTGGCATAACCACTGGCATGTCAAGGGCGCATTTTTGTCTGATGTCCCGACCACTGGCGTAAGGATGTACAACTATTTTGACGATGGAATAACCAACACTGTCGGACGGCTTGACTGTGCTCGATATATTCTGCTGACGGATCCGGCCTCCGGTCAGGCCCGGGCGATTGTTGAGGAACACTGGTCCTACGCTATCCGGAGCATTGCTGCCGCTGTTATCCCACTCAAATGGCTGGGACCGGTCAAACCAAAAGTCCTTGGGTTGGTTGGCGTGGGGACAATGGGTCTTAATGCACTGCACTGTCTTCGCGCCATGTATGACTTTGAAAAAGTGGTCTGTACTTCTCGAAATCCAGAAACCCGAAACGCTTTTGCTGACAAATGGTCGGTCGAGCTTGGGATCGATATTGTGCCGGTGGATGACATAGAGACTGTGGTTCGCGCCTGCGATATCGGGATAGGGGGTACAACCTCGACCGACATCGTCGCGCGTGCGGAGTGGGTTAAACCAGGCGCGACATACATTTCACTTGCGCGCCGTGAAATGGATCCGGCGGGCTGGGGCCAGTTTGACAAGGTTGTTATTGATGACTGGGACGCGAACATGATGAACCGGGAATTTGTAGAATTTGTGGAAAAGGGTTTGTTTTCCAGAGATCAATTGCACGGTGAAATTTGTGATGTGGTTTCGGAAAATGTTTTGGGACGTGAGCAGGCCAGCGAACGGATCCTTATTCACACAACCGGTCTGGTGTCACAGGATATAGCAATCTGCCATCACATATACGAGAAGGCCAGGTCCAATGGGGTCGGGGTTAGCTTGCCGCCAACCGATGGACAGACCTGAGACCAGTGAGGTGCGGCGCGTTTGCGCAACGATGATTGGAAAGTGACGGCACCCAAGATCTGATTGAAGCAATCATTATGCCGGTGCTCTGCCCACCAGAAAGGCCCGCTAGGAGACTTTGGCGATACCACCGCCGGCTCGGTCCGCCGGACCCTGCATACGCATATGAGGGGGCAGCGGGATCCAGGCGTCGACCATCAACCAGAGGCGCAGCAGGTGTCTTTTTAACCGAGCATCCTTCGGGTCAGTGTAGTCCGATCGGGAGTGCAGTATTACCCGGTTGTTGAGAAACTGGATATCCCCGTGCTGGAAATCCATCTCCATACATACGTCGGATCTCTGCGCAATTTCACCTACGAGCGCCAATACCTCACGTTCGGTTTCGGTCATTTCAATGCCGTGGTGTTTAGCCGCGAGCCGCACGGATATCGGCAGAAAATGGCAGACTGGCATCCCTTGAAGTCTCGTAAAGACGGGAATGCGGTATGTTGAAGCGGGTTGGTCTTCCCCTAGGTCAGACTGCCGGCGACTATAAATAAGTCCGTGATAAAGTGCATCGATTAGATCCGGTCGCTCCTTTAAAATTATGTTGTGTACGTTTGCGGAGCTCGCGATACGGCTCACGCCGCCGGATTCGGCCGGTTGAACGCACAGGAGGCCGGCAACGTCGACCGGATCCATGTGCATCTCCAGTTCACCGCCCGCGGTGTAATAACGATCGGTTTCACCCATATCACGCACGTGCCCAAGGCGGTCTCCCCGGTAGCTTTGAGAAACGCCGGTCCCAATGTGCGTTCCAATTCCCCAGAATGCATGCCCGAGTTCTTCTTCACTGTATCCCGCTTTTGCAAGCCCCTTGATGAGAACAAACCCTCGTCCTGAATTGAGAACCTGGCTGATCTCCAAAAGGTCCTCAGTGAGGGCCGGGAGGTTGAAGTCAGCCGGGGTCAGGGTGTCGAGATCCCTTCCACGGTTACGTACGGTGGTGACCGCCTTGTCAATATCTGCAAGCGCGGCATCAGAAAGGGTATGTATCCACTCATCGTGTTTGGTGAAGTCTGCTGGCGTCCAAACCTTCTCACCGGTGAAGTGCTTGACACTGGAATTGGTCATGTTGTCCCACATTCAATGACATGGGTATTGTATGCGTTCATGACCAGAGAAGCCAATAGCCGCGATTGGTTGTGGGGTGCTCTACGCCTTGATCAGGTGATGCTCCGAAAGGATGTTGTCGTGCAGCCGGAGACGAGCGAGTGAGTGGCAGCACCGATGTAAATACGCATGCGGCCGCGGGAGGGAAGGGTGGACTTCGATTATATACTCGTAGGGGCGGGTTCTGCCGGGTGCGTTCTTGCGTCCCGATTGAGCGAAGATCCGCATATACGGGTTCTGCTCCTCGAGGCGGGGGGACGCGACCGACATCCATGGATTCACATACCACTGGCGATGCGGTGGATTTCGAGGCGACCCGGTGTCAACTGGGGCTATAAAACCGAGCCGGAACCGCAGTGTTACGGCCGTAGGATCCCGTTTCCGCGAGGTAGGGTCCTGGGTGGTACTTCTTCAATCAACGCGATGATATATGCACGGGGTCATCCACTTGATTATGATCAATGGCGCCAGAAGGGACTGAAAGGCTGGGGATATTCGGACGTTTTGCCATTCTTCAGACGTTCCGAAGGAAGCTGGCGTGGCGAAGATAGTTTTCATGGTGTTTCGGGACCTGTATAGACATCGCCTCCACGGATTGACAGCCCACTTTACGATCTCTTTTCGGAAGCTGGCGAGAAGCTCGGATTCAACAGAATCGACGATTACAACGGCGCAGTATCTGAGGGTGTAGCAGAGCCGGACTTTACAATTTCCGGCGGTCGACGGGCGTCCACCGCCCGGTCATTCCTCAGGCCGGCTCTGCGGCGTAAAAATCTTGTAGTGGAAACGAGGGCGCCAGTGAGGCGAATATTGATCGACGGCGCGCGCGCGCGTGGTGTTGAAATCGGTCAGAATGGCGGGAGCCGAGAGGCCTGGGCAACACGTGAGGTAATTCTTTCTGGGGGTACCTATAACTCCCCACAACTGCTGATGCTTTCCGGTGTGGGCCCGGCCGACATGTTGCGAGAACACGGCATCGATGTGGTGCTAGACCGACCTGCCGTTGGCAAAGATCTGCAGGAACACGTCAATACAGTTGTTAATTTTGCCTGCAGCAAGCCGGTTTCCTTTGATACCGAGATGCGTCTTGACCGGATGGGACAGGCATTTGGGCAGTGGCTTTCGGTCAGGAGCGGCCGCGCGGCAGGCCTTCCAATCCAGTGTGTTTCCTTTCTGCGGACCCAGCCGGAGAGTGAACGGCCCGATATCGAATTGCTTGTTAGTCCGGTGGGCCCGGACGCCCGGCTGTGGTTTCCCGGAATAAGAAAACCGCTAGGTCATCAATTTTCCAGTCGCGTTGCGGTGCTTCATCCCAAAAGCCGCGGGCGTGTAACATTGGGTTCGGCCGACCCGGCTTCACCACCGCGGGTTCTCTGGAACCTGTTCGACGATCCTGATGACCTTCGAGTTCTTCGAGATGGGGTGAAAACGGTTCGGCAACTGTTCGCAACCGAGCCCATGTCACATGTTATTTCCCACGAGATCAGACCAGGCACATCTGCGGAGAGTGATGGGGATATCGATGAGTTCCTGCGTCGCAATTGTGAAACTGCCCAGCATCCGGCGGGCACCTGTCGGATGGGTGTGGATCCGGACGCGGTGGTAGACGGAACTCTTCGTGTGAATGGTATCGAAGGGCTTCGTGTGGCCGATTGTTCAATTATGCCTGAACTGGTTGGCTCGAATACTAATGCGCCGACCATCATGATTGCTGAAAAAGCGGCCGAAATGATCCGGGAGACCGCTAGCGTCTGAAAGAAACCATGCCGGCAATATTGTTTGCGATTTGTAGCGGGTGGCTAACCGCTGTTTATTTTCAGTCAAATAGAGTGTCCCGAAATCAGCGTTGCCAAAGTCTTTCGGTGGCAATAAAAGCACCCTCAGCCAGCGCCTTTAACTTGGCTTTAACAACTGACGGGTACACCGCCCGGCGTCCGGCATAGGTTGCGAACCCACAATCTGTACCGGCCAGAACGCGATCACGGCCGACAATGTTGGCATAATTACAAATGCGCTGAGCGATCAAAATGGGGTGTTCAACAAAGTTCGAAGTTGAATCCACAACCCCGGGCACGAGAACTTTCTGATCAGGTATTGTTGCTGCCTTCCAGTCTTCCCATTCGTGCTCGTGACGTGGGTTGGCCCCCTCAAAAAGAAGGGCCTGCGGCCTCGCTTTGTTCAAGAGTCCAATCAGCTTTTTGATCGGGATGTCGTGAGTATGGGGCCCGGCATAGTTGAGCCAGCAGATATGCATTCGCATTGCCTCGGGTGGAATGTTTGAAGTCGCCGCATTCAGGGCTTCAATGCTTTTTTCGGCGTCCGCAAGAAATTCTTTCTCGGACAATTCCTGCTGATCGGCGTGACGGCTTCCCGCAAGGTCCGGACAGTCCAGTTGCAATACAAATCCAGCCTCGTGGATGGCCTCGTATTCTGGTCTCATTGCGTCGACAAGGCTTTCCCGGTAATCGTCACGGTTAGGATAAAAGTTGTTGGGCACATAATTGGACAGACATCCAGGCGAGGCGGCGTTCATAAAGGCGTCAACAGGATCCGACACTGAAACGGCTCTTTGAAGATTCCCAATATCACGCTGGAGTGGGCCGTTGTCGGCGTAAGATACCGGGCCGCTACAAATGGCAGCCTGCAGCATTTCCGGTCCACCACCACCAAGACGTTCGGTCATCATTTCCGGAAAATCCTGAATATCCAGGGGAATTCCACGACCTCGTACGCCCTGACCATCAATGTTTGTCAGTCCGGCAAGCCGGTGTTTTGCGTATACGTGGTAGGACATCTTGCCCATCTCGCCATCGCTCACAATGTCGATTCCCGTCTGGACCTGTTCTGCTACGGTTGCCTGAACTGCCGCCGTGACGTTGGCCTGTAGTACTGACTGGGAAACCGTTTCGCCACGGTCTTCCTTTCCGAGCAATTCAACGAGGTGCTGCGGGCGGGGCATACTCCCAACGTGTGTAGTGAGAATTCTTTCGGTGCTCAGTTTCATCTCCGATTTACCACAGGCGGTCAGTGGCGAGTTGGGCCCCTTCAGCCATGGCACGGAACTTGGACCATACAACTGACTCAGAAACCGGTGGGTCGTTTGTGGCAAAGGTTCCAAAACCACAGTCGGAACTTGCTATGATCCGCTCTCGACCTACAACATTCGCCCAGTTGCATATTCGCTGTGCGATCAGTTTCGGGTGCTCGACGAAGTTACTGGTAGAATCTATCACGCCCGGGATAAAAATCTTGTGGTCAGGAATGTTAAGTCCTTTTATGTCCTCCCATTCATGCTCGTGCCGTGGATTGGCACCCTCAAAGAGTATTCCTGCAGGTCGTGCGTCCATCAGAACCGGAAAGATCTTTTCGAGAGCAAAGTCGTGGGTGTGTGGCCCCTCATAATTTCCCCAACATATATGGAGGCGCATGTCTTCTGCCGGGATATTGGCAGTTGCGGCATTTATCGCTTCCATGTTGCGGTATGCCTTTTTCAGAAATTCCTGGTCAGTCAGCTTCTGATATTGGTTATGTCTTGCCGATCCGAAGTCAGGACAGTCTATCTGTAACAAGAACCCGGCCGCATGAATGGCCTCATATTCGGTCTGCATTGCCCCCGCCATGGCTTCAATATAGTCGTCCTCGTTTTTGTAAAAGTCATCCGGGACAAATTTACTGAGCACGCCGGGTGAGGCAGCATTCAGGAAAGCCTCTGTGGGATTGGCAGGCCCGAGAGCGGTTGTAAGGTTTCTGATGTCATCTTCTAACGGGGTTTTATTAGCGTAGCTCAACGGGCCAGTTACCCATGGCCTGCCGTACTGAAGAACCCAGCCACCACGCCGTCCAGTAGAAGATTGTGCAAAATCGGGGTGTTCGACCATGTCGAGGTTGGCCAGTTCTTCAGGCACAGTAGCGTGAGGTGGTTGGGCGGCGGCCACACCCGCCAGACGATGCTTCACATAGAATGTGTATCCAATTTTGCTCATTTCGCCGTCGGAAATCACATCAATGCCTGCATTCAGTTGTTTGGTGACCGCTTCGGCGACAGCGCTGGCGATCCTTGATTTCAGCGTATCAGCGTCATGTTCTTCGTCCTGGTCTTTTGCATTGAGCAGTTCAAACAAATCAAGGGGGCGGGGCAGGCTTCCAACGTGACTGGTCAGAATACGGTCCTTACTGATTTTCATGCGATAGATATCCAGAGTTTGTTCCATTGACGGGTGCACGACGAAATGCGGTGACCAGACAATTGCCAGTTTGCTCCTGTATATTAAGGCGAGCATCCCGAACCGAACAGGCAAATCATCTTTATCGTTAAACCTCTTTTCACTGAATAGACGAATAACAATGTCCGCTATATTCTTATCACAAGAAAAAATTTGTCGGAAATTCTGTTGTTTTTGCTTGCCAGGAACATATCCCGACAGATTTTAGGAAAGCTGGCGCGTTAAATGAAAGGGATTACAAAGTGAAATTTGTTCGTTGGGTACTTGGCCGCGTAATCCTTGGCTGTGATTTTCTTACACGTGCGAAACCAGTGTCCCGGGATATGAAATCGCAGGCGTTGATCGATGCGCGTACCGCCAATTTAATTATGTATCAGTTTGAAGCCTGTCCGTTCTGTGTAAAGGTCCGGCGAGTGATAAGAAAACAGGCCCTTAAAATTGAGCTGAGGGATGCAAGGAATGAACCGGTACACAAGCAGGAACTCATTTCGGGTGGCGGGCGATACAAGGTCCCTTGTCTGAGAATTAAATCTGATACTGGTGAAATTACCTGGCTATATGAATCGGGGGAAATTCTTTCCTACCTCAAGACCGAATTCAAATTCACGTAACCCGACCGCACCAGATATTTCGGGTGATAACCTGTTCCGAAGTATGGAGGATACATAACAGTGGCCAGTTTTGAAAAAACCGTTGATTACCTTGTTGTTGGCGCTGGGTCTGCCGGTTGCGTGTTGACCAATCGTCTTAGTGAGGGGGGAACTGACCGGGTACTTGTGCTCGAAGCCGGGGACTGGGACAAGAGCTTTATGATCCACATGCCCCTAGGCGTTGGCAAGGTGTGGCATGATCCGAAGTTCAACTGGTCCTACGAATCAGAGCCAGAACCCCATGCAGATAACCGGCGGTTGTTCCATCCGAGAGGGAAGGTTCTGGGAGGGTCGTCCTCCATCAATATGATGGCCTATGTCCGGGGAAATCACGGAGATTACGATCGGTGGGGCCAGAAGGGTCTCACCGGCTGGACGTTTGATGATGTGTTGCCATATTTTAAACGTGCGGAATCCTTTCAGGATGGTGAGGACGCCTACCACGGTTCGGAAGGGCCCTGGAAAATTAAAACCACTGATGTGGACGATCCTATTTTCGACTGTTTTTTTGATGCGGTCCAACAGGCCGGATATCAGAGGGCTGCCGACTACAACGGAGCATCACAGGAAGGTTTCGCAAGGCTTCAGGTTAACGTCTTCAAGGGCCGTCGCCAGAGTGCGGCGGTTGCCTATCTTCATCCAGCAATGAAACGTGGCAATGTCGAAGTTCAGGTTTCCGCTCACGTAACACGAGTTCTGATGGAAGACGGCCGCGCTATTGGTGTTGAATATAAACAGGATGGCAGGCTTCACTCCGTCAGGGCCGAGAAGGAAGTAATTCTTTCAGGGGGCTCTATAAATTCTCCGCAGGTACTGATGTTGTCCGGAATAGGGTCTGGCGATCACCTCGCCGAAATGGGTATTGATGTAATCCATGAATTACCCGGGGTTGGATGCGACTTGCAGGATCACCCGGCCATTGGTGTTGAATACAATTACGCCGGAAATTCGAAGTTTCACCGTGAAATTCGACTGGACCGGCTGGCATTCAACGTTGCCAGAGTAAAGCTCTTTGGTACAGGAATGGCTGCGACACCACCATCGTCGCTGACCGGTTATGTAAAAAGCCGGACCGGCCTGGAAATACCCGACATCCAGATATTTTTCCGCCCCATGTCAATGACCGCTAGGCAATGGTTTCCCGGGATCATGCCGGCCGCGGAACAGACATATGCATTCCGCGCCTGTCATCTTCGCCCGGAAAGCAGAGGGCGTGTGTGGCTTAGGTCTTCGGAACCTGAAGAACCTGTGCACATTCTCAATAACTTTCTCTCCACAGAAGAAGACAGGCGTGTGTTGCGAGAGAGTTTTCGGATTATGCGTAAACTTGGCACGCAGTCAGCATTCGATGACATGAGAGGCCGCGAGTTTGCTCCGGGACCTGATTTGCTGACCGACGATGACGAGGCTGTCGATGCGTACATCCGTGAAACCCTGTCGACAGTATTTCATCCTACAAGCACTTGCCGTATGGGCCCAGACGACCGGGCAGTGGTTGACGGGGATCTCAGAGTACGTGGGGTTGAAAGACTGCGCGTCGTCGATGCTTCAATAATGCCAGATATTGTTGGTGGTAACCTGAATGCTACTGTTATTATGATAGCAGAAAAGGCATCGGACATCATACTGGGCCGACAACCCATATCAGCCGAGGCCGCATAAACCTGAATACAGGAAAATGCCATGTTGCCTATGCCCATTGCCGACCATGACGCAATTGCCGCGGAACTCTCAGCGACCGGCAAATATGTGAAAGTGCTTTGGCAGAGTGAAGATACGCTTATGTTTATTGCCCGGGGACGCGAATACCGGAGCGAATTTCACATAAATCCTGCTGACGAGACCATGACGATGCTCCGGGGTTCCATGAACCTGCACTATCGCAAAGCCGACGGCAGCGAAGAGATTGCGGTAGTTAAACAGGGTGAGACAATTTATACGGCCGCGGGCATCCCGCATTCACCCAGGTTTCCGGCGGACGCGTTTCTTTTGGTTGGCGAACGTATGAGACGGGACGCTGAAACGGATACTTTTCAGTGGTTTTGTTTGCATTGTGATGAACTGATCCATGAGGAAAGGTTCGTGGTTGACGATTACGAGAAAGACCCGGTTTCGAAAGCTTATGCCAGCTTCTTTGATTCTGAGGATGCCCGGACGTGCGATGCATGTGGGACGATACATCCACGCCCGTAACAGTTGGTATTAAATCCGTGTGGCGATGATTGTCTGCTGGTGCACTGCGCCAGTTCCCTCACGATGTTCCAGATTAACAGATTGGAAGGAAAGGACTGTCGATGCCGAAAAAATTCATTACTTCCCTCAACTCTCCGACAACCGGATTTACCGATAAGGCTACGGCTTCGCCGCTCGCGCAAGGCATCCACTTCGGAAACATATTGTTCATTTCGGGACAGGGACCCCTAGACCCTGAAACCAAAGAAGTGGTCTCTGAAAATATACAGGAACAGACGCGTCAGACTTTAACAAACCTGCATGCGGTGCTGGCGGCAGGCGGGGCCGATTTTACAAATGTCGTCAATATGCGGGTTTGTTTGCGGGATACTCGGGATTTTCCAAGTTTTAACGAGGCGTTTACCAAATTCATGGACGGTGAAAAGGTAACCCGTACCTGTATCGGTGGCACTCCCCACCGGAGTGGGGTCAACGTTGAAATTGATTGCGTGGCGATGTTTGACCAGGAAACGTAATGTTTCAATAAAATAACAGGGTTCGTACCTCGATGCTCTCTCGTGCAGGCTGAGTCAAATCAATGCCGTCGGGGTTTTCAAACGAGGCGTGGGCAGTCCACCGGGCGCGCCCATCACGCATGGTGTCGAAACATTTCAGGAGAATAACCTCATCTGGTTCCATGTCGGGGAAATACGTCCAGCGCTGATCCGGATTATAACTCAGATTGAGGATACCGCCGACGCGGTTATCATAAACACGTTCCGCAGGGATCATGTCATGTTCGCCAATACTGTCCCATGGACAGATCGCGATGGGGTCCGTCTTCACCGGGCCGATTAGCGGGCGCCAGACGTTTATGGACGTAAAACGTCGTTTCAGCCGCGCCGCTGCCTCATCGGCAGGCAATAAATCCTTTACACGTTGTGGGGCGGAACGATCGGTGAAGTCGTTATGGGCACTTCGAACGGGATCACGTACACCGAGGCGTTTGCTTTTTTCCGGATCTCCGATACGGATTGTGTGATCAAATATTAGGACCTTTTCTGCCTCAGTTGTTTCCAAAAGAAGGTTTTCAAGTTCCGGGTAATAAATTTCCCTGATCTGTCGTTCGTCGGTAAAGTCTGTAACAGAGGTATGATGTTTTAGAAATTCAAATCCCTCTGTTTCGAGGTTTAGGTCTGCGGCAAGTGGACGTCCATCATGGACAGTTATTTCCTTTATTTCATAGGCCCCGGTTTTGGAGTCGTCGCGACCTCCGCCCGATGCACTCACCTGTGTTACCGGAGTCTCCCCGGTCGGAACAGTGAACTGGAGCAGGCCGCGCACGGTCTGGTCGGGTTGTATGGTGTCAGGCATGGGTGTCAGCTCCAACATATTCAAACAGTGGCAGGTTGGTAACGGTATAAAATCCCCGATCGGTCTGGAGGCAACCTGGTGCTTGTCGAGAGTAGTTCTTTTAACAAAATTGAAGCTCTTCTCAACCTTAAATTTTCCGCGCGTGGTCAAACCTAGAGGTTTCATAGCCTATATTCATCGATTGGCTGCACAGGTTCTGTTTCCATAAGGCACAGCTTAGTGCATACTAAATTCAGCAAATGATTATAAAAGGGAGTTACAGGCCGTTTCCTGAGAATGGAATATAAGGCGCTTTGTGCCCGAGTTTGCAGGATTTGGTGCTAAAACCAACGTTTTAAAAATGTTTTTAAAACCAGATCACAGATACATCCAGATTCCGACCAATGTAATGGCCCTTGTGGGTGGAGTAAGCATCATTCTGTTAATGCTCCATGTCGTCGCTGATGTGATTGGCCGGGAATTTTTCACGTATCCGCTTGAGGGCACGCTAGAGATCGTATCTTTCTATTACATGGTCGGTGTGACATTTTTTCCGCTCGCTTACGTCTGCCATAACGAAGGCCACATCAGTGTTGAACTGTTCACCAAAGGGCTTTCACCGCGGAAGAACCATTGCTTGGAATCCGTTCTTTTGCTTGTCTCTTTCGTTTTTTCATTGTGGTTTGCCAGTGAAACGTGGACCCGCGCGCTCGAGAGTTATGCCGAAGGTGAGATGTGGGAAACCTCGGATGATATGATTTCGATCTGGCCCAGCCGTTTCATTTTGCCAATTGCGACCTTGATGATGGCCGTTTACCTGTTTTTTCGGATGTTTCACGAAGCACGTCTAGCCATTTCAAAAGATTAACAGACCTCAAAACCGATAGTGCACAGATGGAATTTAGCGATCTACAGATAGCATTTGCAGCAATGGGCGTTCTGCTTGTGTTGATAGCGCTTCGACTGCCAGTTGGCTTTGCCCTTTTTCTTGTGGCGGTAGGTGGAGTGACCGCACTTAAGGGTTGGGATGTCGCTGCAGGAATGATCCGCAATGAACCTTTTGATTTCGCCGCTCACTGGTCTTTTTCGGCGATACCCATGTTTCTTTTGATGGGCGCGGTGGCCCATAATTCGGGCATTAGCACGTCGCTTTTCTATGCGGCAAGGTGCTGGTTTGGTGGCTTGCCCGGTGGGCTTGCGGTCGCGACCAATTTCGCTTGTGCGGGTTTTGCTGCTGCGTCGGGCTCAAGTACTGCGACTGCTGCCGCGCTCGGGAAGATAAGTGTCCCCGAAATGTCCAAGGCCGGCTACGATGTTGGCCTGTCCAGCGGTACGGTAGCGAGTGCGGGTACCCTTGGCGCGATGATACCGCCTTCGATTGCTTTTGTGCTTTACGGAATTTTTGCCGAGGTATCTATCAGTAAACTGTTTATCGCGGGTGTTTTGCCGGGTCTGCTTACCGCGGGTATCTACGCGCTAATGATTATTGTGAGGTGTAAAAGAAATCCTTCTCTCGGGCCTCCTCTTGATCTGAAGATGTCGTTTGTCGAGAAAGTGGTTGCGTTAAAGGATGTCTGGCCTCTGATTGTTCTCATCATAGCAATAATTGGGGGTCTTTACGGCGGGCTGGTAACACCAACCGAGGCCGGGGCTTTCGGCGCTTTTGTGTCGGTGGTGATCTCGATAGGGCAGGGCCGCATGAACCTCCGGGTGCTCAAGAACAGCGTTCTGGAGGCGCTGGCGGGGACCGCAAAAATTTTCTGGGTAGCGATCGGAGCAGTTATGCTCACGCGCTTTCTTGCGATGGCGGGTGCCGAGACCTTCCTGAAAGACCTTGTAGGTAGCTGGGCTGCAGAACCGCTTCTTTTGGTTCTGGCAGCGTCGGTCATTTATATTGTGTTGGGGATGTTTCTGGATCCACTGGGCGTTCTTCTGTTATCCCTGCCCCTTCTCTTGCCAATGTTTGAGGCGCTGGACCTCAATCTTATCTGGTTTGGTGTTTTGGTCGTTAAATACATCGAAATTGGATTGTTGACGCCCCCCGTGGGCCTCAATGTGTACGTAATTAAAAGTGTCGTTGGGCCCGAGGTCTCTCTTGAAACCATATTCAAGGGAGTGGGTTGGTTTCTAGTATGTGAAGTTTTTGTAGTGGTGCTGCTGGTTGCTTTTCCCCAGATTTCCCTATTTCTGCCCTCTATGATGGATTAGGGCTGATGGTGTTTCTGGGTTTTCAAACAAAACAAGGAGGGACGAATGAGATATAAAAAGATGACTATGGCCGCGGTAGGTGCGGCATTTCTGGTGGCGACAATTCCCGCAAAGGCTGACAAGCCCTATGTGTACGGTCAATGGCTCCCACCAAAACACAACGTTAACAAGCATGGCCTCGCCCCACTGGTGGAAAGGCTGGCCAAAAAAGGCATTAAATGGAAACTCGTTACAGGTGGCCAGCTTTTCAAGGCGAAGGGAACCCTGAAAGGCGTTGGTAACAGAACTGCAGAAGCGGGACTTGTTGTTCCAAGTTATCATCGGACACAACTAAAACACGCGTTCATTATTCCGGATTTGATGATGCTTGGACGGAACGAACTGATTATGAACGGGGCCGCTCACGAAACCTATTTTCTGGATTGTCCAGAATGCCTCGGCGATTACAAAAAACAGGGACTGGTCTACCTCGCGGGCTATGGGGTTGGCGGTTACTCCCTGCTCTGCCGTGGGATGGTTACAAAGCTCTCAGATGTAAAGGGCAAGAAACTTCGCACGACAGGGGCTTTGGGGCGTTGGGCAAGGGCCCTCGGCGGTGTTCCGGTAAGTATGTCAATGAGTGATACTCCGGAGGCAATCAAGAGGGGTAACATTGATTGCATCGTAGGGCCGGTTGCCTGGCTTAAGTCTTACCCGATAGCTGACAGCATTAAGTCCGTTCTTAATTATGGACTGGGATCCTATTCTGGACTGGGGCTTTTTGTGATGAACCGAAAGGCCTGGGACGCATATAGCGACGATCAGAAACGGATTATGTGGAACGAAATGCCGCGGACGATCGCTAATACAGTTATTGATGGGTATGTAGGAGACGATCTTGCATCACGTGCCATGGCAAAAAAAGAGGGCATCAAGATCGTCAAGACCGGCGCTAAAATGGCTGAACGGTGGATAAGCCACAGTAAGAATGAAGTGGCACTGGCCGTAAAAAACGCTACTAAAATGAAAGCCAAGAATGCGCAGTCAATTGCCGACAGATTTGTGAAAAATGTAAAGAAATGGGAAAAAATAATTGCCGACGCAGGTTTGGAAAACGCTATTGCAAACGCGACGCCTGAACGGTCCAGTCTTGCCAAGGCTTCGGCAATTTACGAGGGTCTGATGGTCAAGCATATTTATTCAAAGATTGACCCGACGAAACTCTGATAGAGGACGGTTATTTTACAATGAGGCGGCCCGGTTCGGGCCGCCCTTTTTATTTGCGTGTGTCGACGACGCGTCGGCTTTTAAGCGTATTGCCGGCGGCAAAAATTTCCTGAGGTTCACTGATTTCTACTCCCGGTGTGACGCCAACGGCCTCTTTCACCTTTTGTACGATGTCAGCTTCATGTCCAGCAATTCTCAGGCGAAGGTGATCGGGTGAGAGCGGATCTTCCGGGTTCAGGCGTTCTATGACGATCTGAAATTCCTGAACCTCCGGTTCGTTCAGAAGAATTTCCTCAATGACCGCCGGGTTAACAAGGGTTCCCTTAATTTTGATTAGTGAGTCGGAACGGATCGGTGTTTCACTGAGGCGCTCCGTTTCTGAACCACAATGTGGACAAGGTCCAGACGCCAGGGTTGAGATATCCCCGATGGAGTATCTCAGAAGCACCGTGCCACGCCGATCCAGATGACTTATCAACACGAGACCACGTTCACCTTTGGGAACGGGTTGGTGCGTTTCGGGATCTACGATGTCGACGTGAAACTGATCCGGAGCGGGATTGTGGAAGCCTGAACCTGACTGACATTCGACCATGCCGCCCTGCATTTCAGTGGCGCCGTACGAAATTGAGATGACGGCCTCAATCGCGCCCAGGTTGGAAAGCCTCGTCCTGAAGTCTGCCCGGAGAGCCTCTGGTGCGGACTCACCAGTGATGAAGACAAACCGGACGGCAGAAAAATCAGCACCGAGGTCAGCGGCCTCAATCAGCAACCGCCTGACGTAACTTGGGACACCCCACAGTATTGTTGCCCTGTTTTGTTCAATTAGACGAACGGCTTCTTCCATTCCGCTGCCATGCTCGAAGAATCTGGATGGACTTCCGGGCAGTACATTGATGACAGGAACCTTAATCGCTGCCGCGGCGTCAGAAACCCGCGCATATGCCCCATGCGGCGAAATGGTCAAAGGAAAAAGGTTGGCTATGAGATTGTCGGAACTAACGCCACGTAGCTGCATCATGCCTTCCTGAATAGAGAGAATTTTATAAAAATCGTAAGCAGTGGAATAAAATGGTGCAGGCTTTCCTGTAGTCGTTCCAGTTGTATGCATTACGTCCCAAACCGCTACTTCCTCCGCTGCGAGC
>JAYZQT010000061.1:0-24296 GCA_036136335.1 Pseudomonadota bacterium
TGCCGACAATAGCGGGGGACGGATCGTCGCCGGTGCTACTTCAAACAAGTTTGCCACTGGTTCATGCTCCTTGGCTAAGCGATCGACACGGGGGCTAGACACCGGCGCTTCCGTTAATTTTTAGCGTAATACACCAGGCAAACAAATCCACTAGCCAGACCGCAATCTGTCAATCCTACGTATCTGTGTCTTATTTCGGACAGTCTTTGCCAGTAAAGAAGCCCTTGATTTCGCAACCAGACAATGTCCCGGATTTATCGCAGTCTATGAAGTCAAAAGCCGCCTTCACCGGCCCGCCAGCTTCGTCTCGCTCAATTATCCCGTTCTTGTTCTTGTCAGCTATCTTGCCGGGACCGACCAACGGACAAATGTTTTTCTTAACGGCTTGCGCCGTCGCTGGCGTTGACCCCGGCCCAAAAAATATCGCTGCCGCAATAAGCGCCAGCCCACAAAATACTGCTTTCGGCATATCGAATTTCATCGGTCTCTCCCGAGATTGAAAGGCCTTTGTTCGCTTCCACAAGAGAAGGATAGGCCCAGGCACCCTGTTATTCAATATCAATCAACGTACTGCCCCACCCCTTCGGTGAGACCGACGCTCAAAAGACTATTTGAACTCCGAACCTTCAATTTCCCCTGACAGAAAAACGTTCGGCTTGAGGAATATCGCAAGCGAGAGACAGCCGTTGGGCGCGGTCGCCGCGTGCCGGCTGCCACTGGGCCGCCATACATAGTTGCCGGCAGTCACTTCACCCTCCCCGTCAACGATACTGCCTTCGAGGATGTAGGTCTGTTCAATGTCGGTATGCTCGTGGTCAGGCAGTGTGGCGCCCGGTTGCCAGCGGGTAAGCACGGTCAGGAGCCCGCGCTCCTCGTCTTCCATCAACACCTTTGTCTCGACCCCTTCGCACTGGGTCGGCTTCCATGGAATCGAATCGATATCAATGAAACGCGATGCCAAGGGGCCGCCCAGTTGCTCTTGGCCCATGATATAACTTTGGTCAGCCATAATAATCCTCCGCGTAATAAGACCCCGATATTCTGCCACATCGTCGGCTCACGCCCAAAGCAGAATCAACAGTATTTCCCAGATCGCCTGTTCCGAGACCCAACCTTCCTGACAGTCAGCGCCACGGCCACGTCTTCCAGTGCCTCACACATTCACTCCATATCAATCGAGGTGCTGCCCCACACTCCGCTCGAGTTTAGAAGATGCAAGATACACCTCTATTACCCCGGTTAGACATTACCCTCCATAAAAAACCGAATCTCCGAGGTCCCGCATATGCAGAATAGCGTCGTCTGGTCGTCCGTCGATTTCCACGTTTGTATTGGCGTCTACAACCTCGCCGACCACGATGTGATGGTCGCCACGCTCCACTATTTCAGTTACCTTGAATTCCACACAAGCTGAGGCAGAGTTTAAAATCGGCGCTCCCGTTGATCCGACTTCGTATGCTTCTCCACTAATCTTTCCATCTACATGTTCTGCCGGTTTGAAAAAGGTAAATGCGGCTCCTTGCTGTTGTTTACCAAGCATGTTGAGCGCAAAACTTCCGGCCTGTTTGAGAGTTGCAAGCGCACCTGAGTCCGCTTTAACACCAACGACGACAAGTGGAGGATCAAAAGAAGTTTGTGTGACCCAATTAACAGTGGCCGCTGCAACTTCATCATCGATTTTAGCAGTTAACACATAAATCCCATACGGTATCATGCGTAGCGCTATTTTCTTTTTGTCTGCATCCATCGTCTTTTACTCCCTATTCGGTATCAAATTGCATATTGTAATGCGGCAAACCTACAACGTCGGTGGCGGGAAATACAATTAGTGAGCCACGGAACAACGGAGCAAATACGATGATCGAGCTTTATCACCACGGCTCTTCGGTCTGCGCCGCCAAGGTGCGTCTGTATCTCGGCGAAAAAGGCCTGGAGTGGACCGGACATTACATCGACATCCTGAAAGGCGAGCAGTTCACGCCGCAATACATCAAACTCAACCCGAAAGCGGTGGTTCCGACATTGGTCCACGATGGGACGGTGATCCGGGATTCGTCGAATATCTGTGAGTATCTCGATGACGTGTTTCCCGACCATCAGATCCGCCCCGCCGATCCAGTGGAGCGGGCCGAGGTGCGATACTGGACCAAGGCAGTCGACGAGGATATCCATCCCGCGTGCGGCGCCGTGACGTTCATGACCTCCCACCGCCACACCATCCGCGCGTTGGGTGAAGAGGGACTGAAGAAGTTCCTCAACTCTACGCCGCCGTTCTCAGTGACCGCCGACTGGCACGAGCAAAAGAAGATCTTCGTCCGCGACGGATACGATGCGCCTGATGCCCACAAGAAGGTCAAACTCTATGACAACTATCTGAAAAAGATGGAGGCGGCGCTCCAGGATCGCGCCTGGCTTGCCAGCGACGGCTACACATTCGCTGACATCGCCATGACGCCATATGTCATGCGGCTCGACATGATGTCGATGCAGGACATCTGGAAAAAGGGGCGGTTGCCCAAGGTCGAAGCCTGGCTCGAAAAGGTGAAGGCGCGGGGGAACTTCCAAGGCGCGATCTGGGACTGGATGCCCGATGAATTGACGGCGCAGCTCGCCGCCAACGGTGCGAAGAGCTGGCCGGAAGTCGCCCTAATTCTCGGTATTGAAAACGCAAACTCCCGGTGAACCGGTGAGAGACCCCATATGTTCGAAAAATAATAGGACGATATTCCAGTCACCTGCCATGCACGCGACGCATTTTAGGTGGTCAAACGCCACTTGGCCTCATCGACCAATGCTAGACCTGCTGAAACGGTTTTGGGTCCTCACTGCATTGAGGCGGAGTTTGCCTGGTACAGTAACCTGCCATATGTGAGAACCTCGCGATATTCCTGACTACACGCGCACGCCTGATGCGGCTTTCCCTCTAGCGCCCCCATACATTGAAGGGGCCACCCAATGGTAAGCCGGCCAAACCAAACTCCGGTTAGGTTGACAATCCATTTTTTTCCAACCAACGCAGACTAATTTGGAGGACTTCTTCCTCCCGGCCGCGGTAATAATGGGCGTCCGGTGTGGTTAAGCCATTGTTGACATCATCCAGTAAAACATAGTGTAGATTGGGATTAGACGCTTCGAGCATTTCCTGCGCCGGCGGCAAAGTCGCGGGATAGGGGTCTGCCGGGTCACGGATGCCCAGAATTTTTCTGTTTCCCATCTTAGGCAACAGATCTGTTGGAACAGCCCTGCTGTCAGGCCCGCGTTTGTCAAGAAATACCTCGTAGGTGTGGAGAAAGGGCATAGCACCCGGAACCATGGGTGGGATCAAAAAGGCTTCGGCTCCCCTCCCAGCCGCAACCATTTGTCGGGATTCCGTCACGAAACGTTCATATCGTTCCCTCCCCCCGCAGATTTCGACCGACGCCGGTCTCAAATCACCGAGTGGCGCGTATAGCAGGATAGCATTCACGCGGTCGTCGTCGGTTTCGGATATATACCAGGGTACCGTGATCGTACCGTAACTGTGTCCACCGGCCACTATCCTTCTAGCGCCGCGTTGACTGAGAAAATCGATAGCCGGGCCCTGATCCGCGGACCCGGCTGCCAGAGTGTGAAAACCAAATCGCGCTCCGTGATCGCGCCGATTGATAGCCAGCGTCATGTATCCCGCAGAAGCAAAACCTGCCCCAAGGTAGCTAAATAGTGAATTATAAAATTCCGCTCCAGTGCCAGGAAAAAGCACAATAGCCAGTTCCGAGCCACCGGCCTCAGGCGTCCACAGGACGCCATCGAGGAATACCCCGTCCCCCGGGTCAATACGGATCAGTTCCGTCTTGTAATGTTGCGACACGCCCTCTCCCCTCGCTATTTATTTCAGGATACAAGACCGAGTTCGTTACCGATAAGTTTTATTTTGAAACCATTTATTGAGACGGCGGGATGCCTCTCGGAACCGTGGCAAAACATCTGGGCCACAAGGACGTTGCAGTAACATAACGCTATGCACATGCCGAAGATGGGAGAGCGCCAACCTCGATGGCCTGAATGCCAGCGGTCGTGGCGACAGCTCCTATGTCTCTGCGAAGTTCAGATGTTCAGTGTGTGGGGGTCGGGCGGAAAAGCAGTTACAGCCATCAGAGATCTGTGAAAGTGCGCCTCGACATTTCGGGCTGACGCCAGAAACCCAACATGACTGAAACATACACCCGGGGGGTCCGCACCCCAAAGCGGTTTAAGACCCTAAAAGGCGGGATTATGTCGATTTATAACAACGCAGTGTGAAAGAGAGCGCCAGATGTCAGGAATATTGATAGGATCGTAGGCCATGAAACACATCCTCGCACCCATACTCCTGCTGACCCTTCTGTTTCCCTCACTCGCATTTGGGGAAACGATGGAGGACCTGGTGATACGGGATGGTCTTTTCTACAAGAAGTTCAGTGATGTTCCCTTCACGGGAAAGGTGACGGGGGAAGAACAGGGAAAATTCAGAAAGGGAAAGAAACACGGTCCTTGGGTTGAGTACTGGTCAAGCGGACAGTTAAGGTCCAAATGGACCTACATCAACGGTAAGGAAGACGGTCCTTTTGTCGGTTACTACAAAAACGGACAGTTAGAGGAGAAAGTAACCTACAAGGACGGTAAGCAACACGGTCCTTGGGTCCGTTACCACGACAACGGACAGTTACGTTGGAAAGGAACCTACAGGAACGGAAGATTCATTTCCGACTGACCACATACCCTGCAAAAAGTTCCAGGCTCAGACAGCGAAAAGGATCAGCAGAAGTTCCAATATCACCCGTTCCATGAGCCAACCTTCCTGACAATAATAAAGAATGACGAGCGTGTGCTAAGGGGCCAAAACACGGTCAGCACCCGACCCGGGAAGGCACCCCTTAGCACTTCTTATTCAAACCGACCGCTCAAGCCGCAGATAAGAGCCTTCCGTATCTGTACGCTATTGACCCATTGCGGCAGAAACCTGACCGGAACAAGGCGTTTCTGTGATGTTTTGGTCACCCGCTCCATGAGCCAACCTTCCTGACGATCAGGCCCCTTGCCTCTGATCACTCCATATCAATCGACGTACCGCCCCACCCCTTCGGTGTCTTCTTCCGGTTGTATTTCTTCCCGTCCGGTTTCACCTTCGGCCTGAGGGCGCGAAGCCAGCGCCAGTTGGGGTCGCGGGGTTTGGATTTCTTCGCTGTCTTCACGATCATCCAGCGCCTCGCGAAGTCTGTCGATCCATCATAGGTTGGGTCTTGGTGCTTTGTTTGGGCAGTGCTTCCCAAAATTCCTGAACGTCCTTCGGGTACTGATGTTTAACTCTTTCGTAGACCGCTTGAACATTGGGGCGCGTTGCGGTGAACTCTAAAATGTATTTCAGGCTCGTCCATTCGTCATCTGAGATCAGTCCCCGCTTGTAGGCAAGCAGTTCGTCGAGATTAGACGTAATATTGTGGAACGTCAGGGAGTCAGCGCGGTATTTCTCGTCTTCACTAAAATTCTCGTACTCTGATCCTATCCGGCTGTGAAACTCCCGAAAATCGCTGTCGGTGCATATTGTCCTCATCATCCAGGCTGAGTTAGATCGGCGAGCGAGGGTCATCGAATGTCGGAGCAGCGTAGAGTTTTGACGAATTTGCAGGGCCAAAAACACGATAGAAATTACAAACCCAATTCCGACGCATATCTCCGTGACGTAGTAAAGGTTCTCAAGGGCCATCTGTTTCTCCTTTTATCCTGGTGCAATTCTCCGCGTAATAAGACCCCGACATTCTGCCACATCATCAAGAGCCTCCTTCCCGAGGTCTACGAGAAGCTGGCAGCGGTTGCAAAGGTTCCGGTCACGGCAATCAATGGGGATGAGGCATTCCTTGCAGCCCCCGGCGAAGTCTCAGTTATAGGAAAGGTGCAGGCGGGTGAGTTCCAGCCCACGTTCCCCGAACTGAGTGATGCCCAAATGTATAGCGTGGCGGTCCCCCTGCCCGGGAACGTGAAGCAGCTGAACACCCATGTCTTTGGCCTCGAGATCTATGGGGAGAGCATGAACAGGCATTATCAGGACGGATCGGTTGTGGTGTGCCTTCCGCTCTGGGCCGTTAAGCGTGATCTTAAATCCGGCGATCACGTGATAGTTGAGCGCGTGGATCTGGATGGCTCCATCGAGGCCACTGTAAAGGAGTTTGTTCTCGATGCGGACGGTGAGCCGTGGCTGTGGCCGCGATCGGACTCTCCGCTTCACCAGACGCCAATCCAGCTGAACGGGGACACAACCAGCGAGGTACGCATCACCGCCTACGTGATCGCGTCCTACAGCCTTGCGGCGAACTTCTCGATCGATGTCACATTATAAGGAGAAGACGAATGACTGAAGAAAAAGATCAAGGCTGGGCCTTTCACCTTAGCAACATCAACGCCCAGCTTGCGGACGTTCTGAGGTATCAGGAAGACAAACGCGACGCCGACGCTGAAGTGGTAGCCCTCTATACCAGCCACTTCGTTAATATTCAGGGTCGCTTATTAACCCTCACCTCGATCATGTCCGTCTTACTGGCGCTGATCCTCTGGCGCGTCTGGTAGGCACAATACGTTGTGATTGATTCACAGAGTAAGGGAATTACAATGCCGAGTAATAATAACAAAGGAGGTTGGGATGGAAAAACTCCTCACCCAGCGCGACGTGGCAAAAATGCTCGGCATTTCGGCTCGGAATGTTCGGCTCTTTACAGATGCCGGACATCTGAAGTTCGTCGACCTGCCTGGACTGCGGAAGCCCAGGTATACGAACGAACAAATTCAAACCTTTATTGAAAGGAGAACGAAATGCCACGAAAACCAAAACTTCCGCCCAACCTCGAACGGCGACCGGATAGGACCAATATCCAAGCCAGGTTCATGCTCAACAATAAGGTCACCTACCGAAGCACTGGAACCACAGACGTCGCTAAAGCTCTTAAGAAGCTCGATGAGTTCGTCGAGGAAGCGTGGGAAGAGCATCTGACAAGCAGGGAACGGATCACCTTCGGTGAAGCCTTTGACAGGGTTTATCCGATCCGCTGGAGAGATGGACCAAAAGCCAAATGGCATCGCGACATTAAAAGGTCGGTGCTGACCACGGCAGGTGGAGACTTCTATCTCGATGATGTCACCGAGGAATGGTGTCTTGAGTTTATCGACAGGCGCAGGGCGGGTGGTTCACGGATCAATACGGTGAACCCCAAACCGGTTTCGAACACCACCATCAATCAGGAACTTGCCTTCATAAAGCGGGTAATGATGACAGTGGACGAAGCCAAATTCACTCTTCCGGTAAAGCGCCAGATGATGAACAAGCGCGGGATTTATTCTGGCGCTCCCACGTTCCCCATCCCGCGTATCGCACAGACCAGGGCCGAGACGGAGATGAACAACGTCCTCAAGGATGAGGATGAGGCAATGGCTCTGGTCGATGAGATGGTCCCGCATGCCCGACCTGTCCTTCTGACGATGCTCCTTACAGGTCTCCGGCGTGAGAATGTGATGAACCTCGACATTCGCAAAAACATTCACTGGAATGAGCGGATCATCGAGGTGAAGCAGAAGGGTGGCGAAAAACACGAAGTACCGATCGGGGACGAGCTGTACTATCTGTTGCGCGAGACCTGTGGTGATCGTGTTTCTGGCCCCGTGTTCATCTTCGGGATCAATGGATGTACCTGCCAGAACTGCAACCCCGTGAACAAAAAGACAGGGAAGCCGAATGCCAGCAGAAGGCAGGGCCGGATCAAAAGTATCCGAACCACTTTCTATACGGCACGCGAACGCATCGGACGTCCCGAGGTTCGCATTCACGACATGCGCCACACTCTTGGCACCTGGCTGAACCGCCGGGGTTCAAATCTGAACACAATCAGGGAGCTGCTCGGCCATAAGGACATCGTGACGACCCAGCGTTACCTGCATGTCGATACCGATGCCGGGCGGGAACAGATCGACAACAAAATCTCGTTCAAACTCCGGGAAGCGGGATAATAGTGGTGGCAAAAGTGGTGGCAGTGGTTTCCGTACCCACTTTGTTCCAGGCCGGAATCTCAATTAAGTGACTGGTTTTATTGAATAAAACTGGTCGGGGCGAGAGGATTTGAACCTCCGACCCTCTGCTCCCAAAGCAGATGCGCTACCAGGCTGCGCTACGCCCCGACGGCGGGTTTCTGCGGTTTTTATGGAGCCACGTCAATTAAAAAATGGGAAAAATATTCAATCTTTAGATAGGAAACTTTTTAGCTTTGGTTTCGCCCAGTAAGGGTGCTCCGCGATTTAAAGGATTACTTTCGCTCGACACCGGGCGGAGTATTGACTTTAACCAGGAGCGATCTGAAACTTAGGTTTTAAATGTATTAGTAGGGAACCGGCAGATTAGTCGGAACGTTAAAGATGAATAATAAAAAACGCGACTTAAAATATATTGTCGCGACAGATGTGGGCGGCACCTGCACAGACACTATCATTATTTCAGAACGTGATGGGGTGCAGATCGGAAAAGCCCTATCAACCCCCCCAAACTTCGCCAACGGCGTAATGGACTCGATTCAGGTTGCAGCAGATGAAATGAAGTTATCCATAGAAGAACTTTTCGAACAAACGTATCTTTTCATGCACGGCTCAACCGTTGTCGACAACACCCTACTGACGAGGGGTGGCTCCACTACTGGACTTATCACGACCGCCGGGTTTGAAGATACGCTGTTGGTGACACGCGGGGCCTATGGACGTTGGGCTGGACAACCTGAAGAGTGGATCAAACATCCCGTTATCACTGATCGTCCCCCAGCATTAGTGAAGCCTGACGCAATATATGGCGTACTCGAAAGAACAGATTATAAGGGCGAAAACTTGCTCCCCGTAGACGATGCAGAGGTGGAAAGAGTAGTTCACTCTTTAGTCCAAAATAAGCAAGTGGACGCGATTGCTGTCTGTTTTTTATGGTCGTTCTACAATGACGAAAACGAACGGCGGGTTGGGGACATAATCAAAAGGGTGTCCCCCGAGATTTACGTAAGTTTATCCAGCGAAATTGCCCCAATCGTGGGTGAATATGAACGTACGTCGACCACTGTGATCAACGCATACGCCGGGGGCCTCGCACGAGCATACGTCACTAATCTTCGTACGTTGCTTGAGGAACACGGGTATCGCGGCCCGTTGATGGTAATGCAGGGTTACGGCGGTCTTCTGCCCAGTGATGAAGCAGCCAACCGAGCTGTCGGTATGATTGAGTGTGGTCCGGCAGCTGGGGTCATCGGGGCGAAGGCTCTAGGTGATTTGCTGGGTGACCAAGATATCATTGCTGCGGATATGGGTGGCACTACATTTAAAGTTGGAGTCATACAGGACGGTGAAATCGAATTTGCTCGTGAGCCGATGGTCGACCGTTACCATTATGTTGCGCCCAAAATTGAGGTTGTATCCATAGGCGCTGGCGGCGGCAGCATCGTTACCGTCGATGAGAGAACGGGGGCACCCAAGGTCGGACCGCGTAGTGCCGGCGCAGACCCAGGGCCCATATGTTATGGCCGGGGTGGGCGGGAAATTACGCTGACCGATGTTTTTACCCTGGTTGGTTATATGGATCCGGATTCGTTTCTCGGCGGCGCGATGACGCTGGACATAAGCGCTGCACGGGAAAAATTTCAAACACAAATTGCCGAACCACTTGGACTTTCTATTGAGGAGGCGGCATTTGGTATATTTCGTGTGGCCGCTGCCCAAATTACTGATTTAATTCATGAAATAACCGTGGAACGTGGACTGGACCCTCGGGAGTTTGTGCTCCACGCTTTCGGTGGTTCGTGTCCTATTTTGGCTTCTATGTTTGGTGCAGAACTCAATGTAAAGCGGATTGTCGTACCCAGTACAGCATCGGTGAATTGCGCATTTGGCCTTGTATCAGCCAACATTGTGCACGAATACTCGACGACTGCGACACTCCCATCGGATACGGATCCAGACACGATCAATGAGTTATTCGAACCGATGGTCGCGAAGGCTCTTAAACAGCTCAAATCTGAAGGTTTTAGCGGCAATGACGTCCGCCTAGACTGGTCAGTTGACCTTAGATACGCACGTCAGGTGCATGAAGTCACCACGGCGGTAAATGGTAAGGTGCCTATGGATCCGGCCACACTGCTACAACTGATTAACGATTTTGAAAGTTTATACGAACGCAAATATGGTAAGGGGTCTGCATACCGTGAGGCGGGTATCGAAATGACAATGTTCCGGCTTTCAGCGAGTGGGCTGTTAAAACGCCCGGAACTTGATGTTGAAAAATTAGAGGAATCCGATCCCTCGAAAGCTAGAATGGGTCACCGCAAGATTTTCGTCGATGCACGGGACGGCATGGCTGACGCAGACATATACGATTTTAATAAATTACATGCGGGAAACACAATTGTGGGTCCTGCTGTTATACACACGCCAATTACGACAATAGTGTTACAAGACAAGCAACGAGCGAATATGGATGAATACCGTAATATAATCATCGCGCTCGATTAGGACAGATAACTTGATGGACCCAATTACATTTTCAATCATTCGGCATCGCCTTTTTCGCATAATTGACGAAGCGGTTATCACGCTCAAAAATGTGTCCGGCAGCGCAATTACCAATGAGGGGCACGATCTTATGGTGTCACTCTATCGAGCCGATGGTTCATTATTAATGGGTGGTGTTGGTTTTTTACATCATCTGACCAGTGCTGCTGAAGCGTGCCAGTCGATAATCAGGCGCTTTCAAGGCGACATCCATCAGGGTGACGTCTACCTCCTGAATGATCCCTATACGGCGGCTCTGCATACTTCAGATATATACTTGGTCTCGCCTATTCATCACCAAGGCACTTTGGTCGCGTGGAGTGCTTGTTTTGTTCATGTGTACGACATCGGCGCAACCAATCCTGGGGGTTTTAGCCCGGATTCACCCGATATTTTTACGGAAGGATTTAGTTCGCCAGGCATTCGCATAGTGGAAAAAGGAAATTTAAGAAACGATGTCCTTGATACCTTGTTAAATATGGTCCGTTCCCCAGAGATGGTCGCATTAGATCTTCGGTCGATGATTGCCTGCAACAATGTTGCGAAGGATAGAATGCACAAACTTATCGACAAATATAGTGCTTCGACCGTCGATGAAGTTTGCAGTACGTTAATAGATCAATCGGAGACGATGCTTCGTAACCGTTTAAAAGAATTGCCGGATGGTTCTTGGCAGTCACGCCAGTATTTAAATGTGAAAGATGAAGTGTTTCGGGTTGTTTTGACGATGACAAAACAGGACGACGAGCTTGTCTTTGATTTTACCGGTTCTAGCCCGCAAGCGCAGTATGCAATTAACTGCACTAAATGGGCCTCGCTTGGCGGTCTCTTTGCACCGTTATTTCCGCTTCTTTGTTACGACATTACGTGGAATGAGGGCGTAATTAGACCGATACAAATGATTGCACCGGAAGGGTCTATTGTAAATTGTACTCGCCCGGCGCCGGTCTCAGTCGCCACTGTAGGAGCCATCCAATCAGTCAATAATGCTGCGTGTGCGACAATTGGTAAAATGCTTGAGGCCAGCGATGCCTATGCGAAAGAAGCGACGGCCGTTTGGCATGCTAACCACTTTGCTGTGTTCAAATTTGGCCGTAACCAGCAGGGCGGTGACGCCATAGGTATCTTCACCGAGACCTTTGCCGGAGCCGGAGGTGCAAGAACCTTCGGCGACGGTGTGGATGTAGGCGGTGAGGTTCCCAATCCTATTTCCCGTATGGCAAATGTAGAAACTGTCGAAGCTGCATTCCCGATACGATACCTTTTCCGACGTCGAATGGAGGACTCTGGAGGTCCGGGGAAATACCGGGGTGGCGCGGGCATGGAGTTTGGTGTTGTTGCTCATGATGCCCCCGATGGTGGTATCCATTATGTAATTTCGGGAAAAGGCGATGATTTCCCGATGAGCGACGGTCTCGGTGGCGGCTATCCTGGCGCGCCGAACGGCTACATCTGGATTCGTCAAAACTCAGAGCCAGACGATAGTGATTCACCGCGTTCAAAATTTCCCTTATCGCTTGCTGAAATTTCAGGCGAACAGGAAGCAGTTGGCTGGGGTGTATTTCCCCTGATGGGGGAGGACGCCCTTTACATTCGCTGGAATGGCGGCGGGGGTTACGGGGACCCATTGGAACGCGATCCACAAGCGGTTGCAGATGATTTGTTGACAGGGGTCATCTCGCGAGAAAGTGCGGAAAATATATATGGCGTTTCGCTAGTCAGTGGCGGCGCATCAGTTGACCTGAAGGGAACAGAGCAACGACGTCGCACGATACTCACTGCACGTCTTGTGCGTGAGGCTGCCGAATGACCCAGAGAGTGTCAGAGTATCTTGAAATTGATGACGGGCAAACTAAATGTCGAAATTGTCGTTATGAACTCGGCCCTTCAACGAATAACTGGAAGAACGGCTCGATTTGCCGAGAACAACCTCTGGATAAAGTTGATGGGGCACCCTACCAGTGTGCCAAATTTGTATTGTTGCGCTTGTTCTATTGCCCTGGGTGCGGGCGACAGTTGGGTACGGAGACTGCAGTAAAGGGCGACCCCTATCTTGAAGATGTTGTTAAGGAAAAATGAGTGTAGATCATGCATGACGTTGAAATTAGGCAAGAAATTATTGATAGAGTGTTGGCACGCAGAGGGCGCTTACACTTGTTTGATAACTTAGACCCTCACAAAACGGCTTTAGTAATAATCGACATGCAGGGAACCTTCGTTGAACCGGGATCACCCGCCGAGGTGCCTTCTTCAAGAGGGATAATCGAAAATATCAATGAACTTTCAAGTTCACTGCGTCAATTGGGATGCACCATCATATGGGTTACCCATGCCAATGCCCATAACAGTAATGCAAGTGACTGGAACATGTTCTTCAACCATTTCGTGGCGGCTGATGTGCGGCAGAAAACGATAGAAAGCCTTACCCCTGAGGGTGACGGGCAGAAAGTGTGGCGAGACCTGAAGGTGGAACCCGACGACTTGCAAATTATAAAGAACCGTTATAGTGCACTCGTTCCTGGTTCTTCATCCTTGGAACGGACGCTTCGGAGCCGTGGCCTCACTAATTTATTAATTGCTGGAACGAAGACTAACGTATGTTGTGAGGCTACTGGCCGCGATGCGATGATGCTCGATTACCGTGTCATAATGGTGTCCGATTGCTTGGGCGCGCTTTCGGATGATGAACACCGGGCTTCTCTCGAAACTTTTATACAACAATTTGGCGATGTCATGCCGGGTAGTGAAGTCATTGCGGTTCTTCAAAACAAAAGGAACGAAGTAAACGTTTCTGATTAATATGGAGGTTGCTCGATTCCCTCCACTCCCGGGGGCAGCCGCGTGGCTGTCTGTATCTTCGGCGAAAGGCGGGTCGTTCTAGATAGCTCCCTCTACTAAACTTTCATTGGTTGCGAGCGCGTGGGGCCGCCAACTGGTGTCTTGTTTTCTACCTGCCGCAAATTAGCTTGTATTCAAGTCCTCACTGGGCAGACGTGCGGACACGATTAACAATCACGCTGGCATCACCGCGGCAGCAGCCATTTTAGCAGTAAAGGTATATTGCTATCACATTAAGGGTCGTTCTTGACCAAAGAAGAGCAAGTATTCAACGATCAGGTACGAAGGTGATCCCGATGTGGGGCGGCGTGGCCGATCCCTGGGTTTTAGGGCTACGAGAGATAAACAATAGCACAATGATACAGGCTAGATAGGGCAATGACGACATCAGTTGCGAGGGAATACCTACACCCGCGCTCTGGGCTTGCAGCTGCAGAATGGTCACTGCTCCGAACAGAAAAGCACCACCCACCAAACGGCCCGGACGCCACGATGCAAACACCACCAGGGCCAGCGCGATCCAACCACGCCCGGCGGTCATTTCGGGAATAAAGAACGGCGTGTAGGCAAGCGGTAAATAAGCACCACCCAGGCCAGCGCACCCGCCACCGAACAAAACCGCCAACCAACGTATTTTGAGAACCGGGTAGCCAAGCGCGTATGCGGAGGTGGGGTTCTCACCTACGGCACGTAGCACCAAGCCAGCTCGCGTAAAGGAAAGAAACCACCAGATTCCTGCCACCAGCATGATTGAGAAATAGACGAAGAGGTCATGCCCAAATAGGATGGGTCCAATAAACGGTATATCCGTCAGCAGGGGGATATGCAGTTGCGGTGTCGGCGCTATTCGGACCCCAATGAAATCAGCGCCGATCAACCCGGATGCTCCGACGCCGATGATGGTCAACGCTAGGCCGGTTGCTACCTGGTTGACGGCAAATCCAAACGCCAACAACGCGAACACCGCGGAAAGTGCAACCCCGCCGATGAAGCCTAAGAGGGCGCCAATCAATATCGAGCCGGACAGATGGGCGCCGACGAAGCCGCAGGCAGCCCCCACGATCATCATGCCTTCAATACCAAGATTCAAAACGCCAGCCCTTTCGACCACGAGCTCACCCGCTGCCGCCAAAAGCAACGGGGTCGATGCCGCTATGATCGATAAAATGATGGCCTCAGCTAGACCCATGACGGACCTTTCGAGGCAATCTGCCGATACGTACACGATAGACAATCATCGAGTCACAGGCGAGTACATAAAACAGCAAGACGCCCTGGAACACCTTGGTGAGGTCGAGCGGAACCTTCATTGAAATCTGCGCTCCCTCTCCCCCGATGTAGGTCAGTGCGAGAAACAGACCAGCTATCAGTATGCCGATAGGATTTAGCCGCCCGAGGAAGGCAACGATGATCGCAGTAAAGCCATAACCTGGCGAAATAGACGGTTGCAGGTGCCCGATTGGTCCTGCTACTTCTATAATTCCCGCGAGCCCCGCAAGCGCGCCTGACACCACTAGGGTAAAAACAGTGATCTTGTTGGCATTGAAACCGCCAAAGCGAGCCGCTTTGGGTGCGTCGCCAACGACGCGAATTTCGAAACCCTTGATAGTGCGTTTGAGTATTACCGCAGCCACGCCCACCAAAACAAGTGTGACAATGATGCCAACGTTTACCCTGGTCCCTTCGATCAGAATGGGCACGACAGCATTTCCGTGAAAATCGGCGGTCTTCGGGAAGTTGTATCCCATAGGATCGCGCCAGGGGCCGCGAACGAGATAATCAAGTATTAGCTGAGCAACATAAACGAGCATCAAACTGGTCAGAATCTCGCTTGCACCGAAGCGTACCTTGCACACAGCGGGCAAAAGCGCAAATAGCGCACCCCCAAACGCTCCCAAAACCATCACGGCCGGCAGCACCCAGGGTCCAGCCGAAGTACCTTGTGTTGCAACGGCAAGCCAGCTTCCACATACCGCGCCCATAATAAACTGACCTTCGGCGCCGATATTCCAGACATTGGCCAGGTAGCAAAAGGAAAGCCCAATACCAATCAAAATTAGGGGGGACGCCTTCACAAGGATTTCCGACAAAGAGTATGGGTCGAGTAGCGGCTCCATAAAATACACGTAGAGAGCGGAAATTGGATCTTTTCCGAGAATTCCAAACAGAATGGCAGTGGTAATCAATGTCAATGTGATCGCGACAAGAGGAGAAGCGATCGCGGTCAGAGCGGAGCTTTCGGCGCGGCGCTCAAGAATTATCGACATGCCACTCATTCTTTTGCCTTTTGTACTCGGTGGTGTGGCTTCCACCCATCAGTAAGCCCAGTCTTTCCCGCGTAGTTGACCCTGCTTCAAGCGGCTCTGACAGACGACCCTGAAACATAACCGCGATCCGGTCAGCGATTTCAACAAGCTCGTCAAGGTCCTGACTGATTACCAAGACGGCGGCTCCGCCCGCTGACAGATCAAGCAATGCCTGACGGATCGAGGTCGCGGCACCCGCATCAAGCCCCCACGTCGGCTGGTTCACTATCAGCACACCAGGCTCTCGGAGTATTTCGCGCCCAATTATGAATTTTTGGAGGTTTCCACCAGATAGGTTGCCCGCAATCGGGTCCCGCATGGCTTTGCGTACGTCGAAGGCTTCGGTGGCCTGGTCCACAGCCGCAAGCATCGCCGGACGGTCTGTGAAACCGCGCTTGACCATCTCGCTGGTGGCATGGCCCGAAAGGAGAACATTTTCCGACAACTTCAGACGTGGTGCAGTTCCATGTCCTAGCCGCTCCTCCGGTATAAAGGCGGCGCCAATGCGGCGCCGCGCGGTGATATTCAATAGACCCGCAGCATGCCCCTCGATGGCAATATTATCGGCGTGTGGACAAAGCCGTTCACCCGACAGAGAGGAGAACAATTCGGCTTGCCCGTTCCCGGAAATGCCGGCGATCCCAAGAATTTCTCCACCTTTCACATTCAATGAAATATTCTGCAAATGAATTCCATGCGGATGGTCAGGTGCCAATGACAAGTCATTAATCGAGAGCCGAGCAACCCTCTCGGAGCGCCGTCCCCGGACTTTCACGTCGCCGACGTCTGCACCTACCATCGTGCGTGCCAAAGACGCCGCGGTCTCTTGTTTAGGATTACAGGTAGCGACCTTCTTTCCTAGGCGCAGTATCGTCGCGGTATCGCAAAGCCGTTTCACCTCTTCCAACTTGTGCGAAATGTAGAGGATAGCTTTACCTTCTGTCTTTAGTCTTTCTAGAACAACGAATAGCTGATCGGATTCCTGAGGGGTGAGTACAGCGGTTGGTTCATCAAGGATGAGAAGTTTGGGATCCCGCATCAACATACGAACAATTTCAATGCGTTGACGCTCGCCAACTGAAAGCCGCCAAACCTTTCGCTTTGGATCAAGCGGCAATCCGTAGTGCTGTGAAATCTCCGCGAGTCGCGCTGACATCACCGAAAACTTTTCATTTCCATCTAGGCCAAGTGCGCAGTTTTCGGCCACGGTGAGGTTATCGAACAGTGAAAAATGCTGGAATACCATCCCTATACCTATGGCGCGTGTTTGCAGAGGGCTACTTGGCGTAATTCTTTTTCCTTTCCAGCGCAATTCGCCGGCGCTTGGTTGGAGGAGACCATACAGAATCTTAACCAAAGTCGATTTGCCGGCACCGTTCTCACCAAGCAATGCGTGAATTGTTCGAGGATAAAGATCGAGATCGACCGAGTCGTTTGCGATAAAGCTACCAAATTGCTTGGTAATACCAATCGCCTCAAGCAGTGGGGTGTTAGCGGGAGCGGAGTTCGCAGACACGGGGCCTAGGACCGTCGCCAGAAACCTGAATGATTAAAAACACCTAAGTTCCATACTCTGCAGCGTGTAACCAAGAAGGACGTGACTCCACCGGGCCAGGAGTATGTCGAATTGAACATTATTTAGCTTGTAATTGAATTGTACTACCGGAACAAGTATGCACCGCCCGCAGTGGTCAATGCAATATTTTGCGAGGTTGGGAGTAACACATACGTGCGATTTCAAGCACTCACGCGGCGACATTTTGGGTGCATTACCTGAAGGACTGTTATGTGCTAGCGCCTGACCCAGCCATCCCTTAAAGCTAATTAGGTCCGGCTACCCAGCCTGTCTTGCCCAGCGTCTCGACCCAACGGCATTGTGGGCAGAAGCTTCCCAAGATCGCAAAGAAAACCTGCGGTAACAAATTCTGGGGCAACTTAGGCTTACTCCGCATTCTGATACTGACCGGATTTACGAACACACCCCAAGAGGTGAACAGTATCCAGCTCTATACTCGCGATGGGGAATATCTTTTATAAATTTTCACATGGCTCGATATTGACAACGTTGGCTGCGCGTGAACATAATTTTTCACTTTCAAGGAATGATATTTGAGCGGGATGGGTTTAGCCCAAGGGTCG
The DNA here is from genome assembly GCA_036136335.1 of Pseudomonadota bacterium. Taxonomy (GTDB): domain Bacteria; phylum Pseudomonadota; class Alphaproteobacteria; order MPNO01; family UBA830; genus JAYZQT01. The sequence continues at coordinate 17,859 of JAYZQT010000061.1, forward strand.
GAATTAAGACAATCCCGCGTAAAAATTGAGGGGCGTACAGGGTGTGAAAGACCGACGCTCACGGGATACAGGGAGTCTAAAATGAAGTTATTAAAGTTTTTAAGTTTGGTCGTGGTTATTGCGGTTGGCGCCGTGGCGGCTCACGCACAGGCATCAGACAAGCTGAAAATTGGTTTCATCTATGTTGGCCCAATTGGTGACCACGGCTGGTCGTATCAGCACAACCGAGCTCGCCTAGAAATAGTGAAGGCGCTCGGCGGCAAGGTCGAAACGACCTACCTAGAAAATGTTCCCGAAAGTGCCGACGCCGAGCGCGTCATGGAGCGATTGGTCCGGAGCGGGCACAAGATGATCTTTGCCACCTCTTTCGGCTACATGGAGTCGGTCCTGAAAGTCGCGAAGCGACACCCGGGCGTATATTTCGAACATGCAGTTGGGTTCAAACGAGCCAAGAACGTGAGCAATTACATGGTCCAGATGCATCAGGCAGACTTCCTTATGGGCCGTATCGCCGCAAAAGTGTCAAAATCGGGAACGATTGGCTTCGTCGCTACCTATCCCGTACCGGTGATGATAGCCGGGATCAACGCGTACTTTTTGGGAGCGCAGTCTGTCAATCCGAAAATTAAGATGAAGATTGTTTGGACGAACTCTTGGTTCAATCCAACCATGGAAGCAGATGCCGCCAAGACCGTGATTCAGCAGGGCGCAGACGTGCTTAGAACATATGCTGATTCTCCTGCCGTCCTGAGTACTGCGCAAAAGCTAGGTGTTCACGCTTTCCCGCTGGGGTCCAACATGATCAAGTTCGGACCGAAGGCCCAGCTAACTGCGGATGTCCTGCAATGGGGCGGGTACTACACTAAGCGCGTGAAGGATGTACTTGCAGGTACTTGGAAGTCGGACGATACTTGGGGTTCACTGCAATCCGGTATGTTTTTTATGGCTCCCTACACCAACATGCCTGCCGAAGTCCAAAGGTTTGCGAAGGAGTCCGAGGCCGCGCTCCGCGCTGGCAAGCTTGTTGCTTTCAAATGTCCGGTTATCAACCAGAAAGGCAAAGCTGTGCCGTGTAAAGGCGGTGACCGGCTCGACGCAGGTCAAATCCGGAGTATGAATTGGTTTGTCAAGGGTATTGGCACAAAGTTGCCCGGAAAATAGTATTTCCTTGCGATACATTTTGAAACAGAACCGTAGTTTGAGCATTTCGCCGTCATGGAATATTTTTGACAAGCCATCCAGGAATGTGGACAGGGACTTGGGTCCAATAGTGATTCTTTTTTATTAATCTTGGACGTGAGTCTGTGGAAGCTACTGATGTGCGAAAAGGTCGATAACGTGCGGCCGTGGGGACGCTAAATGAAAATTGACGGAGTCTTTAATGTGGGGGCTACCCGCCCCGAGGTGAACTGAATCATGGGGATCCCACTCCACACACCGACCACCATCGGTGAAGCATTACACCTCAAGGCTCAGATTTCGGAAACGATGTTTCTTGCTGGTGGCCAGACACTTGTTGCGATGATGAATGCTGACCTAGTGGAACCAACGGCTTTGATTTCACTTGATAATATCTCCGAGTTAAAGGCAGTCGAAAGGAAGCAGGACGGCTCGATCCGTATCGGTGCGATGGTTAGGCATGCTGAAATTGCTTCGAGTAATCGGTTGGTCAATGCCCACGCGGTCCTGTGCGCGGCGGCCAAGGTAATTGCCCATCCCGCCATTCGCAATCTCGGCACAATTGGTGGTGCAGTGAGCCACGGTGACCCCAGTTCAGATTTTTCCCCTGCAATTGTCGCAGCCGACGCACGGGTCGAGGTAACCGGGCCGAATCAATCACGCGAGATTGCCGCAGCAGAATTTTTCCTGGACTACTTAACGACGGGATTAGAGGAGAACGAGTTGCTTACCGCCATAATTTTGCCTCCCCCGCCCGACCGAAGTTGGGGCCATTATGAGAAATTTGCGAGAGTGGAGGGAGATTACGCCACGACAAGTGTAGCGGTGACACTCTCTTTGAATGTAGACACCACAGTTGAACGTATCCGTATCGCACTCGGCGCGAGTGGCGCGACGCCTATTCGTGTGGCCTCCGCCGAAAAAGATTTGCAGGGTAGCAGCCTCGACCCGGATTCGGTGAGTAAGGCCGCTAAAAAATTCGTATCGGCGTGCGATCCACTCGATGACGTGCGTGGTTCGTCGGATTACCGGCGCATACTGATACCCCGCCTGATTGAGAAGGCTATAATTAATGTTCGAGCCCTAGCGGAGTCGTGACATGGAGGTAGCAAAACAATTCGATCTCAATATCAATGGCGAGGTTTACTCGGTGCAGGGTGACAGCGCGGTCACGCTTCTTGGTATTCTGCGTGAGCAATTAGGCCTGACGGGAGCAAAGTGTGGTTGTAATCAGGGGTTGTGTGGTGCTTGCAACGTACTGATGGACGGACAGGCCGTACGCTCTTGTCTGGTCATTGCGGCAAACTGTATCAACCGTAAGATCGAGACGATTGAAGGTCTGGAACAAAATGGGGAATTGTCCCCAATCCAACAGGCGTTTCTCGACTCTGGGGCAGTGCAGTGCGGCTTTTGTATGCCAGGCATGGTATTGTCGGCTACCGCTTTGCTTAGAGAAAACCCTAAAGCCGACGTGGAAGAAATTCGTGACGCTATTTCCGGGAACCTTTGCCGTTGTTCCGGATATGTAAAAGTGGTGGACGCTGTGCGCTTGGCCACGAAGGATTAACCCTATGACCGACCAACCATCCACCCAAGGCGTAGGTGCCCGCATACCCAGGCTTGAGGGCCGCGGCAAACTAACTGGTCGGACGGACTACACCGACGATATTGTGCGCCCAAATATGCTCCACGCCGCCATTCTCGGTAGTGCCCACGCACACGCCAAAATTCTGTCATATGACACGAAGGCCGCGCTTGGAATTGCCGGCGTCAAAGCAATCATTACAGGTGCCGATTACCCAGACTGGCCGATGGGTTGCATGATCAAGGACGAGCGTTTGCTCGCAAAAGACAAAGTTCGCTATGTCGGCCAACCGGTTGCCGCAATCGCAGCGATTGATATTGCAACCGCCCGTAAGGCCGCCCGGTTGATTGAAATCAGCTATGAGCCACTACCCGAAGTAATGACAATCGATGAAGCAATGGCGCCGGGGGCCCCTGTCATACACGAGGGATTACCTGACTATATCAAGATCTTCCAGGCCGAATTTAACGGTAACGTCTTGTCTCGTCAGGTCTTGAGCGAAGGCGACGTGGATGCGGCTTGGGAGAACTGCGCCGTAATCGTTGAGGAGACGTACCATACCCAGCCTCAGGCGCACGCATATCTTGAACCATGTGCAGCGATCGCAGAGGTTGACGATACCAGCAAAGTAACCATTTGGTCGGGACATCAATCGATCAATCGTGTGCAAGCCAACGTGGCTGAAGCTCTCGGCCTTTCAATGTCGAAGGTGCGCGCACTGACGCCAAGAGTTGGAGGGGCATTCGGCGGAAAGATGGAAGCAACGGTTCAACCGATAGCGGCGGCGCTTGCAATCAAGACCGGCAGGCCAGTAAAGGTCGCGCTGTCGCGTGACGACGATTTTCAGATGATGCGATCGCGTCATGGAACACGAATACAAATGTCTACCGGTGCAACTCGGGATGGGACAATCCTAGCCCGCTCGGCCGAGCTATTCTATGACGCGGGTGCGTATGCTGACGATAGCGCAGCGGTTTTAGGTTTTGGCATGCTGATGGCGCGAGGACCCTACAATATACCCAATGTACACGTCGAAGGTCACTGCGTGTATACGAACAAGTTACGTGCTTCCGGGTTTCGAGGCTTTGGCAACCCGCAAGTCACCTTCGCCGGGGAATCTCAACTCGACGAACTGGCCCATAAACTTGAGATGGATCCCATCGAGCTCAGGCTCAAAAACGCGATGAAAAACGGCGATAAACAGTTCGGTGGGCACACCGTCGAGGTCTGCGGCCTGTCCGAATGCATAGAGAAAGTGCGTGATCAGTCCGGTTGGGCCGCTAAACGCAGCGCGAACCCCGGTTCCGGTCGAATGACTGGCATCGGCGTTTCGGCCTTCTCCCACATTTGCGGATTACTATCCACCGGTGCCATCGTCCGTTTAGCCGAAGATGGCAGTATCGTTCTCTCAACCGGTGCAGTCGACTACGGACAGGGATCCGACACGGCTTTGGCTCAAATCTGCGGTGAAGCCCTGCAGATTGACGTTGGGCAAGTCAATTTTGTTGCTCCAGACAGCGACAGCTCTCCTTACAACTGGGGAACTGCTGCCAGTCGTACCACGTATATGGTGGGTCGAGCCGTGCGTGATGCGGCGGTGGATGTTCGCGAGAAAATATTGCAGGCCGCCGAGATAATGCTGGAGACCAATGCCGAGGACCTCGAGTTAGTTCCGGGTGGCAAAGTCGAGATTGCCGGGTCCGACGTCAGTGTCAGTTTCTTTGACGTTTCGATGTTCTCACTCTACGGCGCTGGCGGTCCCATTATAGGTCAAAGTACATTCATGTATGACGGCGAGGCCTTCGATCCAAAGCGAACAGTAATGAGCGGGTTCCCTTTCTCAAACCTGGGTGTCTATCTTTTCGGTGCGCACGTGATCGAAATCGAGGTGGACGAAACGACTGGCCTGGCGGGTGTCACCAGGGCCTGGCTGGCTCATGATGTTGGAAAGGCGATCAATCCGTCGGCGGTGGAAGGTCAAATTCAGGGCGGCTTTGCGCAAGGCCTCGGCTATGCGTTGCATGAAGAACTTGTTTGGGAGGATGGTCGGCTGAGTAATCCGACCTTTATGGACTACAAGATACCTGGCGCCCACGAAGTACCTTACGAAATACATCCGATTATCGTGGAGAACCCCGAGCCGTCCGGTCCATTTGGCGCCCGTGGCATTGGCGAACCTGGATTGATTGGAGTAGCGCCATCAATAGCGAATGCCGTGTTCAACGCGACGAACACTCGCGTTCGCAGCCTGCCGTTGACATCAGAGAAAATTCTGACGGCAATGCTGCCAGATCAAGGACCAAAATAATGACAAATCACAAGTCGAATGACGCGAATTCTGCATTGACAAAGCCTCTCGCGTCATCGCCGCCGAAAGAGGCGGTTATAGAGAAGGCCGGTGGCAATCGTCCCAGCGGGTCGGCACAGGCGATTTCGCCCTTCGCAACAGTTTTCTTGGAGGGGTTAAAAGAGGCCGGTGTCAGCATAGTGGCCGCGCTACCGGAATCGTTACTCGCCAGTATTTATTTAGCTTGTTCTAGGGATAACGAGATCCGCTATATACCAGTTTCCAATGAAGCTGAATTGCCGGGTATTGTCACGGGTGCGTACCTGAGTGGCAAAAAGGCCGTGATGATTATGGAGAATTCCGGGTTGCGCCAGGCATTGGAGCCGATTGTTCGCTCAACGTACTGCCACTCCTTACCCATGGTCATGATTATGTGCTACCGGGGTGATTTGGGTGAGCAAAACTGGTGGGGCCACAACCACGCCCAGACGATGGAACCGATCTTGGACGCGGTCCGCATCCCATGGCGTGTGGTGCGGAAAATTGAGGACATAAAATCATCAATCCAAAAAGCAATTAATCACTCAAATTCAAGCCAGTGGCCGGTCGCACTGGTAATGTCGGGCGAGTGTGTGGAGATATCAGGTTATGGAAAGAATTGAGGTTATCAAGAGCATTGCGCCCTGCGTGACCCCGGAAGACTTGGTTACAACGTCAATCGGCGCAACATGGGATGATTGGTGGAATTATAAACCCGCCAACAACACATTTTTCACTGGCACCCTGGGTTCGGTTACCACGACCGCGCTCGGTATGGCCGTATCTCTGCCCCACCGGCGTATCTTGGCGCTGGAAAGTGATGGCTCGGTATTGATGAACACTGGTGCTATGTGCACCCTTGGGAACGAACGACCGCCCAATCTAACGGTCGTGGTCATGGACAACGGTATCTACGAGAATATCGGTGGGCCTCCGACCCATACCTCCCGTAACACGGATTTGGCCAAAATGGCTGAGGGGGCAGGATGTCTTAATGCAGCAACTACCCGGACGCTCGATGAGTTCAGAGATAGGTTTTTGGCTTCATGGGATGGCGAGGAAATGGCTTACATCATCGCCAAAATTGACCCGTTCAAGAAATATCCCGGGAATTGGGAAGATCGAAAGCCGACCGACGGTGTCGAAGACAAATACAACTTTTTGCGGTATGTTGAAAAACTTGAAGGGGTCGTGATTCACCCCGGTGCATTGCATAATTGATTTTCAACCGAAGTCTGTTCAGTGGGGGTTAAACATAAAACCTCACCAAACTCGCAACGGTGACGGATCCTCCAAGTTTAATTACCATTTTAAACAGCTATCACGCCTCTAATAGGCCCTGCTTGTC
>JAYZQT010000062.1:0-56133 GCA_036136335.1 Pseudomonadota bacterium
TCTCTCTTTCCCTTTTTAAAACTTCCCTGTTCACTGCCCGTTGTTATTTTTCCACTGAACGGAACATCAGTATATTTCTTGTAGAAAAGACCATCTCGTTCCACCAAGTCATCGTAATCAACCACTTCTTCACTCAGTGCGAGCGAAGGAAACAGAAAGACCAGTAGGAGTATGGGTGCGAGGATGCGTTTCATACGGAAATTCTGACAGAGAATATTCGGAATGGGTAGAGAGAACAGAAATCCCCGTACAAAGAACTCATGGGTCAGGATTTCATTCCGTTACCCTGCAGATTTAGACCCACTCGATGGAACACCCATGCACCTTCTTTGATACCTTCTCGACCTCAACGCAAAAGACCCCTCAGCATGGTGTCTGAGAGGTCTGTATTGGTGTCATATCCGAGGGATGTCCGAGTGTGACCTCGAATGACTGAAAAGATGAATTACGCAGGAGGTGCGAGAGGCGTAATTGAATACGGGATATGCTCGATAACAATATCCTCGGTCAATTTGTGGAACTCTGGATCTTCCATCATTGCACCCATCGCCGCCATATCGACGTCGAACAATGTCACCAGTGCGGTAGCGTCATCTGCCTTACCGAAAAGTGTCCGACTTTCATCGCAAATCTTCGAGCGGTTCTCGGCATCATTTACGAAGACTTCGTGCCATGCCTCATACGATGACTTTAATTTAACGATCAGATGAATATCCATTTTGTAGTCCATCCTGAGTTGTGGGTGAGATTTTTATAATAGTGCATAGAGGTGTGCATGCCTATTTCAGAGAAACATATGACGTGAGGTGCTATTCGGGTTCTGTTGGATGTTAGTGACGAACTCCACGATGGCACGTCTCATTAGGTCACTCTCGTTGATTTGGAACTGGTCACAGATGGTGGTCATGTCTTCCTTGAGGGTCAGCGGCATTCTTAAGCAGGTCTGGTAAGGGTGTTTTGTCATATAGGTTCTCCGTTGGTGTGAGGTTTTCTCTAACCCGTTAGTCACTTGATTTTCCGTGCAAGTTCGACTGCCAATTTATCGATTTCAGACTTGATGGAACCAATGATGGTCAATTGGATTAGAGGTTCTTTTTCTCTTTTGTATTTTTGTATTAGTTGGTCAATTTTAGGGTTCATTTGTTAATCCATTTAGCAGTCCATCCAGACGTTTATTGTCTGTGATGGTGTATCCCATAGAAAATATCGAGAGGGATGTTCTAGCAACCTCCAGCATCGTTCTAGAGGGTGTCTAAGTGAGTAAGGAAGTCAGACTAGATACTCGAAAGGAGAAACCTTAGTCAGAATCCAAATCTGGTTTCCTCACTCGATTCTATTTAGGTGTTCTTGAATCAGGTTTTGTTGGTAACCCTGATGGATGGATTTCAAGAGGTCATTTAGGTATGAGTCTGGAGAATTTTAATTTTCTAGAAATGTTTGGATTCGTTGGACTCGATTCATTTCAAACCTCATTATTGGTTTTAATCAGTACCTTAATATAATTTGAACTTGATAATCTTGAGGTAGTGATTTCTGGACATACTGAACCTACTCAAGGAACAGCATGTCCTCTTGAGTCCAGTGACTTCAGAGACATATGCAATCAGAGAAACTTTTCTAACCAAGTACCATCACGTCTACGGTTAGAGAGTTGGGTGGGTAATCCGATATCCCATTCACTCAGCACCACTGGGTTCTTATCCAAATCCATGCGAGTTACTTCTCTACTGAAACTACGGTCACGATATGAAACGGATTGCATCATGGTCATATCGTGTGAGGGCAAAATACTCCCTCGTCCTGTTGGTAATGTTTATTCACCCATATCCAACTTTGGTGCAGTCGTATTCCCATCCGTATAGTCATGTGGGAAAACCTATCGATATAGTCTAGGAAACTTGAATTACTTCTATTTAGTCATTTGCATCCCTTGAAAACCTCCAATGAGTAAAAAAGTTTGAAATAGGGATATGGATAACGAATTAGAAATTTTGGTATCCCCTACCAACTTACCAATTTTCGATATAAACCTATGGAGACGGAGAGGTGCGAGAGTGGTTGAATCGGGCGGTCTCGAAAACCGTTGTGCCTTCTGGGTACCGTGGGTTCGAATCCCACCCTCTCCGCCATTTTGTTACGCAAAACTAGGGATTTGGTAACGTGACTGACCCACATACTGACCCACACGTTCAAAAAGGTGAGGAAAATCAAGGTATTTAGATTATATCCGTTGGTCTCGAAAACCGTTGTGCCTTCTGGGTACCGTGGGTTCGAATCCCACCCTCTCCGCCATTTATCAAATTAAAACAATAGCTTATAGATTATTCCAATTTTCTGTCCAAAATCCCAGTTACACATTAATTTCGATAATGTTCTCCTGTCGCTTCATATCTGAAACACGACGCAAATTACATACCGGTCAGTTCGTTAACGGCTTGCAAACCACGTCCTTTTCGGTGACAAAATGACGGCCGCACTATTTAACACGGAGAAGGTTGTCGGAATGATTAAAAAACCCGCGCGCGACAAATGGGTTGACGAAAGCTGTTACAATGAATTTCTGACCCCGTTCGCTTTCGAACGTGCGGGAAAGGTGGAAGAGATCGCTAACACGGCTGTGCTTCTGGTGTCTAATCTGTCGTCCTACACCTCGGGCACGATCGTGACGGCTGATGGGGGCATGGTCCACAAGGGACCACTTTTTTGAAGGACGGATCGCCGGTACGTGCCGAAGATCCGCGGCTTCTGCGCGGCCGGGGGAAATTTACCGACGATATTCATCTCGACCGGATGGTGCATGCGGTGTTTGTTCGCAGCCCGATGGCGCATGCTGAGATTGTCGGGATAAACATCGAACCAGCACTTGCTGCCGGGGCTTTGGCCGTCATCACGGCTGAAAATTTTCATTTAATTGATAAAAGGCTAATATCGCGGTTCTGGAATCCGGCGATCCGGGGCGGCCAACCCGACCTGCTTGCCACAGACCGTGTACGGCATGTTGGTGAAGCTGTTGCGCTGGTGATTGCAGAAGATCGGTATACCGCAGAAGATATTGCGGTGCTGGTCACGGTCGATTACCGGCCCTTGCCGCCCGTGGTGACGACCGCCGCGGCCGTTGCTCCCGATGCTGTGCAGCTTCATGATGACTGGCCTCATAATATAGCTGCCGAAATCGCCAACACGGCCGGCGATGCGGACGCAGCCATGGCTGGCGCGCCAAGACGTATAAAAAGATCGTTTCAGTTCGGTCGCCAAACCGGCCTGCCATTGGAAACACGGGGATGCCTTGCGGATTTCGATATCGACCGCAATCGGCTGACCGTCTGGGTTTCTACCCAAACCCATTATAATGTGCGAAACAATCTCGCCGAAATACTCGGTCTTTCGGAGTACGATGTTCGCGTTATTGCGGAAGATGTGGGTGGTGGTTTCGGTGCCAAATCGCGGCCATATGCCGAAGAAATCATCGTGAGTTATGCCAGCCGTCTGCTTTCCCGGCCAGTAAAATGGATCGAGGATCGCTCGGAAAACCTTAAGGCTACGACCCATTCGCGCGCCATCGAGACCGATATTGAAATCGGTTACGACGATACTGGCCGTGTTCTGGCTTTGCGTGGCAGTCTGGTAGCCGATATCGGCGCGTATGTGTTTACCAGTGGAATTATTACTACCGATGTTGCCTCCGGTCAGTGCGCGGGCCCTTACAGGATAGCAAATATTGACTTTAGGGCCCGTTGCGTGGGTACCAACAAGACGCCGCTTGCAACTTATCGAGGCGCCGGCCAGCCCGAAGCGACGTTCCCACTCGAAATGATGCTCGATTTGATCGCACGGGATGTGGGTATTTCTGCGGCCGAGGTCCGCATCCGTAATGTCGTTGCGCTGGCGGATATGCCCTATACGCCGAGCATCCCCTATGCAGGTCCTGATATTCGCTTCGAAAGTGGAGATTATGTGGAGATGATCCGTCGAGCTGAGCACGCTAGCGGCTATCATGACCACGTCGAAATACTGCCTGATGGCAGAAGCGTGGCGTGGGGTTTCGCCTGCGGGATTGAAACGACTGGGTTTGTTGGGTTTGAATCCGCCCGGGTACGGCTCGATCCCTCTGGTGCGGTTGCCGTCGCATCCGGGATGACGTCCCAGGGTCAGGGCCAGTTGACGACCTATGCCCAGGTCTGTGCCGAAATTCTCGGTGTTCCGTTTGCAGATGTGACGGTCTCGCTCGGCGATTCCGACTTGCTGCCGTTCGGTCGCGGCGCGTTCGCGAGCCGCGGCGCGGTGATCGGCGCAAATGCCGTAGCCGGTGCTGCGGAAAAGCTTCGCGACAGAATTCTCAGCCATGCCGGCACGCTGTTGCAGCGCCCGGCACGCGAGCTCACAATTGAAGGGGGCTGCATTTTGATTCAGGACGGTTCAGAGACCGGTCTGACGCTCGCCAGCATCGCGCAGGCCTTCATGCCGGGTGGCCCTCTTTATGCCGGGGCGACGGCACTGGAGGATGAATTTATATATGATTCGAAAGGAACACTAACCTTCGCGTTTTCGGCTCACGCAGCAAAAGTCGCTGTGGATATGCATTCCGGAGATTATCAAGTTATCGACTACTACATCCTGCATGATGCCGGGCGCATGCTAAATACGATGATCGTAGACGGACAAGTTATCGGCGGCGCGGTCGACGGGATGGGATGCGCGATGGTGTCCGAGCTTTTATATAATGAAGACGGGCAGCTGGTTTCAGGAACGCTCGCCGATTATCTGGTAATGGCCGCGATGGAAACGCCTAAAATTCGCCTCGATCATGTACAGTCTACGCCAACCACCAATCCGCTCGGGGTGAGAGGTGTCGGGGAGGGAGCAGTGTTGCCGGCCGCTCCTGCAATCGTCGGCGCTATCTCTAGAATCGTAGGGCAGATGTCGATTGAACAGGAGCAAAATCTCTTCTCGGTGCCGGTCAGTCCCGCCGCTGTTCTGCGTGCTACCGGCAGTAAATGATGAGCCGGCGTTATACGGAAAAGCCCAAACGACCGGTGATGGGATAGCGCTAGGGGGTGCGATTGCATCAGCCCCTCAAAATTTTTCTCCAATAGACTGGTACATTTTTTACAACTGCAGCTCTTATATTTTACGTGAAACGGGAGGTCTGCTTCCATCATCGAAAATAAGTCAGGAATTAACCTAGATGCTTGGTTTGCCTGTCATCGTTCTGGTGCCCGCCTGTCTCCGATAAAAGGATAACGGACTGAGGCCTTTATCTTGACGGTATAGTTTGTTGCTATTTTAAAAGCCTCTGTGTCAGAAGAGCGTGCGGCAGCGGCCCATAACTGCGCTATGGCGAGGAGTGCGGCGACAAGAAAGTAGACTCTAGTGTTCTCAACAGTGGCAAATATCGACGTCATTGGATGCATAAACCCTGAGTAATCAAAAACGGTAAACCAGACATCGCGGCTGATCCACCTGTCTTTTGAATCTCCTTTAGTCGCGTTCATCCTCCAAACTGCCGGGCCCTTGGTTCACTCCGAACTTCGCAGAGAAGGCAGCGGGAGGGCTTCCTGCCATTGCTTCGAGGGCTTGTGTGTGGCTCTAGATAATCTGGCTGAAGTCCAGGGGGTAATCGTCAGGAAGCTCGAGCGGTGGAACACGCGATTTGGGAAATAATCTTGATCCTGTTCACTGGCTGATCCTATTTCGTATAAAGTGCACACATCAAGAAAACAGGAACGAATGCATGAAGCTAGGACTACTGTTGCCCAATCAAGGTGTCGTCTTCGGCGCGACGACTGTGCCTGAACTACTTGAACTCGCTGAGCAGGCTGAAGGTTCTGGCACATTTGAAAGTCTTTGGGTCGGCGACAATTTACTTGCCAAACCACGGCTTGAATCCGTCACACTTCTGTCTGCGCTTGCTGTGCGCACAAAAACTTGCCGGCTTGGTACAGCCTGCATGGCGAGTTTCCCGCTTCGTCATCCAGTAGTGCTTGCCGCACAATGGGGCGCGCTCGATTGCTTTGCCGACGGTCGCACGGTGTTAACGGCCTGTATCGGCGGTGGACCCACGAATGGAAATATCGCGGGTGACTTCGAATCCGAATACGGTGCGATGCAAATTGATCCAACTGAACGGGTTGCCCGTATGGAGGAGGGCATCGAGGTGCTGCGGGCGTTGTGGACAGAAGATCCTGCAACTTTTAACGGACGCTTCTTTAATTTCGATGGCATCGCAGTGCGCCCGCAGCCGGTGCAGAAACCCTGCCCGCCAATTTGGTTGGCGAACAACCCGTGGGTATTCGGCACAAGAAATTCTGGTACCATTAACCGGCAGGTAGACCGGGTCGCTCGTCTTGCGGACGGTTGGATGACCGTTGGTGCCACACCAGGGCAGTTTGACAGCGCATGGCGGGAAATTTGCAGCGCCGCAGAATGTTACGGTCGGGATGTTGCCCAACTGGAAAACGCTATCTACTTCAATCTCAACCTGAACGATGATAAAACGGTGGCTTATGCAGAAAGCAAGCGCTTCCTTGATGAGTACTACAGTTCCGATTGGCCGGAATGGAAAGTGAATGTATGGACTGCCTATGGCGATCCAGCAGAATGTGCAGAACGGATACGCGCTTACGAACCGGTGGGCGCCCAGACTATAATTATCCGCTTCACGTCCTACGATCAAAAAGCGCAGCTTGCACGTTTCCTCGATGAGTTAGCGCCATTGTTATGATCATTGACAGTCAAAATTTCTATTGAAAATTTTCCTGTAATGGTAGTTTGAATCTCATTAACTTGAATTTTGTAATGATTCGCCGATGACTTGATGGAGGAGGAGTTCTGGATCGGATGGCGGTTCGTTTGCTCTCCATGCGACGTGATTGTCCGGACGGACCAAGATTAAATCCGCTCCATAAAGTTCTCGGGCCTCTTCGTTTTTCAGTTGAAATGACTGCATGGGGATCCCCAGGAAGCAAGCAGCCTCGATAATTGGCAGCACGTCTTTATTGTGGTTCAACTGAATCAGGGTAAATTCGGGTCCGAATACGTCATAAATTGACTGGGTTTGGTCCAGCCAGAGGTGGGGTGCCCGGCAACCAGGTGTTGCCGTCGGGATGTAAATATGTGGATCGTCGACGGGCGGTGCACCTATACCGCTCGAGACAAGGGGGGAGGTACAATACTGTACGCCGAGTTGAATGCCCTGTGTATTGAATTCTAGTTCAGCATGGTGTTGGAGTTTTGTGCTTAACTCTTGACGCTTCCACCGTCCCGTTTCTGTATCTTTTTCGTGTTCTGGTGAGATATGGATACGACCAAGATTGTTGGCGAGAGAGCGGGCAAATTCTGTATTGCGTTTAGCAATGGGGCGACGTTCCCTTTCGTAACTTAACAGAAGTTCTGATCCGCCCCAGCCATTACAGGCAGCCGCTAATTTCCAACCAAGATTAACGGCGTCCTCAATTGAGGTGTTGTAACCCAAGCCTCCCGTAGGTGTGAAGAGGTGGGCTGCATCCCCGACAAGAAATATTCTTCCAATTTGGAACTTTTCAGCAACCAGCGTCATTCCGGCTGTCCATTTGGCCATTGCCATTATCTCGTATGGGAAATCGCAGCCGACGGTCAGGGCTAGAGACTGGTGAACCCAATCTTCGTCAGCCTCTACGCCCTCCGGAAGTTGTGTGTGAAAGGTGAATAATCCTTTGCCGTCGAGAGCTCCCATAATAGAGCGTCGCTGATGGTTCATAGCTAGGTGTTGCCAAGCTCGCTCTCCTTGGAGGATGTCGTAAAAGGCGGGCGCATTAAGTCGTGTGGCAAGCATCTGGCCACCCATGAAGTGGCGTTCTTCATCAGTGATGCCTTCATGACTTATGCCAACTCCCTTACGGATAGAGCTTCGTGCACCGTCGCAGCCTACTACATAAAGAAACTTGAACCTTTGTGCCGACCCAGTCTTGACGTTCTCTACATCGAGGAGAACATAATTCGGGTTATTAGAAACCTCAGTGACTCTATGGCCCAGTAATAGCTCAACACTGGGGTGACTGAGAGCTGCGCGGCGCAGAACAGGCTCAATAAAGAGTTGGTTGGATCTACTAACAGGTTCAGGTGTTGGCCAATCAGTGTTCTTAACGCCCGACCACTGGCGAGCCTCGCGTCGGCTGGGACCTTGGAGTCGTGCAAGCTCATAGCCCGTACCATATCGTGTAAAATAGGCGATATCCTGAGGGTGGTCCTCGGCCAAACCAACATCACGTATTTCTTCAGCGATGCCATGACGCCGATAATGTTCCATCGTTCGGGCTGTGGAGGAGTTCGCTTTCGGAAGCCATGGCTGGACAGTTTCTTCTTCAAAAATCGTGCAGGTCACGCCTCTGCATCCGAGTTCCATCGCAGTCATAAGTCCAGCGGGGCCGCCGCCAACTATTCCAACCGAGGCTCTCAGCCCAGACTTAAACTGTTTCGCCATTTAACACTTGATGACAAAATTTATGGATGCTCTACCTGGCATTTTAGTATTTTCCATTCTTGCAGTTGATTACCGTCCGCATTTGCCGACTGCGTATAACAAAAATTAACACTGGTTGAGTTGATTGAAAATGAAAATATTGAAATTGCATGTAAATTACGTTTAAATTGCACTGAAGTCATACTGATTTCTATGGGTAATCCAGACGAAAACGACAGTTCCATGCTACTGCCGAATTTGCGTTGCAAAGGTTAATCCGAAATTGAAAAACAGGTGATCAGGAGATACAGATGGGAAAAAAAGTTAAGGAACTCGTTACCTATTGGGGTCCGTCGGTTTCTGAGTGGGGAGACGGCACAGAAAAACGCTACGAAATCGAACGAGACGAGGAGTTGCTAAAAAACAGCGGCGAGGGTGGTCGCAAGATGGAGAAAATATCACTTAATGATATTTTCGAGGACGGGGTTGTTACTGGAGTGGATATGGTTAACGGATACATGCCTTTGGTCCTTTACGCCAACGAAGATATGATTATCGAAGTGGCAAACTGCGACCGCGAACAGGGCATGTGGCATCGCAATCTAGGCGGGGATGAATGGGCGTTTCAGTATCAGGGGTCGCGGACACTAGAATGTGAAACTGGACCGATTACCATCAACGAGGGAGAGATGACTGTTATCCCGCGCGGAGTTTCTCACAAGAATGTTGGACATGGGACGAACATCGAAATAACCATTTATACCAAAAATCCCCTCAAGCGCATGACGTCACAGGACTCGGCAAAAGCGAGAAAAAGCATGAAGGTGAAAGATGGCAAGCCGGTGGTGCCGCCAGCCACGCTCGATACCAAAATTGACGATTAGCAGGATCAAATGGTGGAGAATACAGGTGTTTGCCCGGAAACAGACGCGGAGGAGACGGACAACTTACCATTTATACTTGGATTTTTTCCGTACCTGCTTGCCCACGCACATAGTTTGTTAACCCGCCACGTCACCTCTTTCGCCGCTAACGAAAAATCTTCAAGAAATGACTTCCGGGTCATGGTCACCCTTGTTGACAACGATAATCTATCGCTGGGCCAATTGGCGGAGATGATGCAGGTCAAACAACCTACTCTTAGCAGGATTATCGAAAATTTGGTCACCAGCGGTCTAGTTGAAAGACGTGGGTCAAAAAAAGACCGGCGCGCAGTGGAGATCCGTCTTTCGCCTGCCGGGAAACGTGCGGTTAAGCCGCTGCTCAAGCAGGCCCAGAGTTTGAATGATGATATTGTTTCTAAGCTTGGTATTACAGATGCGGAAAACCTAGTCCGAATTCTGAAACGCATTGTTGTGATGGAGCGTGCACGAGATTCTGCCGCTGTCGAATAAGCATGTAATCATGGTGACACCTGCACAGCCTTTTTCAGCGGAGATATTTGATGGATAGATTAAAAGACAAAGTCGCAGTTATTACACAGGCGGGGTCATATTTTGGTCGCGCGGTTGCTGAAGCCTATGCCGAAGAGGGAGCCAAGCTTTATCTGCAGGATTGGGAGGAACGGACAGACGTTATAGAAGATCCCGCTGCCAACATTAGAAATAATAATGCGGTCGAGGTTGCGACCGGAGTTTGGGACATTACCATGGGCAAACAGACCCTCGCCATGACGAACGACATCATGGAGACTTATGGCCGTGTTGATGTTCTTGTGAATACCGCTATGGAAGGCGGTCACGGAATTCTCTTCGATATCCGCGAACCCGAATGGGATATATGTATGGACCGTGGCCTAAAGAGCTATTTTCTTACCTGCCAATATATCGGCGAGGAAATGGCTCGGGTCGGATACGGCAAGATCATCAACATTACATCGATTGTCGGAAAAATGGGCTCTGCCGGTTCTGTGCCCTGGGGTGCCTGCCGCGGTGGCGTAGACGCCCTGACTTACGGATTGGCTCAATCCCTAGGAGAGTACGGTGTCAGGTGTGTTGGTTTGGCCCGCGGTGCAACCGATTCAACACCCTACACCGAAGAGGCACGCCAGACTAGAATAGCCAAGATCCCGTTCAAACGTCTTGGCACTGAGAGAGACATCACAGGTCCCGCAATTTTCTTAGCAACAGCAGAATCAGATTGGGTGACGGGCTCGGTCATCTATGCTGACGCGGGATACGCGCATGCGGCGGCCACAGACGTCGAACACAAGGCAACGGAGTTTCCTCTCAAGCAACGTGGAACCAAACACCTCGACACACCACGTGACAAAGAGGCCCTGGATCAGTTTAAATCCTAACATAATCCGCCCTCGGCCAACTCAGCAGTTTCTGTTCAGTCTTTCAAATCGACCTCAACAGCGGGTGCCTGGATGAGGATTATCCGCTTCACGTCCTACGATCAGAAGGCACGGCTTGCATGTTTCCTCGAGGAGGTGGCACCGTTGCTATGATTGTTAGTTTTTTTACACCACTAGTGAATAATTCTTGGGCACCCTTCCTTGTCCTGCTGGCTAGGTGATCCGACTGAACCGAGAGGGTTGATCAGCAGAACATTTGGCTCATGGAATGTGGGGCCTTTGGATCGCGATAATCAGAAAACCCTATTTCCACCCCTATTTTCACGGGAACGATATTTTAAATTATGGCCCGCGCATTTTAGGTCTTTAAATGCTTTCCATACCGCGGCCGTATGCGAAGTCAATCTGAAGAACTTCCGATCTCCTTGCGGAATTGGTTACTTTTTAATTTCCACCGTTAGCTGCTAGCGAAGCACATGGCAAAGGTATGCGAGGCCAGCTTCCCATTGTTTCATCGTCCGCTGGGTGGGGTTTACGCGACTGTTCTGGTTTCCTAGTTCGACATCTAAAGTGTTGCGGATTTCTGTAAATCGCCGGAGGGTTTTGGCGATTTTATGGCATCGGCCGGGTAATGTCGAAGCTGGTCAGGACCGAATAGGGCCGGAGCCCGAAATTCATCCACCGCAAACCATCTCGGATTGCCGGCTTCAGGTCCGACAGGTGACGGACAAGACGGTAATTTATTCGGGCGGCTTCAAGCAGAGGTTCGGTCATGTCGCCGGAATCTCCAAAGAACTCAGTCTCCCCAGCATCTCCCCTATATTCGGTTACCAGCAGTGTTGGTATCCCGAAAGTGGAATGCCCACGCATAAGCTGGTAGGTTGCCGCATAAAGGCCAAAATTCTCGATGATTGCTGCTGGGGTTCTGCCCCCAAGCCAGGCACCCGCACAGATCCCGATCCCGGTGCCTTCATTAGCCACTGGCACATATCGCATCGACTGGTCATCAATACAGCGGCGAATGGTGTCAGAAAATCCACTACAGGGAAGGCCTATAACAAAATCGATCATGTTCTCGCGTAGCCCATCGAATAGTACTTCCCCAAATGGGTCTTCCTCGTTGACGGGCGTGAATACCGGATCGGGCTGGGGTGGTTCACCGTGCTCTCGCGCCGAGGGTTTAAGGATGGTGGTTTGTTCGAGTTGCTCGATATGGCGGACGAAGCTGTACTTGTTCTCTTTGCCGTCAGTTAGCGAAGTGCCTACAAACTCCTGCTCATTGTTGACTTTGGCGACAATCACTGTTGGGCCCACATCACCATTCAGTCCTTGAGTTACAGCGCTGGCGAAATCGTCCACGGTGCGCACTTCGTGGACGTTCTTGATGCCAGACGCGCGCGCCACACCGGGGATGTCGATCGGGCCGGCCGATAGGGACGCGGTGTGAGTGCCCTTGCCCGTCGAAACGTAGCCCTCGTTATCCAAGACAACGACACATAGATTTCGTGGAGCGGATTGGGCGAGTGTGCCAAGGACCGAGAGTTCGAAAAGGATCCCTCCGTCGCCGTCCAGCGCGAGCACCCGGCGATGGGGTAATGCGAGGGCAAGACCTAGTGCATAGGGTGTCACCATACCCATCCCTACGAAGTAGAAGTTCCCGTCATGCGGTCTCGCCGTCCGCCACTCGTTAGCAGTATTGGCAAGGTTGGTGATCACGAGCTCATCGGTCATTGAGCCGGCAATCGCCTTGAAGCAGTCAAATCGTTTCATCTCACATCCCAGACTTCACTATCTCAGCAATGCTTTCAACTGGCTCCGTGGTTACCACTGTAACCATTACTTGGCGCCGGTTTCCAGTTTGCTATAGTTTCCTCCTGCGGCTGGTAAAATTCAACACGCAATGGATAGCACTGGGCTGCGTCACTGGAATGGCCGGCACCACAATCTCCACCGGGACAGGTGGAAAGTGCTGCCAGCAAATCGATCTCGGCAAATAGTTCGATGAAATCGCCTGGCCTTACCGGGCTTGATTTCATAAAATACTGGTTCGTGTCGCGCGTATAACCCGTGCACATAAATACGTTCACGACATCATGTACGTGCGCTTCAGCAGCAGCCAGCGACATGCCTTTTGCGTCCGCAAGTGCCCGGGTGAGAGTTGAATGACAGCAATAGTCGTAATTCTCATCCGTCAGAAGGTGTTTTGTATAGGGATCGCAGCGGGTACCAATTACATCATGGACGCCACCGCCAAATTCGTCGTATCCGTACCAATCCAGCGTATCATGTGTGATGGTGGCCATCGGGCGTAGTTGCGGCATCGTACTCCACAATCGATCGCCGGTGCTGACGTGGGTTGCGTGCAGAGCCCGGGTCTTGCCACTATAAAACCTCTCGGAGAGATCATTAGCGTTCCAGAGATTTAGATCACCCACCTGTGGACCATCGATGCTGATGATACGAAACAGATGGCCTGCTGGCACATCGAAGACCCGCGCACCGCGGACTGGAATAGTAAGTTCGTCGACGAGGCTCATGTTGCTGCGCACGATCTCATAAAAATTCTGGTCGTAGGTGGGCAGGCTGTCCAAGGTATAAACGGTTACCGGAGTTACTGCCCTTCGTGCCGCCGCGTCCACGGGCTCCGGATTCTGTGGTGGAATTGCCATGGGTGTTCCTTTCGGCCAAATGCAGGAATATCAATATTCTTACAGCTGTAGAATTCAAGAAGGATTATTGAGGGTGTCATGAACTTCCATGCGTGTCGAGGAGCTGATAGCGCCCGTTTTGCTGTCAAACTCCGATGAGCCTGAATGAGGTTTTACAAACGGCGTTAACTGTGGCCCTTCCGGGCCAGGCACCGGTAGCGTATAAACGGCAGCACTTGCCTGTCTATAGATTTGGAGTCATCGTTAGCATTGGTAGAGGGATACCCACATTCACACTGGGGTAATGGACATGGCATACGAGATGATTAGTGTAACGGCGGTGGCACCGAATATCGGCGGGCTGGTTGGCGATATCAACCTGACCGAGCCACTGAGCCCAGCGTTAGTCCGGGATCTCCACGACGCCCTGATGGAGCATCAGGTCCTGTTTTTTCGGGATCAACAACTCACGCATGAAACGCAGAAGGCTCTTGGCGCCCATTTTGGCAAGCTGCATGTCAGTGTCGGTGGAGATGGGACCAACTCGAAGCAACTCGGCGACCATCCCGAGGTTCGTGCCCTGCATTTCGACAAGGATTCGAAATCAGTATCCGGAAACGAGGTGTGGCACACCGATCAGTCGTGCCTCGAGACGCCGCTGATGGGCAGCATTCTCTATATCCATACTGTGCCGCCGAACGGGGGTGGGGATACACTGTTTGCGAGTATGTATGCCGCATATGACGCTCTCTCTCCAAACATGAAGCGGTATCTTGAAGGGATGACAGCGTTGCATGACGGTGCAGGTGCGTTTGCACGGACGGCGACGAACGACCTTCCAATTACCGAACAGCCAGTCATAGCCAAACACCCGGTCACCGGCCGGCGACTGATATACGTAAATCCCACCTTCACTACCCGCATGTGCGGCGTTTCACGTGATGAGGGAGACGCCGTTTTGTCTTACCTGTATCGTCATTGTGCAAACCCGAACTTTCTGGTGCGGTTCAACTGGGAACCACATTCAGTTGCATTCTGGGACAACCGCTGTACGCACCATCTTGCACTCTGGGACTACTACCCGAACGTTCGTTCGGGCTTCCGCATCCAGATCAAAGGCACGGATCCGGTGCTTGCCGGGTGAATGACCTGTGCTGATGGATTGTCCAGCCACTGACAGTTAAAAACCCTGCGGATGCACCTGAGCGTGCGCGGTAAATCAGAAATGCAAAGCCAACATATGCGCGTTGGAAGTAAAATCTCTATTCGTCTGCGGTATAGATTGGTAACCCACAGTTTCCGCGCGGCTATTTTCTGGATGAAGTTACTTGTTTGCCCAATAAGTAAACCAGAACCCTGTGTAGGATCTAGAGCAGGGAGTTGAGTTTCTTTCGGATAAGGATCTCGGCGTCCTGCATGATCCGCTCAATCAATTCAGCGCAGGTGGGTATATCATCTATCAGTCCGGCCACCATGCCACAGGACCAGGCACCGGCATCCATTTCGCCGTCGAGCATGACTTTTGGATAGATACCGGCCACATCATCAGCAATGTCCTCAAACGTGATACTGGCACCTTTGTGCTGCTCCATTTCAAGCACTCGCTCGACGGCTGGATTAGTTAGCACCCGTTCGGTGTTGCGGAGAGGGCGCATCACGAGGCGGGTATCAAGTTCGGTCGCCCCGACAATGGCCTGTTTCACATTTCCATGCACCGGTGCTTCTTGGGTAGCGATGAAACGGGTGCCCATATTCATGCCGTCGGCTCCCATCGCAAGCGCTGCAACGAGGCTGCGCGCGTCAGCCATGCCGCCAGAAGCGACAAACGGTATCTCCAGTTCGTCCGCCGCGCGAGGCAACAGGATCATATTGGGGATGTCATCCTCTCCCGGGTGACCACCGCATTCGAAGCCGTCAACTGAGACAGCATCGCAACCTATTGATTGGGCTTTTAGCGAATGGCGAACGGATGTGCATTTATGGATCACCTTGACACCGGCGTCCTGCAGGCGCGGCAAATGTTCCTGCGGGTTGCGGCCTGCGGTCTCCACAATCCGCACGTTGCCATCAATGATGGCGTTAATGTATGCAGGATAGTCGGGTGCCTCAACGCTCGGTAAAAAGGTCAGGTTGACGCCAAATGGCCTGTCTGTGAGGTCTCGGCATTTCGCTATTTCGGTCGCGAGGTCCTGCGATGACCTTTGTGTAAGACCAGTGATGATTCCGAGGCCACCGGCATTGGAAACGGCAGCTGCCAATTCCGCGAAACCCACATAGTGCATGCCGCCCTGGATTATCGGGTGCTCTATGCCAAACATTTCAGTGATCCGAGTTTTCATGTTCTGGTGTCTTTCCCTGATGGTCGTGTAAAAGATGGCCCGGGACGAGTGTATACAAGGGCATCATACCTATTCGGTTACCTTCCGTCTGCGCCCGCAGATTCCGTTTATAAGTTTAGCGAAGGTGATTAACGGGCATTTGCGTCAAACGCAGATTTCATGAATTCAGGGTTCTAACTGGTTGGAAGGCGTTTGATGACGGAACTGCTTTTGCCGGTGCCGGGTTTCGTGCGTTTCCATGAGAGGAGTGCTTTGCTTTTGATGCCTCCATAGATGCTGGGGGACGATGTCAGGGTCAGGATACCATCATTCAAAACGGTCAGCCGTGTTTGGGCCTGGCCAACAAGTTGTGCCTCGCTACTCATATCCACACGGTGAATTACCCGATCATGCTCGACCTCGAACGGTCCGCAATAGGCGAGGTGTTTGGGTTTCCCGCCCGTTTTGTCGATTATGGAGATGATCGCAGACATGTAGCCGTCGGTCCCGTACAGCAACATTCCCTTCGAACCCTCAAGCCAAGGTTTGCTTTCTGTACCAGTCTCATTCACAAGCCTGAAATCGGCGAGGTGCCAGGTCCCTATGAAGTCGTCGAATTTAATGATCAATCTTTCCGAAAAATTAAGCCGAAGACACGTTCGCTACAGAAACCCCATGTGTCAAACTAAACCGTGTTTCATGCAAAACTTGGCCGGCACATTTGAAACGGCGCAAATGCCCGACTTGGCGGGAGACCTTATTTGTCCTATGGAAGGTGGGGTTCATGTATACAAAAACAAAACGGTAGTATTCGGCTGATGCCCTATCGACTTGTGAGCCAGGCATTGCGCCGGAAAAAGCCGGATTGTCGATTCTTCGAAACACCGGACAGACTTCGTAAGAGCTATGATGTTGTCGTGATCGGCGGTGGTGGCCATGGACTTGCTTGCGCTTACTATCTGGCTCGAGATCATGGAATTTCAGATATTGCCGTTCTGGAACAGCGCTATGTGGGTGGAGGGAATACCGGTCGGAATACCACGATTGTTCGGTCAAATTATCTGACTCCCGAAGGCGTAATGTTTTACGACGAGAGCGTGCGTCTGTTTCAGGATCTGTCCGAGGATCTGGATCTCAATCTATTCTATTCGACGCGCGGGCATTTTACGCTCGCCCATTCGGACAGTTCTCTTCGCACGATGCGTTGGCGGGCCGAAGTCAACAAACACTACGGGATCGAAAGCGAAATATGGGACCGCGATGACATCGCCAGGGCTGTGCCGTTCATGGATTTGGATTGCGGCGGCCAGCATCCGGTTCTGGGCGCGCTGTATCATGCCCCCGGCGCCGTCGCACGCCACGACGCGGTTGCGTGGGGATATGGCCGCGGGGCGTCCGACCGGGGGATTGAAATTCACCAGAAGACGCAGGTTCGCGGTATCCGCGTGGCCGGCGATCAGGTCGAAGGCGTCGAGACCGATCGCGGTTTCATCGCCTGCAAAAAAGTTGTGTCCTGTGTCGCCGGATCGACGCCCCGGATCACCGACATGGTCGGCCTGCGAACCCCGATCGATATCCGGCCCTTGCAGGCCTGCGTGTCGGAGCCGCTGAAACCGTTTCTCGACACAATCATCGTGTCCGCCAGTCTGCATGTCTATGTTAGCCAATCGTCGCGCGGAGAGTTGGTGATGGGCGCATCGGTCGACGGCGCACCACTGCATTCGACCCGCTCGACCTTCGACTTCGTCGAGGACCTCGCCGACAAGATGCTCGATCTTTTCCCGTTCCTCGGCGGGGTGAAGGTGGTGCGCCAATGGGCAGGCATGGCCGATATGACGCCCGATTTTGCGCCCATCATGGGCACCACGCCGGTGCGCGGCTTTTACCTAGATGCGGGCTGGGGCACATGGGGGTTTAAGGCGACACCGGTCAGCGGCAAGACCATGGCATATACCGTCGCAAACGATAGCGACCACGAACTTATCGAACCGTTCCGGTTGTCGCGTTTCGCCGAATACACCCTGGTGGGTGAAAAAGGCGCCGCGTCGGTGGGGCATTAGGGAGGGGAATATGAAACTTCTGCATTGCCCTCATATTGGTCCTCGCCCGGTGTCGGATTTCACCTATGGTGGAGAAGCGGTCGCCGAACCCGATCCGGACGCCAGCGACGACGGTACCTGGGCGGACCATGTCTTCAACGTAAACGGCGCACCCGGTATTCGGCGCGAATGGTGGCATCACGGACCGAGCGGCATCTGGTTCATCCTGGAACGCGATACCCGGACCGACACGGTTGTTCGGATTGTAGACAGGGAGGAGGCAACCGGTGCCTGACAGGCTGCCCCCGCAACCTCTGGAATGGATAGACCGGAACGCAGGCATCACGTTGAAGGTTGAAGGGAAGATCGTAAACGGATTCGCCGGTGACACGATCACCTCCGCGTTACTCGCCAGCGGCGAATGCCTTGTCGGGCGTAGTTTCAAATATCATCGTCGGCGCGGTCCACTGTCCCTCGCCAACCACGATATCAATGCCCTGTTCGAAGATGGCACGGCGACAAATATCCGCGGCGATGTAACGCCCGCCGCCGACGGGATGGATCTCCGGCCGACCAATGTTTCGGGAACGCTGGCACGGGATCGCTGGCAAATCCTGGGCAGAATGGCGCCGTTCCTGCCGGTCGGCTTCTACTACAAGGCCTTTCATACACCGAAGGCGTTGTTTCCGTTCTGGGAAAGGTGCATCCGCAACCTCGCCGGGCTCGGCAGGGTCAATACCGACGCGCCCATGACCCGAATTGCTAAGCGCTATCTTCATACCGATGTTCTGGTTGTCGGCGGCGGTCCGGCCGGCATGGCGGCGGCACTGGCGGCAGCGGACCGGGGCGTCCAGGTGACGCTGGTGGACGAAAACCCGCACCTCGGCGGTAGCCTCGATTACCAGCATGTCAACGACCCGGCGGCCGCAGCGCAGCGCAAGGATTTGAAATCCCGGATTTCGGAGGCGCCGGGTATCAAGGTGATTACCGGCGGCGAAGCCTCGGCAAATTACGCCGATCACTGGGTCCCGGTAACGATGTCGGACGGCATCGTCAAAATCCGAAGCCGTACGACTGTATTCGCCACCGGCGTGTTCGAACAACCTGCCGTGTTCCATAACAACGACCTCCCTGGCGTGCTGCTGGCCAGTGCTGCCCAGCGGCTGATCGCACGCTATGCCGTCAAACCCTGCAACAAAGCCGTCGTCCTGACTGCCAATCCGGAAGGATACCGCGCTGCCCAGGACCTGCTGGAAGCCGGTGTCGAGATCGCCGCCATTGCCGACACCGGCGACAGTTCGGAACGCGGCCCCCTCGTAGATGACGCGCGAAAACGGGGCATCCCGATTCATGACCGGTGTATGGTGTACGAAGCGACATCGACCGGTGGACGGCTCGACGGCGTCGTGCTGGCGACCGCAGATGCGGCGGGGAAACCCGATATGACCATGCCGCGCCGGATCGATTGCAGCGGGCTGATGATGAGCGTCGGCTGGGCGCCTGCGGCCGCCCACCTGTATCAGGCCGGCGGCGATATGCGTTACGACGAGGATGTGGGACAGATCGTGCCCGCCGGCTTGCCCGACGGCATTTTCGCGGCGGGCCGGGTAAATGGAGTGTTCAATCTGGGTGACCAACTCGCCGACGGCGCGTATGCGGGCCGTCAGGCGGCCGCCTATGCTTCGAGTGCGACCCCGGACAATGGCGAGCGGCCACCGCGCGCCCAGCGATCGCATTCCCATCCCTATCCGGTAGTCGCTCACCCGAATGGATGGAATTTCGTCGATTTCGACGAGGATTTGACGCTGAAGGATCTCGAACGGGCCGCCGACGAGGGCTTCGACAATATTGAGCTCCTGAAACGCTATTCGACGATCGGCATGGGGCCGAGCCAGGGCAAGCATGCGAACATGAACGGGATACGTATCCTGGCGCGCAAGATGGGCCGTACGATCGACGAAACCGGCAGCACCACCGCGCGGCCGTTTTTCCACCCCGTGCCCATGTCCAAGCTGGCGGGGCGGCGGCTGCGACCACACCGCCACACGCCGTTACAGGAATTTCACGAAACGCGCGATGCCGTTCTCATGGAAGCCGGGATCTGGTCGCGTCCCGAATATTACGGGACTGGCAGAGACAGAAAGACGGCGATCGAAGAAGAGGTACGCTCGGTTCGCGAAAACGTCGGCATTATCGACGTCTCCACATTGGGCAAGATCGAGGTGGTCGGTCCCGATGCAGCGGAGCTCATGGACCGGCTCTACACGATGCGCATGTCCAACGTGAAGGTTGGCATGTCGCGCTATGCGCTGATGGTGGATGAAAGCGGAGTCATTACAGACGACGGTGTTGCGGTTCGTCGGGCGGAGGATCATTTCTACGTCACCACGACATCGGGGACATCCGATTCCGCCTTTCGTGAAATCCAGCGCCGACTGATCGAATGGCAACTCAATGTCGAGGTCGTTAACCGCACCGGGCAATTGGGAGGGGTAAATGTTGCCGGGCCCCGTTCCCGTTCTCTGCTCGCAGAACTGACCGAGATTAACCTTGATGAGGAAGTGTTCCCATATCTCGGGGCACGTGCCGGAAGGTTTGCAGGCGGTGATGCATTATTGATCCGTGTCGGGTTTGTTGGGGAACTGGGGTTCGAAATTCACATGGCACCAAATGAACTTCGAACCGCCGTTAATCGTATCATGACAGTTGGTGCCAAATTCGGATTGCGGCCGTTTGGCGTGGAAGCCCAGCGTCTCCTGCGGTTGGAAAAAGGTCATATCATTGTTGGCCAAGACACCGATGGCCTGACCAATCCCTACGAAGCAGCCATGCACTGGGCAATCCACACCAAGAAAGACTTTTTCATTGGCAAGCGTAGCCTTGAAATACTTAAGGCAAAGAAACGGCGATCGCTTGTTGGCTTTACTCTTGTGAACCAGATGAAAACCCCAGAATTAAAGGAGTGTAGCCTGGTGATCAATGTGGATGAAATCGCCGGCCGGGTAACCAGTATCGCATTCAGCCCTACCCTTGGCCATTTGATCGGTATGGCGTATGTGGACGATCAGGTCCTAGAGCAGGGTAACGGCTTTTGTATTCGTGCGAGCGACGGCAGGTTGGTAGATGCCGTAGTCGCAAGGCTGCCATTTATTGATCCAGAGGGACTTCGGCAGAAAGTCACTGGTGGGGAAAAAGCGGAATGAATACTGTCCTGGAAATAAATCCACAGGAGAATTTTGAATTTCTTCATGTGAAGGGCCCCGATGCCGAGGCCACACTTGCGGAAGCCTATGGCGATGTACCTGCTGGGTGGTTCCGATACACGGAAATCCCGGACGGGTTTCTTGCACGTCTGGGAGTTCGGGAATTCTACATATTCGGCCGGCCGCGCACCTCTGTTTCTGCCGGACTTTCAGTCGAGAATGTTTACTGTTTTCCTCGAAACGATGCGGTATTTGCAATCCGCGGACATCGCCGTATTGATTTTTTACGTGAACTTTGCGCATTTGATTTTGCCGCCAGTGGTGGGGATGAACTGATCCTCGCCAATATGGCCGGCGTCTCTTGCTGGTTCAAAATGCCAGCTACGGATGACGCGGACCTTTTGGTTGGATCCGATCCAAGTTATGGCGACTATATGGCCGATACGCTGAACCGTACTCTGGCTGAGTTTGTCTCGGCGACCGGCCATGAGGCCCCACAGAGCGAAAGGTAGTGATATGGAACTCTCTGATGCCAAGGAATTTCTTTCCGACAATGATGTGAAGTTTGTACTTGCGCAATTTGTTGACATACACGGAGTAGCAAAGACCAAAGCTGTTCCTGCAGGGCATCTCGAGGATATCGTCACTGATGGGGCGGGGTTCGCGGGATTTGCAGTCTGGGGCCTCGCGCAGGAGCCGCATTCGCCGGATTTCATGGCAAAAGCTGATCTGACAACACTGTCTCTTGTTCCCTGGCAACCCGGCTTCGCCCGCGTTGTCTGTGTGGGGCACGTGAATGACAAACCCTATCCCTACGATAGCCGTTACGTTCTCCAGCAGCAGATCGCGCGTCTGTCGGAACGAGGCTGGACGATGAACACGGGGATTGAACCTGAAATGTGTCTTTTGAAGAAAAATACCGACGGGAGGATCATTGTAGCGGACGAAACTGATAACCTTGACAAGCCCTGCTACGATTATAAAGGTTTATCGCGGTCCCGGGTTTTTATTGAGAAATTTGTTGGTTCTCTGCAGCAGGTTGGCTTTGACGTGTATCAGATTGATCACGAGGATTCGAACGGCCAGTTTGAGGTCAACTACACCTATTCGGATGCCCTGACTTCGGCGGACAGACATGTATTCGTTCGCATGGCAGGAAGCGAGATCGCAAACGAACTCGGCCTGATCTGTTCATTCATGGCCAAGGTAGACGCCAATCGTACTGGCAATGGCATGCATCTGCATATTTCGATGTCGGACGGCGATACCCCTAATATATTCCAGGATGATTCCGATGCCCGCGGGATGGGCCTGTCGGAGACCGGGTATCATTTTCTCGGCGGTATCCTTCATCATGCGAAAGCGCTGTGTGCATTGGCGGCGCCTACCGTCAATTCATACAAGCGCCTGGTGATCGGCGAAGCGCTGTCAGGCGCAACCTGGGCACCGGCCTATATTTCCTACGGCGACAACAATCGCTCGGCGCTTGTGCGTATCCCTTATGGCCGGCTGGAATTGCGGCTTGCAGACGGCGGCTGCAATCCTTATCTGGTCACCGCTGCGCTGATTGCCGCTGGGTTGGACGGGGTGGACAACAAACGTGACCCGGGCGAGCCGCTGAACATCAATCATTACACCGCCGACCTTACGTCGAAGAATATCGACGTCCTACCGCAAAGCCTCGACCGGGCACTCGATGCCCTTGAGGCGGACACGCTGTTCGCCGAAACGCTGGGCCAGGGCATCATCGACGAATTCGTTCGGATTAAACGCATGGAATGGACCGAGTACATGCGGCACGTCTCGGACTGGGAAGTCGATCGCTATCTGGAATTCTTTTGAGCCCGGGAGACTAAAATGTGTGGAATTGTCGGACTTTATCTTAAAAACCCTGATCTTGAAGAGCGTTTGGGTGAGCTGTTTGCACCAATGCTTATCGAGATGACGGACCGGGGCCCGGACAGTGCGGGGTTTGCAATCTACGGAGACGAAGTGGCAGAGGGGTTTATCAAACTGACCCTTCAACACAGCGACGAGACCTTTCCATGGGCTCTTCTGGCGTCCGGTCTTGACGACGAAATGGGAACGAAAACCGACATGTTTCAGAACGCCACGGTTGCTGTTCTCAAGGTTGAAGGCACCGAAGTGGCAGCCCGACGGCTGCTTCAGCATCAATATCCGGATGTACGGATCATGAGTATCGGCCGTAGCATCGAAATACTGAAGGAAATTGGGCTGCCACAGACAGTGTCTGATCGTTTCAATCTTCCCGGCATGCGGGGCAGCCATATCATCGGGCATACAAGGATGGCCACCGAAAGTGCGGTGACAACGGAAGGATCACACCCATTTTCCACGGGTATGGATTTATGTCTGGTACATAATGGCTCGCTGTCAAACCACAACCGGCTGCGGTCCTCTCTCCAGCGTTGTGGCATTGAGTTTGAAACCGATAACGATACCGAGGTGGCGGCCGGCTATCTGACTTGGCGTCTCCGTGAAGGTGCGACGTTGCAGGAAGCGCTTGAAGCGGCCCTGCGTGACCTGGATGGTTTTTACACATTTGCCATTGGAACACGGGACGGATTTGCCGTGCTGCGTGACCCGATCGCTTGCAAGCAGGCGACGATGGCGGAAACCGACGAATATGTTGCTATGGCCACTGAGTACCGGTCTCTTGCAGGATTGCCCGGGATTGAAAATGCTCGAATCTGGGAGCCCGAACCGGGGCACGTATACACTTGGGGACGGGAAGCGGCCTGACTGGCTGCAGGGATTGGATTTATGAAAAAAATAGATCTACAGAAAGAAAGCGTCAGGGAACTCAACCGGATGCTTCATCGTCCGCCAGACAGCGCTAGCGAATCGACCTGGGAAGTTTTCCATCCGGGTGGACAGCATAATATTGCCTGCGGTCTCGATCAGAAGATTGATGTCCGAATCGAGGGCCATGCCGGGTATTACTGCGCTGGTATGAACAAACAGGCCAACATCACCATCGCTGGCAATGTTGGCGTCGGCGTTGCCGAGAACATGATGTCAGGCCGTGTGCACGTCGAGGGAAACGCCGGCCAGTCGGCCGCCGCCACAGCGCACGGTGGCCTTCTCGTGATTGAAGGCGATGCTGCCGCAAGGTGCGGAATTTCCATGAAAGGGGTTGATATCGTCGTAAGCGGATCGGTTGGTCATATGGGAGCTTTCATGGGACAGGCAGGCCGCTTGGTGGTGTGCGGAAACGCTGGCGATGCGCTCGGTGATTCCCTTTATGAAGCGCGGATTTATGTGAAGGGTGACGTTGCTTCCCTCGGCGCCGATTGTGTGCAAAAGGAAATGCGCGACGAACACGTGCGTGAGCTGGACGAGTTGCTCAGCGTTGCGGGGACAAACGAAAAAGCACTGAATTTCACGCGCTATGGATCGGCGCGAGAGCTCTATCATTTTAAAGTTGGCAATGCCTTGGCGTACTAGGAAAGGGAAACTTTATGACTGAACAGAAGCCAGGGCTACGGGAATCGAGCCTTTTCAATCGTGATGTCATCCACGAAATCCAGAGAGCCGCGGAGACTGGTATCTACGATATTCGTGGTTTTGGCGCAAAACGGTCATTACCGCATTTTGATGATCTTCTGTTTCTTGGGGCGAGCGTATCCCGCTATCCCCTTGAGGGATATCGCGAACAATGTGACACCCATGTAACTCTCGGTGACCGGCTCGCGGAAAACCCAATTGAAATTGATATACCAATCACGATCGCGGGAATGAGTTTTGGCGCACTTTCGGCCAATGCCAAGGAAGCGTTGGGGCGTGGCGCGTCAGAAGCTGGGACAAGTACCACGACTGGAGATGGCGGGATGACGGCGGAAGAACGCCGGCACTCCGACAAGCTGATATACCAGTACCTGCCGTCGCGTTACGGTATGAATCCTGACGACCTCAGAAAGGCGGATGCCATCGAGGTGGTCATCGGTCAGGGCGCCAAACCCGGTGGAGGGGGAATGCTGCTCGGACAGAAGATCACTGAGAGGGTAGCGGAAATGCGAACCCTGCCTGCCGAGATTGATCAGAGAAGTGCCTGCAGGCATCCCGACTGGACCGGCCCCGATGATCTGGCGATCAAGATTACCGAGCTTCGCGAAATCACCGACTGGAGAGTGCCTGTCTATGTGAAGGTCGGGGCAACCCGTACATACTACGATACTGCGCTTGCCGTGAAGGCCGGCGCCGACGTGGTAGTGCTTGACGGCATGCAGGGCGGAACTGCAGCAACCCAGGACGTGTTCATAGAACATGTCGGTATTCCCACCCTCGCCGCGCTTCCACAGGCAGTCGAGGCGCTTCAGGAAATGGATATGCATCGGAAGGTGCAGCTCGTTGTGTCGGGCGGTATCCGTTCGGGTGCCGATGTCGCCAAATGCCTCGCTCTCGGCGCTGATGCGGTATCGATCGGAACGGCGGCACTGATCGCTTTGGGATGCAACCATCCGAGGTGGCAGGCAGAGTATGAAAAAATAGGATCTGCGGCTGGTTTTTACGACGACTATCACGAAGGCAGGGACCCTGCGGGGATTTCTACCCAGGACGAAGAGCTGGGTGCGCGACTGGACCCGGTTGCGGCTGGGCAGCGGCTCGCAAACTACCTGCGTGTACTCACCCTGGAGGCCCAGACACTGGCTCGTGCCTGTGGCAAATCACATGTCCTGAATCTGGAACCGGAAGACCTGGTGGCCCTGACCCTCGAAGCCGCTGCCATGGCCCGTGTTCCGCTTGCCGGGACGGACTGGATCCCGGGTCGTGAAAGGCAGTCTTGAGAGATGGCCACTAACAGAATAACTGGATTCGAAAAAAAAGATCACAGGTCGAAAAATTTCATTGAATAAGGATCAATTCCCATGTCTGCATGGATTCAAATGATTGCAGATGCGAAGGCAGATTGCGATTTGAAAGATGCCCTGGAACTTGCCCGGACGCCCCATGGCACAGTCGATAACGTCCTGCGCATTCATTCCCTCCGGCCAAGTACCATGCGGGCGCATATAGCACTTTACCGGTCCGCCCTCCATGACGCTGCTAACACGCTGCCTCCCTGGTTTCAGGAAACGATAAGCTCTTACGTGTCCGTTCTGAATGATTGCGGGTATTCGCTTGCCAACCACTGGGCAAATGCAAAGCATCTGATTGATGATGAAACAAGAGCTGAAGAGATAGAGAAGGCTCTTTCCGCCCGCCGGCCACAGGATGCGTTCAATGGCTCTCATCTCGCACTTTTGCAATATGCGGAAAAGCTGACCCTTTACCCGGGTGAAATGACGAGGGCAGACATTGATATCCTGAAAAATGAAGGGATAGAGGATGGTGAGATACTCGAGGCCAACCAGATTGTGTGTTACTTTAACTACGCCAACCGCTGTATTAATGGGCTCGGGGTTACGACCGAAGGGGACATCGTGGGATACTATGCCAAACCCTGATATGCGCGTTGCTCAATCAACCGCGGTTGGGTGCTAGAGAACCAAGTTATCTGAGAATCCAAATGTCACAGTTTGAGGCGAAGTACACCAGTACCAAAAGTATTCCCGTGATTGACATGACGCCGCTCCGTGACGGTTCGGATTCAACAGGTGTTGCGCGGGCACTTCATGCTGCGAGCAAGGATCTTGGTTTTATTTATGTGAAAGGACATGGAATCCCTGAGGAGGTAATTGCCGCTGCACGGCGGTCTGCATTCAAATTTTTTCGTTATCCAGACGCTGTCAAAAAGTCGGTTGCCGTTTCATTCAAACATCGTGGGTGGGTAGGTCCTGGTGGCGCGATGATGGACGAGGGTTGCGAAGCGGATCTGAAAGAAAGTTTCATTTGGGGTGCTCAAGACGCCTCCGGATCAACGCCTGATGATCACGCTCTGCGTGGTCCCAACCAATGGCCGGACTTCAATCCCGACCTGGAACGTCATGCCGTGCAATATTTCAGATATGCGCATGAGGTCGCCCAGCATTTGATGCGAGGGTTTGCTCTTGGTCTAAATCTCGATGAAAAATTCTTTCTGAGAACGGCTGACCGACCACTGAGCCGGGCCTCTTACGTCTATTACCCAAGCCAGTCCGCTGAACCGAGTGCGGGTAATTTTGGTGCGAGGCCACACACGGATTTTGGCGTTCTGACGGTTTTGAACCAGGATTTGGTGGGGGGGCTACAGGTCCAGAATCTCAAGGGTGAATGGATCCAGGCACCACCAATTTCAGGAACGCTGATTATAAATGTTGCTGATTTACTATCCCGGTGGACGGACGGAATTTATCGATCAACTCCTCACCGCGTCGTGAATACATCGGGCAGGGATCGTCTTTCCCTCGTACTGGCATACGATCCAAATCCCGAGACGATGATTGATGCCAGGGAAATCTTTGGTGATGGGTATACGCCGAAGGATAAGCCTGTGTCCTGCGGTGATTATCTGATTGAACGTTTTGAGAGAGCGTTTCCCTACCGCAGAGAAGACGGGGTTCATGGTAGGTGAGTAATTTATGAATAATACAAAACTGGAACTTTCGGCGGGATGCCAAAACATGCTTCTCAACTGTGCCCGACTCAAGGCCGGTGAAAAAGTGTTGATCGTGCATGAGGATCCGTCCCTTGGTTGGTATGATGTTGAAATGCCGGACGCCGTCTGCAGGGTGGCCAAAGAACTGGGCATGCTACCTACATTGTTGAAAGTTGCCAGCCCCGATACTGAATCTGACGAAAGGCGTATAGATCAGGCCAGTGCTGTCCACGATGCGGTAATCTACCTTGCCCGTTTTGGAGATATGGACAGGTTCGGAGATGGAGCAGACGGGAAGACCCGTGTAATGTCTTATGCGCGAGACGCGGGCATGCTGGCATCATCATATGGGACAACCCAATACGAGGCGTTTCTTGATTTAAAACAAGCCGTAGACGAGGTGTTGTTGGATGCGCATCGCATCCAAGTGACCTGCCCACTTGGTACGGAATTTATCGGGCATTTAAAGGACCCCAGACGGGACAATAGCACTGATGTTACGGTGCGACGGTTTCCCATGGGGGTTCCTAAACCAGTTCTTGCGGCCCAGTTTTCGGGCCGCATAGCTATCGCGCGGTATTTGACACCGACGGGATCGCGGCCCTACGAACCTGCAACGCTTGCTATAGAGAAACCTGTCTTCGCCCACGTGGAAGCCGGTCGGATAGTTGAATTTCAGGGCGTACCGGATATCGTCAAGCGTATTCGGATGCATTATCGGCTAGTATCAGAAAAATACAGTATTGACCCAAATGCAGTACATTCGTGGCATGCCGGAATACATCCGGGATGTGCCTATGACAGTGACGCTGACCGTGATCCTGATCACTGGTCAAACACTGTTTTTCAGAACCCGCGTTTTTTACATTTCCACACGTGTGGTGCGTATCCACCCGGTGAAATTTGTTGGATGGTTCTTGATCATACAGTGGCAGTTGACGGGAAGAATCTCTGGGAAAACGGACGGCTGTGTGTCAATACATTCGCCGGCCTGCGGGCATGCCTTGAAAAATGGCCGGCACTAGTTGATCTGTTTGCCATCCCGTCCGACCGGGTAGGCATTTAGCTGTATTTTTCCAGTTTTTCACCCCTTGTTTGGAATGATGGATAGAGGAAACGGAGAACCATTACAGCGAACTTGTGTTGTGCGGGGTAAGGCCTCTATTCTATAATTTTGGTGGTAGTGTTTCTGTTTATGAAAAAAACTAGCAATATTGCCATTGCCCATACGAAATAGAATTGCCGGTCTCAAATTAAGAATTTTGTCAGGGAGAAGGACGTTATGGCTGAGCTAACACCGTTGCGTGTTGCCCCCAAGGGAATGGGCATCAATGATTTTGTTGCGATGCAGGAAGGGTTTTTTGTTGATGAAGGCCTCGATATCGAATTCGACATGCAGGTCTTTCGAGGAACGCAGGCCAGCTGGAAAGGCCTTGAATACTTTGATCGCCCGCAGGACCGGCCGTTTGCCGAGGATGGTGATGATAATGTCATTCAGAGTGCCTGCCAGTGGGGAACAATCAGTAATGCGGCATCGGGCATGGGCCGCGCCGTGCGAGATTGTTACGGGGTTTCTCCCTGGGGAATTTTTGTGCGCCCGGACTCGCAGATACGGCGGCCAGAAGACCTGGCAGATGTCCCGATTGCCGTCGGAATGCGCGCGGGCAGCCATTTTAACGTTCCATACCGGCTCGAAAAATATCTTCCTCTGGACAGGATCAACAGCCTTAACGTTGGTGGGTTCTCAGCCCGGCTGGAAGCCCTTATTTCTGGTGAGGTGGAAGCTGCAAGCCTGTTGCCCCCACAGATCGACATGGCCAAACAGCTTGGCATGCGCCCTATAATTGAGGATGAGTTTATTACCATCTGGTGGGTCCCTGACCATATGGCCAAGGAATCGGTCAGGTCGTACGTTAAAGCGCTTGATCGCGCTGAAAATGCACTTACCGAAAATCTGCAGGTTTACATGCCGCTCTGGCGCCACTGCATACCTGCGGCGTTCGAAAACCAGGAATGGGACTTTGGGCGGTTCAGCCGCGGTGAGAGGTTTTTCAGTGAACCAATACCGGAGGGCCTCATCGACGAAGTATTCGAGCAGGTAGATCGGTGGGATCTAGCGCAGCATATCAAGGACCGCAACGTTGATAGCTTTATCTATTCGGCTGCAGAGTAGGACCGATACCGTACGATATTATGGAGCAACTGAGCATCGAAAGTGCCTTGGTGGTGAAGCCTGCAGATCCTTCTGAAAGAAGATCAGTTCGCGGAATTTGGGGTTGTTTCTACACCGGTTCTTCAATGCCGCATTCCGTCGGGCCTGTCTTGATCAAAGGAAACCACGCGGTTTTATTATTCGCGTGTTTTAGACGTGATCAATATGACATTTACTCCACAGAAAACTAATTTTATATAACGGCTCAGCATCCCTGCTGGGTGTGTTTTGTTTGTGTTTTTATAACGTCCACTAACACCCACCTTCGTTTATTAGGGAAGGTGTATTGAATACGGAGATATCGATGCAGTTCTTGAAGTCTTCCCTTCTAATTCCAATAGTTACATTGCCGTTTTATTCTGTCAGTCACCCGTCTGCCGCCAATACATTCGTTTTTACCGCCATTCCGGATCAGGATGAAACCCAGCTCCGGAAGCGCTTTGGTAAAGTTGCGACATACCTGTCCAAGTCATTAGGAACCCAGGTCAACTATGTCCCGGTGAAGTCTTATGCAGCGGCGGTTACGGCATTCAGGAACAATCAGGTTCAGCTAGCGTGGTTTGGCGGCCTGTCGGGTGTTCGTGCCCGTGACCTTGTTAAAGGATCCAAAGCAATTGCGCAGGGCAAGAAGGACCCTTTCTTCGAAACCTATTTTATTTCCCATAACAGTACAGACCTAAAGTTCTCGAAAAATTTCCCCATGGGTATTGCGGGTAAGACATTTACATTTGGTTCGAAGGGCTCTACCTCCGGTCGTTTGATGCCAGAGTTCCACATTCGCAAGACGTTTGGTAAAAAGCCAAACCAAGTTTTCAGGCGTGTTGGATTTAGTGGTAATCACTCTCGAACCATCGCTCTGGTGCAATCTGGAGCTTATGAAGTTGGTGCAACAAACTTCAAGGTTTGGAAGCGCGCTATTAAAAGCGGTAAGGCTGATCCCAGTAAGGTCAGCGTCATTTGGAAAACCCCAGGCTACCCTGATTATAATTGGTCAATCCGAGGCGATGTCGATAAACAATTTGGTAAGGGCTTTGCCAAAAAAGTTCAAAGCGCGTTGCTCTCGATGAGTGATCCGGATTTATTAAAATCCTTTCCACGGTCGAGTTTTATTTCTGCCAAAAATTCCGATTATGCGCCAATTAAAGAGACTGCAAGGATTGTTGGCCTAATAGATTAATCGGCCCAATCTTTCATGTCTTTACTCGAGCTTCGCGAAGATAACGTCGGCTATAATGGCGCGTCGGTACTTCGCGAACTCAATTTGACCATTGAAGCCGGTGAGCGCATTGCACTAGTTGGTGAAAGTGGTTCAGGAAAAACGACTCTCTTGAATTTAATCTATTCTCGCCTAGGCGGCTCAGCGGCGTTGGTGCCGCAGGAGCTGGGCTTAGTTCAGGCACTTAGTGTTTTTCATAATGTGTATATGGGCCGACTACATCAGCATTCGGTTTGGAGGAACCTTCGTAATCTTTTTCTGCCATTAAAGGCAGA
This sequence comes from Pseudomonadota bacterium, assembly GCA_036136335.1. Taxonomy (GTDB): domain Bacteria; phylum Pseudomonadota; class Alphaproteobacteria; order MPNO01; family UBA830; genus JAYZQT01. The sequence continues at coordinate 31,186 of JAYZQT010000062.1, forward strand.
TATTCGACTAGTTCTACCATTACTCATCACTCTGCGATTGGACGATAAAATTCACGCCAGCGTCGGAGAACTCTCGGGTGGGCAACAGCAGCGCACCGCCGTGGGCCGGGCCCTTTTTCACCCAGGGGATGTTTTAATTGCTGACGAGCCGGTATCTGCTGTAGATGAGCATCAAGCGCGAGAGATCCTCAACGCCATAACTTCAAATAAGCAAACTGTTGTGCTAGCGATGCATGATCGTGCGTTAGCGATCGAATTTGCTGATAGGTTAATCGGGATTAGGGGTGGGCTGATTGTGCTTGATAAACCCGCTTCTGGAATGAAAACAAGTGATCTGGACCATCTGTATCAAAATCAGGATATATGACCTTGCGGTCAGAGCCGTCACCACTAGTCAAAACCACAACGATTTTTGTTGGAATAGCATTTATTTGTCTGGTTTTCTCCGACGTTGCAATTACCACTGTTGATCCGTGGCAAGAGTTTCGCCTTTTTTTAATCGGACTAGTTACCCCAGATTTTTATGCAACCGATAGTATAGGGCAGGCTATTGCGTACACGCTGGCGTTCGCGTTTCTTGGTGTGGCACTTGCAAATATATTCGGGCTGTTTCTTGCGTTGATTTTCTTCAGCCGGATTGTTCGCACCGGGTGTGCAGTTGTTCGGGCTGTGCATGAGCTTTTCTGGGCATTGATATTCCTGCAGATGTTTGGCCTTTCACCGTTAACCGGTGTGCTTGCTATTGCCATCCCGTATGCCGGAATTATCGCGAAAGTTTACGCAGAGATTCTGGAGGAAGCTAACCCGGCACCATTGAAGACCATACCATTGGGTACAAGTCGGGCATCAGCATTTATTTTTGTGAGCCTGCCTGATGTCTGGGCTCATTTTCGTTCGTATTCAATGTATCGCCTAGAATGCGGAATTCGATCCAGTGCTGTCCTCGGCTTTATTGGGCTACCAACCCTGGGGTTTCATTTGGAAACAGCCTTTAAAGAAGGGCAGTATTCTGAAGTTGCCGCTTTGCTATTTCTTTTTTATATCGTGATAGCCACGATGCGTTTCTGGATGAAACGTCCGTTGCTCCCGATTTATCTTATAGGTGCTGCCGCAATTTTGCCGTGGGAACTGGCGTTCTCTTTCTCTAATATTGTGCGTTTCCTTACAGAGGATATTCTTCCTTATCCTATTCGTAGCGGGGCTGGGTTTGAGGCTTTCTGGAATTGGATCGAATTCATGGTCGTTGATCAGGTTTTTCCCGGTACGATTGCGACCGTGCAACTCACCATGATTGCCCTGGTCGCTACTGGCTTCCTTACCCTGGTACTATTTCCACTAATTTCGCCTTTATTACTTGGCAAGGGGTCGCGTTTTCTCGGCCATATTTTCTTAGTCATCGCCCGCTCCACCCCTGAATATATATTAGCTTTTGTTCTACTCCAACTTTGGGGACCCTCGATGCTCCCTGCAATTGTTGCTCTTACCCTTCATAATGGTGCGATTATAGGTCATTTGATTGGACGCTATACGGAAACAGTAAAACTTCGGCAGGATGCTGTGAGGGGGTTTAATCGCTACGCGTACGAGGTACTGCCGCGCATATACCGCCCCATGCTTGCCTTGTTATTCTACCGCTGGGAAGTGATCATGAGGGAAACCGCCATACTCGGTATTCTTGGTATCTCGACGCTAGGATTTTACGTCGATAGCGCCTTTGCTGATTTGCGATTTGACCGTGCAATGTTTTTGATTGGTATAACTGCCTTACTTAACATCGCGGTTGATGCCATTTCTAGGTCAGTGCGTGTCCGTTTAAGACTGCAAACAAGTTTGGAACAACAGTAAAATATGCAGAAAACTGATACTCCAGTAATAAAAGATTTAGTGCTCATTGGCGGTGGGCACAGTCATGTGGCGGTCCTCAAGCGGTTTGGTATGAAGCCGCTCAATGGTGTCCGGCTTACCCTAATTTGCCGCGATGCACACACCCCCTACTCCGGAATGTTGCCGGGTTATGTTGCTGGTCATTATGACTATGACGAGGCACATATCGACCTCGGCGCTCTTGCCCGCTTTGCCAATGCGAGGTTCTATCACTCTACCGCGACCGGTCTGGACCTCCGTGGGAAACGCGTTTTGTGTGACAACCGCCCGCCGGTCCCATATGAGGTTTTGTCGATCAATACGGGGTCTGCCCCCAACACCTCCATGGTGCCCGGTGCGAAGGGAAACGTTGTACCGGTAAAGCCCATAAATAAATTTCTTGACCGGTGGGAGGAGATGAGCGCCCGTGCTATGGCTCACGAGGGACCAATGCGTATTGCCGTGGTTGGCGCGGGCGCTGGCGGGGTCGAAATTCTCCTAGCCATTCAGCACCGGTTGTCTCAGCTAAGGGCGGCAGCTGGAAAACGTTCTGACAATATCGAGTTTCATCTATTTAGTGACACCGCCGATATACTGCCGACGCACAATGGTCGGGTTCAACGCACTTTTATGGCGACGCTACGAAGCCGCGGCGTTATCTTTCATCTGGGTGAGGCGGTTACCGAGGTGACCCCCGGGTCCCTGCGACAAGGTGTGGCCGCGCCTGTCAATGTCGATGAAATACTCTGGGTTACCGCCGCAGGGGCCCCTTCATGGCCTGCGGACGCAGGCCTTGACGTTGATGTAGGGGGTTTCATAAAAGTATCCGACACGCTTCAGTCGACCTCGCATCCGGACGTGTATTCAGCAGGTGACGTGGCGGCGATGATCAATCACCCACGCCCGAAATCCGGTGTGTTTGCGGTCCGCCAGGGTAAGCCGCTGGAACGGAATTTGCGGCGCGCCCTGCTAGGCAGCGCTCCTAAACCGTTCCGTCCACAGTCAAGGTTTCTCAGCCTCATTTCCACTGGCGATAAAATCGCAATAGCATCGCGCGGCGGCTGGTCGGTCAAGGGTGCTCTGGTCTGGTCATGGAAGGACTGGATTGATCGTCGATTCATGAAAAAGTTCAATGACCTCCCGGACATGGATGAGGGAGAGAATACACGGCTGCCTTCTGGTCTCGCTAATCAGGATGTGATCAAGGAAATTTCTGCAATAGCGATGCGTTGCGGGGGCTGTGGGGCGAAGGTAGGCGCTACCGTTCTGTCGCGGGCGCTAAATACCCTGACCCCTGCGGATCGTGATGATGTGCTGATTGGCCTTCACGAACCGGACGACGCCGCTGTCGTGGAGGTTCCGCTTGGCAAAGTAATCGTTCATACCGTCGATTACTTCCGCTCAATGGTGGCTGACCCTTACGTATTCGGGAAAATTGCCGCCAACCACAGCCTTGGCGACATATTTGCGATGGGGGCAGATCCGCAAACGGCTCTGGCTGTAGCCACCGTTCCATTTGGCATTGAAACCAAGGTGGAAGATACGCTGACCCAGCTTATGGCGGGTGCTATGGAAATTTTGAACGATACAAACTGCGCGCTTGTTGGCGGACATACCAGTGAAGGACCGGAACTAAGCCTCGGATTCTCCGTAAATGGCCTGATCGACAGGGATAAAATCATGCGGAAGGGAGGCCTGATGCCCGGTGACAGGCTGATTGTAACCAAACCGATTGGCACCGGCACGCTTTTTGCGGCTGACATGCGACACAAAGCCAAGGGCAGGTGGATTGCGGCTGCGCTCGATCATATGGTTCTTTCAAACCGTCTTGGTGCCCAGTGCCTGGTGGAGCATGGTAGCCGAGCCGCGACAGATATTACGGGCTTTGGCCTGCTGGGACATCTGGTTGAAATGGTGCGCGCGTCGGCAGTTGATGTGGAGCTGAACCTTGACGCGGTACCGCTGATGGACGGCGCGGAGGATACCGCGCGTGCCGGGATACTGTCGTCACTGCAGCCACAGAATGTGCGTCTCCGCCGCGCCGTTGCAAATCCAACCGAGGCGGGAAAGGATCCGCGTTACCCACTAATTTTTGATCCCCAGACTGCCGGTGGGCTTCTAGCCGGCGTCCCCGGGAACCAGGCGGATGACTGCGTCGCAAAGCTCAAAGAACTTGGTTATCTGCGCACGATGATTGTTGGTGAAGTAAAAGAACAGACTGATCGTGCTGAACCGATTACAGTCATTCTGTAGCCTCAGGTTGTCAGCTCTTCAATGAGCGTTCTCAAAACTGCCCGTTCGCTCTCCTGCGAGAAAAGGGGGCGTCTTCCCGCGCACTGGGAGGCCAGTTTGTTCAGGAAGTCTGCATCGGTTTCAGATCGGTATAGCAGGCGTGCCAGGGCTTTTTCGTCTTTTGCCGGAAAATACCCGGAATAGTCTTCACCCAAAAGGCCAACATTACCGTCGATATGGGAGGCAATGACTGGCACGCCGCAAACAATACTCTCCGAAACCACATTCGCGCCGCCTTCAGCCACAGAGCTGATGACCATTGCATGGCTGCGCGCAAACTGGCGGCGCACCTGCCAACCGCGCACCTCCCCTCGCCAGATGTACCGTCGATTGTTCCGGGTTTCCTCCGGGGCCTTTTCTGCCCAGAGATCATCATGTGCTTTGCCAACATGAACGATTCGCAGTCGGGAACGATCTGGAACCAGGCGTGCGGCACAGGCTGTTCGGAGTGGATCTTTTACCTCGCGCAGGTGTCCGGCAACAAATACCTCGAACCAGCGGGTCGAGGGTACTCGTGGCACGGTGAGTGGCGGGGCGGACTGGTGGATCACGGAGAGTTTCTGCGCGAACCGCTCAGGTATTGCCCGCTCGGTCAGTTCGTGGAGACAGATTAGTCGGTCCGCCCTGTCCATTGATCCGAGAGTAACTTCGGTGTGGCTGTACTGAAATTCGTATATGTCGGTGCCAGCCAGTAGCACTGCTAACGGCCGGCTCGGAAACCGGTCGGAAAAAGCCTGAATGGAATTTGCGGACCGCCAGGCATGTACCGCAATCATCATGTCAGCGTTACCGTCTTCATCTGTTTCTGAAATCTCTACCCGGTGTCCAAATTCCCTTAGAAAACCGGCCCAGCGAACTGCTGTTGTACGATTTCCGGATTTGGACTGTTTCCCCGCGGGCGTGACAAGGCTAATCTTCATGGCTTCAAACTAACGAAGAATTATGACGGCACAAGTTTCGACTGAACATCTATCAGCAATTATGCAAAGCGCCCGTCGCCGGACCCTTGAACTGCTGGACGGACTTACAGACGTGCAGCTCGTGGGGCCCAGGCTGCCTATCGTTAATCCCCTGATCTGGGAAATTGGTCATGTGGCCTGGTTTTACGAGTTCTTCATTCTGCGTCAGGAATATGGCCACCGCCCATTGCTAGACCGGGGTGACCTGCTCTACGATTCGATCGCGATAGCCCACAATACCCGATGGGACCTCCCCGTATATCCGTTAACCGAGATGAAAGATTATATGGCACGGGTGCTGGATACCCTTCTTGATCGTCTTGATCACGGACTGGCAGGAGAACGGGACAGTTATCTTTATCAGTTCACAACGTTCCATGAGGACATGCACAACGAGGCCTTCACCTGGGCGCGGCAGACACTTGCCTATCCCAAACCTTCTTTTTTTTCTGAAGACGCCACGCCTAATCATGTGCCAGTTTCCGGTTCGCTCCGCGGTGATGCGGTCGTGCCCGGCGGTTCTTTTCGAATAGGCTCGTGTTCTGACGACCGGTTTGTGTTCGATAATGAGAAGTGGGCGCACGATATACACCTGGAGCAATACAGGATGGCCCGCACGCCCGTGACCTGCGGCCAGTTTTCCGAATTTGTCGAGGATGGCGGTTATGAAGATAATATGCTCTGGTCGGATGACGGATATGCTTGGCGAGAAGAGGTGTGCGCCAAACACCCGGTATACTGGGCTCGCGATAAAACCGGGAGTTGGCGGATCCGGCTATTCGACCGGTGGAACGATTTCTCGCCCGATCAGCCGGTGGTACATGTAAACTGGCATGAAGCCAGCGCATATTGCATTTGGGCAGGGCGTCGGTTGCCGACGGAGGCGGAATGGGAATTTGCCGCCACCATGCGCCCTTCCGGAAACAACACGCTTGTTACTGCTGCCTATCCATGGGGTGACGCTGCCCCCAGCGCGGATCGGGTGAATATGGATGGATTTTTACTCGGATGCGCTGATGTGGCTGACTACGAAGGTGGGGACAGTGCCTGGGGTTGCCGTCAAATGATCGGAAATGTATGGGAATGGACGGCGGACACGTTCAATCCGTTTCCAGGGTTTGCCCCGGATGACTACAAGGAGTATTCCGAACCATTGTTTGGAGTCACGAAAGTACTTCGCGGAGGTTCCTGGGTGACACGAAGCCGGTATATCAACTCAAGATATCGCAACTATTTCGGACCAGAGCGTCGGGATATATTTTCCGGATTTAGAACCTGTGCGGTAGATGCCTGAACATTGATAAAAATGGGGAAATTACAGATGCAAGGAAAGATTGCGCTCGAAGAACACTATGCTATCGAAGATACACTGCAGGATTCTGCCGGGTATCTTCCGGATGAGTTATGGGGAGAGTTGTCCGGCCGTCTTCTCGACATTGAGGGTCGACGAATCGATGAGATGGATCAGAACGGCGTGGAAATGATGATCCTTTCGCTTAATGCGCCTGCTGTTCAAGCTATCCCGGATCGCACCAGGGCAAACGAGGTGGCAAGAAAATCGAACGACATGCTTGCTGAATGGGTCCAGCGGAAACCGGGCCGGTTTCGAGGTTTTGCGGCGCTTCCACTCCAGGATGTTGACATGGCCTGTGCCGAATTGGACCGCTGCATTAACGATCTCGGTTTTGTAGGGGCGCTTGTAAATGGATTTTCCCAGATCGATACGGAAGAGTCTGCCGTGTATTATGATTTGCCGCAGTTTGCGCCGTTCTGGGACCAGATGGCCAAACACGATGTTCCGTTATACCTGCATCCTCGAAATCCATTGCCGAGCATGGCCCAGATCTATGATGGCCATCCCTGGCTTATGGGGCCGACATGGGCATTCGGGCAGGAGACAGCTGTGCATTCCCTGCGCCTGATGGCCTCGGGATTGTTTGACAGGCACCCGGATCTGCAGATCGTCCTGGGACATATGGGTGAAGGATTGCCTTACAGCATCTGGCGGGTCGACAACCGGAATAAATGGGTGGGAGACAAGCGGGCCTATCCGGCTAAGAAGATGCTCGGCGAGTATTTTCAAAATAACTTTTATATCACCACAGCCGGGAATTTCCGGACGCAGACGTTAATTGATGCAATGCTGGAGATTGGCTCAGACCGGATCCTTTTCTCGGCTGACTGGCCATTTGAAAATGTTGACCATGCTGCTGACTGGTTCGACAGCTGTACTATAAGTGAGGGGGATCGCCTTAAAATCGGTCGCACCAATACCCTAAGGCTGTTTGGCATTGATATTTAGCTGCCTTTAGCTTGACCGCGGTAACGGTACCCCGATTGAGGTTATGTAGATTAGGGCGGCCGCTACGACAATAGCGGGGCCCGAAGGCAGATCCCATAAAAGTGAAGCCTGGAGCCCAAGTGCTACAGCAAATGACCCGGCCATAGCGGAAAACAAAGCCATCTGTTCGGGTGTTCGGGCAATACGTCTTGCCGCTGCGGCTGGTATAATAAGAAGGGACGTTACGAGCAGTATACCTACGACTTTCATTGCCATGGCAATGACCAGTGCGAAAAGCATCATGAAGACGATCTGGGTTCTCATGACCTTGACGCCCTCTATCTCTGCGAGGTCTTCGTGCACGGTTATCGCGATTAGGTCTTTCCAGAGCCACACAAGGGCCAAAAGGGCTATGACGCCACCCCCATATATCCATGCGATCTCGGTCAGAGTGACTGCCAGTATATCGCCGAACAGATATGCCATTAGGTCGATGCGGAGGGTCGAGATTAGCGAGATACCGACCAGTCCAAGCGCGAGTGAAGAATGTGCGAGTATTCCGAGGAGCGTGTCTTCAGCAAGGTGCCTCTGCCGGCGTAGGTATACCAGGGCTGCCGCTATAAGAAGGCATACGCAGACAATCCCAACATTTGCGCTGATCCCCGCCACGAAGCCGACGGCGACACCCAGTAAGGCCGAATGGGCCAGCGTATCCCCAAAATAGGCCATCCGCCTCCACACCACGAATACTCCTATCGCCCCCATTACCACGGCAATGCCAATGCCCGCTGCCAGCGCGTAAAGGACAAAATCAGGCATGATGGTGATCATGGTGGTGGGAATAGACCGCCACGGACGCGGCCGCCTCGCCAAAGAGTTCAAGGTATGCAGGATCCTGCGATACATCTCCTGGTAGTCCCGAGCAGCACACATGCCCGTTTAGGCACACCACACGATCGGTTGCAGACATAACCATGTGAAGGTCGTGGGAAACAAGAAGAATTCCACACTCCCGCGTATCACGTATGCGGTGAATCAAATCATAAAATTCAATCTGACCGTGTACATCCACGTTTGCCATAGGCTCATCGAGCGCAAGAAAGTCAGGTTTCCGAAGAAGGGCCCTTGCCAGAAGAACCCGTTTGAGTTCACCACCTGACAGCAGTCCGATCTCCTGACGCCAGACATTCTGGGCATTCACCTCCTCGAGCATTGATTGGAGTGTTGCTGTGTCGGTCACCCCTGTCATTTCGAGAAACCGGCGAACGTCCAGAGGCAGGGTGCGGTCTACCGCCAGCGTCTGCGGCGTATAACCCATTCGGAGGTTTTTATTGCGCAAGACCTCGCCCTTCTCGAGACGTTCAAGTCCGAGTAACGCACGAACGAGGGTTGTTTTTCCAGATCCATTGGGCCCGATGAGTGTGACAATCTCACTTCTGCGGACGGCAATATCAACACCATCCAGAACCACACTGCGTCCGTGACGCACGTTGATATCTCGACCACGGATCAGGGGTTCCGAGTTAATTTTTGTGCTGTCAGGCACCACCGGTCTCCGCACAGTCCGGGCACAGGCCTAGTATCTCGATGGTAGGCCGGGTCACGGAAAACCCAGCTACGGCCGCCTTTTTCTGGATAATTATCTCTATTTCCGGGTCATCCAGTTCACCCACCTGACTGCATTTACTACAGATTAAAAATTGCCCCATGTGTTTTCCACTCGGCTGACTACAGCCTACAAATGAGTTTAGAGATTCAATCTTGTGAACGAAGCCATGTTCTTGCAGAAATTCCAGTGCCCGGTACACAGTGGGCGGAGCTGCGCCGCGTTTTCCGACCCGGAGTGCGTCCAGAATATCATACGCCCCGGTAGGGGCGTGGCGATCCCAAACTATTTTCAGAACCTGCCGTCTGAGGGGCGTAAAACGGAGGCCACGTTCTCGGCAAATACGGTCAGCTTGAGCGATCGCATCAGCGACGCATGTGTCGTGATTATGTGCCTGTTCCCGGAAGAGTGGTTTCTTGGGCGTATGCATTGACGTTCCTTTTCACTGCAGACTTGTTTGGCGACATACAGCTGATAAAGTAGTTATATTATATCATAACATTGAATAGGGGAATGGTGTTGAGACGGCTCCGAATTTACGCAACAGCCTTTTTTTTGTTGGGCGTGTGTACAAATGAAATCCGTGCCGAGGGTTTGAGGGTTGTTGTAACAATACCACCCGTGCATTCACTGGCTTCCATGGTGATGAAAGGCGTCGGTACCCCGCATCTTTTGGTGAAAGGGACGGAATCGCCACATGATTTCGCAATGCGCCCCTCTCACGTCAGACTGTTGACATCAGCCGACATAATTATACGGGTCGCACAAAACTTGGAGGGTTTTCTCGAGAAGCCTCTGAGAACGTTACCAGCCTCGATCGAAGTTATTGAACTGATAAAACTTCCGGGAATGAAACTTTTTAAAATACGTCGGAATCTTCACCACGATCATGGCGACGCCCACGACCACGAGTCCCCAGCGGCGCACAGGAGCCCGCCTGATACACTGGGGCACACGGATGTGATTGATCCTCACCTGTGGTTAGATACTGATAACGCCTCAAAAATTGTAACTAGGATTGCCGATATCCTGTCCCGGAAAGACCCGAAAAATGCGTCACTTTATGCAGAAAATGCTGCAGGGAGTGTGAGGCGACTGGCGCAACTAAAAAAAGAGGTCGAGACCATCCTCAATCCCATTAAAACCCGGGCATTTCTGGTATTTCACCACGCGTATCAGTATTACCTCAGGGAATTTGACCTTCGGATGGGTGCTGCTTTAATTTTAAGTTCTGAAATCAGGCCTGGCGCCCGTCGTCTCGCGGAGATCCGCACTCTGATAAGGGACAACGCCGCAAATTGTGTTTTTGCAGAACCCCAGTTTTCACAGGGTCTCGTCAGGACGGTAGTTCGCGGGACGACGGCGAAGGTTGGTATTCTGGATCCACTTGGGTCAGAATTACCGCGTGGAGCAGAACAGTACCCAAGTTTGATAAAAAATCTGGCTCAAAACCTTGCGTCATGCCTGAGATAGCAAAGCCTTGTCGGGCGCGCAAGAAACAAAAGGATTCATAAATGCCTGTAAATCGCCTGCCGCCTGATATTGATCCTGAGTCTCTCTGTCGCCTGCCCTTTCCGGACCCCGACGGATTGGATCCGGAGAGTAGGGAAACATATGATGATCTTTCTGATCCTGCCGGAGGTTCGCTGGCGGGGCTTCGCGGTCCAGGCGGCATTCGGCTCCACAGCCCTGTGGTTTCCAATGGGCTCCGCCCAGTCAATCAATATCTGCGAACCCCGGACGTTATCAATGCAAGGATACGTGAACTCGCCATCCTGGTAACGGCTCGCGAACACGATTGCGAATTTGAATGGGCTGCGCATGAGGCTGAAGCAAGGAAAGAGGGTGTTTCTGATGATGTAATCGAGACAGTGCGAAACAGTCGTTCTACGGTCGGTCTTGATGAGGTTGATTCCGCTATAATTGAATTCGGGCGCGAGTTATTCGGATGTCGGCAAGTGACACCGGAGACCTACGCCCGTATAGGCCATCTTTTTGATAGACGGTTACTTGTGGATCTGGTCAATCTAATGGGAATGTATGCCATGACAGCGGCTGTATTGATCGCATTCGATGCACAATTGGCGGATGGCGCAGCAACACGATTGCCAGCTCGACAGCCTGGTTAGGCCGGCTCAAGATCTACCTCCAGCGCCTGCAGCACTCGGGCATGAGAGATGTAAGCGCCGATCATCAGCGTTAATTCGACAATTTGCCGGTTGCTGAAATGGTTTCGCAGCGGTGCGAAGATCTCGTCCGGGACAATGATATCCCGCACAATGGCATCGACGTAACCCAGAACAGCCTGTTCCGAGCCATCAAAAACACCCGCCGCTGACCAGTCTTTCAAAGCATTACACTCATCATTTGAAAGACCCTCTTCCTGCGCCAGTTTTGGCACATGTTGCCGGAGCACATAGGCCGAAGCTACAAGGTGAGCCATACGTATGATGACAATTTCCCTTAAGCGACCGCTGATTTTGGTTCCCCATCGAACCTGGTTGATGTGATTGAACCAGCTTTCGGCCAGTGGCGGACTATGAAGCAGGATCCGGTATACATTGATAAGACTGCCTTCACGGCGGCCCCGGATTTGTTCAATGAGATCGGACTGATCGGGTAAATCGTCCGAGTTAAGAAGGGGGACACGAGCCATTTTTTCTACTCTGTTGCGAATGAAGTTCTTTGAAACGATTATACCGAAATAGGGGGAATGTGCTTATGCCGAATATCGTCGTGCAGGACGACAAAATACTCAGATCTTTGCAGGTTGTTCTCGATCCTGAGGTATCGGTGGAGAGGACGGCCGCTCTATGTGACTACCTTTCTTTTGATATACCTGACCCAATGGCTTGGATTGAAGAACAGCGCGCAAAAGCGGCAACCATTTGGCCTCCCAAAATGCACATGATCGCGGACGAACAGGCGATGCTGCCACATTTGACCCATGCTAATGCTATCGTCACAGAAAGTCTGAAAGTGGGGGTTGAAGAGCTGGCACTTGCCAAGGATCTTAAGCTTGTGCAGAAGTTTGGTACCGATACGCGGAATATTGATCTCGACGCTTGCGAGCGGTCCGGTGTGGGTGTTCGAACACTGAAGAGGCGAGTGAACGGCGTTGTAGCAGAACATGCTATTCTGCTGATGCTGGCGGTCGGGCGCAAACTGACAGAAACCAATGGTGCGCTTGATTTCACGTCCCTTGCCGCGCTTGGTTACAGCCCCCGGATGTTTGATCCGGATCATATTGCCGGGGCTAATTGGGCCCGTATAGATGGTCTGCGCAGCCTGCAGGGCGCTACCGTTGGGGCGCTCGGGCTTGGTGAGGTCGGGCGAGAGGTTGCATTGCGGGCCAACGCAATGGGTGCCAAAATTCTCTACCATCAGCGGACAAGGTTGCCGAAGGAAGCTGAACAGCGGCATGGTGCAGTCTATGCATCCTACGATGTGCTGCTCCGGCAATCGGATTTTATAAGCATTCACCTGCCGCTGAACGAGACCACCGAAGGAATGGTAGATGTCCGCTCGTTTGCGCTCATGAAGCCCGGAGCAATCCTCGTCAATATTTCGAGAGCACACATCATTGAACGCGCGGCCCTCATAGCCGCGCTGGATAGTGGCAGGCTCGGCGGTGCCGGCCTGGACGTACATTATGAAGAACCCGCGGCCCCCGACGAACCTCTTAAACAGTACAAAAATGTTGTTCTCAGCCCCCATGTTGCGGTGGCTCAGCGGCATCATAATTTGGCTGATACGGCGGAATTGATAAAAAATCTTATTGATGCGCTGGCCGGGTAGCGATACGCCCGCCGATTCAACCGAAAAAACCTCGCAGTATACTTACCGAGCGTTTTGCACTCCTGGATATCCTGCTTGGTCCGTTTGAGTTAGCATTGTCAGTGGATAATCTTTTCAGGGAAGGTAACCCATGAAATTCGGGATTTTTGATCATGTTGACCGTTCGGGTCGCCCGCTCGCCGATCAGTTTGCGCAACGCGTGGATTACGTCGCTGCCGCTGACCGCATGGGTTTTTATTGCTATCACGTTGCCGAGCATCACGCGACACCCCTGAACATGGTTCCGGTTCCCGGCGTGTTCCTGGGGGCTGTTGCGCAGGCAACAAAGAATATCCGCCTCGGGCCACTGACATATCTCCTGCCACTCTACTCACCGTTGCGTTTGCTTGAAGAAATCGGAATTTTTGACCATCTGTCAAAAGGCCGCATGGAAATTGGTGTTGGTCGCGGCGTGTCCCCATTCGAATTGAACTATCACAACTACGATCCAGATACGGCACGGGCGGTATATGAGGAAGCACTAGAAATACTTATGGCAGGAATGACATCTGACCGGCTGAACTATGAAGGAGAGCACTTTACATACAGGGATGTGCCAATGGAACTTCGGCCATTACAGGCTCCCCACCCTCCTCTCTGGTATCCGTCTTCCAATACCGCCGGAAGTGCATATGCCGGCTCAAAGGGCTTTAACTACTGCACGCTCGGTGGAGTTGAAGGCGCAAAAGAAAACATCGCAGCATTTCGCGACGAGTTTTCCGGCGCAAACGGCCCCCTTGGCCCGGACCGTCCATTTGATGGCGGTGTCGCAATCGGTATCAGCCGGCAAGTTACAGTTGCAGATACCGATGCAAGGGCGTTGGAAATTGCGGGCCCGGCCTACAGGGTCTGGCATGACAGCCTGACAAAACTTTGGCGGGAAAACCAGGTAGAGGGACCGGTGTTCGCGCGAAATGCCGTCGACTCTGTCGAAAAGGCCATGGCTGGCGGTGCCCACATTGCGGGCTCACCCGCAACCGTGCGCGACCTGCTTGGTGAACAGATTGAGGCGCTAGGTGTGAACTACATGATCATCGCCTTTAACATTGGCAGTATGAAGCATGAAGATTCCGTCCGGTCTCTAACAATGTTCGCTAAAGAGGTCATGCCTGCACTCGAAAAGTTATAATCATAGCAGTAGGCTTGGAGTTACACTTGGAGAAGAAATTGCAAACCGGTAAGGGCCCCCACTCCCCGATATGGAAAACGCATGATGAACCGCCGTTGACGCGGGACGCGTTGGAGGCGCTTTGCGCTTTTGAAATTCCCTGCATCAGGATCGTGGGTTTTGCGACGGATGGGGAATGTGGCGATTTGGTCGCGGCTATGGATAAGATCGGCCTGCACAAGACTTACAAGGTGCCCGGTCTGGCAAATCCGCCGAGATATGTTGGATTGGCGCAATTTGAAAAGCGCAAGGCCCGGAAAGAGGACTACTTTGCGGAAGTAGAACAGGCTTGGAATGAATATGATGCGGTTCTGGATCAAATATCATGGAATCCATTCGAGCGCATGTGGTCGATCATTCGAGATCTCTATCCGGAAAATACCGTGACCCTTGCTGAGGAGCCAGGCTTTGGCCGTTACTACGCTGGTATAATCCGCGACACCAGCGGCGGAGGTACGCTGCACGCCGACGTTACGATGTACAGTGCCCGCAGTTATGCCATCAGCGCAGTAATAAACCAACTAAGCTGGAATCTGTTTTGCAGCGAGGTCGTTGGTGAAGGCGGAAAGACGACCCTACATAACCGGCCGTACCGGGTTGATGAGAAAACCCAACATGAAATAGAAATTGAAGGTTTCGACCGGTCTTACGTGGAGGGTGCGCAGACCCACGAATACGCACCTGTCAAAGGTGATGTCGTATTATTTAATTCGCACAATCCCCACGAATGGACGGCGATCGAGAACGGGGGACGCCGGATGGGGGTTAGTACCTATATCGGACGGCTCCCGGATGGGAACTTCATCTACTGGTCGTGACAGGCAATGGGTGCAGCCGGACGAGCACCTAGGTTCGGACGGGGATGCAAGCCAGACTTCCTGAGGAAATGCCTTCTAGTCCGTTAAAAGTGGTTTTATTGCGTCCCGAAACTCGCGACGACGATCAGCACTGTGAAGCCATTCGTAATCGTAGTGCAACGGAGGGGCATTGCCGGCCTCTACCTTCAGCGCAGCAAAGCACGGCCCAGGTGATGACAGAATCTCCGGCAACTGTGCAGAAAACTGATTCAGGCCCTCGTAGGTAGCTGTGCGCGCATAGCCAGCTGCCCGCGCCAATCCGGCAAAATCCACCTTACCCTGCGAAGGGATCGGATGACCCCCGTTAGCTTCGTAGGTTCCGTTTTCAATCACAAAATGTACAAGATTTTCGGGTGCCGCGCTGGCAATGGTTGTAAGCGCAGACATGTTCATCAACAGACTTCCATCGCCATCCAACACTATGATTTTCTGGTCAGGCAGGCCGATTGCAAGACCCAGGCCGTGGGAAGATGCCTGCCCCATTGCACCCACGCTTACAAAATTAAGCGGGTTTGGATCTACCCGATGCCATTCGAACGCGGACGTGTAGGTGGCGACGACGACAGCGCCATTTCGGACAGCCGCTATCTTTTCAAAACAGGCCATGCGCTGCATCATTGCTCTACGCTCCTGCCTATCAGCGCTACGACGGGCCGGGACGTCTGGTATGCCTGATCAATAGCGGGTGGAAGGTTTTGCACATCCTCCGGTCCCTCAATAAGAAGATGGTCTATTTCCATCGCATCGAGAACGGGCTCGATTATGCGAACGCCGAAGCTCTTCGAATCGCTGGGCGACATGTTGGCCTCCTTGCCCAGTAGGCCAACGATCATGCAGACGGGCTGATTGTAATCGCAACCGACTGCACGGATGTTGTTCAGCGAATCCATAAGACCGGTTTGCTGCATCAACAGTACTGCGCGTTTCTCACAGTATGCGAGGGCCGCGCAGATGGAGACGCCCTCATCTTCTTTGCTAAGCCTTATTAAATTAAGATCCCCGTCCTGCGATAACGGCCATAACAGGCCGTCACTTGTGGTGATATCCGGTAACGCTGCGACATGCCGGACACCCGCTTCCTTTAGCGCCTCTATTATCTCCGTTCCTCGGGGTCCCTTGGCGGTCATTGGCTTAAGCGGTCACGTCAAATTCACTCAGAAACGCAGACAATGCAGCGTTTACTGCATCAGGGTTCTCGATGTTGGAAATGTGGCCAGCGGCTTCGATGACAACGTGGCGACAGTTCGGGATCTGGGCTGCCGCCCGGGCAAGGATATCTGGTGGTGCACCCTTGTCTTGTGCACCACCGATAATCAGTGTTGGTACCGCAATGTCACTAAGGTGCGCGCCGAATGCGAGGCGTTTAAGAGCCTCACAACACCCTTCGTGCCCGATCGGGCTGGTCGATCGCAGCATAGCGCGCACCCTGTCAAGCGAAGGCGGGTTGGCTGCACAGGTTTCTGGCGTGAACCAGCGGGTGATAGTTGGTTCTACGACGCCTTCCATACCCTCGGCACGCGCAGTATCAATTCGATACTGAAAGTATGCCGCATAATCAGGCGGGGCGTCCGGCCGCGAATCGCATGCGGTGAGAGAAAGCAGCCGTTCGCCATGATTTTGCGCCATCCCGTAGCCAAGCATGCCACCGATGGACAGGCCAACCCAGTGGGTTTGATTGATGTCAAAATGGTCTAGAAGCGCCAGGGCATCAACCATCAGATCGTCGAACGAATAGGGTCCGGGTGGTGCGTCGGATTTGCCGTGACCACGATTGTCATAGCGGAGGATACGGAACCGGTCTTGTAGCAGGGCAACCTGGTCATCCCAGAGTGAGAGATTATTACCTAGCGCATGACAAAACGTTATCCATGGGGCGCCCTCCGAGCCCTCTATTTCGCAATTGAGCTCAAACTCGCCAACGCTGACTTTCATGCCCGTTCCAATTCCTGAATTCACAGTAAGCTTCTAGTTATCAGCATACGGGCCTTCGGTACAGTCGTTGGGTTTTACACTGTGGGGTTGATGGCGGCGAGGAACGGTTTTGCAAAGTCACGAAGTTTAGAAACACCAACACCATGAATTTCGCCGAATTCATCAACATCTGCCGGTTTGCGAACCGCCATGTCTATCAGCGAGCGGTCCGGAAAGATAACGTATGCTGGGACACCACGTTCCCTGGCGAGATTCATCCGAAGTGTTCGCAGCGTCTTGAGCAGACCAGTATCGGCGTCGGGCAGACCGGCGTCTTTGGCAAGATCCCGGGTGCGGCGTCGGGAGGCCGGCGATTTTTTAAATCGGTCTTGGCGGTAACGAAAAACCTTTTCGCCTCGCATCAGTCCTTCACCGTCGGTCGTAATGTCCAGACCGCCATAGCCCTGGATGTCGAGCTTCAGTAATCCAGCGGCGACAAGCTGACGGATTATCGATTGCCATTCCTGTTTTCGCAATTCGGAACCCGTTCCGAAGGCGGAGATAGCATCATGGCGGGCTTTGGTGATTTTTTCGGTTGGTGTGCCGCGAAGTATGTCAATAATGTGAGCCGCGCCATAAATCCGGCCTGACTGGTCAATGGCGCATAGTACTTTTTGACCAAATACCGAACCATCTAATGTTTCGACAGGGTCTCTACAAACGTCACAGTTCTGGCACGAATCTGTCGTTTCTCCGAAATAGCTGAGTAGCGACCGACGGCGGCATTCCGGAGCCTCACAATAGCCAATCAGCGCATCCAGACGCTTGTGCTCGCGGCGTTTGCGTTCCTCACCCGCATCTTCGTTTTCTATAAACACACGGCGCATCCGGATGTCCTGAAGTCCATAAATCATATGGGCGTCGGCCCTTGCACCGTCGCGTCCTGCGCGGCCGATTTCCTGGTAATATGCCTCGATACTGGCGGGTAGATCCACGTGCAGGACAAAACGTACATCAGATTTGTCAATACCCATGCCAAACGCGATCGTGGCGACGATGACGACCCCTGGATCCGTCATGAATCGGTTCTGATTGGCATTCCGGGCGAGCTTGTCCATGCCGGCATGATAGGGTAGGGCATCTATCCCCTTTTTACGCAAATACTGTGCTGTTTCTTCGGCTTTTCTGCGGGACAGGCAGTAGACGATGCCGCTATCTCCCTCGTGTCGAGCGAGAAATGTGGTCATCTGGGTTTTCCAGTTTTCCTTCATTTCCACCGCGAGGCTAATATTAGGTCGGTCAAACCCCAGAACGACCACGTCCGTCTTGCCTGCGAATAGCCGGGCGACGATATCATCACGGGTAATTGAGTCCGCAGTGGCGGTTAAGGCAACGATGGGCACGCTTGGGAAGGCAGATTGTAATTTTGAGAGGTCTCCATATTCCGGTCGAAATGCGGGACCCCACTGCGAAATACAATGCGCCTCGTCAACGGCGAATAGCGTCAGGTCCAGTTTGTCCAGTGCGGAAAGCATTCGATCGGTCATCAACCTTTCGGGCGCCATATACAACAGGCGTGTGACGCCCGAGGCTGCCCGCTGCCATGCCGCGACGTTGTCCTTCCGCGATTTCGTTGAATTTATTGTGTCCGCCGCAACGCCGGCCATCTGGAGTGCTGATACCTGGTCATGCATCAGTGCGACAAGGGGCGAAACGACAATAGTCAGTCCTCCAGCAATCAACGCGGGTATCTGAAAACAGATCGATTTGCCAGAACCCGTTGGCATCACTGCCAGGATATTCTGGCCTGCAAGAAGTGCATCGATAACAGCTTCCTGGCCTGGCCTGAATGTATTGAACCCGAAAACGTCCTGAAGGACGCTGTATTTAAGATCCTTTTCATTCAACTCGGGTTTAGTGGCAGAATGCATCTGCGCATTCTACTTGGGCTGGATGATTCGGACGACGCCTGCGTTAACCGTTTTCGAGTTGATTCTGAAGCATTTCAAGCTCAAGCCACTTTTCCTCTGCTGCGGATAGGCCTCTTTTCGCATCCTGCAGGCCTTTTGCGGCATTTTCGAATGTTTTGGGGTCAGACTGAAACAGCCCGGGGTCCGCCAGAATGCTTTGATTATCGGCAATCTGCTGCTGGAAATCTTCTATTTGGCCGGGCAGGGATTCGAGGGTGTGCTTGTCCCGGTATGTCAGTTTTGAAGTTCCTTGGGGTTTTGATGCCCTTGACTTGGGTGCCTTGGAACCCTTGCCTGCCGGTGTTGCGGCAATATCGGTTTTACGGTCGAGGTCACTGCCCCGCTGAAGGATCATATCGCTGTACCCACCGGCATATTCGGTCCACTTGCCATCTCCGTCTGACGCAATAACCGAAGTAACCACGCGGTCGAGAAAATCGCGATCATGACTTACAAGCAAGACCGTACCCGCATACTCTGCCAGAAGTTCCTGCAACAGATCGAGGGTTTCGAGATCGAGGTCATTTGTCGGTTCATCAAGCACCAGCAGGTTGGACGGCTTCGCTAGGGCCCGGGCCAGCATGATCCGCCCGCGTTCACCACCTGACAGCACGTTTACCGGTGTCTGTGCCTGATTGGCAGTGAACAGAAAATCTTTCATATAACCGATCACGTGGCGCGTTTCGCCATTGATTGTTACTTTGTCGCCCCCACCGGTCAACGCCGTTGCCAGTGTATCCGTTGGGTCTAGGCTTTGGCGTTCCTGATCCAGCTTTTCCAACTCCAGATTTTTGCCAAGCCGAATGGATCCATTGTCCGGTTCAAGTATTCCGGTAAGAATGTTTAGCAATGTTGTTTTCCCGACGCCGTTGGGACCCACTATCCCCACACGGTCCCCCCGGGCAATAAGCGTTGAAAAATCGCTTACAATTTGACGGTTTCCGTAGGATTTGGAGATGTTATTTGCGAGGCAAACCCTCTTGCCGGAGTTGTCGGCTGCGCTTGCGATCATATTTACATTGCCTGAAGGACCCCGTTCGCCCCGTCGTTTTCGGCGCAGTTTCTGCAGTGCACGCAATCGCCCCATATTACGTTTGCGCCGCGCTGTGACGCCTTTGTGTAGCCATTCAGTTTCAGCGGCAATCTTGCGATCCAGTTTGTGAAATTCAACTTTCCGGTTCTGGAGGAAGGTTTCGCGCCATGGCTCAAAACTGGAAAACCCACGCTCTAGGCGGTGGGTTCTGCCCTGATTGATCCATACTGTCGTCTGGGAAAGTGTTTCGAGAAACTGCCGATCATGACTTATCAGAACAAGCGCCGACCGGATGTGCCTTAGTTCATTCTCCAGCCATTCGATGACTGGAAGATCGAGATGGTTGGTTGGTTCATCGAGAAGCAGGATATCCGGTTGAGGTGCCAGAGCCTGGGCCAAGGCACATCGTCGCGCTTCTCCGCCCGAAAGATGCTCCGGGTTTTCGGCGCCGGTCAGTCCGAGTTGTGCAATCAACCGCCTCGCACGTTGTACATCGTTGCCCTCCTCCAGTGCATCGAGAACATAGTCGAGGGTTGTCGCAAACCCGTCGAGGTCAGGCTCCTGCGGCAGAAAGCGCATAGTCGATCCGGGTTGCAGAAACCGTTCTCCATCGTCCGGATCAACCGCACCAGTCGCAATTTTCATTAGTGTGGATTTACCTGACCCATTCCGTCCTACCAGGCAGATACGCTCGCCGGGTGACACCGAGAGGTCTGCGCCCTCGAACAACGGTATTCCACCAAATGTAAGTTGAATATTTCGAAGCAGTAATAGGGGTGGGGTCACGGTCGTATCCCGACAGAATTAGGGTCAACCCTGTGTCCAACATACACTATGGTGCTGTCAAATGTGAAAAGGATACAACATGGAAATCAATATCCCCGAAATCGTTGCGGAAGTGACCGAGGCTTTTATGGCATATGAAAAAGCCCTGTTGGCAAATGATGTAGAAATGATTGATGTATTGTTCTGGAATGATGAAAAAACCCTGAGATATGGTCCGAACGGCACAGTAGTCAGCCACGCTGCGTTGTCCGCATTCCGCCGGGGCCGGAATATTGGCGCGTGGGAACGAACGCTTAAGGACACCTGTATTGTGACCTTTGGCCGTGATTTTGCTGTTGCCAACACCGAATCAACACGCCCCACCGCTGATGGGATCAGCCGCCAAAGTCAGACATGGGTAAGAACGCCGGAAGGCTGGCGTATAGTGTCCGCGCACGTTTCTGATCAGCCCTGAGTTCGGTCCCCTGTTTTTGTCGCCCCGGGTGTATAGGCTCGGGAAACCATGAACACACCGATCAGAACAAGTGCTGTGCCTGCCCAGTGATATGACCGAAAAATCTCATCAAAAAATATCCAGCCAAGGATCGCGCCGAAGATCGGATGCAGGCACATGAAGGCCGATGCCCGGTTGGGCCCGAGGCGAAAAGTGCCGTAATTGACACACGCCCAAGCGACAATTGTACTGAAGATTGCGACGTAACCGAGGCTCAAAAGCGTTAAAGCCGTCCAGCCCATTCTGTAACCAAGAGAAAGTTCGAGACCGTACGCAGGTACCAGCCAAACCGTGCCCGCCCCGGTCAGAATAAAAAGGAGCGTCCAGGGGTTAACGTTGACCCGCCCGCGCTTGAGCATCACCAGATACATCGCCCAGCAGATCACCGAGAGAAGCATGAACAGGTCGCCGAGGCCAAAGTCAAGGCTAAGGAGTATGCCCATCCGCGCTTTTGTCACAACAATCGCAATACCCGCAAATGCCAGTAAAATTCCTATCGCCTGCCAACGGTTTATCACATCGCGCAGGATCAGCCATGAAAACGCAATAGTGGCGACTGGAACGCCCGCGTTTATAAGCGCTGCGTTGGTAACCGTGGTGTACAAGATGGCGTAATAAACCAGCGTATTTCCGGCCGCCAGAAGGAACCCCAAAATGATCACTGGAGTGATGCGGGCACGCACCTCTGGCCAATCGGTTTTGATATAGGGTAAGACGAATGGAACAATAATTATGAAAGCAAAAAGGTGCCTCCAGAACGATAGTGACACTGGCGGTACATCGACGTTTGCGTACCTTCCCACAACAAAATTGCCACTCCAGATGAGGATGCCGAAGCTTGTCACGATATACGGATTTTTATGCAGATGCATGGTTGCTAAGGGAAGTTTCGGTTCAATGTTCTCTGGGGTATCGCAGTCGCTAGTTTCTGTCGTTGTTTTCGCGAGTGCCAGCCCTTAGTTCGAAAATGTACAGTGTCCAAGTATGGCGGCTCATCGAAATATATTGATTTGGCAATTCTAGATGTGGAAGTCACTACGTAATGCTAAATCAAAGACTTTACATACAGAATGGATCCCCGGGCCGTTCCTGTCATCCGACAGGCAACTGGTCTCTTCCGTTACCGGTATTTCTCGGGCAAGTCGGCGGAGTACTTTGCCCGGATGCGATCGTCCAGCTCCTTGGATGATCGTGCCACCGCCGGAAACGTGTCTTTCCGGTTAAATGGGATGCAGGCATCAACAACAGCCCTTGAGTTTCGTCGGTCATTGTCATCGTCGAAACACATTGGATCCAGGTGGGTACTCCAGCAGCCGTTGATCACGTCTATGCCATCGCGTGGATCGTGACGGGTACACATGGCCCAGACGACGTCATTCATGTTGGACGGGTCGACATCATCGTCGACGACAATAACCCAGCGGTTTGCATAGGCGCCTGCATGACACTGTGATGCCACAAGACCTGCCTGTTTTGAATGTCCGCCATACATGGTTTTGATTGAAACTGTTAGCCACATCCGGCTGCCGCCTGCTTCGTGAGCGTATACACCCTTGACCTCCGGTATGCCGGCCGCTTCTAGCTGGTTCCAGACGGCGGCAGCGCGGTAGGCTCCCATGTAATAGGTATTGTCGTTGGGGGGTACCGCCGGTATTGCACCCGTGATCACCGGATCATTACGATGCATCAGTGTCTCGATCCGGATTGCCGGTTCAGGTCGTTGCCCACCCGCGTAATAACCTGTCCATTCGCCCAGTGGTCCCTCCATCACTTCATCGTCAACGTCAATAAAACCTTCGAATGCTATTTCCGCGTTGGCTGGAACTGGAAGACCAGTTGCTGGCATGTTTATAACCTCTACTGACTCGCCAAATATTCCACCCACCACGTCGAGTTCGTTGGTTTCGTAAGGGACTTCGAAACCGCCGATCATAAACATTACCGGGTGAACGCCCGCCACGACTGCTACCGGGCACCTCTCACCCCGGTCATGGTATTTTTTCATTATAACCCGCGCATGTTTGCCCGGAGACATCATGACCGTGGCCACGCGTGGCTCATGTGACTGCACCCGGTAGGTGCCATAGTTCACCCACCCGCTATCGGGATCTCTCATCGCGACAATGCATCCGGTGCCTATGAATTTACCACCATCATGTTCGTGCCACTTTGGTGATGGCAGGCTCTGAATATTGACCGCTTCACCCTCAGTTACGTTTTCCACAAGGGGACCACCGTTCACGTCGACGGGCGGATGTTTTGGAGCATCCCCAAGATAGTGCCGCCACCATTTGATCAGGTCGTCTTCCGTGGAATCGGGGGGCAGTCCCAGCGCAATTGCGCACCGGGGCCGCGACATAATGATGTTGGCTAAAACCCGGTGCCCTTTGGGGAAGTCGGGAACATCGTCAAAAAGCAGGGCGGGGTTATCCAGATCACGCATATAGATGTCTACAAGTCCGCCGATATCCTCCTCAGTTTCCGCCCCACTGATTTGCTTCAGCTCGCCGATCTTTTCTATCTCGTTGATGAAGTTGCGAAGATCCTTGTTCGCCACACGCTGTCTCCCTGTTAAAATTCAGTATCGCGAAGTTGGACAATCCAATCTTCGGCCACCGTGGTCAAGTCATGGTCCCGTTCAGTGTCTTTCGGTAACCGTAAAGCGCCGCAAAAGGCGTTCTTCATCGTCGGGAAAATCAGTTCGGGCATGATTTAGACACCGGTTGTCCCAGATCAACAGGTCATTAACAGACCATTTGTGGGCGTATATGAATTCCGGGTTTTCCGAATGGAGAAATAATGTTTCGAGCAGATTGTTGCTTTCATTGCGGGCCATATCGACAACATAGCGGGTCATCAGGCGGCTCAGATAAAGAGATTTTCGCCCAGTAATAGGGTGCGTTTTTACGAGCGGGTGTGTAGCGGAAGAACTGTTAGGTTCATCGACTTCGGTTGTCTGCTCACGAAAAGTGTTGTCGTAGCCGTAGATATTATGAACCCTGAGGTTCTCGATTTTTGCTTTGATAGCGTCATCTAACGCTTCGTACGCTGCTGCGAGATTGGCGAAAAGGGTGTCGCCGCCGTGTTTCGGGATTTTGACGGCATAAAGCGTGGTTGCAGCATAGGGCACCTCGCGGTGCGCGCCATCTGAGTGAAACTGCATCTCGCCATCGGGCAGGGAGCCAATTGGCTCTCCGTTCTTTCTAATATTGCTAACCAGCATCACGCCCCGGCTTAGAACCTCTTTGCCGCCATAACTTGAACGCACGCGGTAAGCTGAATCTACCGGGCCGAAGAGATCAGCAAACCGGATCTGGTCAGTTGCCGCCAGGCGCTGCCCGGATACGCACAACACAGAATTGCGCGCAAACAGATCCCGTAATTCTTCCGCAGTTGGATCATCAACTGGCTGTGTGAAGTCCACACCGTTAACCCGGACGCCCACTACATCGCTCAAAGGTTCTGTATCTATTATTAAAGTCATCGCCTGTGTCCCTTTGATGGAGACCTGCAAACTATGTACCGTTTCATTAATTTCTGTCAAAAAGGGGGTTGATAGTGCCACTAGGGAGAAAACAGGATGACAGGATATAGATTGTTGAACTACGCGGGTAGTGCCGGCGAACCCCACCCCGGAATCGCGGTAGGTGATGACCTGATCGATCTTCAATCCGCGGGTATTACCGGATCGACGTATGAATTGCTACAGGACTGGGACGCAAACAATGAGCGGCTGAGCACTATTGCTGCCAACCCCGGTGCCCAGAAAACCCGTCCGCTTGCCGATGTCGACCTTCTGGCACCTGTTTTGTATCCCCCGGTCGTTTATAACGCGGCTGCTAACTATGTTGATCACCAGAAAGAAATGTCAGGTGGTGAACAGCTGGTTAAG
>JAYZQT010000063.1:0-52289 GCA_036136335.1 Pseudomonadota bacterium
CAACCGCCGAAAGTGTCCGATAGGTATCTTCACTGAAATCCTCATGGCCTGGCGTGTCTAAAAGGTTGAATGTGCACCCGCTGTATTCGAACGTCATTACCGAAGAGGCAACGGAAATTCCCC
The DNA here is from genome assembly GCA_036136335.1 of Pseudomonadota bacterium. Taxonomy (GTDB): domain Bacteria; phylum Pseudomonadota; class Alphaproteobacteria; order MPNO01; family UBA830; genus JAYZQT01. The sequence goes on from JAYZQT010000063.1 coordinate 124, forward strand.
GTTCCGCCTCTACTTTCATCCAGTCCGAATGAGCACGTCGAGCCTCGCCTCTTGCTTTGACAGCCCCGGCTGTCTGAATGGCCCCGCCAAACAGCAGAAGCTTTTCGGTCAGCGTCGTCTTGCCCGCATCGGGATGGGAAATAATAGCGAAAGTCCGTCGGGCGGCGATCTTGCCGCTGAAAGCACTCATATCCGGTCCAGAAAATCCGTGTTGCGCCCGCTTGCGCGATTAGTGCGCAATATAGGGGGGTTTTGTATGTTTGCCAGCTGAGTTTGCGTGTCGCATTCCCGACCGCCGGGGCGTACCATGCGGGGAGGAGAAGAACTCAGATCGGACGCCGCTATGGATACGCTCACTAACACCCAACTGGATTATCAGTCGGGCTTCGGAAACGAATTTGCAACGGAAGCTTTGCCGGGGGCCCTGCCGAAGGGGCAGAACTCGCCTCAGCAGGTACCCTATCGATTATACACTGAATTGATTAGTGGCACCGCATTTACCCAGCCGCGGACGGACAACCTCAGAACATGGGTCTATCGGATGCGACCATCGGCGACCCACAACACATTCCGTTCAATGAACAATGGCAACATCAGGACAGCGGCATTTGTTGAGGGTGTATTATCACCCCAGCAGATGCGTTGGGATCCGGTGCCCATTCCCGATGCGCCAACCGATCTGATAGAGGGTCTACATACTCTTGGCGGGAACGGAGATGTCGGGACGCAAACAGGTATCGCCATCCATATTTATGCGGCGAATACCGCTATGAATGACAGGTATTTCTATAATGCTGATGGCGAAATGTTATTTGTGCCACAACAGGGTCGCCTGCGTTTTGCAACTGAATTGGGGATCCTGGAGGCTGCACCCAATGAGATTGTTGTGGTCCCGCGTGGAATTAAATTCAGGGTTGAACTGAATGACGGTCCTTCTCGTGGATATGTGTGCGAAAATTATGGAGCTCCGCTCCGACTGCCGGATTTAGGACCAATCGGGTCGAATGGCCTTGCGAATGCCCGCGATTTTCTTACCCCGGTTGCCAGTTTTGAGGATAGGGAAGGCGATTTTGAGATAGTCGCAAAATTCGGCGGAAACCTGTGGACTGCCGGGATTGATCATTCCCCTCTGGATGTCGTAGCGTGGCATGGAAATCTTGCACCTTATAAATATGATCTCGCCAGGTTTATGGCCATTGGAACAATCAGTTTTGATCATCCGGATCCGTCGATATACACGGTGTTGACTTCGCCATCGGGGCCGGCCGGACTTGCTAACGTGGATTTTGTAATTTTCCCCCCGCGATGGCTTGTCGCTGAGGGTACATTCCGACCGCCCTGGTATCACCGCAACATCATGAGTGAGTTCATGGGGCTGGTCCTCGGTCAATACGATGCCAAGGCTGAAGGGTTCGTTCCGGGTGGGGCGAGCCTGCACAATATGATGTCTGCGCATGGGCCGGACGCGGAGGCCTACGAGAAAGCGGTCTCGACAGATCTTGTGCCCACCCATCTAAACGAAACAATGGCCTTTATGTTTGAGACCCGCTATCCCGTCAGACTTACGGACTGGGCCGCCAACAGCCCCCAAATACAGCCACACTACCAGGATTGCTGGGGCAACCTTCGGAAAAACTTTACGGGAAAAGATTGATGCAAAACCTGAATGAAACGCATGACGCTGCCCTCAAAAGCTGGGTCGAGAGTGCCAATGATCCGGAGAATGATTTTCCCGTTCAGAACCTGCCGTTTGGGGTCTACACCGACCCCCAATCCGGACAAGGAAAGGTTGGAATTGCAATTGGTGAAATGATTTTAGATGTTACAGCTGCTCGGTCTGAAGGTGTAATTGGAGGCGCGGCCGATGACGCGGCGGGAGCATGCAGGGGTGACACGCTAAACGACCTGATGGCGATGGGTGGTAGACACTGGTCTGCCCTCAGGGAAGCGGTTTCCCAATCTCTGCGAGACGACACCGATGCCGGCAAAGCGGCGGCAGAGGTCGGTTCAAAGATACTGGTTGCGCAATCAGATGTGGCGATGCAGCTTCCTGCCCAAATTGGTGATTATACAGATTTCTACGCCTCTATCTTTCATGCCACCAATGTTGGAAAGATGCTTCGTCCGGATAATCCCCTAATGCCAAATTACAAACACATCCCGATTGCGTATCACGGCCGTGCATCGTCTATTGTGGTAAGTGGGGAGAGCTGCAAGCGTCCGGTTGGACAGACAATGCCACCGGATAGTGACACACCAGTGTTTGGGCCGTCTAAGGCCTTCGATTATGAGACGGAGATCGGATTTTACATCGGGCCCGGCAACCCCCTGGGACAGCCCGTCTCCGTGTCCGAAGCCGACGATCATATTTTCGGGCTTTGCCTCCTGAACGACTGGTCGGCCCGTGACATTCAGGCGTGGGAGTATCAGCCGCTGGGCCCTTTTCTTGCGAAGAGTTTCGCGTCCCATGTTTCGCCGTGGGTGGTTACACTTGAGGCTCTCGCACCATTCCGATGCAGTGCTTTTGACAGACCCAAGGCTGACCCGGCACCGCTGTCCTACCTATCATCTGACGATAACAGTGCGACTGGGGGTTTCGATATCAACATTGAAGTTTTGATCACTTCGGAGAAGATGCGTCGTGAAGGGGTCACAGCACAAACCCTGGCTCTGACGAATATGCGCTATCTTTACTGGACTATTTGTCAAATGCTGACTCACCACACGTCGAACGGCTGTAATCTGCGGCCGGGCGATATGATGGGTACGGGGACAATCTCTGGCCCGGATGAATCCGCACTTGGTTCCATTCTGGAGACAACCAGACGCGGAACAGAACCCGTGACACTTCCAACGGGAGAAGAACGCAGATTTTTGGGTGACGGCGATGAGCTGGTCATGCACGCTTGGTGTGAAGGTGAGGGCGTCCGGCGCATAGGGTTTGGTGACTGCCGCGCGGTAATAGAAGGAGCATAGGCGGCAATTAGTTCTCCAGCCGCACCAGCCGACCCATGTCCGTGCAATCTTCATCGGTTTTTAAGTTTGCAGCGTGGATGCCATGTGCCGCCATGTCTTCGTCTACATTCTGGCGGTCACCTGTAACACCTACCGCTCCAATCACATTGCCAGCCTGATCCCGGATCAACCGACCACCGCCTTCGGCAAAAATCTGACGATTTGAAGCGTCGTCGATGAAATTCATGAACATGGGCCGTTCTACTGCACACATCTGAACAAGGCTGGATGACCGCCCCAGAGCGAGCGCTGCGTTTGTTTTACCCAACGCCATTTCTAACCGGAGCGCAGAAGCATGGTCTTCTTTGGCGAATGCCTTGACCACATTGCCTAGCTCTACCACGACGACACTCATGGGGCGAAGACTGAGTTCCCGACTCTTTTTGAAAATAGCCTCTATAATTGTATGGGCCTCGCCAAGTGAAATTATATTCATCGCATTCTCTCCACTCTTGAAATTATATACCTGTTATGGGGCAGGTACTGTTCCTGTGCTAGTCTCTGGCAAACCATATGCAGGAGCGTGATTGTGATTGGTGAGCGGTTGAGGCGGACTGAAGACCCGGCGTTGCTGCGGGGCAAAGGGGTATTCGTCGACGATATTCACCTTGCGGCAATGCTGCAGGCCGCGTTTGTTCGCAGTCCGCATCCTCACGCACTGATCAAGAACATCGATACTGTGGCCGCCAACTCACACCCTGGCGTTGCTGCGGTTTTCACGCTTGATGATTTCAGGCCGCATATAGCCCTAGAACGGCTTCCGCTCCAGTTTCCGAGCAAGGCTTTTCGATCGGACGTGACGCCTTGGCTGCTATCAGGCAAAGAGGTCAGTCATGTGGGCGAAGTGGTGGCAATGGTGATCGCGGTGACGCGGTACGTCGCAGAAGATGCGGCGGTACTGGTTGATGTTGAATATGAAACCTTACCCTCGGTAGCGGGAAGCGTCTCTGCGTTTGCGGGTGACGCTCCTTCGGTTCATCGGGACCAGGAAAATCTGTTATGCAGTTTTGAACAGTCCTATGGCGACGTCGGCGCAGCGTTTGCCAGCGCCCCCCACGTATTCCGTGAAAGTTTCGTTCAGCATCGCGGAGCTGCCCACCCGATTGAAGGACGCGGTGCGGTTGCGCGCTATGATGCACTCGACGATGGAATTACCGTTTGGTCGTCGACCCAGATGTCACATGAGCTCAGGTCTGCGATCGTCAAGGTGTTGGGAATAGATGAGGGTCGGGTCAGGGTTGTTGCTCCTGACGTCGGTGGCGGGTTTGGTTCAAAATATATTTCCTATCCGGAAGACGTTGCGGTTGCGCTAGCAGCCAAACTGCTTGATCGGCCTGTCAAATGGATTGAGGACCGCCGGGAACATTTCACGTCTGCGATTCAGGAGCGCGAGCAGGACTGGACGATGGAAATTGCTACCGATGACGACGGTCGGGTCCTTGGCATGCGGGGCACTCTGCTTAACGACCAGGGCGCCTATACGCCACAGGGTGTCAATCTGGCGTACAATGCTTCGACCGGTGTTCCCGGGCCATACGTTGTGCCAAATTACCAAATACAGGTACATGTTGTCGAAACCAACACCGTCGCGGCGGCGCCTGTACGTGGTGCCGGGTATCCTGAAGGCAACTACACGATGGAGCGGATGCTCGACCGTGCAGCGCAGGGCCTCGGTATTGACCGTGCTGAGATCCGGCAACTCAACCTAATTCCTGTTCAAGAAATGCCCTATAAAACCCAGCTTAAGACGCGCGCGGGATCGCCTGTAGAGGCTGACAGCGGTGATTTTCCCAAATGTCAGAAACTCGCGTTGGAGCGTATTGACTATCAGGGATTTATCGCCCGACAGAAAGCGGCTCGAATGGACGGTCGTTACATCGGGATCGGGCTTGCAAATAGCCTCAAGGGGACTGGCCGGGGGCCATTTGAGTCGGGCTCGGTAAGGATTGAACGATCAGGGAAAGTGCGGGTTTTTACCGGGGCAATGGCAATGGGACAGGGATTGAAGACAATGCTGGCCCAGGTCACCTCGGCTCAGCTTGGTGTACCGGTAGATGAAATAGAAGTGGTGTCCGGCGATACCGGTACAATTGCCCTTGGGCATGGCGGATTTGCAAGTCGTCAAACAGTGACGGCCGGATCGTCAGTGCATAACGCGGCGATAGAGATCCGGACGAAGATGCTGAAAATGGCGGCATATCTTCTGGAGGCGGGTGTACATGATCTGGAGCTTGTCGACGGTACCGCCCGGGTCAAGGGATCGGATTTATCGGTTACTGTGCGTGAGATTGCTGAAGCTTGTGGAGGGGCGCCTGGGTATTCCATGCCGAAAGGGATTGAACCGGGTCTCGAGGCGGCAGCCCATTTCAAACCTGAAGCCCTGACGTATAGCAATGGCGCGCAGGCAGTGGAGGTTGAGGTGGATGTGGGTACCGGTGCAGTAAAGTTTCTTAATTACGTCGTTGTCAGCGACTGCGGCACACTAATCAATCCAATGATGGTGGATGGCCAGATAGCCGGGGGGGTCGTGCACGGTATTGGCAACGCCTTGTTCGAATGGATGGGCTATGATTCAAGCGGGCAACCGCTAACTACCAATTTTGGCGAATATATAATGCCAACGGCTACTGAGTTGATTAATCTTGATCTGCTTTATGAACACTCCCCCACCCCACTGAATCCCCTGGGGGTAAAGGGCGTGGGTGAAACCGGAACGGTTCCCGCCGCGGGAGCAATCGTAGCGGCGGTGGAAAACGCTCTGGAGCCGTTTGGTGTGAGACTGACGGATTATCCCGTGAGCCCCTCAAAAATCATTGAATTAGTGAACTCGGCGCCCGGATGAGCTGGGTTTTCCGCCCCGACTTTGCAATAAAATTCCACAAAGTCTTCGAGTGCGGCTTAGTCCTGAAGTTTTAAAAGTTTCTTTGCGTTACCACCCCATATTGCGGCTTTATCGTCACTGCCCAGTGTTTCAACCAGATCAACCAGTTCGACCGGGTTGTAGTCTCCCATGTCATAAGGGTAGTCCGTCCCCATAACAACCTTGTCGGCGCCATATTGCTCTATCAGGTATTTAAGCTGGTGCGGAGTAAAGACGACGGTGTCCAACCACATCTTCTTCAGATAACTCGTTGGCGGCTTGTTGATTTTTATTCGACCGTCGTCACGCGCGCCCCACACATGGTCAATACGTCCGGAATATGCCGGCAAATATCCGCCACCGTGAGCTAGCAGGATACGCAGGCCTGGATAACGGTCCATTATGCCATCGAAAATCAGCCGATGGACAGCGATAGTGGTTTCCAGTGGATTGCCAATGACGTTATTGAAATAGTGGTCCTTGAAACGTTCGGCCGAGGTGAACCCGTTTGGATGAATGAAGATCAGTGTATCTAGAGCCTGTGCTTTCGCCCAGAAAGGGTCCAGCCGACTATTGGAAATCTCCGATCCATTTACATTGGTAAGTATCTGAAAACCTTTCAAGCCGAGCTTGTTGACACCGCGTTCGAGTTCCGCGATCGCCATGTCAACATCCTGAAGTGGAATATTGCCGAATGCGACAAATCTGTCCGGTATGTCATTTACAATCTCAGCAAGCCCGTTGTTGATAATTTCCGAGGCTTTGATCCCTATTTCCGGGGCCAGCCAGTAGTAGGCCTGAAATGGCGGTGGGATAATGGTTTGCAGATCGATTCCCATGTTATCCATGTCAATGAGCCGATGGTCCACGGTTGTCAGGTGTGGTGTGCGGTCAACATTCTGTTTCATATTGATGTCACGCGTCATTTCATTGGCGAATAGGATGGCGGGCTCCATATCGGGTGTGAAATGCGGTTCGGCGATCTCCGCCGCCTCCGGAATGTGGACGTGACAGTGTATGTCAATTGTGAAAGCTTCTGGTTTTTTAAGTTGTGATCTCGGTTGTGGACGAGCAGATGTAAAGACGTAAGGCTGAGCCCCGACCATGTGACTTCCCTTCTTTTATATGTGTTAGGTGAGCCGATCTATGCCGAGTGTGTCGGCGAGGTTATTGAGGTTTTTAAGTAAAGCGTTATGGACCGGGACACCGTTTTGTTTGGCATCGGCGATGCTTGCGGCCCTTCCATCACCTGGAACGCGGACACGCGCCACCCCTGGCATCGGCTGCGCCGATCTCATGCTTTCACTGACCTCAATCACTTTTTGCCCAAAATCTCCGAGATCGCCGAACCGGGATGGGTCGACGACAACCATGAAATGACCGTTGTTAACGGGAGTTCGCTGATATTCATCATCCCCCATATTTTCCACGTCCACTCCCATTTGCGCCCCTGACAGGGTCGCGGCAAGCAGCCCGATGATCAAGGACAGCGCGTAACCCTTGTGTCCACCTATAGGATTCAGAATACCCTCTTTGATACGTGAGGAATCGGTGATTGGTTTACCGTCACGGCCAATCATCCAGTCTGGCGGAAGCTCATCTCCTCGCTGTGCGGCCGTTCGGACCTTGCCAAAAGACGTTACTGATGTGGCTATATCCATCAGCACCGCTGCTTCGCCGCCTGCGGGGATAGCAGCCGCTATTGGGTTTGTGCCAAGAAGCAGGTCTGCACTACCCCAGGGTGCCATGTGGTTTGCGCTGCCATTGGTCCCATATAGTGCAATCATGTTTTCTTCGGCCGCCATTGCCACGTAGGTAGCAGCTGCGCCAGCATGGTTTGATCCTCGGGCTCCTATCCATGAACAGCCCGCCTCTCTGGCCTTCGCAATGGCCAGTTTCATGGCGTATTCTGCCACCAGGTGCCCCATCGCGTTGTCACCATCCACTACTGCTGTTGCAGGAGATTCGTTTGTAGCAGTGATGTCCGGGGTAACATTTATGCCGCCCGCATTTATCCGCTTAATATATTGGGGGAGGCGAAAAATCCCATGTGTATGAAACCCAGCCGTATCAGATGCAATCATCAGCCTCCCGCAATCAACGGCATCGCGATTTGGAAGCCCCACCCTGCGCAGGGCGGACGCAATGAAACATTCTAGAACATTCGCATAAAACCGCTGGGGGGTCGTGTTGGACATACCTAGTGTTCCTTTAAGTCCATAAATTTTACATGGCCTGATCAAAAAGTCCGGCAGAACATTAGATCAAACGTGGTTTTCCACCTTTTGGTGGGTGTATTGATTACGGAGACTTCTCCTTAAAACTACTGGGGTGTTTGTCTTGTTGCCTTTTCTGAAGTTTCAATAAACCCGTCGATCCGGTCACGATAAAGACTGGTCTCGTATGTTCTGTAAACCATCGCAGCTGCCCTAACAGGATCTCCGGCGAAATAGCGTTCATAAAGCTGTTGCCGACCGGCAAAACCGCTCGTCGAAGCATCAACCGCCAACCGGAACAAGTTGGTCCTTGCCCCAGCATTGGCGTTAATAGCTTGGGCGTACCGGGAAACATCATCTTTTAAATCTCCCGAAAATTCTGCCACTGATGGCACCATCATCAGTCCCCCGGCGCCGATTGTCTGAACGATATCGCATGCACGTCGGAACATGTCAGGAAAATTGAAGCGCATCGCTTCGAGCGGCCAGCGGTCAGGTACAATAGTTCCAAATGGTGTCTCCGCGGCGCCCACTTCAGCTGCCACCACGCAGGCGCGAACGGTCTCGGTCATATTGATCAGTTCGGTCAGCATGCCCTGAACGTGGAGGAATTCATCTGCTTTTGCCGCGTGGGCAAGCGCAAACGCGATACTCATCATGAATTCTGCCTTGGCAAGGTCTTTGGTAACGAACTGATGGGCCATATGGACGACGCCAAAACTTTCCCGATAAATCGCATTGCAGGCATCAATATTACGGTGGATGAAAACACGTTCCCAAGGAACCAGAACCTCATCGAAGACCACCATTGCGTCCATTTCGTCGAACCGGGCGGCGAGAGGCCAGTCCATCGGAGATCCTGCGGCTGTTGGGGCAAGTCCCGGACGGCAGATTAACTTTAGCCCCACGGTAGCCACGGGAATGTAGCAGGCAAAGGCGTAGGCACGGCCCTCGTCGGTATCTGGAAGCGGGTAAGATGGTGCTGGCATAACCAGAAGTTCATCACAAAAAGGCGAGAGCGTTGCCAGCATTCTAGCGCCAGATAACACTATTCCCACATCCGTTTCACGTACTATCCGTGCAGCTATGTCGTGATCTTGCCGGTCAACTGATTTTGAGCGGTCAACCTGTGGGTTGATCAGGGTATGACTCATTGCAAGGTCTGCTTCGCGTGCGGCCTCGTAGCAATGCCGGGCATTGGCCCCATAATCGGCGCCTAAAACGGATTCTGCGCTCGCAAAGGACGATGCCATGACGGCCAAAAAATCGGGGCTTCGTACGAACATTCCACCAGTGTGATCCGCCCACCTTTTGAACATGGTCCGCCGCGCGGTAAGGTTTCCGGTTGTCCTGGGTTCTAGCCACGAGAGCCGAACAGGCTCTCCAGACATCGGTGATGGGTAGGACATATCGCCTTCGTCCAGTAAATCGTATAGCTCTGCCAGGGTCCGTGCGGCCCCTGCAAAGCGAGAATCAGACGTTACGTCGGCTACACGCTCACCGTCGATCCAGACACTACGTCCATCATTACGCAGAGTCTCAAGCAACTCGGCCCCAGTTCTTAAGACCAAAAAACATCCCCCCGTTCTCAAATCAATAACGCCCCTTTCAATTCGGGCATTCCCGTGCTTATTGTCGCACGGGAGCGGGCGTGGTGAAATTGGTAAACACAAGGGACTTAAAATCCCTCGGCTTAGGCTTTGCCGGTTCAAGTCCGGCCGCCCGCACCAGCATTGCCAGCGCTATGAATTTGCCGAAACGACAGTTTCTTGTTCGTTTGAAATAATGCTTCCAATATATAACGCGAAATTTCTCCTATCAGGGAGTGTCGATGCGCCGAGTGTTCTTGTTTGTTCGCTTTGAAACGGAATAATATTGGTAATTTATTTATTAACCAGTCAGACCTTTTTCAATTGTTTTAATCAATGTTTCTAAGGCCAGTTTATCGACCTTAAAATCAGAATTGATTTCCGATTGTCCCTTGGCCGGTGCTGCTATTCCCTCAAATCTATATACCTGTCTCATGCCGGCCATTTTCGCAAATCTAGTATTTATGTCCAGGTCCCTTTGTTTTATGGGCGGACAAAGCTCAATAAACACAGAATCATCTGGGACAAATTCAAAAAAGTTTGACCCTGCACCAAAAATGCTAATTAACCATTTTGTTTCTTCACCTAACGTTACCTGCTGTTTGAAACTTAGTTTGGCCGGGTTAATAAATTCGAAGCCCTCTGCAAATAACCACGAGGTTATTTCAGTTTGATTAAGTAATCGTCTCCACTTGGCATCTTCTCGAGTTAAAAAAATCTTTCTGCGTCCTGTGCCAATTTTCTTAACAGCTAGTTTCGTTCTTAGCTCCCTGAACATCTCAATATCGCAAACTGTTATTTGATTTGCGACGACCCAGGGCATTTGAGGGATAAAAAGATATTTAGCACATAGCAATTCATTGGGATTGAGAGGCAGAACATTAGTTGAACCACCCAACATATATTTGATGCTTTCAATTTTGTTCGGAAGAAGGTTTCCGTGGGTGATTATGGGAATTTTGTTCGGTGCTGTTTTTAAAAAAGTTAAACGCCCTAGATGGCAGTGCATCCAATGGCCAAAGTTTTCGTGTCCCCCGATAAAGATTGCCTCATCTATTTTGATGACCTTCTCAGCAGAAAATTTATAGCCATCCGATTCATCACTTTCAAAATAATCCCTAGATGTACCAAAAACTTTATCGGGATTTGTCGGATTAAAGGCAATGTTAATAGGGCTAGCAAAACCGTTACTATCGAAAATAATATTACTGGTGCCACAAACTCTAGCGTCTTTGATGCCCAAATGTGCCCCTTGGAAAATCTTTTGCCGTCGAAACAGGGGTTTCTGGAGAGGTTTGAGACATGGTGAGCGATGAAACAAACTGTCGGTGGAGATGTCCTCATAAATCTTTAGTGGTTCTCTTGTCAATTTGACAGTATGGCGTGATGTTACCATTGATTTTCGTCGTCCTTGTTAGTAATGCAGCCATTGGTCGTAGGCTTGGCGTTTAATAATTAGGTGATATTTTTATCAATTTACTATCACGAAACACACCGAAACAAGCGACCAAAATGTCAGGGTGTTTGTTGGTAAAAAATTAATACTTTGGCAGAAACTCGTCAGTGAGCGGTTATGGCTGCAATTCGACTGCGTTTTGGGTTATGACCCGCATTCTTGGTCGTCAATTCCTCGCTGAACGGCTGGGCCTCAACTCAATGGGCTAAGGCTGTCGACTAGTTCTCGCTTAAGGACTTTACCCACTCCACTCTTAGGCAAATCCTCGATCAAGAAGATTTTCCTGGGTACTTTATAGCGTGCCAGGTTCTTTCTACACCAGCTGGCAAGCGTGTCGGTATTGGTTTCCGGTCCTTGAAGCACAACGAACGCTGCTAATTCTTCCCCGAATTCTCTGGAGGGCCAAGGTACAACAGCTGCTTCAAATACACTTTCATGTTGCGTTAAGACGTGTTCGATCTCCGCCGGATAAATATTGACCCCACCTCGAATGATCAGGTCTTTAGCCCTGCCGGCGAGATAAAGGTATCCGTTTTTGTCCTGCCATCCGAGATCACCGGGGTAGTACCATCCATCCCGGAACGTCTGCCTGCTGGCATCCATATCATTGTAATAGCTCGATGCAGTTCCCGGATGCTTGTAGCGAATTTGGCCTATCTTTCCTGGCGACAGCGGTGTGTCATCCTCCCCTGCGATATCGACCTCCGCTCCAAAAACTGGCCTACCGACCGATCCGGCTACCTCTGGTGGATCAGACCAGAATAATGCCGTTGCCCCACCCCCATCTGTTGAGCCATAAAAGTTCAGGTAAAATGGTGAGACGTTGCGCATTAATGCCTCTCGCTCTTCCATGTGAAGGATTGAGCCTGTTGAAAAAAGGAGATCGAGCCCCGGCATTAGTAATGCACCGTCTTCCCGCGGCGGTAGGTCCATCATCCTGCGAAGCAAAGTTGGTACCAAGAACATTTTGGTTGCCTTGTATGTTTCGGCGAACCCGAGCAGGTCAGACATTTCGTATGGTGGTGGAAAGAGAAGTGCGGTTCCACCCGCGTAGATTGCGCACATCGAATAACCGCGACTGCCGCCGAAGTATAGGGGCGTTGCACACAAATATCGGGTACGCTCGCAAAATCCGAGCGTAACGAAATATATCATGAACCGGGAAAAGAATTGTTCATGTGTTATCAGGGGACCCTTTGGAACGCCTGTCGTACCCGAAGACAAAGCCAGAAGCAGAGGCGGGTCACCTCCTGCAAGACCGACAGAGTCGGGGTCTGCATCACCTTCTTCTGCTAACCAGTCGCTGTTGGCTTCAACTGAGGTCCACGTACCCTCAATTTCCGCAAACGGGTCTCCCGGTTCCGATAGAACCACTCTTGGAGTAAAAAACTCTGTCAAGCGAGATTTTTCTGCCACCGTCCAGCGCCAGTCCATAGGAAGTGCTGCGGCACCCAACCGGGCCAGAGCAAAAAGAACGCACAGATGTTCGGGAGTGTCGTTCAGGTTGACACCAACGATTGAACCACGTGTGACTCCAATCTCAGCAAACCGACCCGCTCGGCGGCAGACCAAGTCCCGGAATTCGGCATGGGTAATGGTCTCCGATGCGGTGATTATTGCCGGCGCATTCGGTCTGCGTTCGGCATTGTGATCAATGGCTTCAGCGAGGTTCATTGCATCATAATAGATTGAAAATTGGTAACCACTAGCCGATAAAATCAGTTCCCCGTTATTCGTTTTCCTGCGGATGTTCCTGCCTGCTTGCCGAAAACTGCTCCCGACGTCAGGCCGGATCCACCTGGATAATTGAAATAAAATATGCCGCCGACCAGTTCACCTGCGGCAAACAAACCCCGAATTGGTTTCATGTCACGGTTTAAAACCTCACCTTCTTCATTGATACGGAGCCCACCAAAGGTGAATGTCACGCCGCAAGTCACAGCGTATCCTTCAAAGGGGGGGTCTTGAATGGTATTGGCCCAATTTGTCTTGTTGATAGAGAGACCGCGGGTAGCTTTTCCATCCTTTATATTGGGGTTGAATTCAACGTCATCCTTTACGGCCGCGTTATACGCTTCAATTTCTTTTATAAACGCGTCGGCATTCACACCCTCAAGCTTGCTGGCAAGTTCTTCGATCGTATTGGCGGTTACTTTTGTGATCTGTCGGATATTATATTCATCGCGCTGCAGGTGTTTTGTCTTCTGGTCAAAGATCTGCCAGGCAAATTGTCCAGGTTGTTCGAGTATTACCCGCCCGTATTTGGCATATGTGTAATTACGAAAGTCTGCGCCTTCGTCCACAAACCGTTTGCCTGTTGCGTTTACCATGATGGCGAAGGGATAAGAGTGTTTTTGAAACTGATCTCCAACGGCGAGGTCCCCAAATTCCGGAGCGTTCATTTCCCAACCGACAGCGTGGCATCCCGACCAGTTGCCGTTTGGGCTTGCTCCGATGTCAAGTGCCATCCGGATGCCTTCACCGGTATTGAAACGGGTACCACGCACTTTTGCGAGGTCCCATCCAGGACCAAGGTAACGGGTGCGCATTTCGGTATTTGCCTGAAACCCGCCACAGGCAAGGATAATGGTCTTACCAGCCATTGCGTATTCGCCGTCGTTATCGCGCACCTTCACACCGGTGACACGATTATTTTCGGAAATCAGATCAAGAGCGCGGGTCTCGTATCGTACCTCTATTCCCTCCCGTTGTGCGATGTCGGTCCACATCTCTATCAGACCTGGCCCACCACCAACGGTTTCGAGAGTGAGACCACCCCAGAATTTGAACTTGCCATCAATTTTGAATGCCTGACGCCCGTATATCGGGACGAAGCGTACGCCTTTTTTCCTCATCCATATAAGCGTTTCAAGACTCTGCGTCACGAGGGTTTCAACTAGGTCCGGATCCGCTCGATATTGTGTTACTCGAGCCATATCATCGAAAAACTCATCCTGGGTATATGTCCCAAAATCCGTTGTTTCGATTTCCGTCTCGGAAAGATCGGGAACCAGTTTAAAAATGTCGTCAACGCCCTCGTAGACGACCCGCATCGCGCCTGCGGTAAAAGCACTGTTCCCTCCCGCTTCGTCCTTGGGCGCCGCTTCCAGCATAATAACAGAAGCGCCCTGTTCGTGGGCCGCCAGAGCTGCGCAAAAGGCGGCATTTCCACCACCTACCACAATCACATCCCAGTTTGTATCACTCATTGTTGTGTCCCGCTTCACTATGTTAGCGAGATATTTATCAGGTTGGGTTTCAATTGGCGATACAGCGGGTGTGATCGCGACTCGCCGCGTCAATAGTGGTATGTATTATTAAAGGTTAGGGGTGAAACAAAAATTAATGCAGACGGCTATCCCGGCAATTTTCATGCGTGGCGGAACGTCACGCGGCCTGTACTTCAATAAGGCTGATCTGCCCGAAGACCGGCTGCTTTGGGACGAGATTTTGCTTCGGGCGTTTGGGTCTCCTGATCCACGCCAGATTGATGGCGTTGGCGGGACAACGTCGGTGACAAGCAAAACATGCATCATCTCTCCGTCTGCACGGGACGGTAGCGATGTAGATTTTTTGTTTGCTCAGGTCTCTGTAGACGAAGCAAAAGTTGATTACGGTCCCACCTGCGGAAATATGTTGGCAGGCGTCGGGCCCTTTGCCATTGAAACCGGGATGGTAAAGGCTGAAGATGGTGAGACCCGTATCCGCATCCATCAGGTTAATACGGACGGGCTGGTTGAGGCGGTTATTCCCACTCCGGGTCGCAGCGTTGAATTTGAGGGTGACGTGGCAATTGACGGGGTGCCTGGAACGGGTTCGCCGATCCTTCTAAATTTCTTGCAAACAGTGGGCTCGCATACCGGGGCTCTATTTCCCACTCGCAAAAAGATCGAGCGAATTAACGGCATAGACGTCACCCTGATAGATGCTGCTATGCCGGTAATGATTTTGCGCGCCAGTGTTGTCGGAAAATCAGGATACGAGACCGTGCGAGAACTGACTGACGACGGCGCGTTTTACCAACAGGTTGAACCGATGCGCAGGGAGGCCGGTATAAGGATGGGTTTGGGCGACGTGTCTGATAAGGTTGTGCCGAAGATCATTATTGCGGCGCCACCGAGGGAAGGCGGCAACATTTCGTCCCGGTATTTTGTACCGGATAAGCCGCACCAGACCCATGCGATCACCGGCGGTATCGCACTTGCATTCGCCTGTCTGGCGGAAGGCACGGTTGTTCATGATTTGTCTGTGCCCCTTGAAACATCCTACCTCCCAAGGTTTGCAATAGAGCATCCGGCAGGTTACCTGCAGCTTTCACTTACAGTAGCTGGTGAACTTGAACCTCCTGAGATAGAGGCTGTTGGAATTGTTCGCACTGCCCGGATTATAATGCAGGGTTCTATAATGATCCCGGGTACGTTCCCGCTTACCTGATTTCAAGAATTACCTTGGGACCAATGACTTTCCGCTCCAGCACTTCCAAGGGCGGGCGCCGGTTGGCACCCACCCCTTTTTAGGTTAGTTGAATTTATTTCAGCGGCGAAAAAGGTGCTCCGAGAACGATTTTATTTGCCTGGGTTTGAAGGGTCGGATTTTTTCCCTTCGGTGGCCATATGCCCTTCGCTGCGGCCTCGGCTCGTACTTCGGCCCTATGTTCCAGGCTTTCATAGGCCCAAATATGCACGAACTTGTTAAGATCGCCAGCGTCCGTGTGCATGGCCATAACCAACTCGGACATTTCGGTGCGCTTGGCGATAGCCTTTTCCCAGTTTTTGTACATCTCGCCTACCATACCTGGGATAAGCATGTATTCGCGCCACTCAAAAATCGGCCCTTTGTTGCCTTTCGCGAACGTTGGTGTCATGGGCGAAGGGATAAAGATCTCCGATCTCTGGTGTTCCAGCAAGTGCGCCACCTTGGGCGGCCAATTATATTTTCTGTCTTTTACCGAGCGTGCGCGTTTCTTTTCGCGTTCTTCCGCATTTTTGTACGGCCATACATGGATTACTTCGTTGAGCGGACCAATTTCAGTATAAAAAAAGGCGGAAATTCGCGAAAGGCTCTGCCGCTTTTGGTAAGCCTTGCCAAATATTTTTATGAATTCTGGAACGCCCCGCGGCTTGAGACGATAGGTTCTTGCTTCGTAAATCATAATCTCTCCCCTCTATGGTGTTTTCTGTATTGTACGTAGAGGATTTTTTATCGCGCCGCCAGTCTGCAACACAACCGTACAACTGAGGTTTTGTACCTCAGGATGTCGGTGTTAGTATGTAAAAAATAGTTTCGGAGAGTCTAATGCCTGATGCCGGGATAGCCAAAACCAGTATGGCCGCCAATCCAACTCTGCCATCCCGAGGTGTTCATCACCTCGCCCTGACCACCGAAGACATGCAGATGACGACGGAATTCTTTGTCAATATCGTTGGCATGCCCCTTGTTCACGCTATGAAAGTGCCGCCCGGCGTCGGAACCGGTCCCGGCAACCGCGGCAACCCGCCATTTGAAGAGATACGCCATTATTTTTTTGACATGGGCAACGATAGCCTACTGGCATTTTTCGAAATTCCCAAAGGAGAGAAAAAGCCATCGGACCGCGATGATATCGGTGGCATGCAGCATTGTGCGTTTACGGTGACACCACGCCAGATGGATGACTTGCGGGCACGGTTCGATGCTGCAGGGGTCGCATATGACGGGCCCGTCGATATACTTCCAGGCCTGGTGTCGATGTACTTTCAGGATCCCAACGGGATCCGTCTCGAGGCTTGCTGTCAGCCTTCCGAAACGGATGATCCCAAGGTGATAGGGTCAGTTCTGCAAACAAAGACCCAGGCACGCAGCGAACTTGATTCCCTCGATGCGCCAGAAGAATGGGTACGAAAGGTTACGGCGAACCTACCCGATTAAGTAAGGCTAGGCGTCGACGGATTTTTCTCGGAAGTGGTAGAAGGCCGATGGAGGCGGTGGGCGGGTATCTGTCCACGCTTTCAGGGCATTGTGGGCGCCATCCCGATGAAACTGTCGTTCGCTCGCGTCAATAACTTCGCAGGTGATCTCCAACCGAATACCATTGGGGTCGAAGAAGTAGATTGATTTGACAAATCCATGATCGGTCATGCCCACTACATCGAGCCCTGCATCTTCCAGACGATGTTTCCATTCTTCCACCTCTGAGACCGTGCCGACGTGCATGGCAAAGTGGTTCACCCAGGAAGGAGTTTCGGGGTCGGGTACGCTGGCGATCTCGTCGCCCAGATCAAAAAATGCAATATAGCTGCCGTCCGAAAATTCAAAAAACAGGTGTACATATGGATCGGAAGCACCTGTGCTTGGGACCTCGTTTGCCTGAACGACATGCGCTAAAGGGAGACCAAGTAGATCTTCATAAAAGCTCCGGGTCTCTTCCGCATTGCGGCAACGATGAGCGTAATGATGCAGGCCGCCGATTTGTGCAAGATTGCTCATTTTCACTTCTCCTTTTTAAACACTGCCAAGAATTCCTGTCTGCATTCGTCGCCGTATTTCTGCGAGTGTGGTTTCCACACCTTAAAAATAGCTTTTTGACATGTGGTCTGCATAGTCAGCTTCTTCTTGGGTGCCGGGTGTCAACCCTTCAACATCCAGATTGAACGCAAACTGTAGTCCAAGCAAACCTTCATCAAGATCCACTATTTCATTAAGGATGGTACCCATCGCGGTGCTTTTAGTCCGGGTAAAAACGACGCGCTTTTCGGGTTCAAACTCCACCTGTTCCTGCATCTCTTCACCACGCAGCGTAAAATCCCGTAACAGCCAGTTGTGACCTCGTTCCACAATCGAGCACGCAGTCATCGCCTCCAAAAATGGGACGGGGTTTTCTGCTTTTAAAACCAGTCCCTGCCAGATCTGAGATCGTGTTAATCCAGCATCAATTTCTTTGATCGGAATCATATGGCTCACGGTAAACATCCGGACCTCCCAGCCACAATGCTATGCCCGCTCTTTAATGTCGGCAAGTACCGATACATCCTTTGCAGCTACTAAAACCGACATCACCTTATCATAACAGGTGCATTGGGAGGGTGATTACTCTTTCTTTTTGCTTGACATTGCTTTGGCCAAGGATTTGTCCATCCGTTTTTTTGGTTAGTCACTGAATCAAGAGTGGGTTTCAACGCCTATTTTGTACCGTACATCCGGTTTCCCGCATCGCCAAATCCCGGGCGTATATAAGAATGTTTATCCAGTTCTCGATCAATAGCCGCAGTAATTACGGGAACGTCCGGGTGCGCGGTAGAAAAGGCTTTTACACCTTCCGGTGCGGCCACGACGCAAACGAACTTGATCCGTTGCGCGCCCGCCTGTTTTATCCGATGCACCGCCGCTACAGCGGAGCCGCCGGTCGCTAACATGGGGTCAACGACGATGCAAACTCGTTCGTCCATCTGCTCGGGTAGCTTGATGTAATATTCTACAGGTACTTTTGTTTCAGGGTCCCGGTATAGCCCAATGTGGCCGACTCGGGCGGCTGGAATTAGGTCAAGCATACCGTCGAGCAATCCGTTGCCCGCGCGAAGTATTGATACCAGACAAAGTTTTTTACCTTCGAGCTTTGTGGCTGACATGCCTTCAAGGGGTGTATCAATATTGACTTTCTCGACCTCTAGATCACGGCACACTTCGTAAGCGAGCAGTAGACTGATTTCGCGTATTAGCTGACGGAAGTCTGACGATCCTGTTCGCTGATCCCTTATAAGGGTCAGTTTGTGTTGCACTAATGGATGATCGACAACTTCAATAAGTGCGTTGGTATCCATTTTAATCCTGTTCGACACATTTACCTCCCTAAAATACGGTGGCGTCGCTGTCTAGTCGGATCGGCGGACCGCCATTTTGTCTTAACTCATCAGCGATTCTTCTTCCGGCGGACCAGGTTCCCCCTTGAAGAACACTGGCCAGCGGCAGTTGTTCAACCGTTCGCCCCAGCAGTGATCGAACTTTGTCAGCGACGAAGTCCAGCAAAGCTATCGTAAGAGCGCGCCATTCCACGATAAGTTCATCTGCCGGCTTAAAGACTTTTACCATAGTTGCGGGGTCTTTCGGTACAATTACGCCGGTGTCTATAAACAAACCCCCGTTCCGGTATTCGCCGAGACCGGTGAGCCCGTCAGGTTCCTGAACCATAGACCCAGCTTTCTGCAGAGGCTCGATCAGGGAATAGGAGAGCCACTGCGACAACTTATGAAATGGTACCAACCCGTCAGTCACGTCTGCGCGAGATAGTTGACTGTGGTGCCAGACATCTCCGAGGGGTTGCCCGTCAAGTCGAATTGGCGATGGCCATATATCTGTGAGGTGTGTGAGAAGGGACACTAGGATATCGCGGGCAAAAAGATTGTTTTTGCCTGCGAGACTAACCAATAGGTTTCCTGGTCGAATGGTTTGTTTACACTGAAAAACATTGGGGCGCGCGGTTATAGCCTCCCCAAGGCGTCTGAGAAGTGCGGCCCTTTGGGTTATGCCTACAAGGGGATTTTGGTTGCTTACCTGCATTGCACTGGCCAGCAGTTTTGCGGACAGGGTCTGAAGTGCTAAAGCATCGGCCCGGAGCGGTTGTTCCGGTACTGCACTGAAAAACCCTTTCTCGAAAAGTCGCAAGCTGGCAAGGGCAAGCCCCTCTGATCGCCCGAGCCAAAGGCCTGTGATGTCGTCTCGGTATTTCCATTTTGGGCCTGCGCCGGCGTCGAGAAGTACTGAAATCACGGCAAGATCGCCTTCAGCAATCATCCGCTCGCGACCCTGAAGGCCCTCCCGATCTGCTATTTCACCCCAAAGATCACTACCCTCAAATTCAAAATGCCGCCATCGGCTGTGAAATGGAACATCCAGACTGGGATAATTGTTTATAATTTCTGTAACGACACGCTTTGAGGCGACCTCGATCATTGAAAGGTCTATGTCAAAATGGGCCAGTCTACCGTCAATCCCGATGTGATATAGTTCGTTGCAGCGCTCCCGGACCGCTTCTGGTGAAAACAGACTATGGACCGGTGTGGAATTGACCATAGCAATCAAGAGAGTGATCGCCCTTTTACGTCCCTCAACTGGTTGGCGTCCTTGATTTCGCTGTGGGTGTAATATCCTGCAGCTTTTTTAGCTTCCATTTCGACTTGAGCGTCCTCCGGGATTAGATGTTCTGGGAGGTCAATCCGTTCTCCAATCTCAATGCCCTGGCCCGCGAGGGCATCGTGCTTCATATCACTCATTGAAGCGAAGCGGTCGAGCCGGGAGACACCTAGCCAGTGAAAAATATCTGGCATCAGTTCCTGAAAACGTGCGTCCTGAACACCCGCGACGCATTCCGTACGCTCAAAATAGTGGGCGGCATTATCGCCCTCCGCTTGGCGTTTGCGCGCATTATAGACGAGAAATTTGGTCACCTCACCCAATGCCCGGCCTTCCTTTCTGTTATAAACCACGAGCCCGTTCCCCCCCGACTGCGCCATCTCTACACACAGTTCAATCCCGTGAGTCAGATAGGGGCGGCAAGTACAGATGTCGGAACCAAAAACGTCTGAGCCGTTGCACTCATCATGGACGCGGCAGGCAAGGGGAACGTCTGGATTAGAAAGATCCGCCGGATCGCCAAATACGTATGCTGACAGTCCCCCGATTGGTGGCAAAAATACTTCCAGATCACTTCTCGTCACCAGTTCTGGATACATTCCTCCGGTATAAGTGAAAAGCGCCCGTCTTAGTGTACCGGTGTCGCAACCAAGACGTTCTGCCATTCCGGGTAGATGCCACACTGGATCAACCGCTATCTTGGTGACATGAACGTCGCCGTTTTCGAGTAGAATTTTACCGTCCGCCTTCAATCTTCCCAGTGCAATTGCGTCACGCAATTCCAGCATAGACAGGCGGGCCTGGGTGATCGCGATCGTGGGGCGTACATCCAAGCCAGCCTCAAGCTCCTTCGCGAAGCATTCTGTGACCATGTGGCCAAACGGGTCCAGCGAGACGATTTTGCCCGCAGCCGACCATTGCGGGTACGGGCCAATCTGTTCCACTGGGGCCGTGTTGTGCAGATCCGGTTTAAAATCGGGCTTCAACCTTCCGGCCGCAACTGATGCGGCGAGATATACTGAGTAGCTCCCCGAATGGGTGCCGATTGTGTTGCGGCTAGCGGGATCGGTTACCGTTCCGATAACTGGACCCCGGTCCGCAGGACTACCCGATCCCCACCTAA
Source organism: Pseudomonadota bacterium (assembly GCA_036136335.1). Lineage (GTDB taxonomy): Bacteria > Pseudomonadota > Alphaproteobacteria > MPNO01 > UBA830 > JAYZQT01. The sequence continues at coordinate 21,488 of JAYZQT010000063.1, forward strand.
TTGTTGGCTGCGTGCTATCACCCACCGGTGTATGCGAAGTAAGAACGATATGTTCGTGAGTGCTCATAACGACGATCCTCTTATCGCAGCAAGCGGTGCAACATAGCTAAAATACATGAGTGGTCTATTAAAAAATTATTTCTGTTTATCTGCGTTTTGTATTTGCAACCCAGAGACCGGTCGGTGTTTCTTTCACCTGCAATTTTCAACGCCGCCGAGACGCGTTCTCAGCAACTCAATTATAACGATTGGGTGGAGAGGTGTTGTTATGAATTATTGTGAGTATAATTATTGTCAACTCGCCATGATGGGGAACGTTCCATGCAATGCTTCTTGTTTCACCTGATGCCCTATGCGTCTCTCGACCTTGAGTACGACAAGCACTACAAGGCGTCGTGGGTGGTATATCCCAATTCGAACTTCGACCCCAAGGTCGGCCACTACCTCTACAACACCTATCTCGATGAACTGGAGATGGGGGAAGAATTGGGGTTTGATGGGCTTTGCGTAAATGAACATCACCAGAACGCGTACGGTTTAATGCCGTCGCCGATCGTGCCGGCTGCCGCACTGGCGAGGCGGACATCGAAAGCAAAATTAGCGGTTCTTGGTAATGCCTTTGGTATTCGAGAGCATCCGCTGACGCTTGCAGAAGAACATGCCATGATTGACTGTATTACCGGTGGCCGTCTGATCAGCGGGATGGTGCGCGGCATCGGTGCCGAATATTACTCAATGGGTGCGAATCCCGCCTTTAGCCATGAGAGATTTCAGGAAGCCCACGATCTGGTTATCCGTGCCTGGACTGATGAAGGTCCGTTTGCGTTCGAGGGCAAACATTTTCATTTCGAGTATGTGAATGTCTGGCCGCGCCCATTTCAAAAGCCACATCCTCCGATTTGGATACCCTCTCAGGGCTCTATGGAGAAGGTGGAATTTGCAGCACATCCAGACCGGAAATACACATATCTACAAACCTATAGTCCATTTGAAGCGGTAAAAAAGTTTTTAAACCTGTATCGTGAGGTAGCGCGGGATCAGTACGGTTATGAAGCTGAAGACTCTCAGGTGGGCTGGGCGGCGCCTATCTACGTTGGCGAAACCGACGAGCGCGCGCGCGAGGAAGCTCGCCCGCACATGGAGGCATTTTTTAACAAATTCTTGCGAATGACTCCCGAAATGCTTCTTCCCCCCGGGTATCTTAGTGTGCGTTCATACAAAAACGTGATGAAACACAAAGGCGGTCTTTCTAAGGTTAAGAGCCTGGAGGACCTGCTTGAGACTGGAATAATACTATGCGGCAGCCCGGATACGGTTCGCAAGCGACTTGAATATTGCCAGCGCGAAGCTGGTGTAGGAAGTTTTCTGGGCATGTTTCAGGTAGGGTCGATGCCACACGATATGACTGTAGCTAGTATGAAGCGTTTTGCCGAAGAGGTCATGCCCGCTGTCAAACAATTTGGCGCCTCTGAGCAGGTCGCGGCGGAATAGGCCGGGTTGTAAAAACCCCGTACAGGAGCCCAATGAAGGTTTTTCTTTTTCATCTCATGCCCTACGCGTATGTCGATCCCAATTACGACAGGGAATACGACACCTGTTGGGTGACTTACCCCAACAGTAATTTTGATCCAGTTAAGGGCCACGAACTATACAACCGCTACCTTGACGAACTCGAATATGCGGAAGAGCTTGGCTTCGATGGTGTCTGTGTAAATGAGCATCATCAAAATGCCTACGGTCTTATGCCTTCTCCTGTTGTGATGGCGTCGGCGCTGGCAACCAAGACCGAGCGGGTAAAAATAGCGATTCTGGGTAATGCATTTGGCATTCGGGATCATCCCCAGACACTGGCAGAAGAACACGCGATGATTGACTGCATTACCGGTGGAAGATTGATCAGCGGTATGGTGCGGGGGCTGGGCGCAGAATATTATTCTCTGGGTGCGAACCCTGCGTTCAGTCACGAACGGTTTCATGAAGCCCATGATCTGGTTATTCGTGCCTGGACAGACGAAGGCCCCTTTGCATTTGAGGGTAGGCACTATCATTTCGATTACGTCAACACCTGGCCGCGCCCGTTTCAGCAGCCTCATCCACCGATCTGGGTCCCGAGCCAGGGTTCGACGGAAACCATAAACTGGGCGGCACACCCTGACAGGAAATATACATACCTGCAGACCTACTCACCGTTCCAGAATGTTGTTCGGTTCCATAATGCCTATCGGCAGATTGCCCAAAATCACGGTTACCAGGCAACTTCAGAACAACTTGGTTGGGCAGCACCAATTTATGTCGGGGAGACCGACGAACAGGCGATTGACGAGGTTCGTCCGCATGTGGAGTTGTTCTTTAACAAGCTGCTTCGCTATTCAATCTCGATGCTTTTGCCACCGGGTTACATGTCGATCGAGTCCTATAAGCGGGTTCTGAAAACAAAATCCAGTTTGGTCTCCACCCACACCGTGGAATCACTGATGGAACGCGATGTCATAATCGTCGGCAGCCCTGACGCGGTTCGAGAAAAGCTGAGCTCATGCCACGCAGAAGTGGGGCTCGGCTATTTTCTGGGCATGTTCCAGATTGGCAGTATGCCCCACGATCTTACTATTGCGTCTATGGAACGTTTCTCTCAAACGGTTATGAAAGATGCAATGGCTCTGGAGGGCGCTGGAAAATGGGAGCCCGATCAGGAAGTAATCCCGACACAGGCGGCTGAGTAGGGGCAAAAACTGCCGCGCCTAACTCAGAGAATTGCCATCAGTGATTAGTTACTTAACGGGTTGGTGCCGGATGATCGCCGGAATAATCGTAAAAGCCCTTGCCAGACTTGCGCCCAAGCCAGCCGGCTTCGACGTATTTTACCAGGAGGGGGCACGGCCGATATTTTGTGTCCGCCAATCCGTCGTATAAGACCTGCATCACAGCTAGGCACGTATCCAAGCCGATAAAGTCCGCGAGTTCTAGCGGACCCATTGGGTGATTGGCACCGAGTTTCATCGCGGTATCAATATCTTTCACGGCGCCAATGCCCTCATGCAACGTATAAACCGCCTCGTTTATCATTGGCAGCAGAATGCGGTTGACGATGAAAGCAGGAAAATCTTCTGAAATTACGGGTGTCTTACCTAATCGGTAGGTTAGACCCTCAACCAGCTTGTGAGTGGCGGCGTCTGTCGCAATTCCCGGAATCAGTTCCACCAACTGCATGATAGGAACCGGGTTCATGAAGTGCATGCCGATAAATCGTTCCGGCCGGTCGGTGGTCGCGCCCAGTCGGGTGATCGAAATCGACGACGTGTTACTCGCAATTATCGCATCAGGTCGGAGCGACGGGATCATTGCCTTGTATATTTCACGCTTTATATTTTCGTTCTCCGTGGCTGCCTCTATGACGATGTCACAATCGGCTAGGGTGGCGTAATCAGTTGAGCCAGTGATCCTTGTCAGCGCCTCCTGTTTGTCAATCGCCGTGATTTTCTCACGGGCAACCTGGCGTTCCAAATTTTTACCAATGTTTTCTAAAGCGCTGTCAAGCTGCCCCTGCCCAACATCGTTCAACACGACTTCGATCCCTGTTATGGCAGCAACATGAGCAATGCCTGATCCCATCTGTCCAGCACCAATTATACCAATTGTCTGGATGCTTAACGCTTCGGGCGTCGCACCTAGGTCTTGTATAGCAGCCATTCACAGCCCTCCTTTGATGACTCCCTAACACCAGTCTCTAGTACCCTAGAACGTTACCTTTGGTCAGTACTAGCGCGGCCTGACGTCCTGTTTTTCCAACTCTTCGTCTAGCTCCGGCACTAGCTTGAACAGATCACCCACGACGCCGTAATCTGCGATGGCGAAAATTGGTGCTTCTTCGTCTTTGTTAATTGCAACGATCACTTTTGAATCCTTCATGCCCGCAAGATGCTGAATAGCACCTGAAATTCCTACCGCGATATAAAGTTCAGGAGCCACGACCTTGCCAGTTTGTCCCACCTGGTAGTCGTTGGGCCTATATCCCGCATCTACAGCGGCGCGAGATGCCCCAACCGCCGCCCCCAGCTTGTCAGCGACGTTTTCTATAATCTCAAAGTTCTCACCAGATTGCATTCCGCGGCCACCCGAAATGATCACCCGGGCGGATGTCAGCTCCGGACGTACCGACTTCGTTAGCTCCTGACCAATATAATTTGAAAGACCCGGGTCGGCGACGCTGTCGATTTTTTTTATCAGAGCAGAACCCCCTTCCTCGGCGGCAACAAATGCGGTGCCCCGCACAGTTATGACCTTGACGGTGTCGGATGATCGAACCGTCGCCATTGCATTGCCAGCATAAATGGGGCGAACAAATGTATCCTCAGATATTACTTCAACGACATCTGAAATTTGCGCGACGTCCAAAAGTGCTGCTACACGCGGTGCGACATTTTTGCCTGACGTGTTTGAAGGAAACAAAACGTGGCTGTAATTCGCTGCAAGACCGACTATCAGGGGTGCTAGCGTTTCGGCCAGCTGGTGTCGATAGGAAGCGTCATCGGCAACGAGGACCTTGGAGACACCCGTAATTGTCGATGCGCATTTTGCTGCTTTGTCGGCGTGCTCGCCTGCGACCAGCACGTGTACCTCGTCGGATAGCGTAGTCCCCGCAGTGACCGTGTTGAGTACGATGGGAACAAGAGCGGTATTGTTGTGATCAGCAACAACGAGAACTGCCATCAGATGACTCCTGCTTCATTCTTGAGCTTGTCCACAAGTTCAGCAACGGTTTCGACCTTAATGCCGCCCTCACGTTTGACCGGTTCGATTACCTTCAGCGTAGTCAAACGCGGCGAGACGTCGATGCCTAGGTCAGCTGGGTTTGTTTCCTCGATCGGTTTCTTTTTAGCTTTCATTATGTTGGGCAGTGATGCGTACCGCGGCTCATTCAGGCGCAGGTCGGTGGTGACAATCGCCGGAAGGGTAACTCCGAGTGTTTCCAGCCCCCCATCTACTTCGCGGGTCACGTTTGCACTCCCATCGGAAAATTCCAATTTTGATGCGAAGGTGCCCTGTGACCAGTTGAGTATGCCTGCTAGCATCTGCCCGGTCTGATTGGAGTCGTCGTCTATCGCCTGCTTCCCCAGAATCACTAAATCGGGCATTTCCTTTTCGACGATTTGGGCTAGGAGTTTTGCAACCGCCAGCGGTTGCAGTTCCTGCTCGGTTTTTACGTGGATACCACGATCCGCACCCATAGCAAGTGCCGTTCGGATGGTTTCCTGACATTGCTGTACGCCCATTGAAACCACGACAACTTCCGTAGCAGTGCCCGCCTCTAATAAGCGGACCGCTTCCTCGACGGCAATTTCATCAAATGGATTCATGGACATTTTGATGTTGGCAGTCTCGACGCCGGTCTCATCGCTCTTGACGCGGACCTTAACATTATAATCTATCACCCGTTTTACGGCGACGAGCAGTTTCATCGGAGAAGGTCTCTCATTCTGGAGGCAGCCATTGAAAATAGGTCCTTTCCAGGCACCGAGTGCTGCCAAAAGGGGCGGCTCTGGAAGGGTGTTGTCTCGCGGGCGAAAAACCTACCCGAGTCACACTGTATGTCAAGTTTTGGTCGCACTTTTTGGGTTAGTGAAGATGGACACCGACTAGGTAGTTGAGAACAAAAATATTAGCCCCAGTAGCACAATTGCTGAAAACTGAAGGATCACCCGCAGGCGCATCAGTTTGTTTGAATATTTGGCGTTGAACGCGCCGCCCTTTACCATTGCAATCAGGCCAAGGCCAAGTGCTCCTAGGGTGGCTGCCATAGCCACCACGACTAGAATAGGGAGTGCAAAAGACATAATCGAAATATGATACGCGGTAGCCTGTAAGGCAATGTGCCGATTTGGCGTTTTTCGATTTTAATCCATCACCTTCCCGTCCGGCGTGGTAGAGTATGCGGCTTATCCCGTGTCAAACATTATAAACACTGATGAGTTTTCTCGATCACATAGCTCGCTGCAATTCCCACGATCTGACAAATTTTGTTCCGCTAATTGTCGATGGTGCGATAGCGGGTCGTGTCCGTCGTGATCACCTTGCACATCTTGAACGGTTTTCAGAGGTATTCACTCTTGGACAAGATAACGTCCATCTGGCAGGCGATCTCTGCGGATACCGGGATCGAACCGAAGCCGTCGACATTGTCGTTCGGACACTATTCGAACAGGGCCTTCTGCCGTATTTGCAAAATGAACCTTATCCAGTCGGCGGAAACTGGGGCGGCCCGCATGCGTTTGAAATAGAGCGCGCAGCAGTGGCCTTTTTTGGCATTCCCGCTTATGGCGTGCACATAAATGGATTCGTTTGTGCCGGCCGTGGTCTCAAATTGTGGATAGGTGTTCGTGCTGATGATCGATCCGTATGTCCGGGAGAGTTGGACAATATGATAGCTGGTGGACAACCGGTGACGCTTAGTTTGAAAGAGAATGTAGTCAAGGAAGCCCGAGAAGAGGCTGGTGTTTTGCCGCAATTGGCCAACACTGCGATCCCTACCAGCACAATCACTTACGTTATGGAGAATGAAATCGGCCTGAGGCAGGATACAATGTTCTGCTGGGATTTGGCATTGCCGCCGGATTTTAAACCGGTTAACTCGGATGGAGAGATTTCCGAATTTCGTTTGCTGCCAGTTGAGACAGTGATGCAAATTGTCGACACAGGCTTCGAATTTAAATTCAATTGTAACCTTGTTATTATAGATTTTTTAATTCGACACGGTTTTCTGAGTTCGGAACACCCAGACTATGAGATGATCTTGCAAGGTTTGCGCAGGTAATTTCGGCGTACCATCAATTTAAACCGGCCATAATCGTTTTTAATTGTGATCGATTTGCCGTCCTCTACTCTGGGAGTATTACCGGTTTTGGGATGTAATTGTACCAAGGGGTGCAACTGGCCTTCACATAGCTTTGGAATGTTGAGATTCTGTGGACCAACAAGGTGCATAGACGCGAAATATGCTAGGAATTATGGATGAGTTTGATTTGCGCCGTTCGGGCTGTTAATCGCGCGGGCCTCCGCATTCAAAAGGATTTCGCAAAGCCAGACATGTTTATTACCTCAATCGGAGACCAACCCCTATCACGCAGTGATCGCACGGTCAGGCTTTGGTCGCGTTTTGCCAGCCGTTGGCCGTTCACATCCTTTACCAGGCGGTGGTGATCGTATGAGGGCGATGGAAATCCCAATAAAGCCTGCAGGAGCCTGTGTACGTCGGTTGATAGTGCGAGGTCCGCGCCGCGATTAACAATCGTAACGCCCTGCAAGTGGTCGTCCACGGCTACTGCAAGATGATAGCTTGTCCTAGATTCCCTCCGGGCGAGCACCACGTCGCCGAATTGGGCGGGGTTAGCTTTTACCAAACCCTGATTGATTTCATACCACTCGAGTGGTCCAGTAATTGCCAGGGCGGCTTTTGTATTCAGGCGCTGAACGTGGGCTTTTCCCTTTCCGATGAAGCAGTCACGCGTGGTGTTTGATAATTTTTTGCATGTTTCTGGATAGACCGGTCCGCCAGGACCATGAGGTGCATGGCCGGATCTTTCTATTTCGGCCATAATGTCGGACCGGCTGCAAAAACACGGATATAGAAGGTCCTTAAAATCGAGTTTTTTCAGTGCCTTGTCGTAATCAAGCATGTGCCGGGACTGTTTGCGGACTGGTGTTTCCCAGTCGAGCCCTAACCAGTTAAGGTCTTCGAGAATGGCGTCTATGTACTTGTCCTTGCATCGGGCCTGATCGATATCTTCAATACGGACGTGGAATGTTCCACCCTTGCCCCGGGCATGATATGCGGTAAAAGCAGAAAATACGTGACCTACGTGAAGGTATCCTGTCGGGCTGGGCGCGAACCGTGTGACCTGTGCCTGCCTGCTTCGTTTTGCCATTCCGACCCTGCCGTGAGATAGAATTCCGTTCCGTATACAAATCGAAGCAAGCGATAACAGTCGAAGGGTTTTGGATGAATACCCCACTTACTCCCGCAACATTTGAAAATGCGTTAACCGTCCTCGCACGCAGTGATCCGGAACTCGGCGCAGTTATACGGGAATTTGGCAAACCTCGCATTCGAAAACGGTCTGGCGGTTTCAAGACACTCGTGCTGCTTATCCTAGAGCAGCAAGTGTCGCTCGCATCCGCAAACGCATGCTACAAACGCCTTCTGGCAGTAGCAATCGGGATCACGCCCGAGAAAATTCTCACACTGACCGGCTTACAATTTAGAAATGCCGGGATCAGCCGCCAGAAAACACGCTACATCCGCAATCTCGCCGAATGTGTTCTCGCCAAAAAGGTGAATCTCAGACGTTTATCCCACTTGAGCGATGATAAGGCGCGCAGGCAGTTGATGCAGGTTACAGGGATAGGGCCTTGGACCGCGGATGTTTATTTGCTCACGTGCCTGTTACGTCCGGATGTATGGCCGGTCGGGGACATTGCACTTCAGGCCGCTACGCAGGAAGTGCAGGGTCTGGAAGTTCGCCCGAACCCTGATCGTTTAACAGAAATTGGTGAAAGTTGGCGGCCTTGGCGCAGTGTTGCGGCGCGTATTCTATGGCATCACTATCTGAACGCAAGGCGCAGGAAATGATATAAGTGATCGATCCTCAACAACGGAATTTATTATGACGGATATACCTGATCTTACCGGGCCGGAAGCCGAGGCTGTTTCGGGCGGTCCAGCCAAACAGCTGATTATTTTCGTTCACGGTTATGGCGCCGATGGGAGCGATCTCTTTTCACTGGGCCAGTACTTTAAAACGGTAACGCCAGAGGCAGCGTTATGTGCCCCAAATGCGCCGTACCGGTGCGAAGGTTCGCCGTTCGGTTACCAATGGTATGATGTATTGATGCAGGACCCTTCCGAGAGGCTAAGGGCAATCCGGTCAACGGCTGCAATTTTTGATAATTTTGTCGACCAACAGCTTGATCGGCGTGGGCTATCCGACGACAAGTTGGTGCTGATAGGGTTTTCCCAGGGGACGATGATGTCGCTGTTTGCAGCGCCCCGGCGGGAGAGGTCTATTGCCGGTATTGTTGGATATTCCGGCAGGATGGAGGCACCTGAACTCCTGAAAGAAGAAATACAATCGAGACCACCTGTGGTGATGGTTCACGGCGACTCGGATGAACTGCTTGCGGTTTCCGAAATGGAAACTGCCGCTGCTTCTCTTCGGGATAACGGAGTGGAGGTCGCAACACATGTTCGACCGGGACTCGGCCACGGAATCGATGAACAGGGAATACACTTAGGCCTTGAGTTTGTTGGACGCGTTTTAGGGACATAATAAGGAAGCAAGCACCTAGCGGCGATAAAATAACATTTCCCGACAACCCCATAATCACCAGGTTGCCCTCGACAATGTCCGGGGCTAGTCTCGCTTCAGGATGAACGTTCTATTTAATGCCGATTTCCCGGCTAGGCTTGGGCAATGACCGGGGACACTCCGGCGCTGGTTCTCAACGCGGACTTTCGGCCGTTAAGTTACTTCCCCTTGTCGGTCTGGTCATGGCAGGATGCCGTCAAGGCTGTGTTTCTGGATAGGGTGAACATTGTATCGGAATACGAGAATGAGGTTCGTTCTCCCTCCTTTTCGATGCGCCTCCCGAGCGTGATAGCCCTTAAGCAATATGTTCAGCTTTCGCGCCGACCGGCCTTTACCAGATTCAATGTTTTCCTGCGTGATCGGTTCGCATGCCAGTACTGTGGCGTTGAGCCTGGCACGTCCGAACTAACATTTGACCATGTAATTCCCAAATCCCGAGGGGGTCAAACAAGATGGGATAACGTCGTCGCGGCCTGCTCCCAGTGTAATTTGACAAAGGGTAATCGATTACCCAGAGATTTTGGGATGTTCCCTACGACATTGCCTGCAGAACCCACCAACCATCTTCTTCAAACTAACGGGCGGTCCTTTCCACCCAATTATCTGCACGAAAGCTGGCGGGATTTTCTTTACTGGGATACCGAGCTGGAACAAGGCTGAGGCAACGTTCTGTATGAAACAAACTGTCGACGAGGATTTTGTGAACCGCGACTGGCGATCGGACCCACGGTTTTTTACTTTAGAAGAGCGGATAAAATATGCGGTTGTGCCCCCGAGGCTTTATCTCCGGAATCTCGTTTGTCGACGTCTGAAAAAGGGTGAAGAAGAGTTGCACGTTCTGGACCGGCTCGTGCGCCCAGGATCTGTTGCTATCGATATCGGTGCCAATAAGGGGCTTTATTCTTGGTTGCTTAGTCGCATCGCCTCCGAGGTCAAAGCATTCGAGCCGAATCCAAAGATGTACACGATTTTGTCGCGCAGTGTTCCGGATAACGTCGAGACTTTCGAAATAGCGCTTTCCGACTCAGGAGGAGAAGCGGAACTCATCCTGCCGATCCACCGGAACGGACGTTATTCTAACCAGGGCGGCACTTTACAGGCCGCTAAGTATCTTAGCGGTAAGCAGACCCAGAAATGGCCTGTTCGTCAGGAACGCCTCGATACCTACCGTTTTTCAAACGTGTCGTTTATCAAAATTGATGTTGAGGGCTTCGAACTCGAAGTTATTGATGGGGCAAAAGAGATGATCCAGCGGTCAAAACCGAACCTTCTGATAGAAATTGACCCAAGCCAGAACGGTGTTCGGCTGTCCGATGCGATCGGTCAGATCGAGGCCAGAGGATATAACACATACTGTGTTTCTGGTCGGGAATTTGTAAGGTTCGATGCCCGGTCGCAAGTCGAACCCCTGACTAACAATTTCATCTTTCGTCGAAGTGATTCAGTATAGTGAAATGCTGCTTGCCAACATTAAATTTAATTAATCGACAGGACACCCTGCCGTAAGGCCAGGGTGTCGATATTTGACATCAGACTTATCGCAAAAAGTGGAGTATTTCAGATGTCAAATAAACGCAAAACCCTTTCATACGCGGCAGCCGGCCTCCTGAGTGTGGTTACTTTGGTTGGTACGGCTGGCATAGAAAAAACATCTAATAAAATGTCGTGGTCATTCAGCATCGCCAGGCCGGCCCTTGCGCTTGCTGGGCAACGGCTTCCCGGAAGTCTTTCCGGTATAATCTCCCGGGTTAGCTCCGCTGTTGTGTCAATAAGGGTGACAGGTTCGTTGATGCCAGCGGCTCAGAAGAAATTTTCGGTTCCGCAATCATTTAAGCGTTTTTTCCCGGAAGACTTTATGAAGCACTTTGATCCAGGCTCAGGGGGTTTCGAACAAGTCCCGCGGCGTGCACCAAAGGCGGTAGGTGTCGGCTCGGGCTTTTTCATTGATTCTGACGGACATGTGGTGACTAACAACCACGTGGTGGGCGATGCCGCGAAGATCGAGGTGACGACAAAGGATGGTAGCACGTATGAAGCGGAACTGGTCGGTCGAGATCTCAAAACAGACCTAGCTCTTCTAAAAGTAAATTCGGCCGAAAAATTTTCTTTTGTCCGTTTTGCGGATTCTGCACAGGCCAAGGTTGGGGATTGGGTGATAGCACTCGGTAACCCTTTTGGGCTAGGGCACACAGCAACGACTGGCATTGTATCCGCCCTCGGCCGAAATATTGGGGCGGGTCCCTATGACGATTTTCTTCAGATCGACGCTCCGATAAACAGGGGTAACTCTGGGGGTCCGACATTCAATCTTCGTGGGGAAGTGGTTGGAATAAACACCGTAATTATTTCTCCTACCGGTGTCAGTGCTGGCATTGGCTTTGCGGTTCCGTCGAATATGGCCAAAAACGTGATAGATCAACTCAAAAGAAAAGGAAGCGTGTCACGCGGCTGGCTTGGTATTAATATACAGAAAGTTACAGAGGACATTGCACTTGGGTTAGGGATGGCAAAACCCGAAGGTGTATTGATCTCGATGTTAACCAAAAACGGACCCGCAGAAACTGCTGGCCTTCGCGTGGGCGATGTAATTGTTGGTGCGAACGGAGAGCGCATTGCGGCCATGCATGACCTTCCGCGTAGAGTTGCGACCATCAAAGCTGGTCGCAGCATTCCGATAACTGTATTTCGAAACGGTTCCAAGGTGTCGCTTAACGTTAAGATTGGCTCCATGCCGATGACCCGCATGGTTGCCGAAAACGTTCCGGAAAACCGACTGGAATCAACGTTTGGTATGCAGCTTGCGGTAGTCGATGACGCCCTTCGAGCCCGCTTTGGGCTAGGGGTCGGGGACCGTGGGGTCGTAATCATTTCGGTGAATCCTGAGGGACTCGCCGCCGAAAAAGATATCCGTTCTGGTGACATAATTCATAGTGTCTCTGGTGTGGATGCCTCAACCCCTGCTGCCGTACTAAAAGTAATTGCAAACGCTAAAGTAAAGATGAAAACAAAAGCACGAACGGCAATTTTGCTACTGTTGAGCCGAAAAGGGATTGATCGGTATGTGGCATTGCTCTTGCCCCATGTCTGAACAAACAAAGAAATCTGACTGTTCCTGATATACCTGCCGTTGGTTTCTCTTCTATTGCCTGCCACTATGGCCCAAAAAAAGGGCTGTGGGATAGCGTACAGCCAGAAGGCCCGTTAGTGTTGGATCAGGTTTTCTGGAGATGATTGGATGACTTTCAAAACAGTTGGTATCCTGAGCCCCGGCGATATGGGTGAAGGTGTTGGCGGTTCGATCAGGGGTCAGGGTTTCGAGGTGATTACAGTGCTCGCCGGACGAAGTGAGGAAACGCGGATGAGGGCACAGCGAGCGGGCTTTCGAGAAGTTGCAGACCTTAAAACCCTGGTTGTCGAGGCTGACCTTCTTCTTTCCATCATGCCCCCTGAACGTGCCGAGGCAGTGGCGGAAGAGGTTATTTCAGCCATGCGAGAAACCGGTTACGTGCTTACCTATGCAGACATGAATGCTATTGCACCGGATACCGCAAAACGAATTGCCAAAAAGTTGAGTGCGGCAGACGCCACCTTCATCGATGGCGGTATTATCGGTTGGGCCCCATTCAAATCATCGGCTGACACGAGACTTTACGTTTCTGGCCCTGCCGCCCATTTGATGAACCCACTTGATGGTAACGGGAAACGTGTTATCCAGCTTGGCGATGAAATAGGCCGGGCATCTGCGGTAAAGATGGTCTATGCATCGGTTACGAAGGGAACGGATTCGTTGTTAACCGCTGCTTACACTGTAGCAGAAGCGCTTGGTATCTGCGATGTGATGGAGGTGGAGTGGGCAGCCAGCCAGCCAGATGCATTTGCTCGGATGGGCCGCCGGATTCCGGCGCTACCTGCAGATGCAGGTCGATGGATCGGGGAAATGGAGCAAATTGCCGAGACTTACGCCTCCGTCGGTGTAACGCCCAACTACCATAAAGGTGCTGCTGAAATCTATCGTCTGCTTGACAAAACCCCCTTTGCCTCCGAGAGCCGCGAAACATTTGATAAAACGCGGACGGTCCGGGAGAGCGTTAAGGTCTATGTTCAGCATCTATCCAAACCTATAACATAAAATGGGGGGAGGGACGGTGTTTGTACGGAGCTTGTCCCCACCACTTTGGCCGTCTGGACCCGGCACTTGACGGGCCCCCGCCTCAAAACCGATCTCTGGGTTCAAGCCCAGATACGGGTCTGTGATATAGCGTCCATACCGGCGGTAGTTGCCCGTCGTGGCGACGGTGATTCTGGTCAGGTAGTGATCAGGAATAACCTGCTTGATGGTACTTACGAAGTGTTTACAAGGACGATTTCACTCGATGGCACAGCAGCCTGGAGAAGAGCAAATGGCCCAGTACCAGTTGATGGCGAGGCGGCGGATTTGATTATTGTTCGCGAGGCTAATATTGATCCCGATGTCTGGGTGGTTGAAATCGAAGATCCTGATGGAAAATACGAATTGGACGGGCCCGTTGTCTGAGGCGATGAACAAGGAATTACCCGGGGCCCGCATCCGATGGTAATGCGAGACTGTCGGTCCGCAGTACTATCACCTTGTCAACGGTCATCTGGTTTAGTGTATGAGGCACGCCGTTGGTCCCAAGCCCCGACTGACGCAGTCCAGCATATGGCATCCAGCCAGTCCGGAACGCTGTATGGTCGTTGATCATGACGGCAGACGCTTCGAGACCCGTACTTATTTCCATTGCGCGTTCGATGTCGCGGGTGAAGATGGCGGCTTGGAACGCGGTGGGTAGTGAATTTGCGCGGGCCAGTGCGTCCTTTACATCAAACCAGGGATCAATACAAACTACAGGACCAAAAACCTCCTCCGTCATTAGCCGGCAGTTCTGTGGAGGATTGAAGATCACAGTTGGTGTGTAGATTGTGTCCGTTAGTTTTTCTCCACCGGTCAACAGCTGTCCACCACCTTCGACGGCCTCTGTTACCCATTCGTGGATTCGATCGGTTTCTTCCGGTCTTATTAGCGGACCCACGTCGGTCTCTTCAGATAGTGGATTACCAAGGTGCAGCCCTGCAGCCTTCATCGCTAACTGGGTAGCAAACCGGGTCGCTATCTTGGTGTGGACAAATATCCGCTGAACTGAACCGCAGATCTGTCCGGCGTGATAAAAGCACCCTTTCAGAAGGGCCTCACGCACCTCATAGATATCTGAATCACCTAACACTATTACTGGCGCCACGCCTCCATGCTCTAGTGTACAGCGGGTGCCGGGTGCCAGTTTTGAGCGGAGCATCCAACCTATACTGGCGCTACCAATAAACGTTAAAAATCCCACCCGGTAATCTGTTGCCAGTTTTTCCGTGAGGTTGTCATCGGAAGTTACAATTGTTTGTGCCCATTCCCTCGGTAATCCCGCTTCATAGAGTAATTTTACAAACGTCAGCGCGGACAGCGGCGTTTCCGGTGCCGGTCTGATGATCACAGGGCAACCTGCAGCGACTGCCGGTATGACCTGGTGAACAATAAGGTCTAGCGGATGACTGAACGCGCAGACTGCAACGACAACGCCGATCGGTTCCTTTTGCGTGAAAGCCATCCGTCGGTCTGAAGCGGATGTAAGGCTCATGGGAACGGATTCGCCTGAATTATTTCTGAGAGCGGCGATCCCTGCTTTCACGCTGTCTATCGCATGCGTGACTTCAGCACGTGTATCTTTTGTCGGTTTACCGCCTTCCCGCACGGCGGTCTCGATCAAATCAAGGAAATGTTGTTCCATCAACGTCGCAACCCCTTCAAGGATTGCAAGACGCTGGAATTCAGGCGGCCATCCCGGTCTGTCTCGATAGAGTGCATATGCGCGCGTCAACGCTTTTTCTACGTCCGTCTGGTTGTTCTCGATAACTGTTTCGACAGCCGATAAGTCGAACGGATTGACAACCGTTAACTTTGACGTGGATGCTGCGGCTGTAGGGAGGTTTGAATTCGGCATAAAGATATGACAATACGTAAATGAAGCAGTTGGCTGTCGTGTACAGACCGTCGTTTTGAGCACACGGTATGTTTATCGGACCCATGGTTAACGGATTTTAACGTATTTCGCGAGGCCCGTGTGTCTCTTAGAAAAGTCCGAAACCATATCTGAGGGCAAACTTTGAAAATGCTCGGCAACGGAGCCGTTGACCGGGACGTTCCAAGTTTGCTGAAAAAACGCTATCATTATAGAAAATTGGGAGGATGGCGTGGCTGGATTTGATTACAGCAAATATTTCGGCCCGATAGAGCCCCTGGCTGATGCAATCAGAAATGAAGATCGGCGGTGCTGGGAAAACGGGACCGGGAGAACAAAAACTTCCCACGACTATGTTCTGTATCTTGGCTGCAATGTATTGCGCACTGTGGCGCTCGCGGAGACAATTACGGCAATCCTAACAGAGATGGGCGTCAAATATGTTGCACTGGGGGGGCCTTCCGCCTGTTGCGGTATCATTCACCATTCCAATAGTGACATCGAAGTTTCTAAAACATTGACAAAGCAGACACTGACCAAGTTTGAATCCTTCAAGCCAAAGGCGGTGCTAACCTATTGCCCGTCCTGTCATGCCCATATGGACTACGCCCTGTCTGCAACAGACCTGCAACTGGGTGTACCCTATCTGCATGTGACTGAATTTATTGTTGAAAACCTAGCTCGGTTAAAGTTCCGAAAAAAGGTTCAAAAACGGGTGGTGTTCCATGGTCACGGTGACGACCATCAGGCGCGTCGGGACGCAAGGTTTGCTCAGGCATTATTATCCGCGATACCGGGATTGGAGGTTATAGACGCCACTGGAGCCCCTGTATGGGGGCACGATTGCGGTAATCTGCAGATTGGACTTGTTGGCCCGGAAAAACACAGGAACCTGGTGAACGAACTGTTTAAATTTGCTCAAAGTGAGAAGGCTGATGCGGTCGCAGTACTTTATCACTCCTGTTACCGAAACCTCTGTCCCGCGGAGACAACTCACGGTGTGCGCATCGTGCATTATACGAGCCTGATTGCGGAATCTCTTGGCTTGCCCAAACACGACGAAGCATACAAGCGCCTTCAGAAAGAGGGTGATCCAGAGGCTGCCTTTCGAGAGCTGGCGCCTGTGGCGGAGCGAAGGGGGTTAAGTCAAAAGAGGTTGAAACGGTCGCTTGATCTGCATTTCGGATAAAATAATGTACCCTCCCCGCTGATCCCGTCCCGGCCAACCTTTATGTTGCGAATATGGAACCTTCAACGGTGCTTTGTGGGCTTTATGCGATGGCGCGATGGCGCCGTGGCCTGCTTCAGGGTGCTGGCTTCTTCTTTTTCACGCTGCGCGATCCTGAGCGCCTGTTCCTTGGCGGGGCCGTATTGAATTGGCCATCTTTGTGAGACATGTCCGTACCAGGCGGCAGCGTCGAGCGTGAAGTGAGGATTGGTGAGGTGTGGCCTCGCAAGAGCAATCAGATCTGCTCGCCCTGCCGCAACGATTGTATTGGCCTGATCGGCCGTTGTTATGTTGCCTACCGCGATGGTCGGAATCTGTGCTTCGTTGCGGATCTGTTCGGAGAAGGGCGTCTGAAACATCCTACCATAGACAGGCTTTGCATCCGGGGTCGTTTGGCCTGCTGAAACATTTATGATGTCGCACCCGTGGTTTTTCAGAATCAATGCAATTTCCACGGCATCCTTACCGTTTATGCCATTTTCGTTCAACCAGTCGGTGGCTGAGAGCCGCACCGAGATGGGCCTGCCGTCGGGCCAAGCATCTCGCACCGCGTCGAAAATCTCCAGTGGAAACCGAAGTCGATTTTCCAGATCGCCGCCATATTTGTCAGCCCGGCGATTTGCTATTGGCGTGATAAAGGTTGAGAGCAGATAACCGTGCGCCATGTGAAGCTCTATCATGTCTGCGCCGGCCTCAGCCGCTTTATGGGTAGCCAATACAAACTCGTTTCGCACCTGTTTCATATCTTCGCGGGTCATTTCTCGAGGAACATGCATGCCCTCTGCATGGGGTAGCGGGGAGGGCGCTATAACCTCCCAGTTCCCGTTTTCCAACGGTACATCCATGCCTTCCCACCCCACCCTGGTCGATCCTTTGCGCCCGGCATGACCAATCTGCAAACAGAATTTTCCATCAGAGTTTGAGTGAATAAAACCGATTATGCGTTTCCAGGCCTCCGCCTGTTCATCTGTGTATAGACCTCCGCATCCGGGAGTGATGCGGGCATTTTCTGACACGCAGGTCATCTCGGAGAAAAGTAATCCTGCGCCCCCCAGGGCCATCGATCCCAAATGAACAAGGTGAAAGTCGCCTGGCACACCTTCCACCGAAGAATACATATCCATCGGTGAAACCACGATACGATTTGTGAGAACAACATCCCTCAGCTGAAAGGGGGTAAACATTGGTGGTGGATCTTTGTCCGGCAGTTTGAGGCCTGTTCGGCGAACCTCATTTGAGAACCAGCTGTCAATCTGTTTGATGAATGCGGGGTCGCGCACTCGCAGGTTTTCATATGTCACCTGTTTCGACCGGGACAGCATCGAAAACGCGGCTTGAAGTGGTTCCATATGCCAATATCGGTGGGGTTCTTCCGTCCAGATTACGGACACATCAGCGGCGTGCTGGGTCTTTTCCACTTCCTCTCGGCGAATTTTCTCAAAGTGCTCCTGTCCATCCTGAATTGAAGAAGTTTCGTCCAAAGCATCAACGAGGGCTATTGCATCTTCCATGGCAAGTTTTGTGCCAGATCCAATCGAATAATGCGCCGTATGCAGCGCATCGCCGATCAGGGTGTATCGATCATAGGACCAGTTTTTGCACCTTATGGTTGGGAACTGTCGCCACTTGGATTTGTTTGGGATCAGTTTGTGTTTACCCCCTTCCAGCTGAGTGGCCCAAAGTCGCTGCATATATGAAACAAGGCCCTCCTCGGTAAGATTTCCAACCGTCGACTCTGCACTTTTCCAGGTCCGCTCAGGTGCTTCTATAATCCAGGTGCTCATCCCGGCTTTGTACTGATAAGCTCCGAGCACCCAGATCCCGTGCATATCCTCAGTGAAATCAAATGTAAAAGCGTCATAGGGTACGGTGGTCCCAAGCCAGCAGAAACGGTTTTTATGCCAATTAACCATGGGGCTAAATTTGGAACTGAAGCTCTCGCGGACGATGCTGTTGATGCCGTCGGCACCCACCACTAAATCGGCAGAGACATTGGACAGATTTGAAATTTCGTTCGAATAGTTGATTTTAACGCCGACGTTCTCACAACGATTTTGCAAAATTTGCAGGAGTTCAATGCGACCGCACCCGCAAAATCCGTGGCCGGATGAACGGACAGTTTGCCCATGAAAGATGAAATCAATTTCATCCCAGTAAGCGAACTGGCTGGTGATTGCCTCATAGCTTTCCGGATCACGTGTTAGAAAATTATCCAGTGTTTCATCTGAAAATACCACGCCGAAGCCGAAGGTGTCTGCCGGGGTATTGCGCTCATAGACCACAATCTCATTCGATGGCCACTTTTTTTTCGCAAGGAGGGCAAAATACAGGCCGCCGGGTCCGCCCCCAATTACCGCAATTTTCATTCTGGTCCAATTTGCTATCTCAAATCATAAGCGCGATCATGCGCTTAAAAAGAGAACCAGTAAAATGCTGCTACAGTTGCCGAGATCTCGGAAAGAGATTCTTAAAATTCAGAGCGAGCGAAAGAAGGTTGCTTTTGATCGGGCAAAACAGGCCAAATGGTATAGGGGTAAGCTGGACGATATAGATCGGAACCGACTGGATTGTCCTGAAGTCTGGCAGAAGATTCCGATTGTTGACAAAAGTGTGCTGAGACAACTAACCCATCGCGAGTTTCTGGATCAGTTCTGCATCGCTCCAAGAGAAAATATTGCAGAATATTGGCGCTCCGGGGGGACTACGGGAACACCTGTGTTTTATCCGCGAACGTTTAGGGATGTGGAATATGGGCTGATTACATGGGGCAGGTCTTTCCCGGCCATGAACATTGGGCCAGGTGATCTGTGTCACATATCGTTCCCAATCGGTGTGCATCCGGCCGGTCAGATCTGGGCGAGGTCAGCCCATCTATTCGGTGTCGGAATGGCGTGGGTTGGATCGGGAAACTCCGTACCCTCGGGACAGCAGCTCGACTTAATCCAAGTACTGGAACCCACCGTGTTAATCGCGATGCCCAGCTTCGCGCTTCACTTAGCCAATTTGGCAGCCGAAAGAAATATTGATCTAATAAATTCGAGTGTGAGCAAAATTATCTGTTCCGCGGAACCACTTTCGGATGCTAAACGCGCAAAGTTGGCCCGCACCTGGGGAGCAGAAGTCTTCAACGTTTTTGGGATGAGTGAGGCAGGACTCATGGGGGCGGAAGGCAGCGCCCACGATGGAATGCATATCTGGTCTGATATGTTTTTTATCGAGGTAGTAGATCCAGATACAGGTGAGTCGCTATCGCCCGGCACGGAAGGTCACCTGTGTCAGACACCACTTTGGACCGGCCATGCCACACCATTTTTACGATGGAATGCTGGAGATATTGTTCGATATGAGGAGATGGGAAAAAGCGCCGGGCAGTTCGCTGACCTCTTTCCAATGATTCAACACGCGAACCGTACGACCGGGTTTTTTAAGATTCGTGGTGTAAACGTAAATCACGCGGAATTCGAGGACTTTATTTTTGGAAACGAATCCATCAATGATTTTCAGGCCGTTCTCGTTACCGATGACGATGATCTGGAAACTCTGCTTGTTCGTTGCGAGGTGCGTCCAGGTGAAGATCAAAACACGGTTTCTGTGTCTCTAATACAAAGGATTAAACGGCACTTCGAAATTACACCACGTGTTGAAGCGTTGCCGGTCGGCACTTTAGCTCGGGACTTCGAGTCTTCTATCAAGGCACCACGTTTCGTTGATGAAAGGACCTGAAATTGTGTGTCCCACCAGCGATTTCCCCGCGATGAAAAATGCTCTAAGCTGCAGTCGAGTTTGAGGAGCTTTTGATTGTTATGAGTGGCGTAGAACGGGCGAATGGTCACAAACCTGCAGGTCTTTCATCCCTTTTTCATCCTGGCTTGGCTGACGCTCCGCGACCTGATCAGGCGAAGCTTGCCTATAATTTAGACCGGACGTTAGCGTCAGTGGTGCCCCTTCAGGCGCGTGCTCCCGAAGACGCTTTTTCCGCGTCTTATCTTGGGACCGAGCGCGAAGGAAATGCCGTTCTCATTTCAGAAGACGGGTTATTGCTGACCATCGGGTACCTGATAAATGAATGTGACCTGATTACTGTTGGTACGCGGATAGGTGGTGTCGCGCAGGCGCATACTATCGCCTATGACTACGAAACGGGCTTTGGGCTAATCCGTACCATGGAAGATCTTGGTGTGCCCTCAATCGAGCTTGGGCACTCTTCCGCCGTTCGCGAAGGTGACCTTCTGACGGTGGGTGCTCATGGGGGTACTGCCCAGGCAATCGCTGTCACGATATCTTCGGTTCGTGAATTTGCGGGTTACTGGGAATACCTAATCTCGGGCGCAATCTTCACAGAACCGCCACATCCGACTTGGTCAGGGGCTGCGTTAATTGATCATGATGGTAAACTGGTTGGAATTGGGTCCCTGTTTGTTCAGGATGCTGAAGAAGAGGACGCCGATAAACAGCCCGGGAACATGTTTGTCCCAGTCGATCTGCTGAAACCGGTCTTTGAAATGCTTATAGCAAACGGCCAGACTGAGCATCCGCCGCGCCCCTGGCTCGGTATTTTTACGGTTGAAACCATGGGGCACCTGCTAATTACGTCGGTCTCGGAGCGAGGTCCCGCGATGGACGCTGGCATCGAACCCGGTGATGTTGTGGTGTCGGTGAACGGGCAGGACGTCCAGACCTTGGCCGAACTCTATCGGGAAATTTGGGGGTCCGGCGAAGCTGGCGTTCCTGTTGACCTTGCACTTTTGCGTGATCAAAAGATGATCGAGATATCTGTAATAACAGTAGATCGTGCAAGAGTGATGCAACGGCGCGCTACCCACTGACTTTGAAATCTGGAATATTTTCGGGTTTTGAGCTCCGCCAGTGGGGATATCGCGGGTGATTGGGCGGATGGGGAAAAACGCGCGTGTTCCACATTTTGGTGGAGTGTCGGAATTTGCTGAACGTTATGATGCTTTCATCCTTGACGTTTGGGGGGTTCTTCACGACGGCGCAAACTTATATCCTGGGGTTGTGGAAGTGCTCGAACAGTTGAGTGCGGCATCAAAGCGTTTCGTGATGTTAACGAACGCACCTAGGCGCAGCACAGCAGTGGCCGAATCGATGATCAAAATGGGAATGCCACAACAATTTTGCCGCCACATACTGTCGTCGGGGGAGGCCACATACCTAGATTTGAAGGAACGGTCTGATCCTTTTTATAATGATCTCGGTAATCGTTTTCTTCACACCGGTCCGGAGAGAGATCGCGGCCTTTTCGAAAATTTGGAATGGCAGGAGGCTGACAGCCCAGAAGATTGTGATCTGATTGTGAACACCGGTCCGTGGGAAGATGGTGAGACCGTTGAGAAATACGAGGACTTTTTGCGGCGCGGCATTTCCCTTGGGCTGCCAATGATCTGTGCAAATCCCGATCTTGAAGTGGTGCGAGCGGGTCGAAAAATCGTTTGCGCGGGAGCACTCGCAGTTCGATATCAGGAGCTTGGGGGGCTGGTTCGTTGGTTTGGAAAGCCAAAGGTAGAAATATACGACTATTGTTTTAGGGTTTTCGACAGCGTTGACAAAACCCGCATTGCTGGTGTCGGTGATTCGTTCCGGACCGATCTGGTGGGCGCCCGCGACGCAGGTATTGACCCGATCCTGGTATGCGGCGGCATTCACGCCGCGGAGATCGGTGAGAATCCACCGGACGAGCTGGCGGTTCAAAGCCTGGCGGCAGAATGGGGCGTCTTTCCCGTGGCGTCCGTGCCGTCATTCACCTGGTGAGTTGAGCACCCCGGTCGGCCTGCTCTCAACAAAATAGGCATTGTAATCAAAAAAAAGGTGGCCGGTTGTACGCACTGATTGTTACAGTTTTTGTAGATACCGTCGGCTTTGGCATCGTTCTGCCTTTGCTACCGCTCTACGCCCAGACGTTTGGGGCTTCAGCCGAATTGGTCACATTGGTTGCTGTCAGTTTTACAATGGGTCAAGAATTTTTTGGGCCGTTTTGGGGTTGGATGAGCGACCGGATGGGTCGTAAACCCGTACTTATCATCACGATCAGTGGTACACTGTTTGCCTATATCCTGTTGGCCTTTACCACCTCGCTGTGGATGCTGTTTCTAGTGCGTTTTCTCGGAGGTGCGATGGCGGCTAATATGAGCGTCGCGAATGCGCTCGTTGCAGATGTTACCAAGGCAGAAGACAGAACAAAAAATATTGCCCGGCTTAGCGGCGCCGCCGGGCTGGGGTTTGTGGCTGGCCCTGCGATTGGTGGCCTTCTTGCCGGAGTGGATGTCGGGAATTCCCCATTTTTTCTGCCTTATCTTACCGCGGCGGCATTTTCCGCGATCGCGCTGGGTCTGGCCTTTGCGTTAATAACCGAAACGGTTAGCCCCGCGCAAAAATCCGCGGCGCGCGTGAGACGCGGGCTCAGAGACTGGCTTAATGCACTTACCCAATCCCATACCCGGCTTCTCCTTTGCTTGATGTTTGCGCCGCCATTTGTATTCGCGGGAATTGAAGTTGTGATCGTATTGTGGTCCGAGCGAGCATGGGGTTGGGGGCCGCAAGATAACGGCTATTTCTATGCTTGGATGGGCGCCTGTCACGTTGTCCTGCAGTGGATTGTTATTGGCCCCCTAGCCAATTGGTTTGGCGAGCGACTGCTAATTACACTTGGGGCTATCTCGCTCAGTGCCGGGGTTGTCCTGATGCCTCTGGCGCAGATTGAAGCCGTTCTTTATTTGGCAGCATTCTTAATGATTTTGGGAACTTCGGCCTGTACGTCGTCTCTGAGCAGCCTTTTGTCTCAATATGCGGAACCCAGCAGCAGAGGAGGGGTCCTCGGGTTGGGTCAGGCATTCGCCGGTACCGGCCGGATTGTTGGCCCGGCCCTAGCGGGAGTGGTGTTTGCTTCTATCGGTATTGATTGGCCATTCTTTTTTGGTGCAGTTGTGATGCTAGTTATGGCAGCAGGCAGCCGGTGGATCCCGGTAAAACGCGCGGTTGAGGTCAAGCGATAATCTCTATTATACGGTTAGATTTGTTGACGTCGCCGGTTTAGCGGACTAAAACTTCGCGCGTCCCGGGCCGTGAGGGGTCCACTCCACATGTCAGTAAAAAATGGGAATAGAGCAATGTCCAGAAGATGTGCAATGACTGGAAAAGGGGTTCTGGCAGGTAATAATGTGAGCCATGCACATAATAAATCCCGGCGCCGTTTTCTGCCCAATCTGCAGGACACTTCGCTAATGTCTGACGCCCTTGGAAGGACGGTTCGCCTGCGCCTTTCTGTCCGTGCCATTCGGACAATAGAGCACAAGGGCGGCCTCGACGCCTATCTTATCAATACAGCTGATTCCAAACTGCCTGAAGAGGCCCTGACCCTGAAGCGCAAGGTTAAAAGGGCAATGGCGTCGGTAAACTGAAAAGCACACCGAGGTACTGAAACAGGCCCCCGTTAATGGACCTTCTTTGGTTGGCGGTATAGCCTTTTTATATTACCTGACAGACTTCCGAGAAATCGTAGCGGTAAAGACGTGGCCCCTTGATTCCTTCAAGGTCGCCATAACCAATATTGCATAGAAAATTGGATTTCCAGCTAGTTCCCTTAAGGAATGCTTCATCGGCAGCGTCGGTATCAAAGCCACCCATAGCGCCCGCATCAAGTCCTATGGACCTAATTGCTGTTATTAGGTATGCGCCTTGCAGAGTACACTGTTGGAAGGCAAATTTTTCTGCCAGGGCCGGGTTGGACCTGTACATTTCTCCCATTTCAGGACGGACGGGGTAGAGTTTTGCGAAATTGGAATAGAACTCGAGGTCGTACGCTAGTAGAGCGGTCACCGGTGCCTTCATGGTTTTCTCCACGTTGGGCGGGGCAAGGCAGGGCTTGAGCTTTTCCTTGGCATTCTGTGACCGTATGAAAATAATGCGTCCGGGCTGGGTGTTTGCACTTGTCGAGCCAAATTTCATTAGATCCCAAATCTCTAATAGCTGGTCGTCTGTTACGTCTTTGTCTTGCCACCAGTTGTGATTTCGCCCTTCGCGAAAGATGAGATCAATCGAGTTGTCGTCGAGATGCTGAATTCGATCGCGAAATTCGGTGATGCGCGCACGTGCGTCTGCTAGGGCCTGTTCTTCTGACATTGTATAGCTTCCCATGGTTTGAAAGTTCGAAGGAATGACAAATATCCAATATATTGCATTTTCGAAAGTTACACCTTCGTGTTACACAGAGCACCGCGTTAATTAATAGAAAACTAACTTCTCCAATGGAGGACAGGGAAATGACTAACTTCACGAAATCAATACTGGCTGCACTCGTTGCTGGCGGGGTTCTTGGTGCCACCGCAACCGGCGTTTCCGCGGCAGCTATGAACTATAAGGGTAAGACGATCAAGATCGTTATTCCCTATGGGCCGGGCGGCACGTACGACAAGTACGGCGTCAGTTTTTCCAATCATCTGGGTAAACACATTCCGGGCAACCCAAATATAATACTTCAACATATGCCAGGGGCCGGTGGCGCAAAAGCAATGAATTGGGCGTACAACGTGATGCCTAAGGATGGCCTGAATGTGATTGTACCGCTCGATAACGGCGTTACTAATCAGCTCATGCGGCCAAAAAGAATGCGATACGATGCTCGTAACTTTATTTGGATTGGCTCAAGCAATCAAACCAACGTCGTTATGGTCGTTCGCACAGATAGTGGAATTTCCAAGCTAGAAGACCTTAAAACAAAATTGCTTATCGGTAGTACCAGCGGCAAGAATTCTTCAGGCTATATTAATCCAATGCTTTTGAAGGGTCTGTTCGGATACAAAATTAAGATGGTGACCGGATATAAAGGTTCATCAAAATCGATCTTTGCGATGGAGCAAGGAGAATCCAAGATGGCTGCGTTCAACTGGCTTGCTTGGGCATCGAAGGTGCCGCATTGGTTTAAGGGAGATAAACCCTTCGCGCGCGCGGTCGCCCAAATTGGAATTTTCCGAGATCCTGATCTTCCAATGTCAGTACCGATGGTTAGTGACTTGGTGACAAAGCCCATGGACAAAAAGGTCGTTCAATTTCTCGGCGTTGCTGGTCTCCTTGGTCGAGGCCTCGCATTGCCTCCAGGCGTAGATAAGGGGACCGTCAAAGTGCTGCGCACGGCCTATAATAAGATGAATGCAGACCCTGCTTTTGCAGCGGAGTTAAGGAAACGTAAGTTGCGTTTGATGCCCTCAACCGGTGAACAGATTCAAAAAGTTGTGAACGAGTCGGTCACTAACGCCGACGCTGCCGTCGTGGCTCACGCGCGTAAACTAATTTTTGGAAAATAGTTTTGCGATAGATAAGCGGAGCCGCATTCAGTAATGTTTTGTAACCGGCCAGATTAATATCTGGCCGGTTACTTAACATAGATACGGATCAGGCCGCACGGTCTTGCCTACGTAAGCCCGACCGGGGCGTGCATGAACCGTCGTCGAACAATTCGGCAAGACGGTCCATCATTGTACCACCCAACTGTTCGGCATCCATGATTGTTACAGCTCGTGTGTAATAACGTGTCACATCATGTCCGATCCCAATTGCCGTCAGTTCCACTTCGCTTCGGGATTCGAGCATGGTGATGACTTCTCGCAAATGTCGTTCCAGATAGTTTCCAGGGTTTACGGAAAGCGTTGAATCATCCACGGGTGCTCCATCAGAAATCACCATCAGGATTTTGCGTTGTTCGGGTCGGTGCACCATCCGGCTGTGTGCCCACAGTAACGCTTCACCATCTATATTCTCCTTCAAAAGCCCTTCGCGCAACATCAGGCCCAGAGACTTCCGTGCACGCCGCCACGGCGCGTCGGCAGATTTGTAGAGAATATGGCGCAAGTCATTCAGTCTTCCCGGGTTAGTAGGCTTGTTGTCGGCCAGCCATTTTTCGCGAGCTTGCCCACCCTTCCATGCGCGAGTGGTAAAACCTAGAATTTCAACCTTTACACCGCAGCGTTCGAGTGTACGCGCCAATATATCCGCACTCATCGCCGCCACGGTTATGGGACGGCCGCGCATAGAACCAGAATTGTCTATCAGCAGGGTGACAATGGTGTCGCGGAACTCCGTTTCCTTTTCAATTTTGTAGGATAGCGGGTGTGTTGGATTGGTTACGACCCTGGATAAACGTCCCGCGTCCAGCAGCCCCTCTTCCAGATCAAATTCCCAAGACCTTGATTGCTGCGCCAGCAAGCGACGCTGTAGCCGATTTGCCAACCGCCCAATTATACCCTGCAGACTGGCCAGTTGCTGATCTAAGTGGAGGCGCAACCTGTTCAACTCATCCTCATCACACAGGTCTTCCGCTTGCACCACCTCGTCGAATTCCGTTACGAAGGGTTGGTAAAGTGGTTGACGTTGTCCTGGTCCAAAACCATCCGGACGTTGTTGATTCTGTGACTGTTCGCCATCTTCGTCTCCAGTTCCGGGCATCATCTCTTCTTGCCCCTGCTCAGACATGGATTCGTCGCCCTCTTCAACCTCCATATCCTCCATCTCCGAAGAGTCTTCGCCTGCCATTTCCGCTGAGACGCCCTCCATGTCGGCGTCCTCGGAGTCGGCATCCTCCGCGTCCTGTTCCTCTGAATCCTCCCCCTGTTCGCCTTCCTGCTGGTCCGTCGATTCGGCGTCTTCATCAATTAGTTCGAGTTCCACAAGAAGGTCGGTAAGTGCGTCAGCATAGGCTTCCTGATCTTCTATACATTGGGACAACTTATCAAAATCGGTGTCCACTTTGTCATGTATCCAGTCGCGCCAGAGGCTGACGAGTTGTTCACCACCCTCGGGCAGGGTTTCGCCAGTGAGTTTTTCACGAACCATCAGTCCGATGGCCTCGGATAACGGGGCATCTTCGCGTACGTTTACCCGAGTGTAGCCAAATGCGTCACATTTCTCTTCAAGGGACGCTCGCAGGTTATTTGCAACTCCAGCCATCATACGGCTACCAAGTGCTTCGCAGCGGACACGTTCGAGGGATTCGAAAACCTCTCTCGCGTTGTCACCGTGAGGGGTGCGTGTGGCATGAACCGTTTCGTCATGAAAACGCAACCGGAGGGCCATTGCGTCGGCCTCACCTCTGAGGGCGGCCACTTCCTTCTCGGTAAAGTCGCGTGAAGGGATCGGCAACCGTGCCTGATTATCAACAAGACGCGCTTCGGAACCGTAAACGAGTGTCAGGTCATCCCGCTCCGCGATCGCCCGCATCGTGGCTGCTGTGACGCGGCGAAACTCTTCAGCCGGCTGGTTATCACCCATTGTTAGGTCAGGCGGCCGTCTGGGTCGCCCTCAACTCGGGCAGTTCTTCGCCGAAACAACGCTGGTAATACTCTGCTACTGTCGTTCGTTCCAGTTCATCGCATTTGTTTAAAAATGTCATTCGGAAAGATGTGCCGATGTCACCAAAAATCTCGAAATTTTCCGCCCAGGTGATCACGGTGCGCGGAGACATTACAGTCGAAATATCGCCGGCCATAAAACCGGCACGGGATAGATCTGCAACGCGGACCATCGAACCGATGATTTGCCGGCCTTCGTCATCTCGGTTGAATGCTGGACATTTTGATAGAACGATTGCCAATTCTTCGTCGTGTGGAAGATAGTTCAGCGTTGTTACCAAGTTCCAGCGATCAAGCTGCCCCTGGTTTATCTGTTGAGTGCCGTGATATAGACCTGTGGTATCACCTAAACCCACCGTATTTGCCGTTGCCATGAGCCGGAAGGCGGGGTGCGGGTGAAGAACCCGGTTTTGATCCAGAAGGGTCATCTTGCCGTCCACTTCCAGGACGCGCTGAATTACGAACATAACATCCGGTCGTCCGGCATCGTATTCATCGAATACGAGTGCGATGGGGCTCTGAAGCGCCCAAGGGAGTATTCCGTCGCGAAACTCGGTAACCTGTTTTCCATCCTTCAGAACAATTGCGTCTTTGCCAATCAGGTCGATGCGGCTGATGTGGCTATCCAAATTAACACGAATACAGGGCCAGTTCAGGTGGGCTGCCACCTGTTCCACATGAGTGGATTTTCCCGTTCCGTGATACCCCTGAATTAGTAGGCGGCGGTTATGAGCGAATGCCACAATAATCGCTAGGGTTGTATCATGGTCAAAGCAATAGGATTCATCAATATCCGGAACATGTTCGGTTTTTTTTGAAAAACCCGGTATTTCCATGTCTATATCTAGGTCAAACGCCTTTCGCGCTGACACTGACGTATCCGGTTTATCGATTTCACTTATTTCGCCCACTACATTTTCTTTCTTAGAGGCCATTCAACTAAATTCTCCGAGCGTATGCCAAAAAAACGAGCGGCGCTAAACAAGGTGCTCGCTGTCACGTAATATCTTATAGGCGTAATTAACTGATTTTAGCCGGTCTTCCGCCTCTTTGTCGCCCCCGTTTGCATCTGGGTGCAGCTTTTTTGCAAGATTTTTATAACGCAGTTTTACCTCGACGAGGGTTATCGGCGCAACAAGGCCTAAAACCGACAGCGCGTCGCGCTCTGCTGGCCCGAACGACTGTATCTGGGTCACCGTGGTGCGTCCTATTTGGCCATCCGTATCAATGCCTCCTAGCAAATCCATAGGATCCTTCAGACGTTTGTGATTCGCTCCCGAATTACTTCCCAACGGCCAGCTGGGACGGCGCCAGATGATGTCATTTCGGATTTCCGCTTCTATCGCGGCGTCGTTCATTCCTGCGTAATAATTCCACGCAGCGTTGTATTCTCGGACATGCTCAAGACAGAATTGATGGTAAGTTCTGCAGTTCTGCGGGGAATGCGGCGCTTTAAATTCTGCTGTCTGGTCACAGTCCGGGTGCGCGCAGATTGCTTTGTCTTCGTCAGCATTGACACTATGCGGGGTTTTCATGTGAAAATTAGAGCGCTCGTTAGCCATAATTCCAGTATGATCTGCCACTATATGCCGCGCAAGGACGGGGGTCCCGACATGGTTCTGTCCGTTATCAAAGCTCCCCGGAATTTTGTACTGTGAAGGAGACATTATGAGTGTTGCCAACAATATTGAGAAGAAACTACGCGCCGCATTTAAGCCTGTCTTGATTGATGTGATTGACGAGTCGCATCTTCACGCCGGCCATGTTGGGGCCCGCCCGGAAGGTGAAACCCATTTTCGGGTCGAGATCGTTGCTGCCGCGTTTGCAAGTGGTAGCCGTGTTGATCAGCAGCGGTTGGTATATGAAGTTTTGCGAGATGAACTTGCAGGCTCCGTTCATGCCCTGTCGTTATCAACAAGTGCACCGTGATTTTTGTAGTGACCCGTTGTGTCGTTTGCACGGCGCGACCGGTTGGGAGGTATTCACCGTCCATGAGAGCCCAAAGCGCATTTTCATTAGTCCGGACTCTACGAATTCAACAGAAATAAGGCAGTGCAAACCAAGATCCCATAGGTCACTTTTTTAACCAGGCCGCAGGAGCTACTTCAAACAAATTACCGACCCATGTATAACTCGAAAATTAATGCAGAGCCCGCGAATGTGGTCTGAAAACCCCTAGTAGCATTGCATGCGCCCCGCGGATTTAACCCAATCATCCCAACAAAATTACATGCCAGCGCGGTTGGGATGTTTGCTTTTGTATTTTTTGGAACAGAGACAGAACCGTGAAAAGTTATTGCCTTAAGCGGCAGAGCAGGCACGCCGAAACTCACCGTAAGGCCGCCCGCAACGGCCCCAGTCAAACATCAAATAGAATCCGCCTTTTCCCGCTATACCCCCAGCCGAAGATCATATGGCTCTGATCGGCGTTTACGCGTCTTTCCCCACGTATAGGTCAGGGTAGTCTTCAAGGATTTTGGCTCCGTGTGCAGCCCACACATGACAGGTATTGACTGGTGGCCGACTAGTCTTTTCTGGTTTGTCCCCTGTATTGGTAGGAGCAGAATCTGACCACTGGACTGTGTGAAATGCAACGGTCGCTATTGGCTTCAACATGTCGACGAGGTGGGCGCAACCGTTGGCCCCCCCCAAATGCTGCCTAACACGGCGGTTACACCCCGGTCCAATCTTGAGCCCAGTTAGCTTTTGAAATGAAGGAAGGATTGCGGGGCAAAGAGCGTAAGGCCCAGCGTCGGTCACGGCCTCCACTTTGCGGACGATGAACTTCCTATCCACGGTCAAACGGATCCACATATCGTGCAGCGGTTCTCC
>JAYZQT010000064.1:0-9694 GCA_036136335.1 Pseudomonadota bacterium
TCCCTGACGCTTTGATTTCTAGTATGACCTCGCCAGGTCCTGGAGAAGGGTCGGGGAAATCCATTAGTTCCAGTTTGCGGTTACCATGGAATACTACGGCTTTCATTGCTTTATCCCCCAAAACTGGATTTTGTTATATTACAAGGTTACAGGCTAAGCTTCCTGATTGGCACGACCACGTCTCAGCCTTCACTTCTGAGTATAAAAAGATCAATATTTTGGCGCCCAAAACCGCTAGGCCAACGCTTACGAGGAACCATCGCATTCCTCATTCAACATCAACCATTCTATCTGTGCAACCGGTCCATGTACCGGCGACGCCGGTAGGTTAATAACCAGAGTTCTCCTCACCCCAAGGCATCTTCGTTTTGCAGAGGATTGATCCATCCAACTTGGCATTCCACACCCTTTGCCCCAACAGGTTGTTCTCGGGTGACCAAATAGCGCAACTGATTACGAACCGAGGCATCGGTAGTGAACGAGCGCAGCCCTACACGGGCATTGAAGTGTGAACTTGCTAAGGCTGCCTTCATCTCAACTCTAGACTGATTTGAAGGAGCCGTTTGTACAGGGTTATGGGATTAAGCGTCGTTGGTGCTTCGTTCTCTAGAGCAGTGCCAACTCTACAAGATCCGATCGCAGTTTAGCGGGGGAAACGAACTGGAGTGCAGGGAGACCTAACGCCATCGCTCCCTCTACATTCTCGAGAACATCGTCAATATAAAGTGTACTTTCGGGAGTTAGAAAACAGGTTTTCAAAAGGTGTGTATAGATTTCCGCGTCCGGCTTTGCGATACCGACGGCACCGGACACCACAACTGCTTCGAACCATTCAAGAAAATCTAGGTGTTTCTCCAACACTGGTAACTTCTCACCAGGCAGGTTGGTCAGTCCGTAAAGCGGCACGCCATGTTGACGGAGTTCTGTAAGCACGGATATCGAATCGTCTATCGGGCCTGCCAGAATTTCAGGCCAGCGTTTGTCATAAGCCTCGATTAGGGGCGCTTGGTCAGGAAAACGCAGGACGAGTTGGGCGACGGCTTCGGCAACCGGCAGACCCATGTCTTGCTGTCTGATCCATTCCTCCGTGCATACGTTTGTCAGAAAGTTTTCCATCGCCATATCGTCACCGTTAAACAGTTTTCGATATAAGTTACGGGGGTTCCAATCCATCAGTACGCCACCGAAATCAAAAACAATTGCGGATATCCCCGTTGAGGCGTTGTATTGGTGCATTTGGCCCTTGTAATAGTTCTCAAACTAATTCAGGGTTTTATTATGTCATAAAAAATCATACCGGTATCAATTTTAATTACCAAGGGGGCACACGTGGGGAGTGGTCGGAACGATACTATGGGACTGATTATCGCTCGAGCTTGGTCGGACTCAGCATTTAAGGATGAGCTTTTAGCAAATCCGGAGACGGTGTTCGCAAAACTTGATTGGAAATTGCCCACGGGAAAATCGGTGACTGTAGTTGAGAACACATCGACGCTTACTCACATCGTTCTCACGGCTCCGCGTTATACAGAAACCAAATCTGTGTACTCTGACATCAAGGATTTTGGCGAATCATACAAAGATCCGCGCTTGTTTCCTCTGAATTGGGGTAGCCACGACCCAGTTTTTACTGCTCGATTCAAGGCCGATCCGAAAATGGCGCTTCGTTACCTGGGGGTTGATGTGCCGGATAAAATGACGATTAAAGTTGTGGAAAATTCGACGAGTAAAATACACCTCGTACTGCCGCCATGCCCCAAGAAATCCGAACTTTCTAAAGACGTTATAAATTTGTTGGCAGAAGGACAAATTCCAGCTGCGTTGCGTTACGCTAATATTTTCGGACCGGCGAGTTTTCAGCAATATTTTTGAATCAACAGATTTAGCAATGGCCATTTAATCACTGCAAAAAAAGTGACTTGGCAATCTGCGTTTTGGAAAAAAGAATAACAGGCTGGGGTGGAAAAAATGGAAACTATTGTTTACGGCAACGTTCAAGGGGCGGCGTTACTTGCTGATATTGCTGCACCGGACAAGCACGATGCATTGCCGGTCATCATCTCCGTACACGGCGGCAGGTGGTATTATGGAACCCGAAGGGACACGGGGTCGATTGATGTCGATCAGTGGGCTGGACTCGGTTTTTTTGCTATGAGCATCGATTACCGGTTGGTGACTTGTACCCCCGCGCCGGCGCCTTACCAGGACATGTTGTGTGCCGTCCGCTGGATCCATGCCAACGCAAAGGAATACAACCTTGATCGGGATCACATTTTCATACTTGGCATGTCGTGTGGCGGGCATATGGCGTCATTGTTGGCTACGCTGGGGGAGGGTAATTTCGCCAAAACGGGTGGCTGGGATGAGTATCCTTCGACAATCCGGGCTGCCATCTGCGCGTCAGGTGCCTACGACCTTGTGAAATTGGACTGGGGCGCCGGATGGGCGCCTCCAGGGGAACCATTCCCTGATGCGCGCGAATATGCTTCGCCAATTCGTCACGTGGCGCCCGATAACGTTCCGCAATTGATTTTTCATTCGGACGACGATCCCTCCATTCCCATTGAACAGGTTTTAAGAATGGTAGCGGAATTAGAAGAAGCGGGTGCGCCACACAAGTTCCTTCATTACAAGGACCGGGGACACATGTTTATAACTGAGGACCTGATAAAGGAATCATTGAAATTTATTGCTGAATGGTCCGACTAACGCTGGCGATCCTACTTGGTCGAACCAATAAAGTGCTCGCGTATTTTCTTTGAAATGAAATCGATGGTGTAGACCGTGACTAGGATTAAAATTATGATCACGCAGGCTTGATCCCAGACATGGGTACGTATTCTGTCGGCAAGAAGAAGTCCAATTCCGCCAGCGCCAACGATACCGAGAATAGTTGCCGACCGGACATTCGATTCGAACATGTAAAGGGCGAACGATAGCATAACCGGAAGCACTTGCGGAATGACTCCAAACCGCACGACCTTTACTTGATTTGCCCCGGCAGACTTAACCCCTTCCATTTGTTTTCGATCAACATTTTCGATCGCCTCGGAGAACAACTTTGAAAGCGTTCCCGTATCCGCGATCGAGATAGCCATGATCCCGGCGAGGGGTCCGAGGCCAATGGCGCGGACAAAGATCAAGGCCCAGATCATCACATCGACACCCCTGAGCACGTCGAAAAAGCGACGGATGCCAAAATGAAAAAACCAAAACGGAACGATGTTTTTCGCGGCAAGAAAACTAAGAGGAAAAGCAATAATGCTACCAATCAAGGTTCCCAGGAAAGCCATTCCCAGGGTTTCGAGAATACCCCAAAAGAACAGGTCAAAATTACCCCCGGTGCTGGGCGGAAACATCAGGCGCGTAATCAGACCGAGTTCATGGGCACCATCCCATAGACGAAATGGCGAGAAATTGAAGCGCACCAAGCAATACATGACTAGCCCGGCGAATGCAGTCCAGCCCATCCAAGACAATAACCGTTCCTTCAGGGGGCGGGAAAACGCGAAGGGGGCATTTCGCTGGGCTTTAACAATATCAGCGTCTGTGATGGTGGCGATGCGAAGCATTTTTAGAGAAACTCCTTACCGATCATACGATGGCGAACTTGTTCGCAACTCAAGTCAACGCAAATTACCGTGGCGACGATAATTAACAGTATCGCACCCACATCGTCGTAATAAGAGAGCCGGATGTTGGTGTAGAGTTCATAGCCGATACCACCGGCGCCAACAAAACCCAACACGGCGGCTGTTCTCACATTGATTTCAAAACGCCAGAGCGTATAAGATACAAAAGCGGGAAGAACTTGGGGAACAACCGCATAACGAATTATTTTGACCCAATTTCCACCGGCGGCACGAACGCCCTCAAGTGGGTTGGGGTCAATGTTTTCATTGACCTCCGCGAAAAGTTTTCCGGAAGCTCCCATTGTATGAATGGCGAGTGCCAGGATACCCGCTAGCGGCCCGAGCCCCCAAGCGAAAACAAACACTAGTGCGTAGACCAAATCTGGCACGGAACGCGATATTTCGAGAAATCGCCGGGTAAGAAAATAGATCCAGTAGGTGTTATTAAGGTTGCTTGATGCTGGAAAGCTGAAAAGGAAGGCAAAAATAGTTCCCATCAGTGTTGCGAAGAAGGCCATTAGTAGTGTTTCAACAAGGAGTTCCAGCCAATTTCCGAGATTCCAATACCAGTCTGAGACCTCGGCCCCTAATGTCTCCCAGTGTAATACCGGGAACAAATTCACGATATATTCTGACATTCTTGGAAAGCCCTCAATTACGGTAATGATGTTGAACTCTCCAACTATGACTGCTGCGGTTAGGCACGCAAAAAACACACCAAAAAAAATTAACGTGTGGAGACGCTTCTGGCGGAGCATCTCAACGCGCCTTATTTCGAATGCGGCAATAGGATCAGAAGAACCCGTAGGCACAATTTCATCAGACATAGGCATCTATTAGTGAGCATATTCCAAAACATGAAAAGAAATAAAAGAAGACGCGGGCAGTGAAAATCTGCCCGCGCCCTCAGGTAACGGCAGGATTAATTACCCTTTTTCTTTTTGCGGGCAGCACGAAGAAATTTTCGGGCCTCCACTTGCGTCGCGTAATCCTTGTGGGTGACCGGAACGTAACCTCTCACATCACCCTGAGCGGCGGCACGTAGCACAGCTTTGTTTTCAGTTGCCATGTCAAAATACATCTGTGCTATGTCCTTCTTCATCTGTTCCGGAAGCTCTTTACGGACAGCAAGAAGAGGGTTCCTGATCGGATCAGACTTGTCGATGACGCGCACTTGGTTGCGCTTCAATAAGCCCTTATCCATCATCATCCTGAGGTTGCCGAAGCTGTCATTTTCCGCGGTCCACGTGTAGACGGCGTCATAGGTGCCTTTTAACAAGGCCAGGACGCTCTGTTCGTGCCCACCTGAAAACGAGGTCTTGCCAAAAAATTTGTCCGGATCAATGCCTGCATTCACCAGGGTAACCATGGGCACGATATAGCCCGATGTGGAGTTCGGGTCGGCAAACGCGATCGACTTTCCTTTCAAGTCCTGCAGGCTCTTGTATGAACTATCAGCACGCACGGTCAGGATTGAAAAATAGCCAGTCGTGCCGTCCAGTCCTTGGGTGGTTACAATTGGCTCGATGCAGCCCTTGCAGTCCAACCACGCCGATGCATACCCAGCGCCCCCGATACGGGCCATTTGCAAATGTCCCCCGATAAGCGCCTGACCAACACCGGCATAGTCAGAAGCCTGGAAGAGCTTTATTTTGACGCCTAGTTTTTTTTCAGCGTAGTCAATGTAAATTTTGTAGCGATCGACAGTCGTCACCTGATTTTCCAGGGTGAGAACCCCGAAATTGATCGTCGGGTATTTATCTTGCCAACCGGCGACGGTTGGTGTTGGCGTTGTTGCTAACAGCACAACTGCAGCCGTAGTCACTGCTAATGCTGTTTTTATGGTGTGTTTAAGTCTCATATCGTAATTCTCCCTTTAATTTGTAATATTCCTGTTCTATTGGTCAGTTTATTGTAATTGGCCGCCTCCATCGACAGCAGGTGGTCACTCGTTTATAGGGGGTTTGGTAATGGTTTCTAAATCGGTCGAAGTAACATTGACGTCGATATCTTCGATGTCGCCATCAACGCCATAAATTTCTCGGATTATTTCAGTCGTTAATTCTGCTGGGGGACCGTCGAAAATCACCCGACCGGTGACCATGCCAATAACCCTGTCGCAATAGGTGCGCGCGGTATCAACGGTATGCAGATTGCAGATCACTGTGATGCCGTCCTCGATGTTGATTGTGCGTAGGGCGTTCATCACTAATGCGGCGTTCCGCGGGTCGAGCGATGCAATTGGCTCGTCGGCCAACACAAACCCCGGTTCCTGGGTTAGGGCACGGGCAATGGCGACGCGCTGCTGTTGACCGCCCGACAAAGTGTCTGAGCGCTGTAGGCCTTGTTCGATCATATCTAGGCGATCGAGGGCCATGACCGCAAGTGTCCGTTCTGCAGGGCTGAATACCTTGAAAATTGCCGACAATGTGGATCTATAGTTTATGCGGCCGATCAACACATTGGTGATAACGTCCAATCGCGGCACTAGGTTGAATTGCTGGAAGATCATGGCGCACTTAGCGCGCCACTCATGCAAGGCACGGCCTCTGAAGGCCGTGATTTCGTTGCCATTGAAGGTGATGCTTCCGCTAGTCGGATCAATGAGACGATTGATAAGACGTAACAGTGTAGATTTCCCCGCGCCGGAACGTCCGATAATGCCAACCATCTGGCCATCAGGAATTTCCAGGTTTACGTTATTAACAGCAATAAGATCGTCGAATTGCTTGGAAACTGCTGTAAGGCGAAGCATAATTCACTTGTTCAGTTTTGCCCGTTGCTTGGACTTAAAAACTAACATCCTCATCTTGTCATTATTTCCCTGTTTCTTGCGCATTAAGAGATAGGGCACTGTCAACTTTATCTTCCGTTCTTCGCTTATTCTTCCCTCTCAGACCTATAGCCTAGCACAGTTTCTTTGTCAGCCTTCTCGTCCAATTTATCGAGAGCTGCATTCACCGTCATGACACTGCCTGTTTGCGGGCAGGTGCTTTATTAGCCTTCTCGTCCAATTTATCGAGAGCCGCATTAGCCGTCATGACACCGACGCCAGCGTCGATACAATAGGCATCAGCACCGACAAATTCACAGAATCCTTCATTCAATGGTGCACCGCCAACAAGGATGGTGTAATCATCCCGAATGCAATGGCGTCATCCATTATGTTACCTCATTTGACGCCATGCGACCACCGTGTGTTGCATCCACATAAAACACGACCATTTGTTACATTACATAGATAAATGCATCCGGTTAGTTTGTGATTTTGCAGATGGTAGATTAGGTGATACAGCTTTCCAGCTCTTGATTGTGGAATTGATTTTGTACCCTATGAGCGTTCGGTCTGAACAAGCTCCGTTTTCTTATCCGCACCTCAGCCTGAATGTCGTCTGTCATATTCAAGGAGGTTGAAGTGACCAACAACACCGTCGAACTAGTGGGCCGGGCGAGGGGGCGACATGGACACCGTGATCGGTGCCTTCGCCGTCGACCATGACCTATCGGTGCCATTACAATTACATGTCGAGGGTCGATCAGCAGCTGTTTCTGGACGGGAAACACTTTTTCCATGGACCCGACCAAGAAAAAGAAATTCGAGAAGGCGCTGAAACGGATGAAAGCTAGCCCTTGAGACGGAAAGGAAAGGGGATGAAACGATGACAAATAGTGATGACGGCTGGTATCCTGTCGCGTCAACGGAGGATATCGACGAAGAAGACGTGCGCCAGGTGCGGCTCGGTGATCTGCTGCTGGCAATATACAACCTCGACGGGGAGTTCTTTGCGACCAGCGATATTTGCACCCACGAGGCTATCTGTTTGTCCGAGGGGGTGGTCGTGGGTGATATCATCGAGTGCCCGCGTCATCAGGGACGGTTTCATATTCCGACGGGAGAGCCGAAGGGAGCTCCAGCAACCGTGCCAATCCGAACCTACCCCGTGAAGGTGGTTGACAGTCAAATTTATGTGGCCGTGAGTGAATGGCCCGACGGAAATGAATTATGACAACAAAACAAAACCTAGACCGCACATGGTTTCAGTAAAAGCAAGTCCGGATCGCTTTCATGGGTATCGCTATCTATACTTGGGACGTCGCTTTTCGGGCTGCCACAGTGGTTGTATTTTTCGGGGCTGGCGGCATGGGTTGGTATATTAAACGCAACATCATGCAGATTGAAACCCACCGTACCGCGGCGATCCTGCTTTTAATTATCGCTCTGGTGATCATTTCGGAAATGATCTCCGCTTGGGCGCGGGCCCGGATCTCCATGTCTCAATAGCTGCTGTATCACCATCCATGAAACCTAAACCATCTATGATAGTTGTCGGTGCAGGGCAAGCCGGCGGTTGGGCGGCCCAAACGATGCGGACGGAAGGATTCCAAGGCCGTATTATCCTAGTGGGCGAAGAGACCCATCTCCCTTATGAGCGCCCCCCTTTGTCGAAGGGCCTTTTGGCGGGTGAGGGGACCCCCGAGCAATGCTATTTACAGGATAGATTACATTACCGGAAAAGAGATATTGAACTCAGGCTCGGCACTAAGGCGACAGTGTTGGACTTGGAAAGCCGTCAAGTTCACCTGAGTAACGGCGAAACCCTCGATTACGATAAACTTTTGCTGGCCACCGGATCACGGGTGCGAAAACTTGACGTTTCCGGCGGTAAGTTAGCCAACATTTTTTATCTTCGAACCATCGAGGATATGCTTTTGATCCGTCCGAGGCTGAAGCCTGGTGCTGATCTAGTCATCGTCGGAGGCGGTTATATCGGTTTGGAAGTAGCGGCCACTGCCTGCGGACGCGGTTGCAACGTCACCGTGGTCGAGAGAGAACGTACCGTAATGAACCGCGTTGTAGCACCCGAGGTGGGCGCTTTTTTCGCTGAGGTTCATGAAAAGCAGGGCGTCAACTTGCAGTTTGGCGGATCCGTTGCCCGCTTTGAAGGACAACGGCGGGTCGAACGCGTTGTTTGCGATGACGGTACCGTTATTCCAGCAGATGTTGTGATCATTGGCGTCGGCGCTCGCCCAAATGATGAACTCGCGGCAGTCGCCGGCTTGGTTGTCGACGATGGAATCGTCATCGACGAATACGGCCAAACCGTTGATCAACACGTCTTCGCTGCTGGCGATGTCGCAAATCATCCGAATGCCGTCCTTGGCCGACATGTGCGGCTAGAATCCTGGCAAAACGCCCAAAACCAGGCTATTACCGTTGCCCAGACCATGTGCGGCAACCGAACGCCCTACCGCGACGTCCCATGGTTTTGGTCCGATCAGTTCAACCTTACCCTTCAGATCGTCGGTCTTGCGACTGATTGGGATTCCTTGGTTTATCGCGGCAATGTCGAGGAACAAAAATTTACTGTTTTCTATTTACGTGATGGAGCGGTCGTGGCAGCCAATGCGGTCAATAATCCACGCGACATACACTTTGCACGGCAGCTTGTAGCGGAGAAGCGGCGGATCACCCCTAGTGTGCTGTCGGACCTACAGGTGCCCTTGAAAAAACTTTTTTGAGGATCAACTTAGGTCTTTTTTTGTTGAGTGCTTTCCAGTTTTTAGACGATCTGCAGAAAGGCCCTAATCAGACGGTCTTTCTTCCGTCGATGCTACGAGATGCCAGTCATCCATTCTTGTCATTATCTCCCTCTTTCTTGCGAATTAAGAGATCGGGGACTGTCAACTTTTTCTTCCATTCTTCACTTATCCTTCCCTCGCAGACCTAAAGCCTAGCACAGTTGCTTTATCAGCCTTCTCGTCCAATTTATCGAGAGCCGCATTTGCCGTCATGACACCGCCTGTTTGTTCGCAAGTTCTTCTAAAACCATTTCCTGTAATTTCTTTTGGATTTCCAAAAGGGACTTGCTGCGTCCGACAGAGGTGATTACGCAACCGCTTTACGTGAATGGAACCTGCTTGCCGAGCAGGAACGTGTCTCTGCCCAATCATCTATTACCGAATGACAACGTGTTTGAGGCGGTAACCCCAAGGGGAAATGCGTGCGGCACATGCAATGTTTGTCGGGCATTTAACGTGTGGATTGATTTCTGCAGAACGTG
>JAYZQT010000065.1:0-47799 GCA_036136335.1 Pseudomonadota bacterium
AGCGTGATTTATGATCTTCCCTTCCTTGATGAGAAGCAGAAGAAGAATATCCTCGGTGAAAACGCACGCCGGCTATACAACATGGATGTATCGGACCGTTTCCCAGACTATCAGCCGCCAGTCTAGCGGAACGGAATATGGAGATTCCCACAGATCATCTGAACAGGATGTCAGTTGCGGAGTTTGACACTTCGAAACTGTTGATTAATGCGGCGCGACAGCGGGACCAGCGGAACTTCCAGGACACGCTGATCATCGACGTTGACTGTCATCATTACGAAAATGAATCGATGAAGGATATTGTCGAATTTATCGAAGACCCCGTGTTGCGCCGGACGGCCCAGGTTTATTCGGGCGCCGGCACCGGGGCCAATAACCCTTTTCAAATGGGCAGTCCGGGTTCCCAGGATGTTGCCGGCCGGGTAACGCGTTACCCGCTGCGCAAGATGGAAGAGACACCACTAGACGATAAACATCGCGACATCCACCTTTCCCTGAAGTGGATGGATGCGATGGGCGTCGATTATGTAATGCTGTTTCCTACACCCATGCTGCTGCTCGGTCTGCATCCGGTGCCGGAGTATGAGGTCGCGATGTCGCGAGCCTACAACCGGTGGCTGATCGAAAAGATAATGGCGGAGGAAAAGCGGCTCAAGACGATGCTTTACCTGCCGTTCAACGATCCAGATGAAACCTACAAGATGGTTCAGGACTTTGGTGATCGTGAGGGTGTGTGTGGTTTCATGGTGGTGTCGACCCGATACAAGCCGGTCTATGACAATGCCTACATGAAAACCTATTCCCTGATCGAGGAAATGGGCAAACCACTGGCATTTCATGGTTCTTACAGCTGGAACGATCAGCTTCTCGGTAACACCAACCGGTTCCTGGTTACCCACGCACTCGGCTTTACGGTCTTTAATGCGGTGCACATGTGTAACTGGATTGTCAACGGACTCCCCGAGCGGTTTCCGAATCTGGATGTGATGTGGATTGAATCCGGGCTCGCCTGGGTGCCGTGGCTGATGCAGCGTCTCGACAATGATTACCGGATGAGATCATCGGAAGCACCACTGCTCAAGCGTCTGCCGAGTGAGTACATGGGAGAGATGTTCTACTCGTCCCAGCCGATGGAGATGCCCCACAACCCCGACATTCTCGAGATGACGTTCAAGATGATCAATGCGGAAACCCAGTTGTGCTGGTGTTCAGACTATCCCCATTGGGATATGGACGTCCCTAGCGTGATTTATGATCTTCCCTTCCTTGATGAGAAGCAGAAGAAGAATATCCTCGGTGAAAACGCACGCCGGCTATACAACATGGATGTATCGGACCGTTTCCCAGACTATCAGCCGCCAGTCTAAAAAAGGAGAAGCCCGTGGCCCCGGATGGAGCAACACCTGCAACCCCATCTGTTATTGACGATGTGGTTGCGATACGCGATCGCTGGCACACGAAGCACCACCCAATGTTTCGTGAACTTGCTGATGGAAGCCTCGACCTTCGGGTGCTGGGGACTTACATGGCACTTCACGGCAAGTTTGTGAAGTATGCTTACGAGGCATTTGCGCTGATGATTGTCCGGGCCTCCAAGGATATTCAGGCGATGATGATCGAAAATCTTGCTGAGGAACAGGGGCTGCTCGCCGGGCCGGACGGGGAAGCACACAATCACTCTGAAATGATCTTCGATTTCTGTTCGGCATCCGGTATGACACAGGAAGAGGTTCAGAATATCGAACCAACACCCGCCTGGTGGGCGCGGCAACTGCATTATCGTCATGTGTGTGAGACCGAGCCTGTGGGTGTTGCACTTGCGATGCTTTCGACCCAGGAAGGACAGCAGCCGGCTTTAAATGCCGAGGTTACTATCCCAGCCTTTGCAAAACATTACGGTTACGAGAGGGATGCCAGGGAAATCAAGTTTTTTGTCGAACATGAAAGTGCGGACCTCGAGCACTCCCAGCGGCAACTCGATCTATGCGCGGCACATCTTCAGGACCCTTCACTTCACGATCGTGCGCGCGAAGTATCCGAGCAGGCCTGCATGCTCCGTTGGGCTTCGACTACTGACACATACCGCTATGTTGCTCTTGGTGAGAAGGATCCCCTGCCACCGGGAATGAACTAGGTTTCTCTCGCAAAACCGGGATCAATCGGGTCGACGAGTTCCGGAGGTGTCAGGGGCGCCACCAGGACCCACTATAAGTCACTGCTGTTGTCGGGCTCCCGACACGTTTGAATGGATGAGAACCGTCGTCGGGTCTGAACCCATCTCGAGCCGATCGGCCGGTGTCGACGCATTAATCATTTTTTTGAGGTATTGAAAGCCTATGGCTTTGGGTGGCCTCACAGATTGAAACTGTTGCGAGGCGGTTAGGGCTATTTAAAACTTTCAATAGTTTAATACGGGCCTGCTACGGATATAATATTGATTACTGAATGTGAGAGGCAGTGATGCACACAGATCCGACAAATTTTGAAGATAGCCAATCTGAAGGGACCCTGACCGAGGGACTCGTATCCCTAATCCGAAACAAGCCGATTGCAAAGGTGGATCTCGATGTAATGGCATTGTTCACGCTTGATGGGATAGCTAACATGCTCGCCGGACGCAGAACCATTCCAGGCCAAAAGCTTCTGGCTTATCTTAAAGGGCGAAAAGCGGATGCCGGACGCCGTGCCCTGGTAATGGGTGGATTAACACACATTCTGGAAGTCGATGATTTACACAAGGCTTCGGTCCTCCACCCTGCATGTGTCACAATTCCGGCTGCCTTGGCCCTTGCAGGTGACCAGAGGCCACTTGGTATAGATTTTCTGACAGCGGTTCTATACGGATTTGAGGCATGCAGCCGGGTAGGAATGTCTGTTGGACAAACTCACTACAAGGTTTGGCACAATACCTCGACTTGCGGGACCTTTGGCGGAGCAATGACGGCTGCAACCATGTTAGGGCTCACTGATGTTGAAACGGTTCACGCGCTTGGAA
Source organism: Pseudomonadota bacterium (assembly GCA_036136335.1). GTDB lineage: Bacteria > Pseudomonadota > Alphaproteobacteria > MPNO01 > UBA830 > JAYZQT01. The sequence continues at coordinate 2,996 of JAYZQT010000065.1, forward strand.
ATGCTGGTACCCAGTCAGCAGGATTATGGGAATTTCTTAACACTGGGGCTATGAGCAAGCATCTTCACGCGGGCCGAGCGGCGGAAGCGGGAATTCTGGCCGCCGACCTGGCAAAGCTTGGGTTTACTGGTCCCCCGGCAATACTGGAGGGTCCACAGGGGCTTTATGCAGGCGCATGTCCCGATCCCGATCCAGAGGCGGTGCTGCGCGATCCTGACGCTCGATGGCAGGTCCATCAGACTTCGATCAAGCCTTGGCCGTCCTGCCGTCATACTCACCCGGTCATTGATGCAGCACTTGAACTTTCCGATAAAATTGATGTTAACCAAATCGAGAGGGTGGATGTCGCTATATATCAGGCTTCTATTGATGTTTGTGATCGTCCGGAACCAGAAACCGAATACGAAGCGAAATTCTCTTTGCAGCATTGCGTTGGCATTAGTCTGTTGGATGGCAAGTGCGGATTTGCGTCCTTCAATCCGTCAGGTCGCGAGAGAGCAGCCAAATTGCGACGGCGCGTCTCCGTGCGAGCCAGTAATTCATATAGCGATGCATATCCTAAGGATTGGGGAGGTGAGGTAACTGTTAACCTCAGAAATGGGAGCTCAGTCAATGCTGTCCGGACCGCCTGCAAAGGCGATCCGGAGTATCCCCTTGGTCGGGAGGAGATGATGGTCAAAGCAAGGGATTTGCTGGCCTTTGGTGGTGTTAATGACGTGGAAGGTGTAATCGGTTCAATTATCGGCTTGGCCGATGGTGGAAAACTGTTTGAGTATGATCTCTTCGATTGAAGTAACAAAGAGCACATTTTTTTATGGGTTAAGGATTGAGTTGATACTAGACTGACGCATGTGTGGTTTTTTTTTAATAAAGGGAGAGCTTGAATGAACATTAAATCCAAAATGGTTGGAATAGCGGCTGTGTCTGCGATGACAGCCGCCATAGCGATTTCTGCGCCTGCGCAGGCAACTGACTTTCCGTGTCGTACCGCCAAGCTGATCGTGCCATGGGGTGCGGGCGGCGGCACCGGTGTGATATTTCGTTTGGTGATAGAATCCATCAACAAGACCGGGATCAGTCCACAACTTCAGATGGTCAATATCTCGGGCCAGGGCGGCAACAAGGGCGCCAAGGTCGCGCGCAAGGCAAAGGCGGATGGCTGCACCCTTTTTGCCATCCATCAGAGTGCGTTGAGCAGCTACCTTACAGGCCGTGTGAACTTTACCTGGGATGCCTTTGAGCCGGTCTCCATGCTGACCCGCACTTCACCAATTATCGGTGCCAACAAGAATGTGCCATGGAAAAATGCCAAGGAACTGGTTGCAGCTGCGAAGGCCAAACCGGGTACAATTCTGACTGGCGGCACGCTGGGTTCTACCAGCCATTTCTGGTTCCTGCTGCTTGAAGACGCTGCCGGGATAAAACTGAAACATATATCCTACGACGGAACCCGCCAGCGCATGACCGCACTGCTGGCCAACAATATTTCGATCGGTGAGATCAATCTGGCTGCTGCTGTTAAATATATTCAGGCTGGCGAGTTGAAAGCGCTTGGGATTTACACTGAAAAGCGCCACCCATTGGCCCCCAAAGTTCCGACGATGCGGGAACAGGGTATCAATCTGGTGGCTGGCACCGATCGTGGCGTTGTAGCACCGAAAGGTACGCCGAGGGCGCTCGTTGAATTCTGGGGAAAGGCGTTTGAAAAAGCAGCAAATGACCCTGCCTTGGTTGCCGCTTTGGCCAAGAAAGGCACGTCGGTGCATTTTAAAGGTCCCGCAGCCTCGACAGCTTACTGGAAGGAGACATTCCAGAAGTGGAAGGGAATTGCGAAAAAGGTTGGAATGTATAAGGGCAACTGACCTGGATAATCCTAATCGGACGGGTGGTTACCGGACTGCGGGCTGCCCGTCCGAGACCGTTTAAATCAAAATCGAAAAACATATCATGGAGCGAATCAATCGCGATGTGATCGCCGCTCTGTTTCTAGTGGCGTTGACATGCATGTTTTTCGCGGCTTCCTTTACCATCCGGGTTACCGCGTACGGTACGGTTGCCTCCCATGTCTGGCCGCGCGCTATTCTCGTGGGTCTAGGCGCGCTTTGCGTCCTTTATCTGGTAAATTCCCTCCGCGGACTTTATCAGGGCGACGACAGCGGATCACGGAAGGGCCTGATAGGCTGGCTTACGAAGTACCGGAATGCCATCTGGTGTTTTTTCATGTACGCACTGTTCCTCTTCACGCTGCCATATCTGGGTATACTGATCGGTGGGGTTCTGTTTGTATTTTTTGTTCTCAACCTCATGGGAGGGTGGAGATTCGTGCAACTGGCAATTCATGGAGCAATTGCTGTCGGCACGATGGGTGCGATGTGGGCAATATTTACCTTTGGGCTACGCGTGATCCTGCCCGAAGGTGAATTGCTCCGGTTCTGGTAGCGGCTCCGCCATGATTTTTGAAAATGTATTGGCCGCTGCTGATGCCCTGATAACGATCCAGACAATGGCGCTTATGGTACTCGGTGTCGCTGCGGGCCTGATAGCGGGTGCCATCCCCGGCTTTACCATCACGATGGCGGTCGTCCTTACGTTACCTTTCACATTTGGTATGTCTCCTATTCAGGGGCTTGCTACCATGATCGGAGTCTTTGTTGGCGGGCTCTCGGGTGGCCTGATGGCCGGGATATTGACTGGAATACCGGGAACGCCGTCGTCCGTAGCCACGACATTTGATGGCTTTCCTTTGGCGCGGAAGGGGCGCCCGGGTCTCGCGCTCGGCATTGGCGTGTGGGCATCATTCTTTGGGGGCATAATTAGCGCCATATTGCTAATTACCGTAGCACCGCAACTTGCCCGGATTGGGCTTGAATTTGGGCCGTGGGATTTCTTTGCATTGGTCATGTTTGCGCTCACAATTACGGCAAGTCTGTCCGGTGACAATCTGGTAAAAGGGCTGATAGCAGGCGCACTAGGATTGCTGGTTGCAACTGTGGGCTCGGACGAAATTAACGGTGTTGAGAGATTCAGCTTTGGGTTCGAGCCCATAGAACAGGGATTTTCTTTTCTGCCGGTGCTGGTCGGCCTGTTCGCTTTCAGTCAGCTTCTCAGTGATGTCCAGGATAGAAAAAAGGCACGTGAACCGCTGATGCCACAGGGCACGGCCGCCGTGCGCATCGAGCACGCGCAGGCTATTAGAGAGGTTCTGGGCCGATGGGGTAATTTGATCAGGTCGTCGCTGATTGGTGTATTCACGGGCATATTGCCGGCGGCTGGCGGGTCCATTTCCAACATTCTTGCTTACGATCAGGCGAAAAAGGCGTCCAAACATCCAGAAGAGTTCGGCACCGGTTCTCCGGAAGGAATTGTCGCGCCTGAAGCGGCAAATAACGCGACGGCCGGCGGTGCGCTGATAACGATGATGGCACTGGGAATTCCCGGGGATATTGTGACGGCGATTATGCTGGGTGCGCTACTAATTCATGATGTTATTCCGAGCCCTACATTCATCACCGACGAGCCGAGGCTGGCTTACGGAATTTTCATGGCGTTTTTCTTTGCTAATTTTATCATGGTTGCCATGCAGGCGATTTGCCTGCGCGGGTTTGTGCTGGTAACCCGGCTGCGAATGTATGTTCTGGCCGGGGTCATTCTGGCATATTGCGGAATAGGTATTTTTGCCCTCAATAACATCGTATTCGACATGTGGACGCTACTGATTTTTGGTGTAATTGGTCTGGTAATGAAGGTGATGGGATTCCCGTTGGCACCGATGATACTAGGGGTCGTACTGGGTCATATCGCCGAACTCAACCTCAACCGTGCGTTGTCAACCAGCGATGACCTGACGCTGTTTCTGACGAGACCCTGGTCGCTGTTTTTTCTACTTTTGGGACTTTTCTCGATTCTTTTTCCCTGGTATCAGAAAATGCGGGGGGTTGCCCGGTGGACCCTAATCTATCCGACGGCCATGCTAATATGCCTTGGAGTGCCCATGTTTATGATGCAGGGCGTTGTGCGTCCCGGATTAGCGGTCGTGATGTTCGTATTTGGGGCCTTGCTGTTCTGCCGGCATTGGCGGAATGGATGGAGAACTGGAATTTTTCCCGACGGCTCGGTGGATCTGGAAGATTCCTGACTGTGTTCAGTAAAATTAATCAATTACCCAAGGGAGGTGGAATTTAATCATCCTTGAGTGCCGCAGCACGGATTTCAGAGAGCGTTGAGGTAGGTAGAACCGCATTTGGCTCAATTACCAGTTCGATCAATGCCGGACCTGCCGCGGCGAGACACCGTTCGAAAGCACCCTTGAAATCTTTCGTTTTTGTTACGGTTTCACCATGGGCACCATATGCACGCGCGAGAGCTGCAAAGTCGGGGTTAACCAGATCTGTTCCCGATTTGCGTTTGGGGTAATAGGTCTCTTGGTGCATGCGGATAGTGCCGTACATACCGTTATTTATGACAATGAATATTACATTAGCTGCCTGCTGGACCGCGGTTCCGATTTCCTGACCGTTCATCTGAAAACATCCATCACCGCTGAAGGAGACGACGACGCGACCAGGGTGGCGGATAGCCGCCGAAACGCCAGCCGGAACGCCATAACCCATGGCACCGGATTGCGGTGCAAGCTGAGTTCCGTATTGCTTGTAACGGAAAAACCGATGAACCCATACGGTATAGTTGCCGGCCCCATTGGTAATCATTGCGTCTTCCGGCAGGCTTTCGCTCAGCCACGCCACTATCTCCGAATAATTCACGTCCCCTGGCATTCCCTGAGGTAATGAAAACTCCCGGTAGTCCTCATGCGCCGTTCTGGTACTATCCTCCCAGGCTGCTTTAACCGGCTTCAGTTCCCTTGCGGCTAAACAGAATTCCGCCATACCCGCATTGATACCCAAGTCTGCCTGATAGACCTTACTGAGTTCCCCAACACCGGCGCTGATGTGAACCAAAGTTTGCCTTGGTTTGGGAAAAGTAAAATAGGTGTATCCTCCGGTAACGATCTCGCCAAGCTGCGGGCCAAGAACGATCAAAAGATCGGTATCATCAAGGCGCTTCTTCAGTTTTGGGTTGATCCCGAGACCCACTACTCCCGCGTAGTTTGGATGTCGATTGTCAAAAAGGTCCTGTCGCCGGTAAGACAGGGTAACGGGTAATCTGTTTCGTTCGGCGAATTTAACCAGATCATCACATGCTGCTTTTGACCACCCCCCGCCTCCGGCTAGTATTAGTGGCCTCTTGGATTTTGAGAGCATTTCGTGAACTCTGTCCATGTTTGCCGGGCCGGGGTGTGATTGAACGGCACGAAAAGGTTGCCCGTCTTCAGGTTCAGCCCGCTCTGTCTGCATGTCCTCGGGTAGGGCGAGAACGACGGGTCCGGGCCGACCAGAGCAGGCTACATGAAAGGCGCGGCTAACCATTTCTGGTATCCGGGCAGGATTGTCGATCTGTGCAACCCATTTCGTCATTTCCCCAAACATGCGGCGGTAATCGACTTCCTGAAAGGCTTCGCGTTCCGCCATGTCACGGGCAACCTGTCCAACAAAAAGGATTACCGGAGTGGAATCCTGGTGTGCTGTATGGATACCAACCGATGCGTTTGTTGCGCCTGGTCCACGGGTTACAAATCCGATGCCCGGCCTGCCGGTCATCTTTCCCCACGCGTCCGCCATATTGGCAACGCCTCCTTCCTGACGACATACGACTAAGTTGATTTCTTCCTGAACGTCATGGAATGCATCGAGTGTTGCAAGATAACTCTCACCGGGTACACAGAACACGGTATCAACACCGTGAAGGCGGAGACAGTCCACGAGGATTTGTCCGCCGGTCCGAAAATTGGAGGAGGCTTTGTTGGGCATGGGCTATATCTCTATTTCGCGGTCTATGAAAACTTGATATTTCTGCAATTTTGGCTTGTCTTTATCTTGGGCATTGACGTAGGAAATCGAAGACTTCCCGCTGAGGTATCGCGGCAATATCATCACCCGAACGAATTTACCAGGTTTATCGTTGGGTGCCCAGGCGCGCACTGGCTCGGGCCCCGCTTCAAACCATGCTTCGCCTGCTGTAATTTTTTGCGTTGCTCCCTGTGTTTTGACTGTAAACCCGCCCTCAATCAGGCAACGGATTCCTGGGCCTTGATGAACATGAGAGTAGGCTATTCCCGATGGAGGAATTTCGACACGATCACTGCGCCACAGATAGGAGTTACCTGATTCAAGGTCAACTTCAGCTGAAATCTTGTGGGTAGAGGTCACACCATCACCGTTTACAATGCCTTGCTCCAATTCTGTGCCAGCTGCAACCAGCTCGTAACGAAGCAGGCGTGTAATTTCTTTGCCACCTGTGATCATCACGGACCGGCTGGAAAAGAAAGCCGAGTTTGGAGCCAGTGTGGTACTTACCGAAGGGGTGTCGATCGTTGCCATCCCCGCCGTTACATAAAAGCTCCGGTTTCCGGGTGGAAGTTGGGCAGGCAACTTGGAGGTTGGTGCCAGAACGTCGTTGTAGAGGCGAAGTATATAACCTGCCATATGTAGGAAACTCCCCTTTGTCTGTTCGGGGTATCACAGCCTTGTTAAGGCAGCAAGCTGGAGGTTTGCGCGCGTTGACCTTGGCGCGTGCGCGGCTATGATGTGGCGCCATCAAAATCCCATGACGGAGCTATTAAATCGTGCAAAATCATCAAGTTAAAGTATTTTCTTCAAAACAAGAATTAAAAAAGAAGGATCAGCTTGCATGGAAACTGGCCGCGGTAGCTGCTGATCCCGTCAATGTGCAGGGCGAGGTGGCTGAAATGATTGTAAATCGAATAATCGATAATGCGTCTGTCGCGATTGCTTCGATTAACCGACGGCCCGTGACCAATGCCCGTGCTATGGCTATCTGTCATCCGCGACCCGGTGGAGCAACGGTTTTTGGAGTTTCGCAGGACCAGCGGTTCTCTGCAGAATGGGCGGCATGGGCAAACGGGGCAGCCGTAAGGGAACTAGACTACCACGACACGTTTCTGGCAGCGGATTATTCCCATCCTGGCGACAACATCCCACCGGTCCTAGCGGTCGCCCAGCAGAAAGGGTGCAACGGCCTTGAACTGGTTCGCGCCATTGCGACCGGATATGAAATTCAGGTCAACCTCGTGAAAGGCATATGTCTTCACGCGCATAAAATTGATCATATCGCCCATATTGGACCCTCCGCTGCGGCAGCACTTGGGACCCTCTTGCGATTGAACAGGGAGACCATCTATCAGGCCATCCAGCAGGCACTCCATGTTACATGCACTACTCGTCAATCGCGAAAGGGTGAAATTTCAAGCTGGAAAGCATATGCACCGGCTCATGCGGGAAAATTGGCTATAGAAGCGGTGGATCGCTGCATGCGTGGTGAGGGCGCGCCATCTCCAATTTATGAAGGTGAGGATAGCGTTATCGCGTGGATGCTTGACGGTCCGAATGCAAATTACATTGTTCCTCTTCCTGACCCCGGGGAGCCAAAACGGGCCATCCTCGAAACCTATACCAAGGAGCATTCGGCGGAATATCAGAGCCAGGCGCTTATCGACCTAGCCCGGAATATGGGTAAGCAGATTTCCGCCTTTGAGGAGATCGATAAAATTGTCATCCAAACCAGTCATCACACGCATTATGTGATTGGCACGGGCGCAGGTGATCCGCAGAAAATGAATCCAACCGCGAGCCGTGAGACCCTTGACCATTCTATCATGTTTATCTTCGCTGTCGCATTGCAGGATCAGGCCTGGCACCACGTAAACTCATACCTGCCGGAGCGGGCACAACGTCCGGATACGGTCAAGCTATGGCAGAAGATATCGACAGTCGAGGACCCCCGATGGACAGAACGCTACCATGACCCTGACCCCAAAAGACGGGCATTCGGAGGCCGGGTGGTAATTCACATGAAAAATGGGTCAACGATCGAAGATGAACTCGCTGTAGCGGACGCACATCCCGCAGGAAGTCGTCCCTTTGCGAGAGAAGACTACATTGGTAAGTTTGATAAATTGATTGATGGAATTGTCAGTTCCAGAGAACGCGACCGTTTCCTGGATACAGTCCAGCGGTTGCCCGCGCTGACGGCTGAAGAACTGGGCGGATTGCATGTAACGCTTGATCTCGAACCACTCAAAAGTTCCATTCGTGATGATAGAGGAATTTTCTAGTGCTATTTTCCAAAAAGACCGCGGCTGAAAAGCGCAATAATTTTCGTGAAGCTCTGGCTGAAGGACGACTGCTGCAATTCCCGGGAGCGCATGCTCCCATTGTATCGTTACTGATTCAGGATCAGGGGTTTGATGGGGTTTATATCTCGGGCGCGGCACTTTCGGCCGAACTTGGCCTTCCTGATATTGGTCTCACCACGATGACCGAGGTCACGCAGCGCGGCCGGCAAATTGCTCGTGTGACAGAGCTTCCCGCCCTGATAGATATTGATACCGGTTTCGGCGAGCCAATGAGTGCGGCACGGACAGTGCAGGAGCTTGAAGAACTTGGTCTTGCAGGATGCCATCTTGAAGATCAGGTTAATCCTAAACGATGTGGGCACCTTGATAACAAGACAATCACACCGCGCGGCGACATGGTAATGAAGATCCGAAGTGCGTCTGACGCGAAAAGAGATTCCAACTTTCTATTAATGGCCAGCACCGACGCGCGGGCGTCTGAAGGGCTCGATGCTACGCTTGATCGTGCAAGGGCATACATAGACGCAGGTGCGGATGCCATTTTTCCTGAAGCCCTGCAGAATATTTCGGAATATGAAAAAGTACGGGAATCACTCAACGTACCCTTACTTGCGAATCTCACAGAATTTGGAAAGACGCCTCTGCTAACAAAAAGGGAACTGGAGGATCTCGGATACAATATAGCAATCTATCCGGTAACCTCGCTTCGCCTTTCAATGAAAGCGGTGGAAGATGGTTTTGCTGCACTGAAACAGCGGGGAACTCAGCGGGATATCGTCGATAAAATGCAGACTCGTGCCCGTTTGTATGAGGTTATCCGGTATGAGGATTATAACCGGTTTGATCAGGATACTTACAATTTTAAACTTGAGGGCCAGGGAGACGATTGATGGCTGCAAAGGAATCTTCAAAAGCAAAAAATATTGACCGGAATGTAAGAACACGGAAGAAAGCCCAATTGAAACAGCGCAAGGTAGCAACACCAGAAATTTTTAAAGGCCTCGCGGGTGTCACGGTTGACACAACTTCCGTCTCAAAGGTCATGCCAGAGACGAACTCTCTTACATATCGGGGATACCCCGTCCAGGACCTTGCAGCGCACTGCAAATTTGAAGAAATTGCCTATCTGATGTGGTACGGGGAGTTGCCAAATAAAGCCGAACTGCGCAAATTTTCTAGAGATGAACGGAGCCGGCGCAATATTTCGCGGGCCCATGTGGATGTCATCCGCCTTTATCCGAAACGTGCCCATCCGATGGACACGCTCCGCACTTCCGTCAGCTATCTCGGGACTACGGAGACTGCCTGGGGTGGAGAGCCCGCAGCGGTAGACCTCGAGCGTGCAATGGATATGCTGGCAAAAATACCGACAATGATTGCGACCGACTACAGGTTCCGCAAGGGCCTGAAACGCAAAGCCCCTCGGGCCGATCTGTCAATTTCGGAAAATTTCTTCTACATGTGTTTCGGAAAGGTTCCACCCAAGGAGGTAATCCGTGCCTTCGATATATCGATGATCCTGTATGCTGAACACAGTTTTAACGCCTCTACATTTACTGCTCGGGTAATCACGTCATCACGCTCGGATATATACAGCGCCGTTACAGGGGGGATCGGGTCACTTAAAGGTCCTTTGCATGGAGGCGCCAACGAGGCGGTAATGCACAACTTGATTGAAATCGGAAACCCGGAGAACGCAGAAAAATGGCTTCGCGACAGGCAGGCCGCAAAAGAACTGGTGATGGGATTTGGACACCGTGTCTACAAACAGGGAGATTCCCGGGTCCCTACCATGCGAGCGGCACTTGAAGATCTCGCAGCTTGGCAGGGCGATACCAAGTGGCTCGAAATATCCGATATCCTTCAGAGCATCATGATCGATGAAAAAGGCATACATCCCAATCTCGATTTTCCGGCTGGTCCGGCCTATTACCTGATGGGATTCGAAATCGATATGTACACCCCGATTTTTGTAATGAGCCGGATCACTGGTTGGGCCGCACATGTGCTGGAACAGAATGCGGCAAATAGCCTGATCCGACCTCTCAGTGCCTATGCTGGGCGCGGGCAGCGCAAAGTTAAACCGATCTCAAACCGATAGTTTCTAGTTTGAACCCCCCAAATGTTTTTCGTTCCGATCCCGTTGCCCGTGGCGGAGCAGATACACGGCCGCCCCTATGATGGTCGCGGTCCCCGCTATGGACCAGAGATCAGGCAGCTCTGAAAAGACAATGTAGCCGAGTAGAGCGGCGATGGGCAGCCGCACGAAGTCGAACGGCGCAACAATACTTATTTCGCCCGCGTCGTATGCTCGTGCCAGACAATCCTGTCCAATCGCACCCAGAGCACCGGCAAGCAACAGCCATGCGGTCTGCAAACGATCGGGTGTTTCCCACGAAATCAATGCCGGCGGTATCAAAATGAAGGTACCAAAGAGCATGAAATAGAACACGATGCGTGTTGGTGGCTCACTTGATGATAGAGTCTTCATGGATATCATCGCGGAGGAAGCGAGAATAGCGCTAAGCAGTGCCAGCAACATTGCCGGCTCGATCCCACCGTGCGGTTTAATAATCATAATTACACCGAAAAACCCGACAACTGTTGCGGCTATCCGCCGGCCACGAATGGTTTCGTGCAATACAATCGCACCGATCAGGATTGACCAGAATGGTGATGTGAACGCGAGAACCATCGCGTCCGCGAGGATAAGATGTTCAAGGGAGAAGATGACACAGACAAATGCGGAAATGCCGAAGAATGACCTGATGAAATGACGACCAAGCCGAGCGGTCCGTATGCCTGGCATTCCCATCCGATAGAGCCATGGAAGAAGCATGCACAAGGCAAAGAAGGTTCGGGAGATTGCTACGACAAAGACCGGTAATTCGGTAATCATCTGTTTCACGATGGTAAACATCATCGTCAACATTGTGACAGCGAGAAGCATCCAGAAGATTCCGCGAACAGTGTCTAGGGCTGGGCTATAGGTATGGCCGTCTCGGCTTGTCAATTAATTCGCTTTCCTGGGGATTGGCAGAGTGCCGTAGATGAGAGTGCCTAACAGAGAGGGCATGCGGTTACAATGTTCACCCTGTTGCAAACGGCCTATTCCTGATAAATCCCTATGTTTGCTAAAGTACTAATGACGGAAACAGTAAGTTGAGGATTCTTTTCATTACGTCCACTCGGATAGGGGATGCCGTTCTTTCATCAGGGCTGATTTCGTATCTTTCTGATCGCCATCCTGATGCACGGTTTACAATTGTCTGTGGTGCGCCAGCTGCACCGCTTTTCGAGGCGGTCCCGCGGATTGAACATTTGATGGCAATAAGAAAACGTCCACTGCACGGGCATTGGTTTGCGCTTTGGGCCAAATGTCTGCCGACACGATGGGACCAGATATATGACTTACGTGGGTCCATTCTATCATGGTTTCTGATTGCACGTGAGCGCGTAACTGGGAGGTATCGCAATGAAAATATGCACAGGGTTGATGAGCTTGCGGATTTAGCTGGGATTTTTCCACCACCAAACCCAACCCTGTGGCTTTCTAATACTGCATGTTCGGCTGCTGCGGATTTGATCCCTGCTGAGATCCCGGTCCTCGCTGTTGGGCCGACAGCAAACTGGGGTGGAAAAATATGGCCAGCTGACCGCTTCGCGGAATTGGTAAGTCGCGTTATAGACCCTGCAGGGCTCCTGCCTGGAGCACGTGTTGCGGTTCTGGGCCATGAGGTTGAAAGAAAGTTGGCGGCTGTTCTCTTAGATCGAATACCCACATGTCAGGTTATTGATTTGATCGGAAAACCGTTATCTATCGCTGCTGCATGCATCAAACAATGCACAATGTATATAGGTAATGATTCAGGATTGATGCATATTGCGGCAGCATCAGGGACACCTACATTAGGGCTTTTTGGCCCGTCGTCTGAGGCCCGTTATGGTCCATGGGGTCCTATGTGCGCGACTGTACGCACCACTGAAAGCTATAAAGAGCTGGTTGGTTCTCCTGATTTTGATCATCGGAATCATCAATCGTTAATGCGTGGACTTACGGTGGATGCGGCGCACGATGCTCTTGCCAAACTTTATGCAAGCGTCAAATACGATAAGGGAAGGGAATCTGTTTGAACAAGCCGCGGACAGTTGCTGAAGAACGACGCGAAAACCGTCGGGAGCAAATTCTGGATGCGGCGCAGGATCTGTTTCACCGGCAGGGTTACGCCAATACATCGCTGGATGACATTGCGCGGGCAGTAGGGATCAAACGCGAAGGTCTTTATTATTATTTTCCAAACCGTACAGAAATTCTGATCACAATTATCAAGCCGCTGGGACTGCAGTTGCGTGATCGGGTTCGTGAAATACTGGAGAGCAACGAAACTCCAGAAGAAAAGATCCGGTTGACGGTAGAGAACCACCTGATGCGGTTTGAAAACAGGTTTGCCGAGTCCAAAATCACGCTGCGAGATGACTATTTTAGCGAAAATGAATTGGTTCTTGCCTAATTGGGACCGATCTGGGATGTTTATGAGCATCTCGGGGTTGGCATAATTAAAGAAGGACAACGACGTGGTGTGTTTGATAAGGCGCTTGATCCCCGGCTTGCCCATCTGGGCATACTGGGCTTATGTAATTGGGTGGCCCGTTGGTACGTGCCCAGCAAATCGATCCCCGTTCCGGACCTGATTGAAATGTACAACCGGATGATTCTGAGGGGCCTCAGTTCAGATTAAACGGATAACGCTTCCGCCGCCGGCGTAAACTCTCGTTGCTGGGCTTCCGCCACGGCCTCGTATGTGAGCTGGCCCAAGTGGACGTTAAGGCCCGCCATCAAATTGAAATCAGCTTTCAGGGCCTCTTTAACGCCCATATCCGCGATTCTCAATGCGAATGGAAGAGTTGCGTTGTTGAGAGCGAAGGTTGACGTCCGCGCGACTGCTCCCGGCATATTGGCAACGCAGTAGTGGACAATCTCGTCAACCACAAAGGTGGGCGCATCATGTGTTGTAGGTTGGCTGGTTTCACAGCATCCACCTTGGTCAATAGCAACATCGACGATCACAGCACCACGTTTCATATGTTTGACCATTTCCGAGGTAACCAACTTTGGTGCTTCAGCACCAGGAACGAGTACCGCACCAATCACCAGATCTGCTTTTACGATTTCTTCTTCCAAATTTGTCTGGTTAGAGAAGCGGGTGGTGATAAGACTTTTGTATTGGGTATCAATTTCTGAAAGGCGCCGGATGTCATGGTCAATCACGGTGACATCACCGCCCATGCCCGTTGCGATAAAAATGGCATTACTGCCAACCACACCGCCACCAATCACCGCAACTTTAGCCGGCGTAACTCCTGGTACGCCCCCCAAGAGAACACCACGTCCCTGGTGGGCAATCTCCAGACAGGTGGCACCTGCCTGTACGGCCATGCGCCCTGCCACCTGGCTCATGGGTGCAAGCAACGGGAGCCCTCCAAGGTCGTCGGTGACAGTTTCGTATGCGATCCCGGTGCAGCCACTATCAAGCAACCCCTGCGTTTGTTTGAAATCGGGTGCCAGGTGAAGGTAGGTGAAGATTACCTGCCCCTCGCGCAGCATCCGGATTTCTGAAGGTTGCGGCTCCTTTACCTTGACAACCATGTCCGCTGCTCGGAACACGTCGGCAGCGGTCGGTCCGATCCTTGCGCCTGCCGTTTCGTATTCGGCATCATCGAACCCGATAGTATGTCCGGCATTATGTTCGACCGTGACCTGATGTCCCCTCGCGATGGTTTCACGGACACTTCCCGGTGTCATGCCTACACGGTTTTCGTAGGATTTGATTTCACGGGGTACACCAATATGCATATGCTAATCCTAGCGGATAGAGAATTGGGAAAAAATTGACCGTTGCGGAATATACATCGGTCAGTAATTTAATGGCAGGCCATTAAATGCGTTTTTGAGAGGACAAACAACATGCGTGCCATCATTGCCAAGGAGTTGGGCCCACCTGAAAATCTTGTGATCGAGGAGATTGATCCGTTAACGCCCGGTCCCGGGCAGGTTGTGGTGCACAACAGGGCGGCTGCGATAAACTTTCCGGACCTGCTGGTAATGCAAGGTAAATACCAGTTTCGGCCACCGCTACCTTTTTCACCTGGAAAAGAAGGCGCGGGTGTTGTCAAGACCGTTGGTGAAGGTGTTAAAGGCGTGAAAACTGGTGACAGGGTGATGGTTCAGGTGGAATACGGCTCTTATGCGCAGGAAATTCTTGCGGAAGAGGGGGGATGCTACATCCTGCCGGACGACCTTTCGTTCGAGGAAGCGGCAGCTATTGGGATAGCCTATCAAACGGCACATTTCGGTCTCGTTGAGCGGGGACACGTTAAACAGGGCGACAAAGTTCTCGTGGCCGGTGCGTCAGGAAGCGTGGGGCTTGCGGCCATGCAACTTGCGAACGCGTGGGGTTGTGAGGTTATTGCCGGTATGACAACGATGGAGAAGGCAGACTTGGCGCTTGAGAATGGTGCCCGGCATATTATCGATTTGTCGGTTGATAACCTTCGTGATGGTATTCGTGATCAGATTAAGGCGATGACCGGAGGAGGCGTCGACATCGTTATGGATATGGTGGGCGGTGAAGTTTTTGACGGATCAATACGGGCGCTAAACTTTGGTGGCAGTCTGGTGGTTGTGGGTTTTACCAGCGGAGTAATACCGTCCTTCAAAGTAAACTATGCGTTGCTTAAGAATATCGCAGTTACCGGCGTTAACTGGGCAGAATATCGCGACCGTGATCCTGCAATGGTCCAACGGGTGCAATCTGAAATTTTCAACATGGTTTCTGATGGGAGGCTTGTCGTTCCTGTTCAGGCGGTATATCCGATGGAACAGGTGGCTGAGGCCTGCGCCGTCCTCTCAAACCGGGGAGTTCGGGGTAAGGTCGTTATTACAATGGGTGATTGAAATTTTGTTTCATTGTTATGGAGCGGGTGACCACTCCGAAACAATGTCGTCGTATGCGGGTCGTGCCCGGTCTTTCAGTTCTCCAATTCCCGTGCCGAGATAGACAAAACCAGAAATTTCGTCCCCTGGTTCGGCGCCCAGCGCATTTTTTACATCATTGTCGTAGGCATACCACTCTGTGAGCCATTGTGCGGCGTATCCCATTGACTGCGCGGCTATCAGCATCGTTTGACAGGCAGCACCCGAAGATAGAACCTGCTCCCACTCAGGGATTTTATGTTCTCTCTGAATACGGGATAGGACCGTGATAACGACAGGTGCCCGGGTGAGACGTTCCCGTTCTATGTTGATTTGCTCTTCTATCGCGCCAGGCGTGTTTTTTTTGAAAGCTTCCGCGATTACATTGCCGATCGTTTCTCTTGCTTCGCCACGGATGATAATGAAACGCCACGGTGTCAGCCGGCCATGATCCGGAACCCGCATACCCGCTTCCATGATCCTTCTCAGCTCGGAATCATTTGGGCTCGGCTCTCCCATCATACGTGCGACAGTTGATCGACGCGTAACAAGAAATTCGATCGGATCTAGTTCGAGATTGTTCAGTTCAGACATGTCTATGGTTCCATACAATAATTTCTAGTTTATGTCGGCTGTTCTGGCGCGTTCACGTTCAAGCTGTCGCAAAGCCCCACGCTGTATTTTTCCGGTGGCAGTCAGCGGCAGTTCGTCAACGAATTCAATGGCCCGTGGGTACTTGAATGCAGAAATTTGCGATTTTACAAATTCCTGCAATACGTGCACAGTTTTAGAATTCGCATCATCTGCGGATGACACAATTACAAAGGCTTTGACGATTTGTCCCCGATCACGATCAGGACTGCCGACGACAGCAACTTCTCTAACTTTTGGATGTTCAAGCAGGACAGCTTCCACCTCCAGTCCGGAGACGTTGTAACCCCCGGTCAAAATCATATCGTCAGTGCGCGCCTCATAATATAGGTATCCGTCTTCGTCCACCCGGCACAGGTCACCGGATTTATTCCAGCCTTCATGTACATAGGCAACTTGCCGTTCCTGTTCGTCCAGGTAACGGCACCCGTTGGGACCTTTCACGATCATCTGGCCAACCGTACCCGGCTTTACGTCCTCCATCTTGTCATCCACGACACGCACTTGAAACCCTGGTATGGCCTTCCCGATCGCGCCGGGTTTAATATTGTCGCCACTCGCTGAGATAAAAATATGGAGCAGTTCGGAAATTCCGAGCCCGTTTATCATTTCTACGCCAGTGATATCCTTCCATTCATTGAAGACGGCTGGCAAAAGCGGTTCCCCGCCACCTATGCACTCGCGTAATGATGAAAGATCATAATGGCGCGCATGTTCCAGCATCAGTTTGTACCCCGAGGGGGTGGAAAAGCAGAGAGTCGCTCTGTGTTTTTCGATGGTTTTCAAAACCATCTCCGGGGTGCCTCGTTCGAGCAGGACAGCTGTTGCGCCAAACCGGAAGGTATCGGCGATGAACGCGCATAACCCGTATAGGAAAGCTATCTGCGGGCTTCCGCAGACGATATCGCCCGGTCGAATTTTTACGACGTGGCCGATGAAACAGTCTGCGGCAGCAAGAATATCCCGATGAAAATGGAGTGTACCCTTGGGTGTACCGGTCGACCCCGAGGTAAAGCCAACAATTGCTGGATCGTCTGCCGCAGTATCAACGTTGGAAAATTCTTTTGACTGGGCTTCCATTAAATTTTCGAGAGAGTTGGGCCGGTCAACACCGAAATATAGGACGTGTTTAAGCTCAACTGCCCTGGTTTTTGCCTTATCAATGTCTTCGGCCAAATTGTTGTGGCAGATGGCAAAACGCACCTTTGCCTTTGCAATCATGTAAACAAGTTCACGTTCTCGGAGGACAGGCATCGTAGTAATCGCCACGCCACCAGCCTTTAAGATGGCCAGCCATGATGCAATTAACATTGGGTGATTTCCGCTTCGAATCAGAACCCGCTCGCCGGGGACAAACCCAAATTCCCCAACCAGAACGTTCGCGATGCGGTTTGCTCTGTGCATAAGGTCGCTATAGCTCCAGGTCATTTTCCCAAAGATCAGTGCGGGTTTATCGGCTAAACCTGTGTCAACCTGTTTGTCGATCAGTTCGGCTGCCACGTTGAAACGGGAAGGATACGCTGCGAGCTCCGGAAGGACTGAATAGTCCATTTCGGGCCACAGTTCCGGTTTGGGCATGTTGTCCCGGATAAAGGTATCTACATGTGACGTTTGTTCTGTCATGAAGCCTCAGCTTTGTTGGGATAGGCTGAACTGACCAGAATTTAAAGTGCAAAACCTGTCAAGCCAATCTTTTTACGTTAGTGTAAAATCTTGTTGGAATTAGATAAACCAAATGCTACATAGCCCGGATGGGCTTGGTAAGGGACCCTTGGCCGGGGAAAGACATGAAAGATCTCGTACAACTTGAACTGATCCGGGAATCACTTATTGCAGTGGTTAACGAGATGCGGGCGAACATCATAAACTCGTCCTACGCACCCATTATATATGAGGGTCACGATTTTTCGTGTGCCCTTATGTCGGCAAATGGTCGACAGGTTGCACAAGGTCTTGCGGATCATCCCATTCACATTTTTGCGGTACCATATTCCACTCAACAGGTGGTTAACAAATTTAAAGATGACATCAACGAGGGTGATCTGTTTCTGCATAACGACCCCTATACTGGCGGCACTCATCTTAACGATGTGTTGATGCTCCATCCCGTGTTCTTTGAAGGCAAACTTGCGTTGTTTTCAGCCATGCGCTGTCACTGGAACGATGTGGGAGGCATGACACCGGGGAGCCTGTCCGGAAGGGTCAACGAGATTATCCAGGAAGGGATACGTATCGAGCCGACCAAAATATGCGACCGGGGGGTGCTCAACGAACCTTTTATGAACCTGCTTTTCAATAATATGCGGTCGTGATCTGAACGGCTTGGTGATTTTAATGCAATGGTTGGTACCGGGAGGAAGGCCGAAGAACATCTTGTGCGATTGTACAAACGGTTTGGCAAAGGTTTGCTGGAAGGCGTTGAAGAACTGATTATTCGCTCGGAACGACAGTTGCGCTCCAGAATAGCGGAACGACCGGACGGCGACTATTACGCCGAAGGTTATATAGAAAGTGACGGTACAAATCCCGATCCATTGGTAGTGAAACTGAAACTCACGGTCAGGGCTGACGAAATTCTGGCGGATTTTACGGGTACGTCGGTGCAGACGAACGGACCGACAAACTGCGGGCCGGCAATGGCGTTGAATGCAGTAGGCACAATCGTGAAATCTTTTCTGGATCCACGCACGCCAATCAATCAGGGATCATTCAATCCAATCACGGTCATTTCCGAAGAAGGAACCTTTATCAACGCACAAAACGATGCACCTTGCGGGGGAATGGCGGAATGTAAATTCCTTATCGACTCGGTAGTAGCCTCCGCGATGGGTAAGGTGGCGCCTGAGATGACGGTCGGCGATCTGAAAGGCGGTGCAAACCACATCATTATTTCTGGCTCTGATCCGAAGCATGGGAATTATATCCATTATGAGTGGCCGGCCGGCGGGACCGGAGCTTCTGGCGGGACAGACGGCTCAAACGCCGTGCGTAGTTATAATGAGGGTGACTTCAACTCCATTCAATCGGTGGAGACAGTTGAAAGCCAGTTTCCACTGCGCGTGGAAAGGTGTGAGGTAAGGGAAGGCATGTGTGGCGACGGTGAATACCGTGGCGGCTTTGGGTTGCGGAGAGAAATTCAAATTCTGGGGGGGCGCGGCGCTCTGTCAGTTCTATCCGAAAAGAACGTCATCCCGCCATACGGGGTGGATGGTGGGTCCAATGGAGCGGCGAATAGTTTTATGGTCATCCGCGATGGAGAGACCATCGCACCATCCGATGTTCCGGGAAAGGTATCCGCTTTTCCACTTCGTGCGGGAGACATTGTCAGAGAGGAAACAGCGGGTGGGGGTGGTTATGGAGACCCGCTTCGGCGTGATCCTCGAAAAGTCCTTGCTGACATCGAAGAAGGGTATCTTTCCGAAGGTGAAGCGGCTCTCCGGTATGGAGTCGTGATCGCCGACGGAGCAGTAGATGCCAAGGCAACGGAGAAATCACGCACTGACATGGCCGGTGCCCGGAATTTCGTCTCTCTAAAACTTTCCAACGAAGATCTGACTGATGGGCCCCGGAGGCAATTTATGGTGCCGTCCCACCTTTTTAAAGTCCTGGGCGTTGCGGAGGGCGACCTCATTGAACTTACCACCGGGCGCGGCTCACCAGTTAGAGCATGGGTCCGGACAGGCGGTGAGACCGATGCGGTAACGATAAGCCCAAGCAGCATGAATTTGCTGGATACTGCGCCCGGAGACCGGGTTCAGATCCGCGTCGTGGACTCCAGACCTGAAGCTGTTCCTCCGTTGGATGGAGGTATTCGGTGACTGGCCAAAAATTTATTGTCGGGATAGACGTGGGAGGGACGTTCACCGATCTGTTGTGCTTGAATACAGAAACCCATGACCTTCTTTCGGAAAAAGTACCCTCTATTCCCGGCCGTCAGTGGGAAGGTGTTCTCGGCGCATTGGAAAACCTTGGTATAAACTATGGCGAGATCAAAGGCTTCGTGCACGGAACGACGATTGCCACCAATGCGCTGCTTGAGGGCAAGGGCGCAAAAACTGGCCTCATTACGACTAAAGGATTTCGTGACACGCTTGAAATTGGCCGTACTCGACGCCTGATTGGTGGGCTGTTTGATATCAAATTCGTGCGCCCAAAGCCGCTGGTATCAAGAGAGTTAAGGATCGAGGTCGATGAACGGGCAGGTGCTGATGGCGAAATCTTAAAACCAGTTGACGAAGATGGTCTGGCATTGGTTATGGAGAAGTTTCGAGCCAGCGGGGTTGAGGCCGTAGCCGTCGCGTTTATCAATGCGTACCAGAATGACAAAAATGAGACGAAGGCTTTCGATGCACTACGGGCGTTGGGAAAAGACATACCTATTTGCACATCGACCGGTGTTGTGCCCGAAAAGGGTGAATTCGAACGTTTTTCAACCTGCGTTCTCAATGCCTACCTGACACCTGTGATAGCGGGGTACCTCAAAACACTCTCCGATGAACTGGCAGGACAGGGGATTACTGCACCGGTCAGCGTAATGGGCTCAAACGGCGGTGTCATGACGTTGGACCAGGCTGCCAGCTTCGCGGCCGGAACGTTTCTGTCGGGACCTGTAGGGGGCGCTGGCGGCGCTGTCCGTATCTGTGAGATGGCAGGTGTCCAGGACTGCATTACGTTTGATATGGGCGGAACCAGTACGGACGTTGCCCTAATTCACCGATTGACCCCCAGGATAAGTCACATAAACCAGATTGATGCATACCCAATCCAGGTGCCACAGCTGGACATACATACGATCGGCGCGGGTGGTGGATCCATAGCGTGGGTTCAACCCGATGGGACGCTGGAGGTCGGACCACAAAGTGCGGGAGCAATCCCGGGACCCGCGTGTTATCAGCGTGGTGGAACCGAACCAACAATTTCCGACGCTAATCTGCTGTTAGGTCGTTTGCCCACCGATCGAAGTCTCGCTGGTGGACTGAAGCTTTCCAACGAGCATGCGGAGAAGACCTTTCTTGCACTGGCAGAAGGGTTGGGAGGCGGCACTGAGACGACCGTTCAGTTGGCGGACGGCGTTCTCCGGATCGCCGTATCAAAAATGGCGGGAGCTGTGCGAGAGGTGTCAGTCCACCGAGGTTTCGATCCACGCGATTTTGCCCTTCTGGGCTTCGGTGGTGCCGGGCCAATGCACGTTTTTCTGGTCGCTGAAGAACTTTCCATTTCTCAGGTGATAGTGCCTCGCTTCCCCGGACATTTATCAGCGTTAGGCCAGTTGCTGGCAGACCTTCGACGTGACTTTGTCGTCCCCTGGGGAGGACCGCTTGGTGAATTGTCAATTGAGGAATTTCGAACCCGTGCCCAGGCTATGCGCGACGATTCCGCTGACCTTCTTTCAGGGGATGGCTTCGCAGAAGACCGGCACCAACACAGCTACACGGTGGACATGCGATACGTCGGCCAGTCGTTTACATTGTCGAGACCCTGTACTCCGGAAGTCATGAACTGGGCTGATTTACGCGAAGCATTCCACCAGCGTCATGATCAGACCTTCGGCCGTGCCGACCGCCACAGTGATGTGGAGCTTGTAAACATCCGCCTGTATTCTCTTGGCCTGATAGACAAGCCAGTTCTGAAGTTTGTCACTGATAGGGAAGGTGACCCGGTGGTCGAGAGGCGTCAGGTCTGGTTTGGTGATGACTGGATAGATTGTCCAATTCTAAATCGAGCCGGAATGACGGCTGGAAGTATTTTCGAAGGACCCATGATTATTGAAGAAGCCGGTGGAACTTCGGTCATTCCTCCTAACTGGACCGTCAATGTGCACGCCTCGGGGTCGCTTGATTGCCGACGGTCTTATGATCTTTAGTCACCTTGTCACGAATTGAGACCGGGAGTAGCCTCCCGGCACCGTTAACCGCTCAGGGATCACCCGATGACATCTAACGAATCCGCAATTTCCGAAACGCCGGAGCCTGTTGGTGCCATGGATCATGAAGAATACTATGAAGCCGCGACAAACAGTCTTCCAGGTGCCGGATTGGGAAGCTATTCGCTACCTGATGACGTACGTTTTGTAATTCATAAGGGTGCGGGGTCGCGGATACAGGATGTCCGGGGGCGTTGGTATATTGATTATGTTGGCGGGGCGGGTGCACTGGTGTTGGGACACGCATTTCCTACGGTGGTTGACGCAGTGCGGGATCAGGCTCCCCGGGGCATACATTTCTTTGGAACGCTCAACGAACAGTGCATCCAGCTTGCCCAGGAACTAATAGATGTCATTCCCTGTGCGGACCAGATTGCTTTTACGACGACAGGGTCTGAAGCAACGGCCTACGCAATGCGGACGGCCCGTGCTGCAACTGGAAAAAGCAAGGTACTTAAGTTTGAAGGCGGCTATCACGGAAATCATGACTATTCGGCATTCAGCGTCACGCCGGCAGCTTTATCAAACTACCCACAGGGTCGGCCGGATACCGGTGGATTACCGGCGAACATGAGCGAAAATGTTTTGGTCGCACCCTACAACGATCTTGATACTGTTCGCCGCATCGTCGAGGAAAACATTAATGACCTGGCTGCAATTATCGTTGAGCCGGTGCAACGGATAATTTTTCCAAAGGAAAATTTTCTTCAGGGGCTTCGCAAGATTTGCAATGAAAATGACGTTCTGCTGATTTTTGATGAGGTAGTAACGGGTTTCCGCCTGGCTATGGGTGGTGCGCAGGAATACTTCGGTGTCCTGCCTGATTTAGCCAGTTACGGCAAGATTGTTGGCGGTGGTGGCCCACTCGGTTGTGTTGGCGGGAAGGTCGAATTTATGAACCTGATGAATCCACTCAATAAGGGTCAGGCGAACTACTCATATGTTAACGGCACACTGCATGGTAACCCGATGGCTGCGGTTGCCGGACTCGCCACTCTTGCGGAGTTGAAAAAACCAGGGTTTTACAGGAAGCTTCATGCCCACGCTGATGACCTTTGCAAAGCCTGCCAGGGTGTTCTCGACCGCAACAACGTTCCCGCAATCGCCGCTGGCAACGCGTCATTTTGGCAAATTCTGTTTATGGGCTCCCCACCTGCCAATCACGCCGATGTCATGCATTCGGACCAGGCATCCACGCGGGCGCTGGATTTGGCACAGATGCATGAGGGCCTCTATGTTCTGCCAAACGTTCGTCGGTTTGTGTCTGCGGTCCACACCGATCAGGATGTCGAGGATACCGTCCGGGCATTGGACGCAGCCTGCAAACGCATTGGTTGACTCATATGAAGGGTAACGCAGTCCTGTTTTCTGAAATGACGCCACCCATTGGCGCGGAAAATCATTTCAATGACTGGTACGACAACCATCATATGCCAAGCCATGTCTATGGCGTGCCAGGATTTGAGTCAGGTCAGAGATACAAGGTTCCGGGGGCTTCTGATTACCTTGCAATCTACGATCTGAACTCAGCAGATACGTTGACGGACGAAGAATATAGGACGCGCAAATACACGCCCGACGCGCCCACCAAGGCGATGCTTGCAAACGTAACTGCCTTTACCCGATATATTGGGGAGGAGATAAATTTTCAGCTTGGTGAGGGTATGTCTATCGAACAGGGACTGGATGCCGCCGTAGTCCTCGGTGTTTTTTTTATTGTGCCTGAGACGGCTGTTTCCGAGTTTGTCGAATGGTATGAGGTAGAGCACTCTCCCATCCTGCTGAAGAATGCTGAATGGCGGCTGGCACGGCATATGAAAATCGCGGATGCCGACCCGAAGCCATTTACTCATATGGTCCTCCACTATGTAGACAGTGAAGCGGTGTTTCAATGTGAAGAGCTTGCAGAAGCCAAGGGGACCGAATGGCGAAACCGGCTGGCAAAGGAAGAGTGGTTCCGGCCGCACGTTGTTCATTATCGGCGTTATGGCAAGCGCTATCACAAAGGGGAAACGGACGCTGCCACTTTTACCCTCGACATTTGAAATTTAATTCAAGGGAGACAGAAATGGGACTCAACCCCACTAACCAGGACCTGTTTGATGCAGGACTCGCCGTACGCAAGAAAGTTCTCGGCGCAAAATATGTAGACCCGAATATCCAAAAAGCAGAGGAAGATGATTTTACGGGCAAGATACAGACCATGGTTACGGAATACTGCTGGGGCGGCGCGTGGACCAACGATACGCTGGACCATAAAACCCGAAGCCTTATGAACCTCTGTATCCTGACGGCCCT
This sequence comes from Pseudomonadota bacterium, assembly GCA_036136335.1. Classification (GTDB taxonomy): domain Bacteria; phylum Pseudomonadota; class Alphaproteobacteria; order MPNO01; family UBA830; genus JAYZQT01. Next base: position 27,050 of record JAYZQT010000065.1, read on the forward strand.
CGGAAAGATGAGCGAGCTAAAGGCGCACACGAAAGGCGCGCTCGTAAATGGATGCTCGGTGGACGAAATTGCCGAAGCCTTGGCCCACGCCACCGTCTACTGCGGGATACCAGCGGGTGTCGACGCATTTCGGAATGCGCGCGAAGCGCTTGATCAGGCGGAAGAAGACGGCCTTATTTGATACACGCATGTCAGTTGTTACGCAGAAGCGTGCCAAGTCCCTGAATTGGATCATCGATTCCGGTGCTGCGCAGGCTGTGCCAGAGGGTTGCGGAACTGCTTGAGATGACAGGTTTTCGGAGCTCTACTTCCAGTGGCTCAATAACGTCGAAGGTGTTCAGATCGGTACAGCAAATCAGGACCGCATCCGCATCTTTGCGATTAACAGATTTGGCATGGTTGAAAACCTCAAGTGGCGAAACCCGCGAAATTGTCTGAATTTTCTCAAGCGAAATATTTAGGTTCAATCCTGCCGATGCCATCACCTCGATTCCGTGACGACGCAGGTAGTCGGCTTCATGAGCGTTGGTTTCATCGGTATAGGGGGAGGCCATTACGACGTTACGGGCGTCGAGTACATCAAGTGCTGAGATAATCGCCTGGGCCGTCGAATTTGCGGGTACGTTTGCGCATTCGGACATTGTCCCAAGCAGCTTGTCGGATGGGCATGCCATTGAGCCAGCGGTGCATGCGTAAGTGGCAAAATTCACCTTGCAAGCGCTAAGATCCCTCATCGCAGCTTTTATATCTGATAGCATTGTTCGAAAGTTGTCTTCCGCAGGGTTGGCATGAAGTGGTGAGCGTGTGAAATGAAAGGTTACGCCCTCCGGCGCCTTCCGGTTAAATTCGGCTTCGTTTACGGTATTGCTCGGCGGGACTATCACACCGATTTTTGCGCGCCAGCCAATGGGCTGTTTGTTTGCGAGGGCGGACATTAGGATACCTTTTCTGCGTTCCTGTATTACCAATGTGCCAATCCGTCACATTGGAAGCAACATCAGTTAACCCTATATCGGCTGCGTATAATGTGCCATTTTTTCTTGGGAGATTTTGCCTATGTCGGACAATGATCGCGTGTTGATCGCCGGAGCGGGACCCGTCGGGTGTTGCGCGGCACTTTATCTGGCGCAGCGTGGCATTCCGGTGACATTATTGGAAGCGGGCGATGAACTGCCCGAAGACCTTCGCGCATCCACCTTTCACCCTCCTACGCTCGATATGCTGGATTATCTCGGCGTGGTCGACACACTGATTGAACAGGGAATCACCTGTCCCTCATGGCAATACAGAGATGCGCGCGAAGGTGTTATCGCTCACTGGGATCTTGGGGTGCTGATTAATGACACAGGGCATCCATACCGGGTTCAATGTGAACAATTTAAACTTACAAGGATCATTGTTGCAGAACTGGCTAAACACAGTGAAGCAACGGTGCTGTTCCGTACACGGGCGACGGGGACCAGGCAGGATGAAAACGGTGTCACGCTTTTGGTGGAAACACCTAACGGGCCCGAAGAACTTGCCGGACGTTATCTGATTGCTGCAGATGGCGCATCCAGTGTAATCAGAACCGCTCTAGGGATTGAATTCCCGGGCCTCACATTTCCGGAGCTTTGGTTGTGTACGAGCTCTGAATTCAAATTCGAAAATCACTTTGAAAATCTTGCGCCGATCGCATATGTAGCTGACCCGGACTTCTGGTTTGTGTTTGTGCGTGTGCCAGGTTTATGGCGTCTTTTACTGCCATCACGACCAGGCGAAACTGCAGAGTCACTCGTTTCTGACGTTACGGTTCAAGAACGCATGCAACAGGTTTGCAGCAAGGCAGGAGACTATGAAACTTTTCACCGCACGGCATACGCGGTTCACCAGCGTGTGGCTGAAACCTATCGCAAAGGCCGGATTTTCCTGGCCGGTGATTCCGCACATATAAATAATCCACTCGGTGGGATGGGGATGAATGGGGGCATCCACGATGCACTGAACCTTGCAGAGAAATTGGCGAATGTGTGGAATGGTGGGGCCGACGAACGTGTGTTTGATCTGTATGATGCCCAGCGGCGACCAATAGCTGTTGATTACGTTCAGCAGACAACTATCCGTAACAAGGCAATGCTGGAAGAGTCAGATCCTGAAGTCAGGTCAAGGCGACACGATGATCTGAAGAAGACAGCGGCTGACCCGGCTTTGGCCAGAGAATATCTTATGAAATCCTCCATGATTACCGCACTCAGGCAGTCTCAGACGATTGGATAAAAAAGGGGCGCCTTGCGGCGCCCCTGGTCAATCCTTTATAGGAAATTACCGAATGTCATGGCGTTCTGCTGACGCTTTCAGAATCCCATAAAGTTTCCGGATTTCAGGATTTTTATGCTTGCCAAATACTTGGTCGGCAAGAGGCTTCAGGCGTGACATGTGAAGTTTGTTTTCTGCGGCGGACAAATAAGCCACTTTCGCCCCGGATTTCTTCCACTCAACAATCATCTTGTCCACAAAACTGTTGGCCCTGGCGGAAGCCCAGTCAGAAAGTTCTTCGGCCGTATCCAGCACGATCTTGCGGTTTTTCTTGGACAGCTTGTCCAGCCAGACTTTACTGAAGGCTGAAATGCAGGGGATGTAATAGTCGTTCGTGATTGTCAGGTGGTTGGTAACCGTAGGGAATTTCGCTTTTGCCGCAACAACCAGGCTGGTTCTCGCTCCATCAACCACCTTCCGCTGAATTGAAGGAACCACGGAGGTAAAGGGGATGGGAACGCCGGTGGCACCCAGCGTCGCAACACCAAGTCTTTCGATTTCCGTAGCGAGCACACGAATTTTAAGACCTTTAAAGTCCGAAAGTTTGGCTATCGGAACGGTTGCCATGTATGAAGCACCATCGTAGACCCAAAGGTTCCCGCTTATGATGCCTTTACTCGCGCCGAGCAGATTGAAGGGCGTTTTGAATTCCGGGTCATTAAGGCTACGATGCGCATGCATGTGATCGGCGAAAAACCCGGGAACATCAGCGACTTGAAATGCTTTGTTCACACCTTGCAAGAACCCCGGTGGAGCAAAAAAGGCCTCCTGGGTACCCAGCTGAATCCCTTCTACCTGGCGTGGAATTTTGCCAAGCTGGCTTGTCGGAAAGACCCTGCCTGCGATTTCACCATTTGTCCGTCTTTTTACTTCCGCAACGAATTTGACCGCGTAGTCGTGCTGGGGATCCGCAGTCGTTGGATATCCGACTTTCATGTCAATCGCTGCAAATGCGCCTGTTGATCCAAAAGCAATGGCAGCAGCAACGCCTGAGGCCATCACCAGTAATTTGTTAGGTATGATAGTCACTTTAACTCTCCCAGAGTGTCGATAATTGTTGAGGGCGCGCTTTTAGCACATTGGTACTCAAAATGCGATACGTGTTAAATCAGCGTGGTCCGGCAGGTCTAGTGGCTTCTCGCTGTCCGGCTTGCTCCATCAGGGGCAACACTTTTTCAATCCATTGTTTACATTCGGTTTTGTAGTCGACCCAGGAAATAAGCATTCCATCAACACCAATATCTATCAAATTGTTGATTTCATCCACGATCTGTTCTGCCGTGCCTACCAGCGGGTAGCCTCCATGTCCTGCAATAAAATGAAAACGGAACTCATCAAGAACTTCTCTGGGTAATGTTTCCGACTGCATACCGAAAATTTCGAGCAGATTGTTGACTGCGGCGTAATCACCCTTCTCCACGACGTAGTAGTTTAAATATTCCTGGGCTTCTTTTTCGGTCTCTCGACAGACTACATAAACGTGAATCCAGCTTTGGACGTTGCGGCCTGCTTCTTTCGCCATGTCTTTAAGATGTGCAATCTGTGCTTTCCCGCCCTCTAGATCCCGTTGTTGAAGGATAACGAAATTCATATCCGCCTGGGTTGCCGCAAAAATCTGTCCGGCTTTTGACCCTCCGGCATTCATGACCGGTGGCATGGGTGACTGGACTGGTTTTGGCTGGCTCCAGATGTTTTTGGACTGAAACCAACGTCCGTCGAAATTGAATTCCGTATTTTCAGTCCATATTCGTCGGACCAGATGCAGCCATTCGGTAGCGTATTCATATCTGACGTCGTGTTCGTTCCATTGCGCATCAAACATCTCGAATTCATTTTTGAACCATCCGCACACAACATTCAGCGCAAACCGGCCCCCGGAAATAGGATCTATGGTCGCACACTGTTTTGCTGCCGCTACAGGATGCGTCAATGGGACATGCGACGTTGAAAAAACGCAGGAATAATCTGTTACGGCGGCAACTGCGGCAGCCCAGTTATACGTTTCAAAGGTTCGATGATTGAAATTTGTGGGTCCGCCATAGCCGCGCCAGCGTGCAACTGGGAGAAGCACTTCAAACCCGGCCCTGTCGGCCATGACAGCAACTTCTTTCGTGTCGGGCCATGTCATCTCCCATGCGTTTTCCGCTTCAGTAATCGTCGAGCCGTGTGAACAATTCATGGCAATTATGCCAATCTTCATTTTGTTTTCGTTGTAGAGCGGGTTTTCCGTTACTGGTCTTTGCTGCATGTGACCTTCCTCATTTGTCTGCTGAATTTGACATCAAATACTCTCCTGGACAACGGTTTGCGCTCTCCGGAAGGACAGGTATTGTGCATTTGAATGAGCAGGGGAGGACAACAGGGATGGAAATCCGGCGTTTATACACAGTGGTTGAAGAAACACTGCACGACTTGGGTCAGGTCCAGGCCGAACCCTTGCGCAAGGTGGCAGTCGTCGCCGTGATAAAAAACCCGCACGCTGGACGAGGATATGTCGATGATTTGAGTGATCTAACCGATGCGAGTGTCGAGCTCGGAACCCGTATCGCGACGATGGGTGCCGAACAGATGGGGCCGTATAATGTTGAATCATATGGCAAGGCGGCGTTAATTGGTTCTGCTGGCGAGCAGGAACACGGCGTTGCCTGTCTTACCACAGTATACGGTAACGTATTGCGTGAGGCGGTTGGAGGTGGCAAGGCATGGATATCCTCGATCACAAAGCGGGCTCGCCCCGGGGAGACCGTGGATATTCCGCTTGCCCACAAAGACGCCTTGTTCGTTCGTTCGCATTATGACGGCATGACAATTATGGTTCCCGACGCACCGCTTGCAGACGAAATATGTATCATCTGCTGTTTTGCCAACAGAGGACGCCTGAACCATCGGGTTGGTGGCCCTGGCAAAGACGATATCATCGGAGAAGACGGATTGAGATAGGAAAAAAAATGAAAACAGCAATAGTAAACCTTAAGACCATCGTTTCCGGCGACTGGCGTAAACCGCTATCCAGAGGCGATTCAATTCTGATGAATAATGGAAAAATTTCCAAGGTAGGAACCCTTTCATCCGCGGAACAGAAGTCCTGCGATTTTGTCTTGGACGCCGGCGGTATGACCGCAATGCCGGGCCTAATAGATTCGCAGGTTCACGTGGCATTTGCGGATTACACGCCGCGTCAGAGAACGATTGGGTTTCTGGAAAGTTATCTGCATGGGGGAGTTACGACCTCTATCTCTGCGAGCGAGGTACACGTACCCGGACGCCCCTCGGACCCCGACGGGGTTGTCGCACTTGCAGTGGCTGCGAAGAAAAGTTTTGACAATTACTCGCCGGGCGGGATGCATGTGCATGCTGGTGCCATAATCATAGAGCCCGGCCTCAAACAGAAACATTTCAATGAGGCCGCACGTCAAGGGGTTTGGCTCGCCAAGGCAGGTTTTGGAAAATTCAAATCCCCATTTGAATACAAACCCTATGTGGCCATGGCGCAAAGGGCTGGAATGACAGTAAATGTTCACACTGGGGGGGCCTCCATACCGGATTCATCACCCATAACGGGCGATCACCTTTTGCATATGCGACCTGACGTATCATTTCACATTAATGGTGGCCCGGTTGCGATGCCGGACAGGGATTTCGCTCGCGTCATCAACGAGAGTGATATTGCGTTGCAGATCTGTCAGGCCGGTAACATAAGGACAGCTCTTATGTGTCTTGATCTTGCGATAGAAGCAAATGCCTTTGATCGACTGATATTTGCCACCGACACTCCTACGGGTACGGGTGTGATGCCCCTCGGAATGATAAAGACGGTTGTCGAAATGTCATGTCTGTCTAGGTACTCACCCGAAATGATGGTCTGTGCCGCGACTGGTAACAACGCAAACGTGTATAAACTGAACACCGGGTTTATTAAACGCGGGCGGGCGGCAGACATTATGGTTGTCGACACACCTCTCGGAAGCAGCGGAAAGACCGCACTTGACGCTATCAAACATGGCGATTATCCAGCTATCCCGGCTGTCTTCACAGACGGTATCCCGCGTTTTGTTGGCCGCTCGCGAAATACGCCTCCACCGACCCGTAAAATGCGGATAAAGCACAATAAGGTGTTGCAGGAATTTGACCCCGGACGACACACGGTCTGATATCGGACGTGCCGGACCCGATTGACATTCAAGGGTACGGTATTAAACTTATGGACATTACGTCCACACAGTGTACACCTGAAGGTGATGGGGAATAATAAAAAAGGCGCAAAAACCGTCCGTTCGATTGAAAGGGCCATAAGCGTGTTGGAGTGTTTCGACCAGCTTACTCCGCTCGTGAGCGTGACTGAACTCCAGAAACGGACCGGTTTGAGTCGGCCCACCCTCTATCGCATCCTTGAAACGTTAGAAAGCAGGGATGTAATTCGCTCCCTTGGTGAGCCCCAGCGTTTCGAACTTGGGCATGCAGCGAGCCGGCTTGCTGCGAACTGGATTGGTCAGGATGATTTTTTACGTTCAGCAAATCCGGTGCTTAAAAGGCTCTGGCATGAAACCAATGAAACCGTCGCGCTTTATGTGGAGAATTCGACCGGACAGAAAGTTTGCATTCAGGAGTTCCAAAGTCGCAAGGCGCTGACGTTTACCCGTGGCATAGGGTTTACCGAAGAACTGGCGATCGGTGCTTCGGGAAAGGTAATGCTCGCATACAAACAGGGCGCGGCAAAAAATCCCGAACTGGATAATGTACGGCGGTGGGGTGTAAGTGTTTCAGAGGGAGAGATTTTGGAGGGTGCGGTTGCGATAGCCGCCCCCGTTTTCGATCGTGCACGGAACGTTAAAGGCAGTGTGTGCATCTTTGGTCCCCAGGCCAGGCTTGATGAAGAGCGACGAGAATACTGTATAGAGCGCGTCCGTGCCGCTTCCGCAGACATTTCGGCAACGCTCGGATGCTTGGTCGCCACCGCTGCGGAGTAAGGAAACTCTTTATGGATGGTACAAAAACTCTTTTCCAAATGCATGAACTGATCGATGATCGGCCTGAAGAGGGTGTCTTTCGTGTAGACCGCGATATCTATCTCGCCAATCATGTATTTGATGCCGAGTTGAAATCTATATTTGAGGCGGACTGGATCTTCCTTTGCCATGAAAGCCAGGTGAAACGGCCAGGTGATTATTTTGCAGCCTACCTCGGCCGACAGCCGGTATTTGTTCACCGGCAGGAAGACGGTTCGCTTAAAGGATTTTTGAATGCCTGTTCCCATCGCGGCGCGATACTTACGCCAGTTGGCCGGGGAAACGCCAAGACACTTACCTGCCGCTTTCACGGGTGGTCTTACAAATGCGACGGAACGTGTATTCGCGTTAAGGAGCAGGAGGGTGGATACGGCAAGGACTTCGACAGAAGCACTTATGACCTGAAAGAGATAGGAGAAATTGGCTCATACAAGGGCTTTGTGTTTGGCAGCCTGGCGCAAACCGTACAGTCACTCGAAGCCTTTCTCGGGGAATCCAAATCATTCATTGACTTCGTGGCTGATCAATCGTCAGAAGGCCTTGAAGTACTGCCGGGCTCACAGAAATATATTATTGGCGGGAACTGGAAAATGTCTACTGAAAACGCGGTGGATGGTTACCATACCAGTACCGTCCATCGGGTCTTTGCCAGCACGGTCAAGCAGCGCGAGGCGCGGGAGGGTTACGAAGGGATGATGCGGACGGAGACAGGCCGTCTGGCCAAGAAAACCGTCCGGAATGGGTGCTATGACCTCGGGCAGGGACATATGGTGATATGGGCGGATCGCGACCCCGTGTCCAGCTCGCCGCTTTCGGAGGCGGAAGAACGTTTGGAGCGTGATAACCAAACCGGAAAAGTGAACTGGATGCTGCGTCGTGGCAGAAATCTCATCATTTTTCCATCGTTAATGATAAACGACTTTGCTGCTACCCAGATACGGACGTTTCGTCCAATTTCCGCGGACAAGACCGAAGTCACAATTTACTGCCTGGCACCTTCTGAAGAGAGCCGCGAGGCCAGGTACGCCAGACTTAGGAAATTTGAAGATTTTTTCATGGCAAGCGGGATGGCGACGTCGGATGACGTCACGGCTCTTGAGGCGACTCACGAAGGAAGCCGGGCAAGGGCAGTACGCTGGGGCGAATTTCATCGAGGCTTGGGGACAATGATCAACGGGCCTGATGATGCGGCAAAGGAAGGTGGCTTCGAGCCACAGACCAGTAATTCAAGCTGGGATCACGAAACACTCTATTACAGCTTTTATCGAAAATGGCGCGATAAAGTCGCGAACGCGTGAGGAGACCGATGTGGATGGCAGTGTAATTACCGAGAACCTGAGTTCGCTGGTCGATGACCGCGTGAATGAAGGCATGTTTCGGGTAGATCGTGCCGTTTACAATGATTCGGTGATTTTCGAACGGGAAGTAACGAATATTTTCGAAAGATGTTGGTACTTTCTCTGTCATGAAAGCCAGATTTCCAACTATGGTGACTACTTCTGGACAGAAATAGGCCGGCAGCCAGTTTTCGTTTATCGCCAGGAAGACGGCTCTCTTAAGTGCTTCATTAACGCCTGCTCGCACCGTGCCGCGATCCTGACCCCCTTTCGTCAGGGTAACGCCAAAACTTTGACATGCCGCTTTCACGGGTGGTCCTATGACACTGGCGGGGCTTGCATTGGCGTTAAAAACGCAGAACAGGGAATCGACCGGACGAAGTTTGGTCTCCGCGAAATCGCGCGTCTGTCATCTTATAACGGGTTTGTATTTGGAAGCCTCTCCGCTGATGTTCCTTCGCTGGAAGACTGGCTTGGAGCGGCTAAACCGTGGATTGATCTCATGGTCGTCCAGTCGCCCGATGGCCTGGAAGTGGTTCCTGGACGCTCGACCTACAAGACCGATGGAAACTGGAAGCTGCAGGCTGAAAATAGCGTAGATGGCTATCATGTTTCGACAGTTCATCGCGTTTTTGCGCACACGATAGCGGCCCGCGAGAGCAAAGGTGAATACACCGGTATTGGAAAGACAGAATCCGGCCGCATCTCTGGTGGAGTGCCAACAGCGAGCTATGACCTGGGCAATGGGCACATGGCAATATGGGCGGAACATACCACACCTGAAGTACGTCCCATTTGGGAAGCTAAGGAACGTCTGGAAAGGGATCTGGAGCCCATACAGGCTGAGTGGATCCTTACCAAAGGCAGAAACTTATTTCTGTTTCCCAACGTTATGCTTATGGACAACCCCTCAACACAAATCCGGATCATGAAACCCATCTCTGCAGACCGTGTGGATATAACTGTCTACTGCATTGCGCCCAAGGGGGAGAGTGATAAGGCCCGGGCAGGACGTTTGCGTAAATTTGAGGATTTTTATCTTACTGCGGGGATGGCGACGTCCGACGATATTGCTGCGCTTGAGGATACCCACGAGGGTTCACTGGCGCGTGATTCGCGCTGGAGCGAGTTCAATCGAGGTATTGCCAATATTACCAATGGGCCTGACCAAGACGCATTGGAGTTGGGTTTTGAACCCCAAGCCTGCACAGATAACTGGGACCACGAAGTACTTTATCACGGCTTTTACCGGCACTGGCTGAAAATGATGAGGGGGTAAAAAAACTGGAATGAGCGACCTGCGACAGGACGTTACTGATTTAATTTATCGAGAATCGACGTTACTCGATCGGCGTCAATGGGATGAATGGATCGCGTTGTACACCGAGGATGCAGTCTATTGGGTGCCGTCTTGGGCAAGCGAGGAAGAGACCACCGACGATCCTGAACTTCAGCTGAACCTGATTTATCTTCGTAACCGCGGCGGGCTGGAAGATCGCGTGTTCCGGATTGAGTCCCGTGATTCATATGCGTCGGTGCCGCTTGACCGTACCGTCCATGTGGTCGGTAACGTGCTCGTCCAGACAGACAGTAACGGTGAGATTGAAGCCACCGCCAATTGTATAATACATACCTACGGCAAAAAAGGCGGCCTTACGCGCGCCAGCCTGTATGATTTCAGATTTCGCCGCACTGACGAAGGCTTGAGGATTGTACGAAAGAAAATCACCTTCATCGACGATCGGCTTGAAGGTCCGATCGATGTGTACCATCTTTGATGCTTGCCGTATGCAAAACCGAGGCTACCCGGGGCGGTCTCGCCGTTCGCGAGTGCGAACCGCGCGATGCCGGCCCTGGTGAAGTAAGGTTAAAGGTCGGAGCCGCAGGTATCTGTGGTACCGACATGCAGATCTATAACTGGGCGCCCCGGATGGCACGTCGAATGAAATTGCCGCGGGTTTTGGGTCATGAAGTCAGCGGCATTATCGATCAGATTGGCGAAGGTGTTACGAACGTTTCGCTTGGTGATCACGTTAGTCTCGAAAGCCATATATTCTGTGGCACCTGTCGGCCCTGTCGTTTGGGCCGGGCGCATCTCTGTAACAACACCACCTATCCAGGAATTGATATAGATGGCGCGTTTGCCGAATACGTCACAGTTCCGTCGATGATTGCCTGGAAGAACCCAGCCAACCTGGCGCACGAAACTGCCGCAATGCTGGAGCCATTCGGCATCGGTGTACACGCGTGTCTGGAAGGAACAGGTGTTTCTGGACAGTCTGTACTGATCAATGGGTGCGGCCCGATTGGTTTAATGACTGTCGCCGTCGCACGTGTACTTGGTGCGTCGCTGATAATCGCCTCGGACCTTAATCCATTGCGCCTTAAAACGGCGGAATTAATGGGGGCGGACAGGTCGGTCAAAGCTGATGCCGAGGACCTTTCAAAGATCGTTTCCGACATGACACGCGGTGACGGCGTTGATGTCGGGATAGAATTTTCGGGATCTGAAGGGGGCTTCAGGGCTGTATTCGAGGGTCTTGGAAAGGGGGGTGATTTTCGCCTTGTAGGTGCTCCGCCGGAGGCGATTCCGATTGATTTTACCTGGTGGCTTTTAAAGTGTCCCCGGATGATCAATATTCATGGGCGCCGCATATGGGATACCTGGCAGCGTTCAACCGACCTGATTTATTCCGGTGCAGTTGACCTGAAACCGATACAAAGTCACACACTTCCTCTGTCTGAGGGACCGGAAGGCTTTGAATTGGTTCGTCGGGGCGAAGCGGTGAAGCCTCTCCTGGTTTCCGAAGGATAGGATTTGTGAGTATCCATCAAATTACATTGGTTTTTGAAGACGGAAGAGTCGTGGAATTTGAGGCCAGTGAGGATGACACCATCTATTTCGCGGCGTTGAAGAACCGGGTGCGGATACTGACCGACTGCCTCGAGGGTGCTTGTGCGACATGCAAAGGCGTTTGCACCAGTGGTGAATACACGATGGACGAATTTACCGATGAAGCTTTGACACAGGATGAACGTGAACGACGTGAGGTTTTGACCTGTCAGATGCACGCGCGTTCTGCCTGCGTGATTGAGTTTCCTTATGAATCGAGAATTGCCCTTAAATCCGAACCAGAAACACGTGCTGGCAGGGTCACTGGAATAGAAATGGTTTCTTCGTCAGTTACAAAGCTGGTCGTGGAAACGGATAATGATGGCGTTCCAATTTCGTTTATGCCGGGTCAGTACGTGCACCTTTCGGTGCCTGATACTGATGAATTTCGGTCATATTCGTTTGCAAACGGGCCTTTTGAGAATGGGCAGCATACATTTTATGTTAAGTTGCTGGAGCAGGGGTCCATGAGTGACTACCTGTCGGGGCGGGCGCTGCCGGGTGACAAAATCAACATTACGGGCCCTTTCGGCCGGTTTTATTTACGCCCGGTTGTGCGACCAGTCTTAATGGTGGCAGGTGGCACCGGGCTCGCGCCCATGATTAGCATGCTTCAAACGTTACTCATACAGAATGAAACCCAATTTCCTGTAACGCTTCTCTATGGAGCAAATGAAAGCAGTGAATTGTTCGCTTTGGATCTGCTGGAGGAACTTTCTTTAGAAGGCCTTGATTTGAAGGTGGAACAATGCGTGCTCAACCCAGAAGACGGGTGGACGGGTCGCACCGGACATATCACGGACCTGTTGCGAGACGAAATAATGAATGGGGGTGATACGGAGGTTTACCTGTGCGGGCCGCCACCGATGGTTGAAGCTGCCGAGAAATATCTCTCGGACAAAGGCGTTGAACCTTCACTCGTTCATGCGGAAAAATTTGTTCCAAGTTAACAAACGGCGGGCGTGAATAGAGGTTTTAAAAACAGATGCAGGAGGGCATCCATCGGCAGAGCAGCTGGGGTCAAGTTTTCGGTAAATATCAACCTAGAGAAACAGTATGGCTAATGTGTGCTGAATACAATCCGTTTTCACCCAGTCCTTGACAACCTCCGCCAATACCCTATTTATCGTAATAGGACCGATTTAGTTCGAATTCTATAGAGAACTGTTTTCACATGATAAAATTGAGCCGGATGGCCGACTATGGTGTCATTCTGATGGTACAGCTCGTGCGTTCGCCGAAAATGGTTACGACGGCTACCGAGCTGACAGAAGCAACAGGCCTGCCGGGCCCCACGGTTGGAAAACTCCTCAAGCAGCTGTCGCGTGCCGGACTCCTGAACTCACACCGTGGCGCTAACGGTGGTTACGCGGTGTCTGGACCGGCAGAGGACATCTCCGTGGCTGACGTCGTTTCTGCACTGGATGGACCTATCGCACTAACAGAATGCATGACGGCCGACGGCGTCGCGTGTGAAATAGAGGCACTCTGCCCTACGCGAACCAATTGGCATCAGATCAATTTAGCGCTTGTGGGCGCGCTTGAGCGTGTCTCGCTTACGGACATGGCTGGCCCTACGTTTATTCCACGCCAGGTCTCAACCGGGTCTGTTACTGCCGACGCATCGGTCAGGGGGGTAGCGTGATGGTATCACCTGCAGAAACCGCACCCGTATTTGAAGAGGCCGCCGAGCGGGAATACCAATACGGGTTCGTGACCGACATTGATTCGGAATTTGCCCCAAAAGGTCTGAACGAAGATATTGTCCGGTATATTTCGCAAAAAAAGAACGAACCCGAATGGTTGCTCGAATGGCGCCTTATTGCCTACCGCCATTGGCTAACCATGGAGGAGCCCAAGTGGGCTTTGGTTGATTACCCGGAAATTGATTTTCAAGATGCCTACTACTATGCCGCACCCAAGCAGGATTCAGACAAACCTCAAAGTCTGGATGAAGTTGATCCTAAACTGCTGGAAACCTATGAAAAACTTGGCATTCCTCTGGCTGAGCAAGCGGTGCTGGCCGGCGTTGCAGTCGACGCCGTGTTTGATAGCGTGTCTGTCGCCACCACATTCAAGGATAAGCTTAATGAGGCGGGGGTGGTATTCTGCCCCATCTCCGAAGCTGTCCAGAACCATCCGGATCTTGTCCGAAAATATCTCGGTACAGTTGTACCCTACGCGGATAATTTCTATTCGACCCTGAATTCCGCCGTGTTTAGCGATGGTACATTCGTATACATTCCGAAAGGCGTCCGATGCCCAATGGAACTGAGTACCTATTTCCGGATTAACGCGGCGAACACAGGTCAATTCGAGCGGACTTTGATTATTGCTGAGGAAGGCAGTTACGTAAGCTACCTGGAGGGGTGCACGGCGCCGATGCGGGATGAGAATCAACTTCACGCTGCCGTAGTCGAACTGATTGCGATGGACGATGCGGAAATAAAATATTCCACGGTTCAAAACTGGTACCCGGGCGATGAAGAAGGTAAGGGGGGAATATACAACTTTGTGACCAAACGGGGCGTTTGTCGGGGACATAATTCCAAAATTTCATGGACGCAGGTTGAAACGGGCTCGGCGGTAACGTGGAAATATCCCAGTTGTGTTCTGGAGGGTAACAATTCAGTTGGTGAGTTTTATTCGGTGGCAATAACGAACAACTATCAACAGGCCGATACTGGCACCAAGATGGTTCATATTGGTAAAAACACCAGTAGCACTATAATCTCAAAGGGTATTTCAGCGGGTAAGGGTCAGAATACCTATCGTGGCCTGGTGAAAGCGCTCGCCCGCGCTGAGGGCGCGCGGAATTTTACGCAATGTGATTCTCTTTTGATTGGGGATCAGTGTGGTGCACATACAGTGCCATATATTGAAGTTTTCAACCCTTCAGCGACGATCGAACATGAAGCCACAACGTCGAAAATTAGTGAGGACCAGCTATTTTATTGTCAGCAGCGCGGACTCAATCCGGAAGAGGCCGTATCACTGATTGTGAACGGGTTTTGTAAAGAGGTATTGAAGGAACTGCCCATGGAGTTTGCCGTGGAAGCCCAGAAGCTGCTGGGTGTAACGCTTGAAGGAAGCGTTGGATAAGGAATGGGAATGAGCCTGTTATCGTTAAAAGACCTGCACGTATCAGTAGATGACAAGGAAATACTGCGTGGAATTAATCTCGAGGTTGATGAGGGGGAAACACACGCAATTATGGGGCCGAATGGATCGGGTAAAAGCACGCTGTCCTATGTGCTTTCAGGCCGTGACGGTTATGAGGTAACAAAAGGACAAATCCTGTTCAAGGGAGATGACGTCGCTGATATGGAGCCGCATGAGCGTGCGGCTGCCGGAATTTATCTTGCCTTTCAATATCCCATGGAAATCCCGGGCGTCTCCAACCTTACGTTTTTAAAAACGGCGGTAAACGCGGTGCGTCAGGCAAGGGGTATTGATGAACTGGACGCCATCACTTTCCTTAAATATGCCCGTGAAAAAGGAGAGCTTCTTGAAATGAGCGATGAGCTTCTTAAACGTCCGGTGAATGTCGGATTT
The DNA here is from genome assembly GCA_036136335.1 of Pseudomonadota bacterium. Lineage (GTDB taxonomy): Bacteria > Pseudomonadota > Alphaproteobacteria > MPNO01 > UBA830 > JAYZQT01. The sequence goes on from JAYZQT010000065.1 coordinate 42,136, forward strand.
TCGGGTGGTGAAAAAAAACGAAACGAGATCTTCCAGATGGCCATGTTGGAACCGACTCTCGCGATACTGGACGAGACTGATTCCGGTCTTGACATCGATGCCCTGCGGGTTGTGTCCGAGGGAGTAAACAGGCTCCGGTCTGCCGAACGTTCAATGATCATCATCACACACTATCAGCGGCTGCTTGATCACATCATCCCGGATTTTGTTCATATACTCGCCAAGGGAAGGTTCGTAGCCAGCGGTGGTAAGCAATTGGCGATCGAACTAGAAAAAGATGGGTATGCCAGATTTGGGATTGATGGCGATGAGTCCGAGGCGGCGTAAGGCGGGTATCCCCAGATGAGGCAGATCGACACAACCACTGGAATTCTTCACAGCTTCGAACAGGTCAGGGGTGGTCTGCCCGGTAGTTGGCTGTCCGGAATTCGTTCGACGGCGATGGAGTTTTTCGCAAATACGGGTTTTCCAACGCCGAGAACTGAAGCGTGGAAATATACCAACCTGAAAAGGTTAAGCAGCACGAAATTTGACACATCGCCGACATTCCTGGGAGGCGATAATTCGGAATGGGCGCACCTTTTAATCGAAGGCGCACACCGGATCGTAATTCGGAATGGAATATTTGACATAACGTCTTCGTCCATCGTTTCTCCTACTGGGGATCAATATATCGCAAATTTTTCGAGCGCGGTTAGAGATCGACGGAATGGGGTAACAAAACACCTGACAAAAATTGCTCCCCTCCAGGATGCACCATTGGTAGCGTTGAATACGGCATTAATGCAGGACGGGCTGGTCCTTATGCTCTCCGAGGGCGTTGCCCTCGATCATCCGGTTCAGGTCATACATATCATGGATTGCCCTGAAGCGCGTTTGGCGGTTCATCCACGGACGTTGGTCGTTGCTGGAGAGAGTAGCAGGGCCACGGTAGTTGAAACGTTTGTCGGTGCTCCGCAGTCAACTTACTGGACAAACGCCGTAACGGAAATACAGGTTGGACGCAATGCGTCTGTCACACATTGCAAGTGTCAATCCGAATCGGGAAACGCGTTTCACACTGCTTTGACCCAAATTCGCCTTGCTCAGGATGCGCGATACGCTTCCGTTGCACTGGCTACAGGTGCGGTGCTATCTCGTAATGAGACAAGAGCCTCTTTTGAGGGGAAGGGCGCGGACTGCGCGCTTTCCGGCGGTGCGTTGTTACGTAAGGCTCAGCACGCGGACAACACAACCCAGGCGGATCACAAGGTTTCAAACACCAGCAGCAGGCAGGTTTTTCGAAATGTTCTTGATGAGAAATCTCACTCGGTTTTTCAAGGGGGGGTCATCGTCAGGCCGGACGCACAAAAAACGGATTCAAGTCAATCCAACAGAAATCTGTTGCTTTCGCTCGGGGCACGGGTGGATACAAAGCCTGAATTGCAGATTTTTGCTGACGATGTGAAATGCGCGCACGGCGCGACAGTTGGTGATCTTGACGAGAACGCTCTTCATTATCTAGCCAGTCGAGGAATCCCGCCGGCACAGGCCAAGTCCCTGTTGATTGAGGCGTTCGTCAGTGAAATCCTTAAAGATCTTAAAGAGGACACCGTGCGAATGCACGTTGCTGATGAAATAAACAGATGGATGCGGTTAATTGCTACAGGCGCAAAAACATGAGCTTGAACGGCGCCTACCCGATCGAAGGTATTCGAAAGGATTTTCCCATACTTGCCGAACAGGTTCGTGGCAAGCCATTGGTGTATCTGGATAATGGTGCCAGTGCCCAGAAGCCTAAAGTTGTAATAGAGCAGATAAAAAAGACCTTTGAAACTGGCTACGCCAATGTGCATCGTGGGGTACACTATCTTAGCCAGATTGCCACCGACGCAATGGAAGGGGCTCGAACGAAAGCCAGAAGGTTCATTAACGCGGCTCAAGAAAAAGAAGTGATTTTCGTTCGGGGGGCAACAGAGGGGATCAATCTGGTTGCGTCGAGCTGGGGTAAGGCAAATCTCCAGCCTGGGGACGAAATCATCCTGTCAGTCCTGGAGCACCATTCCAACATCGTACCTTGGCAGATTGTGGCTGAGCAGACGGGTGCGGTTATACGCGTGGTGCCGATTGATGAAGCGGGCACGTTTATGTTGGAGGAATATGAAAATTTACTCTCGGACAAAACCCGGATTGTTGCCGTAACACACGTTTCCAATGCGCTTGGAACGGTGGTGCCGGTATCCGATGTCATCCGATTGGCCCACGACAGGAATGCCCTAGTCCTGTTAGATGGGTGTCAGGCGGTGCCACATATTTCGGTTGATGTTCAGGAGCTGGATGCAGATTTTTACGTATTTTCGGGTCACAAGCTCTATGGCCCAAGTGGTATCGGCGTACTTTACGGCAAGCAAAAACATTTGGATGCCATGCCCCCATACCAGGGTGGGGGCGAGATGATTGATCGTGTAACATTTGAAAAGACGACCTATGCGGAACTGCCGTTTAAGTTTGAAGCGGGAACCCCGCATATTGCCGGTATTATTGCCCTGGGATCAGCGATCGACTATCTCAATGATATCGGTTTCGACGCAATAATGGCGCACGAACATGATCTTCTCCAGTATGCAACGGAACGTCTATCGGAAATTAACAGCATAGGTATTGTGGGAACTGCGGCAGAGAAAGCGGCAATTCTGTCATTCAATATTAATGACGTGCATCCGCACGATGTTGGAACAATCCTGGATCATGATGGGATCGCGGTGAGGACCGGACACCACTGTGCACAACCGGTGATGGATTGGTTTGACATACCCGCTACGGTCCGAGCATCGTTTGGGATATACAATACGCGTGAAGAGATCGATGCGCTGGTAAACGGAATCAATCGGGTAAAGGAGATGTTCGCATGAGTAGCGATCTTAGCCGCCTGTACCAGGAAGTTATTCTCGAACATAGCCGGAGGCCCAGGAACTCAGGCACACTCAAAGAAGTCACTGGGGAGGCCAGTGGAAATAACCCACTGTGCGGAGATCGCATAACCATATACTTGAACATCGATGCCCACAGGATCGCCGATGCGGCCTTTGAGGCTCGCGGGTGTGCAATCTCGGTCGCGTCGGCCTCCATGATGACCCAAAGGTTGAAGGGGCAGACGGTTGGAGATGCAGAAGACACGCTTTCCCGTTACCATGCGCAGCTGACCGATGAGGATCCGCCAGAACTGGATCCTGATGATGAACTGGCATCTCTGGTGGGTGTGCGGGAATTTCCCGCAAGGATCAAGTGTGCGACACTGCCTTGGGAAACGCTCAGAGCAGCGCTTCTAGGCGCAAAAGACGACGTAACAACAGAATGAGTGCAGGGGCTATGGAAGATACGGTAAAGGCTGAAAACACTGATCAGGAAACCCCGGCGACGGCCTCAGAAGAATTGAGGAATGAGGTTATTTCTGCAATTCGCGAGTGCTATGATCCGGAAATACCAGTCAATGTGTACGATCTCGGGCTGATTTACGACGTAAAGGTGTCCGACAGTGATAAGATAGATTTAGTCATGACGCTGACATCACCCCACTGTCCGGTAGCGGAGATTCTTCCTGAACAGGTAAAGTCTCGCGTTGAATTGGTAGGGGGCGTTGGCGCGGTCAGCCTTGACCTGACCTGGGAGCCACCATGGACACCGGACATGATGTCGGAAGCGGCAAAGCTGGAACTGGGGTTTATGTAGGGATAGAGACCTTGAATGCAGGACAAATACTAAAAAGGATTTTGTAGATGAGCGCTTTGCTAATGTCTCTCACAGATGAAGCTGCGGAACGGGTCAAGTATCTGATGTCGAACCGTTCCGAGCCCGCAACCGGTTTACGTATCGGAATACGGACAGGCGGATGTTCGGGCATGGCCTATTCGATGGATTTTGCGGAGGAGAAAGAACCACTTGACGAGGTGGTGGAAGAGAAGGGCGTGAAGTTGTTCGTCGATTCAAAGGCCCTTATGTTCCTGATCGGTACCGAGATGGATTATGTGGAAGACAAGCTTCAGTCCGGCTTTGTGTTTAACAACCCCAACGAGAAGGGTCGTTGCGGGTGTGGAGAATCGTTCCACGTGTAAAATTTCATGGGAAAAATGTCACTTTTCAGCGACGGGCATGTCCCGTCGCTTTTCTTTTTTTGAGGGGAACGTAACGTGGTTAAGGTCTACGCAATCGACGGAGTAACACCGGTGGTTCATCCGACAGCGTTTGTCCACCCCACAGCAGTGTTAATTGGTGATGTTATAATCGGACCGGGTTGTTATGTGGGGCCGTGTGCCTCGGTTCGCGCAGATTTTGGTCGTTTCGTAATGGGACCGAATAGTAATTTTCAAGACAATTGCACCGCGCACACATTCTCTGGTGGAGAGGTCTTGATCGGTGAAAACTGCAATATAGGCCATGGTGCTGTTCTCCACGGGGCCACGCTTCATAATCGCATCCTAATCGGAATGAATGCGGTAATTATGGATGGGGTCGAAATACAGGATGACGTTCTTGTGGCTGCGTTGGCATTTGTGCCTGCTGCAATGGAAATTCCGCCGGGAGTCATCGTGGCGGGCGGACCGGCAAAAATCCTTCGAAAAATCAACAAACAGGAAAAACAGTGGATCTCAGATGGTAATATCGACTATCAGGAGCTCAACAAGAGAAGCAAACATAGCCTGGAGGAAACTGAAGCCCTGACAAAGATTGATCATGAGGCCCCCCGGTTGACTTATGAAGGATCTAAGCCTCTATACGTGACCCGGACAGACGCCTAGCGTTTTAAGTAAAGGCGTTAAATGTGATTAACGTAAACGTGTCGTTGATGCCCTCGATTAACTGGAGCTCCTGTGTAACAAACCTTCCAATATCCTGTTCATCATCCAAAGTGCACTTCATTAGCAGGTCGTGCTGACCGGATATCGAATAGACCTCAGAAACATTCTCTACATTATCGACAGCCGTTGCTGCGACGTCGTAAGATTTCCCCGGGTTACATTTGACCATCACAAAAATTGTCTGCATGGGTTGGTTCCTCTAGGATCTATTCCTGTCAATTAAGGTGGCCGTGCCGGATTTTTTAAAAAGTCTGGCATGTGATCACCCAGTCCTACAACCACTTTTTCATCGGTCGTTGTATTTGCCGGGGTAGGGTGCCGGTTCCCTGTTTCTGAACCAGTGTCCCGTGTGCCCTCGTTGACTTTACCGCGCTCTGATGAATTTTCCCGGCTTTTTTTATTTTTCTGGCTGGATTTATGGCGGCGACTGCGGTCACCGTCCCTTTCTTGTAGGCTGTTTTGTTTGCGGCGGCTCCGTTTGCGAAATTTCGTGTCTTCGCCATCGTTTACTTTTACAACAAGGCCTTCGAGCTTAATACGTGGTATTGGGTTGCCGATAAGCTTTTCAATAGATGCTATGAAATCCGCGTCCCCCGGTGAAGCGAGTGTAAACGCCTTACCCTCCCGGCCTGCCCGTCCGGTTCTGCCGATCCGGTGAATATAGTCCTCGGCGTGAATTGGTACGTCGAAGTTGAATACGACGGGAAGGTCGTCGATATCGAGCCCTCGTGCTGCTACATCACTGGCTACAAGAAAATCAATCTGGCGGTTTTTGAAGCAACTGAGCGTTTCAAGTCGGCTAGCCTGAGCCATGTCCCCGTGCAGTGCC
>JAYZQT010000066.1:0-54985 GCA_036136335.1 Pseudomonadota bacterium
ATCGACAGAGATGTGGCCACCCCCATTGATTTTTGCAGTCGTGAGAACAATTTTTGGGGTGTAGGTCCCACTGCGACCCGGGCTCTGATTAAAAGTTGAATCCCGGTCAGGTTGGCTTATCTCGATACCGTCAATGGAAGATATGAAATCAATCCACCAATTTTCTCTCCGAAATTCGCCATCGGTTACTGCCCTGAGACCCAGCTCTTCCTGCATTTTAACACATGCCGCTATAGCCAGGTTTTCAGATATACTAAGATCTTCGCGCGAAGTTATTCCTTTTTTCCAATCAGCTCGCGCATTAAGCAATTCCTGTGTCCGGAGCAGGCTGCCAACCTGATCAGCGTGAAAGAAAGGTTTTGTTGACATCACGGGTAACCTCGGTGTTTTTTAAATCCGCAATCCAGATTGTTCGATAGCAATAGGTATTGCGTCAATACCCAGGGGTGCCATCAGGTGGACCCCGGATATCCCGTCTATATCGGCGTATTCAGTAATAAGGTCTGCACAGATGGTGATGCCTTCCGCCTTTTCGTCTGCGGCGGACTCCATGCGCTCAATTATCGTATCCGGTATGTTCGTCCCCCAGAGATTGCTTCTCATCCAGAGGGCGGATTTGGCGGAGGCCAGGGGTCCAATTCCCATCAAAACATTGACATGTTCAGAAATACCGTGGGATTTCAGTGCAGCTGCGTATTCGCGGACGAGATCGGCGTCAAAACAGAATTGCGTCTGTATAAACTTGGCGCCCGCACGGACTTTTGCCTGAAGTCCTTCTGGTGACCAGTCACCGGATGTCGGGTTCATCGGTATATCAGCTGCGCCAATAAAGAAACTGGGTGGTGAATCGATCGTACGTCCCGAGGGTAGTTCGCCGCTCTCCTGCATATGTCTGGCACATTCCATCAGGTCACGGCTTTGATAGTCGAAGACAGCCTTTGTTTCAGGTTGGTCGCCAGCGTCAGGGTCATCGCCTCTCAGGATTAGAAGGTTTTCGATGCCCATCGCCGCCGCACCAAGCAAATCGGACTGCAGCGAGATCCGGTTTCGGTCACGGCAGGTAACTTGCAAAACTGGCTCTAACCCGCTTTGATGCAAAAGTACCGCGGCCGCCAAACTTGACATATGCACCTGCGCACTCGCACCGTCGGTCACATTGATGGCATCCACTTTGCCGTTAAGAACTGAGGCCTTTGACAGCAGTTCGCCGGCGTTTGCCGAGAGCGGGGGGGTAATTTCAGCGGTGATGGCGAAGTGGCCTCTAGCGAGAGTGTCGGACAGAGTGCTCATCCGTGGCGTCGCCGTGACACAACAAAGGATTCGTCATTAAACCAAAGTCCGTTGTGTGCGCGAAGCACGTCGCCGGTCGCGTCGAGGTAGTCGCTACTGGTCATGGCCGCCTCAAGACGGTCTTCCTCTATTTGAGAAACATAGACCGCTGCGTTCCAGGCGGCCATCAGTGTAGATGTACCGATTGATGATCCAATCTCTGTTGGCAATGTATGCATAACATAGCGAAACAGGGCCCGTTTATCTGCAGCTGCGGTATAATTGAGTTTGCGGCCTTCGTCGTGCAGTTCCCGTTTCAATGCCTGCACGAGAATTTGACGGTTGTGCTGAAACGGGTTTTCGCCAGGCCAAACACGCTGAATGATATCGGCTCCGGGGTCGTGGCCATGTGAATGAATGGTCAGCATACGGCCACCTGGCGCTAGCGCCCGGGCGAGCGGCGAGAGAACCCGTTTTACCTTCAAGTCGAGTGATGCACGTAGCCGAAACGGTTGAGAGGCAATTATGAGGTCGTAGTCTTTCAAGACATCACCAGGACGCGGAATTATATTGTTAAGGAGAATTCCGTTGTCGCGGCGGTACAGGGTGATCACCGAGGGTCGAACATAAAGTGGATTCCCGGTCTTTCTACTGGTGCGCACTTGCCAGCCGTCTGCAATTGAGCTCTCTAGGTTGGCAATTTGTTCTTCAAACTCATGCGCAGAATTGCCATTTAAGGCAACCTCATGCCAGTTCAGATTTTTCTTCTTTTCTGGCGTGCGGGGCGTTAGCGCCGGTGCCTCCGAATAGAACATGTTTGTGATTGTGACCACCATTGCGGGGTGCTCATTAAATCGGTCGGGTAGCTTCTCGAGCGTTAAGCGAATGTCTTCAAGACTGATTTCCTTGCCAACCACGTAAAAAGGTACGGTTGGGTATAGCTTGTGCATATGCCGCATTACCCGTGTCAGGACCGTACCATCCCCCATTCCTGCGTCGAAGACCCGAAGTGCTGGGGGTTTTACCTGCAGTCGACCCAGTTCCTGGCCCACCCGGTCAGCTACTGCCCATTTCTCCGAGCAGGTGTTTACGAACAGAAGATATTTCTGGCGGTTGTCATAGAACCGGAAATGTCCGGGTGTGGCACGGTCTGCTTTGAAACTTTCTGTTTTTTGCGCCGTTGGGGATCGCGGGTCGTAAGTGACTGTTTGTGCTGGCGCGCTCTTATTGTCGGCTATAAAGGTCTGGACCCGGGCTATTGTTGCGGTGGTTACGCGCTTCCCATCACGTAAACGACCTACGAACTTTCCATCATTTACAGCCCGTCGTCCGAAGGTCGTTTCCGCGATTTCAGCATAACGGCAGTATGCCTCAATACCGGCTATCAATTCGTGATGGTTCACTGAATGCCACCGTCAGTCGTTAATATTTGAGATTAATCCCAATTTTGTTAACGAAGTCAATGTTTGGATTTATCCCAACATTGACCGTCCTCCCTGAAGCAAACACAACTTATTGATTAACCTTCCAACTGCCTACGAGGAGATCCTGTTGCTGGGGAATTAATTTGTGGTGGGTGCATTCTGCGCACCTTCGACTTAATGCCACGGTTCTGTTGTGCAGCACGGTCCGGTGCCTATTATATTGGTCGGGAACGCTGTTCGTTTGATGGAGAAGACATCATATGCAGACCGTCTGGGATCACGTAAGGCTAGCAGCGGAGAGAACGCCAGATAAAACGGCTATCGTCGATGACCGGACGAAAAGGTCTTTTAACTACCGTGAACTGGTTGATGAGGTTGAAACTGTCGCTGCGGGATTAATGGAGAAGGGCATAGGACCGGGGCAACGAACGGCAACGGTCTTGCCAAATGTGATTGAACACACAATCGCAATTCTTGCGCTTCACCGCCTTAAAACAGAGGTTTGTCTTATTAATCCACAGCTAAAGCCTGAAGAGGTTGGAGCTTTAATCACCGAAGGTGAATGTATTGCGGTGGTTTGCTTGGGTGACGACCGCATCGCGGAGGCCGCCCGAGAGGCGATACCGGAAGGCGGGACGGTATTTAGCGTTGAGGCGTCCACTGACTTCACAGCAGACTTTTCGTCCTGCCGCGGGAATTCGCTTGAATTGGGACCCTGGGTATCCCCTAGACAAGATGGCGCAGCATTTATTTTTTATACGTCGGGTACCACTGGTCTTCCCAAAGGTGTGATAATTCCGCACGGTGCAACAGATAGTCGAGTGTTATACGCAGTTGTACAGTGTGGGCTTAGACACGGCAGGCATAACCGGGCAATTGGGCTTATGCCGTTATTTCATGTGGTCGGTTTTTTCTCAGCGTTCTTGACGACGTTGTCACTGAACGGAACTTACTACGTGCACTCCAAATTTGAAGCCAGTGCTGCTGTTAAGCAAATCAAAACAGGCAAAATATCATTCTTGTATGGTGCGCCTGCCCATTTTCATGCCTTGCTCTCGGCCCCTAACTTTGACGCGGCCAACATGGGGTCAGTCAAGATCCTTGTCTATGCGGGCGCAGCAATGCCAAGCGCACTGCTTGACCGCGTCAAACTGGCTTTTGCTAACGCCCTGATGACAAACATTTATGGCACCACGGAAGTGATGAATGCCCTGTATATGACTGATCCAGCGGGCAAGCCGGCTTCTTTCCGACCAGGTTTCTATTCAAATGTTCGCGTTGGGCGGATAGATGGTGCTGTCGATGATCTTTGCGTGGACGGCGACGAAGGCGAATTGTTGGTAGACGCTTTCGCAGACGCGACGTTTCTTGGTTATCTCAACCAGCCCAATTCAACCCGCGAAAAACTGGTTAAGGGATGGTATCGTACCGGTGACATCGTGGCGCGGCAATCAAACGGCGATTTTGAGTTGCGGGGTCGTGTCGATGATATGATCGTTTCGGGCGGCGAGAATATTCATCCCGAAGAAGTTGAAACGGTTTTAATGCAACATGAGGCTGTTCAGGATGCTGCGGTTATCGGTATACCAGACGAACAATGGTCAGAGCGGGTGCTTGCGTATGTGGTAAGAACCGGCACCAAGGTTGATGCCAGTGCGCTGGACCGTTGGTGCAGGCAATCTTCGTTAGCAAATTATAAACGTCCGCGCGATTACGTTTTTCTTGTTTCACTGCCTCGAAATGCAGCGAATAAGGTTTTGCGCAAGGAATTGAAGGAGTTTGTGGCTAACCATTAGGAAGGCTGATCTTGGCTAGCAATCGCGATGTTCCAAGTCGATTGGCAGTGTTAGCTATAGAATACAGAGAAGTGGGCTATGTATCATGCAAAGGCCCGAAGGAGGGAGCAACTCATGTCTCAACTACCACTTACGTTTGCATGCGGGCCCTATGACCGGATGGAAGCACTGAACTATGGGCTAATCGGCGTTGAGGGTATCAATCTTAACTTTATCGAAATCCAGGAACCCAGAGAGATTTTTGATCGTATGGTTGGTGCACAGGAATTCGACATATCGGAAATGTCACTCGCAGAATACATTACGATGGTCGCCAAAGATTCCTGCCCTTTCATCGCACTGCCGGTATTCCCGTCCAAGGCATTCCGTCACGCCTTTATATGCGTAAACCGAAATGCAGGCATCAAGCAACCTCAGGATCTGGCAGGAAAACGGATTGGGACGCCTCTTTATACGCAGACGGCAGCAGTCTGGATACGCGGTGATCTGGAAAATATCTATGGTGTTGATCTTTCTGATGTACACTGGATACAGGGTGCTGTCGAAAAACCCGGCACACATGGTGATCCACCCGCACCACCTCAGTTGTCCAAACCAATTCAGATAACTCCCAACAAATCCGAAAAATCGCTTTCCCAGATGTTGGCGGATGGTGATGTTGATGCCGTATTAGGTTCCCGGATGCCGGCATCGGTACGCACAGATCCGGACAAGGTAGCTCATCTTTTTCAAGACTTTCGGGAGGAAGAGAAGCGGTACTACCGGGAACACCGGATACACCCAATCATGCATACTGTGGTAATTCGAAAGGACGTGTATGCATCGAACAAATGGATTGCACAAAGCTTGTATAAGGCGTTTCTCGCTGCCAAGGATTGGGCAGTCGAGCAGATGTACTTCTCCGGTGCACAAAAATATATGCTGCCTTGGCTTTACGATGATTTACGTGAAATAGATGAGGTGTTTGGCGGAGACCCGTGGCCCTATGGGATTGACGAGAACCGGCCTACCCTGGAGGCACTGGTCAAATATATGTGTCAGCAGAACTTTATTGCTGAAGAGATTTCTGTGGAAGATCTTTTTGCGCCAATCCATGGTCGGGTTGAGTAAGTTTAAATCCGGGCCGTTTGTTGAGGTATTGTTTTAACGATTGATCGGTCATTATTTTTAATTTGTTAACTAGGTCGCGGAATGCGCGGCAAAAATTTCAGTCAGCCGGGTACCTTTGTAATATGTTTTCCTGAAGGACTCCCGCTGAGAAAAACGCTCATACCAAATCTTTAGAAACGGTTTGTCGAATACCAGATCGTCAAGTCCAAGGTCTATCATACGATCGACGGTTGGCATGTAGGCAGCGTCGACAATTGTTAGCATATCACCCATGAGCCAATCTTTGCCATGCAACTGCAGCCCATCGTTAAACCTATGCGCTGCGAGATCGAGTCGATCAAGCGCCTCCGTTGTCTCTTCTGAGCTAAATCCTTTTTTTTTCATCCGATGGTAAAAATGCTTGCGCATGGGGTGCTTGTCCGCCATTTCCTGATAGGCGCTGTCATCCATATTCTCGTATCGTTTTGCGAGAAATTTGTTAAACGAAGGAATTCGGATGGCGGGTGTGGGCACCTCTTCGATGTAACGCAACCATTTACGCATCTGGGCTCTTTCAGCAGCCGTGGACGGTGACATTGGAATATCAGGATAAACTTCTTCCAAATACTCCAGAATTACCGAGGAATCGATGATCACATCATCACCATCAGTGATGGTCGGTACGACACCGTTGGGATTTAATTTGAGATAGGGTGCCTGTAAATGCTCGCGATTCTTGTGGTCGACGATGCGGTCTGTATGGGGGATGTTTTTTTCCCATAAAACCAGACGAACCTTTTGACTGCAGGTCGACTGTGGAAAATTGTACAGCGTAATATTACCCATCGGTTTAGCTCCCGGTTTGGGCGAGTGTTCATAGAGATTGATATGCTGTCTACCTATGAAATGGAAGCGACGGCAACCACCGATAAAGAGCGATGTTTCCAGCGTTTGCTATTTTACTGGTCGCCATCGCGTTGTCAGAAGTGATAGTCTATCTAACGTTTCTTGGGAAACCCATTGTGACCTCCTCTGATCGAACTCCTGCGTTGGGTGCAAGCCTGATTGACAGCCCCTACGCGTGGAAACGCCTCGCCGCATCATTTGTGCTTGGTACCGTGGGTAGTATCGGATTTTGGGGGGTCGTCGTCATATTACCCTCAGTGCAGCAGGAGTTTTCCGTCGACCGTGCGGACGCATCTATTCCGTATACCCTCACGATGGTCGGGTTTGCAATCGGTAACGTTCTTTTTGGTCGCTATGTTGATCGGCTCGGCATTGTTATACCCGTTATCGCAGCAGCGATTGGTATGTCAGTCGGACACATTGGTGCAGCAATGGCAGGTAATATCTGGGTCTTTTCTCTGCTGCAAGGAGTTTTTATTGGTGTTGGCACTGCAGCGAGTTTCGGGCCGCTTATCGCAGACGTGTCTCACTGGTTTCGGCGCCGCCGCGGTGTTGCCGTCGCGTTTTGTGCATGCGGAAACTATATCGGTGGTGTTATCTGGCCGCTAGTGGTTACCAGTCTCACAGCGGAATACGGCTGGCGCACGACCTATTTGATAATTGCGATCCTAATCGTTGTTGTAAAAGTGCCGCTGGCACTCACGTTGCGGCGTCCACCGCCGAAAGGGGTCCCGGTTTCAGCCGGTGCGACGCGGGAACCTTCAGGCCGGGAGAATGTGTCACTTAAAGAAATCAATCTGTCCCCGGGCGGGCTGGTGTTTCTGCTATCGGTTGCCGGAGTAGCGTGCTGTGTTGCGATGTCCATGCCGCAGGTTCATATCGTTGCCTATTGCGCCGATCTGGGGTTTGGCGCGGCACGTGGCGCTGAAATGCTGTCTTTGATGCTTGCAGGAGGGGCTGTTACCCGGGTCGTGTCCGGCTTTCTTGCAGATTATATGGGCGGAATTCGGACACTGTTACTTGGCTCGGTTCTTCAGGGAATAGCTCTTGTTTTCTACCTGCCCTTCGATGGCCTGATGTCACTCTACGTAATTTCACTGATGTTCGGGATTGCGCAGGGAGGGATTGTGCCATGCTACGCGATAATCGTTCGAGAGTATATGAGTCCGCACATAGCAGCCGAGCGTGTTGGTTTTTTGATCATGATGACCATTGTCGGAATGGGATTGGGGGGCTGGTCGTCGGGTTGGATTTATGATGTAACTGGTTCCTACTCGGCGGCGTTTGTTCACGGTATTGCGTGGAACGTTCTTAATGTCGGCATAATACTCTTGATACTTCTAAAAACGCGAAAACCGGGATCAATTCGTTCCGTAAGTACCTAAATTTTTTCAAAAAATCTGGGCTAAGACGATTGGAGTTGTAGGAGGTTTCCTGACTGAGACTGCGACATTTTGGTGGCTACAGGTTTGCACAGCACCCTCTGCAACTCGCTACGTTAGGGAGGGGCCAAGAAAACGGCCTTGTAAATTTCATATATTTTCTAGAAGAGACCGTAACGGCAAGTAATCCACAACTTTTGCGGAATTGATAAACCGATGTTTTCGTTCAAGTCCCGCCAATCTCTTGCCAGCAATCGTTCCAGTACCCTTCTATAATTCATCATCATGATCACCGCGGGTTTCAACGCCCTTATGTCACAGTTAGAAAGCAGTTGACCCGCTTCTAAGTATTTGTTCTGGGCGGTTTTCGCCACGGCGCGACAAATCTCAGGTAATTTAGGATGGGTCAATACATCGTCTGGTGTAACGCCGGAAACATTTTGAGCGATAATTTGTTCCTTTGGGAGGTACAGCCGACCCATAAGAGCATCATCCTTTAGGTCGCGAAGGATATTGGTCAGTTGAAGGGCCGTACCTAGAGAAAGGGCAAATTTTCTGGATGCAGCGCTAGTGTCACCAAATACCCGTATTGACAAAAGTCCGACTGCGCCTGCAACTCTGTCACAATATTGCTGCAACCGGGCGCAATCCGGCATCATCATTGAACCGTCTGCATCCATTTCCATGCCTGCAATCACGTCCGTAAAATCGTTTTTTTCAAGTGAATATCTTTGGACGGCCTGGCTAAGGGCATACTCGAGGAGTGTTTTTTCGGAATTGTCATCGTGGTCGTAGATTGTTTCTAGCGAACGTCGCCAGTGATTCAGGTCAGCGAGTTTTTGTTCGGGAGGCTTGGTCCCGTCGGCTATATCGTCGACCTCGCGGCAAAACGTATAAATAGTAAACATGGCGTCGCGTTTATCTTCTGGTAGAATTCTCATGCCCCAATAAAAGGTTGAGCCGGACGCACGCGTTACCTTCCGGACATAATTCCGTGCAGCAATATCTTTATTTTCAGTGGGTACTAGGTCAGCCATACTATGAGTGTATCGTTGCGCGAGTAGAATCAGAATCAGGTCTTTTGCCTATTTGGTCAATTGGCTCGTTGCGGCGGTCAAATGTATTGGATGGACCAATAACGAAACAGTTGTATAAAATGCCGTGCTAAGCGAAGAATTTCCCTTGAACCTTGGTGAAGACAGGTCATGAAACAGGAAGACCGTACGCGCGAGCCTGAGAACGTGGTATGGCAGACGCGCACTCGCGAACAGACAGAATTTGAGCAACGACTTTCCCTAGCAATGGAGAAGGCATTTTCGGAAGGTGTGACAGAGCTGGATGAATTGGTAGCACACTTAAATAGTAATAAAATTCATGATGAAAACGACATGGAATGGACAGCTGAAACGTTCTGCGCGGTGATGGCGGAGCTTGCTTAAATGGAGGATAACATGAGCGAAGCCGTCGTATCCCCGGAAGAGGTTCGGTTGAGGGTCGCTTTGGGCCCGATGAACCGGTGGTGGCCGGTTGCCGCCAGTTGGATGATTAAGGATGTTCCCCGAGGGCTGACACGTCTTGGTGAAAAGATAGTTGTCTGGCGGGATAGAAATGGGTCGGTTCACTGCGACGAAGACCGGTGTCCGCATCGTGGTGCCCGGCTTTCCATGGGTTGGAATATTGGTGACAGAATCGCCTGCTGGTATCACGGCTTGGAAATGGGCGATGACGGCATTGTGAAAAAAATGCCTGCGATTGCAGATTGTCCGATGGTTGGCGAAAAAATGATAAAATCCTACCCGTGCTTCGAACATATGGGCGGCATCTTTGTCTGGTTTGGTGATGAACTTCATCAGGCGCCCGATGATTTTGAATATCCGGAGGAATTTCGGTCCGACGAGTGGGACGCGATACTCTGTACAGCGCACTGGAAGTGCAACTGGGTTGCTGCTGTCGACAACGTGATGGATCCGATGCACGGCGCATATTTGCATGCAATCTCACATTCGATGACCGAAGGCGACAAGGAAGCAAAGATGCATGTGGACCCGACCGATACAGGCTTTATCTTTGGTAAGTCTGATCAGAGAGACGTCAACTTTGATTGGATCGAATGGGGGGACACCGGTGCATTCTGGCTTCGGGTATCTCCCTTGCCTTACAGGACCGAAGCTGGACCTGGGGGTAATTTCGGAATTATGGGTTTTGTGACACCAATCGATGAGACGAACTGTCGAGTGTTCTTCTGGCGTACTCGAAAGGTTCAAGGGTGGCAACGTCATGCCTGGAGGTTTATGTACCGAAACAGGCTCGAGACTTTGCATTGGGATGTGCTGGAGCAAGACCGTGTAATATTGGAGGGAATGGACCCCAAGGCATCCGAGAAAGAATTTCTTTATCAGCACGACACGGGATTAGCGCGTGTTCGGCGGTTACTGGAAACAGAAGCCCAAGCACAGTTAGCGGCTCTGGCCAGCGGTTGCGGTGATACGGCTGCGGTGCCTGAATAGGAAAGGACCATATACCCATGAGCGTCATATCGCTCAAGGACAAGCGTGTTTTAATCACAGGTGGTGCCCGCGGTCTCGGACGTGCTTTCGCTGAATCCGCACTGGCATCTGGCGCTCGCGTGCTTATTGCAGACATTCTGGAAGAACGCGGGGAAAAAACTGCCCTGACCCTTTCAGCTGAAGGCGAAATTTATTTCGAACCGTTCAATCTGGCCAATCCACAGTCAATAGAAATTCTCGCGGAAAAGGCGATAGCCCTTTTGGGAGGTATTGACGGGCTTGTAAACTGCGGTGCAATTGCCACCGGGGTTGGCGGCAGGACCGTCGAGGAAATCGAAATAGAAACCTGGGATCGGGTTATGACGGTCAATGTTCGGGGGACATGGCTGACCATCAAGGCCTTGTGCTCAGAACTTCGAAAATCCGGTAACGGAAAAATTGTAAATATTGCGTCGGATACCGCGATGTGGGGCGCGCCCAAGCTATTGCACTATGTTGCTTCAAAAGGCGCCGTTATCTCCATGACCCGTTCCCTCGCGCGAGAACTCGGGGAAGACGGTATTTGCGCTAATGCAATTGCGCCGGGGCTGACTTTGGTTGAGGCGACGGAATATGTTCCCGAGGACCGGCATCGCCAGTACGTCGACGGTCGGGCAATTACAAGGAAACAGAAACCAGACGATGTCACAGGTACAGTTATGTATTTATTGTCCGATGCTGCGGATTTTGTTACCGGACAGCTTCTCCCGGTGAACGGTGGATTTGTATTTAATTAACAGGAGACAGGATAATGAATGCTGACACACCGATCGTGTTAGACGCGGACGACCGTGCAGAGGATCTGCCGGGTTGGCGTAAGGAGGAGAGTCAGACATTCGACGACTGGATGGAAACACGGGTAGCCCGATTTGATACACGCCAGTACGACTGGGATGTTCTGAAATTTCAGGCCGATTTTGATCCGAAGTACCGCCGCGCACAGATGCGTTACATGGGAACTGGAGGCACGGGGCAGGGCACTGACATGAACACCGTCCCGTCAGAGCATTTTACTTTTTCAACCATGGTTCTCCCTCCGGGTTGTGAGGGTCCTCCTCACATCCACACAGACGTCGAAGAGGTATTTTTTATGCTTCGGGGAAGTATCCGTTTAACTGTTCAGGACGGCGAGCAGGAGTGGGAAACCCTTCTAAAAGAGCGTGACCTTATATCTGTGCCTCCGGGCGTGTACCGTGGTCTGGTGAACGAGGGTCAGGAAGAAGCACTGATGTGCGTGATGCTTGGCGCGACCAAACCAGTGACGCCCACCTATCCATCCGGGCACCCACTGGCATCAATCAAACGAGAAAATAAATAAATAAGGGAACTCTGACATTCCCTGAGGCTGAGAACGATTCCGACGATTAGAAACAAGGGTAATCCAGTAATGAAAGCATCGCCACTAGAACGCGCCACGAACCCTGCCTGCTAGAATCCCAAGATGTAAAATGCCGCCATCGCCCAGAAAATTGATTGATACACAAAGAGGTGCCTTCACTTATCGAGAGCAGGGTACTGGTCCGGCGTTGGTCTTCCTGCACGGGATAGGCTCTGGGTCGGAGTCCTGGCAAGCTCAGATAGATTCATTTGCCGAAAATTATCGAACAATTGCCTGGGATGCGCCCGGTTATGGGGGCTCCACCTCGGTAGTTAGTCGTGTACCAAATGCGGCAGAGTATGCTGACAGGCTCGAGGCTCTGCTCGATGCCCTCGAAATTACCAGCTGTAATCTTGTCGGACATTCACTTGGCGCATTAATGGCCTGCTCTTATGCGAAGACGAGGAAAAACCGGGTGGCGAGCCTCATGATTGCGTCGCCAGCTGCGGGTTATGGGGCTTCATCACCCGATGTGCAGAGTCAGCGCCGGGCGAGACGGCTGGACCTACTGGATAAACTGGGCCCGGAAGGACTTGCTCGTGAACGGCACGGAGTTTTGTTGTCTGATCATGCCCCGCAATGGGCACGAGATCGGGTTCGCAAAATAATGGGGGAAATCCACGCAGATGGATATCGCCAAGCCGTTGAATTGCTGGTTTGTGGAGATATCTTGTCAGATGCGAAAACCATCTCGCTTCCGGTGACAGTCGTCGTGGGTGGGGCCGATACCGTGACACCACCAGATGGATGCGAAATGATAGCCAACACCTTTATGCAATCGGAATTCAAAATTCTCCCCGGAGTTGGGCATGCGTGCTACGTTGAGGGACCCGAAGCGTTCAACGCCGCGCTGATCGAGCATCTTGAAGAAAAGGCATAAGAGCCAGTGTCAGAAAGAATTTTCAGCATTGCTTTTGCCGGGCCTGGCAAGCCTTGGCCATATTCTCTCTGAGGTCTTCCAGATCAACAATGTGAATGTTGGGTGCTTCTTTGGGCGAAAAGATAGGAGATTGAGCGTGTATCAACGCGGACCAAGAGGGGGTGCCTTTCGACGATGAGTGTGGATTTTAAAAACAAGGTAGCTGTCGTAACTGGGGGTTCTTCCGGTATCGGCCTAGCGGCAGCAGAGGCGTTTCTTCGTGCGGGTGGAAAGGTCGCCATTTGCGGACGAAGTCCAGAACGTCTTGATCAGGCGCAAAACATTCTCGTCAAACTCGCACCGAGAGAGAATGTTTTGGCAAGTGTCTGCGATGTACTTGATGAGTCTGGCGTGACCAAACTTCGGGATGAAGTAGCTGAAAAATATGGAGGGTGTGATGCGCTGATATGCAACGCGGGGCAGGCGCGTGCGAGTAATCTGTACACCACCAGTGACCAGGACTGGCGTGACGAGTTTGATTTAAAGTTTTTTTCTGTATTGCGACCCGTCCGGGCTTTCGAAGGTTTTCTCGAGGCGTCGGGTGCCGGGGCTATAGTTTGCACCAGCGCTATACTGGCCCGACAACCAGAATCATTTCTTATTGCGACTGCGGCGACACGTGCCGGTCAACTCAATCTGTTAAAATCCATGTCGCTTGAATTTGCGTCCCGAAACATACGGGTCAATGCCGTCCTTATCGGTCTGGTTGATTCCGGGCAATGGAGCCGCCGTTACGATAGCGGAGAAGGGCCGGATGGCAACAAAATCAGTGACGGGTTGTCTAAAGAAGCCTGGTTCGCTGAACTGGCAAAATCCCGTAACGTGCCAATGGGTCGCCTTGGAAGACCTGAAGAGGCGGCCAGTGCAATTTTGTTTTTTGCCTCTTCTATGTCTTCGTTCATTACCGGCGAAACCATTGACGTGACCGGTGGGCAGGCACGCAATGTCTGATTTGGTAACAGCGGGTGATATAGCTGCTACATTTCTTGAAAATTGCGGGATAAAGCACGCTTTTGGCGTGATCAGTATCCACAACATGCCGATACTGGATGCTATCTTTCGGCGTGGAAAAATTCACTTTGTACCGACCCGGTCTGAGGGCGGTGCCGTCAATATGGCAGATGCGAATGCTCGTGTTACGGGCGGTCTCGGGATCGCGGTCTCCAGCACTGGCACAGCTGCGGGAAACGCCTGCGGAGCTATCGTAGAAGCGATGACTGCGGGGACGCCTTTGTTGCATCTCACCGGTCAGATAGATTCGCAACATCTAGATCAACAGAAAGGATTTATACACGAGGCAAAAAATCAACTCGGTATGCTTGATAGTGCTGGTAAGGCGGCAATGCGCGTCTGTTCGCCAGAAACCATGCTGGGCACGCTTCGAGCAGCTGCAAGACTGGCGTTTACGCCCCCCATGGGCCCCGTCAGCGTTGAAATTCCTATTGACGTGCAGGGCGCGGAGGTTTCTCTGCCTGTCAATTGCGGACCGGTTGCCCTCTCGCCACCGCAAACTGATGAGGACGCTGTGGCGGCACTGGCGGCGGCATTGGCCGGCAAGAGGCGGGTAATATTCTGGCTCGGCGGGGGAGCCCGTTGCGCCGGTGATGCGGTAGCCAGGCTTGCCAACCTCGGATTCGGGGTTGTGACGAGTGTCCAGGCCAGGGGTGTCTTTCAAGGAAATGATGGTTTCTCTCTCGGAGCATTCAACCTTCAGCCCTCTGTTGAAGAATTTTATGCCACCTGCGATGCCATGGTTGTCGTCGGGTCCCGACTGCGCTCGAATGAAACCCTGTCATATGCATTAAAACTTCCCTCACCCCTGTACCAGATAGACGCTGACCCTCTGGCGGAGGGTCGCTCCTATCCGGCAGATATGTTCGTATGTGGTGATTCTGCGACCGCACTGGATATGCTAGCCAACCAACTTGAGAAAACCTACGAGCCAGACCCTGAATTCGGCAAAGATATTCAGGCCGCGCGTGCCGCTGCAGAGAAGGGAATGCGGCGTGCGCTGGGCCCCTATAACGAAGTACTTGATGCAGTTCTTGGGACGGTGCCTCGGAATTTCGTGTGGGTTCGAGATATTACCTTATCAAACACAATCTGGGGAAACAGGCTGCCGGCGCTGGATGGACCACGAAATGGGGTTCATGCTCTGGGTGGTGGAATTGGCCAAGGATTACCGATGGGTGTTGGTGCAGCACTTGCAGTTCAGAACGAGCGTCGAAAGACCCTTATCCTCGCAGGTGATGGAGGTTTTGCGGTCACCCTTGGCGAACTCGCGACAGCAAAACAGGAGAATGCTGACATCGCTATACTTCTGATGAACGATGTTGGTTACGGGGTCATAAAAAACATACAGGATGCCAAATACGGTGGGCGCAAGGTCTATGCGGATATTCTCGGGCCTGATTGGGCTGGTCTTTGCAGGTCCCTTGGAATTTCCCATGCAAAGGTTGGTGCTGCGGAAGGCTTGGCACCGGCGTTGCGCAACGCATTCAATGCTGAAGGCCCGGCACTTGTCGAGGTTGACATGAAAGAATTTGGTGATTTTGCCCAGGCGTTTGCAGGTCCCCCCACCCGGGATGAGCCAGAAGACGGAGAGGTTTCAGGTTAATGGAAATCCTGTTAATCGGATACGGGGCTATCGGGCGTGAAATTCTTGAACAAATTAAGCCGGGTGAAAACGCCAATATTGCTGGTGTTCTGGTCCGGCCGCAGCGGCTTGAGGAGGTTCGTGCTGTACTCAGTGACCGTGGCATAGAGGTCGTTTCAGCATTGGATGACCTCACTGTCATGCCGCAACTGGCAGCGGAGTGCACTGGGCATGGCGGAGTAAGGGAGTTTGGTGCGGAATTTCTGCGTCGTGGTGTGGATTTTCTTGTTATTTCAATTGGCGCCTTGGCAGATCAAAAACTTTATAAGGAGCTGGTTGCGGCAGCGGAGACAGGCCGTGCCAGCCTAATCCTTGCTTCCGGCGCTGTTGCCGGGATTGACGCGCTTGCCGCAGCCCGCACAGGTGGTCTTCAAAGTGTCACCTATACGTCGCGGAAGCCACCTGCTGCCTGGAAGGGGACCCCAGCGGAAATGGTCTGCGACCTGGAAAATATAAGCCAGCCCACAACGCTATTTGAGGGTGACGCAGCTGCGGCTGCGTCAAAGTTTCCTCAGAATGCCAACGTCGCTGCGACCGTGGCCCTTGCCGGGGCCGGTTTTTCCAGAACGGAAGTGTGCCTGGTCGCGGATCCTGACATTGCCAGCAACATTCATCAGTTAAGCGTCGAGGGCGTTTTTGGTTCCTTCGATATGGAGATCAGGGGCAAGGCTTTGCCCAACAATCCAAAAACGTCCATGCTCGCTGCCCATTCAGTTGTTTCCGAACTTCGTCGGCGAGCGGGCGTGGTGGAGATTGGCAGCTGATCATGAAAATGTTCTAGAACCGAGCCTATAGTTACCACAAACCCGAATCTACCTATTTCAAGAGGCCATCCATGTCGTCATCGAATCTCACCGGAGAAACCCCTGAGCAGCTGACTGAAGTGGGGGCATTACCCATCCCGGATCCGAATACACTGGATGAGGATCTGCAGAAATACATGGCAGTCTGTGAAGAAAAACTGGGTCACGTTCCAAATGTTGTAAAGGTCTTTGCGCTGCGGCCGGCTAAACTGCGAACTTTTATCGCAAAATATAATGAGATGATGTTGTCCGATGAGACAAACCTCTCGCGGCTTGAGAGGGAAATGATTGCGGTCGTCGTATCGTGTGCCAACCGTTGCGTTTACTGCATTACCTCCCATAGCCAGGCCGTGCGAGAATTTTCAGGCGATCCAGTACTCGGTGACATCCTGATGATAAACTACCGTGAGGCAAATCTGACCTCTCGGCAGCGCGCCATCCTCGACCACGCCTGGAAGATGACCACTGCGCCGTCTGATACTGGTGAAGCCGACCGGCAGGCCCTTGTAAATGTGGGTTTAAGCCCAGAAGAGATATTTGACGTTAACGACGTCATTTCCTATTTCAACTATACCAACAGGATGACTCACGGTTTGGGCATGCAACCCAACGAATACTACTTTGGGCGTAACCGTCTGCCGGATCCAGAGGCAGGTTAATAGAATAAACGATAACATCGCTGGAATCAGCGTGTCAAAATTCGACCAAAAACCGTCAACAGAGTGTTTTTCTAGTTTTAAAACCCTGGTGTTTTACGACACCAGAACCAGCAAATTATTTCTTTCGTTACCTTTTTGTATTTACTTCATCGTGTCGTGATTGTTTTGGGAGACCCTTTTCAGTCATGAGGTCAGTCACCGTAAAATATGGACGTGATGCGAAAGTCAGCATGTTGCGCGGCATTAATCAATTGGCAGATGCTGTGGGTGTGACGCTGGGACCATGCGGGCGGACAGTGCTGATCGACCGTGTTGGCGAAAAGGCGCCTCATATTACCAGGGATGGGTTGATTGTTGCTGACGCACTCGAAGTCAGAGATCGTATGGAACAGCTCGGTTTGAGGTTGGTGCGTCGCGCCGGACAGCGGGTGGGAGAAGACATCGGTGACGGCACAACGACCACAATAGTGCTTGCTCGCGCACTTGCTGCGGAGGGTCTGAAGGCGGTGACTGCAGGCCTTTCTCCGATGGCTTTACGGAGAGGGCTTGAGGAATGCGTTAGGTCCGTCGTTGCGGAATTGCAGCGCATGGCAGTCCCAGTGAGGGGGCGCCATGATTACGAGAAGGTCGCTACAAATTCCGCTAACGGAGATGTCGATGTCGGGAAAATTGTAGCGGAAGCCTATGGAGCGGTTGGATCCGATGGTGTGATATCGGTGGAGAAAGGAGACACATTCGACAGCACCTGGGAACGGGTCCCCGGGTTTAAATGGGAGGGCGGGTATGTCTCCCCCTATTTCATGACCGACCCGGTCACCACACATTGTGACTATAAAAACCCTCTAATTCTTTTAACTGATAGTGCTTTGGAAAATCATTCCGCGCTACTTAGGCCTCTTGAAGTGGCGGTAAAGGCGCGTCGCCCACTTCTGGTCGTGGCGGAAACGGTAAAGGGCGAGGCACTGCAAACGCTAGTGGTTAACAAGATCCGTAACAATCTGAGAGTAGTGGCGGCCAAAGGACCCATGTTTGGTGATCGTCGCCGCGAGATACTTGAAGATATCGCGTCCGTAACCGGAGCAAGGCTCGTTTCCGCGGCTTTTGGAGACAATCTATCGTCAATTGATCCCATGGTTCTTGGCGGAGCGGAAGAGGTGCACCTGACCAAGAACACCACGACGCTGGTCGGTGGTGCCGGGAATTTGCGGAGTGTGGCTCACCGAGCAAATATTATCCGTGCTGAACTGGGATTGAGTGGGAATACTCCTTTTCAAGAGACAAACCTTCGTGAACGCCTGGCAAGACTCGCGGGTGGTGTGGCGGTGATCCGAATTGGTGGGGGGAGTGAAACAGAAATCAGTGAGAGGTGGGAGCGAGCCGGTGATGCCATTAACGCGGTGAGGGCAGCAGAAGGCGGCATCGTCCCAGGCGCTGGGTCTGCGTATCTGAGAGCTGCGCGGATTTTAACAAAAAGCGGTAATTTAGAAGTAATAGCTGCACAAAAATTACTACGTACGGCACTGTCCGCACCATTTTTGCAGATTACCGCCAATGGCGGATACGATGGTATGTTGCTGGCGGCGACGCTTGCCGAGACTAAAGAGACTAATTACGGGTTCGATGTCCGGTCCGGAGTGTTTTGCGACCTGATTGCAAACAATATAGTGGATTCTGCGCGTGTCCTCATCTCCGCCCTCCAATCTGCCAGTTCGATAGTCGGCCTGTTTTTGACCGCTGAGACGGTTATTGCCAAACCGTCGCCGCCGCCACGTCCCACGCGTTCTGAAAAGATACCATTTGGCCCCGAGGCGAAGGATATGACGGCAGACGAAGCAAGTGACTTCGGGTTGCTTTGATGATTCATAACATCGTATTTTTCTGATTGATCCGCTGGGGAATGAAATCGCACGGCGCATTTGCCGTAGAACCGACATAATTCAAAGTGCGGTGCATGAGTGATTATCTGCAAAGCCGATTTCAGCGGTCTTGCCGCGCCGACAGACAGGCCGGCAGGCCGCTTCTTGCCTTGTCACCCGTGATCCGTCATTGAAGGCAGGATGGACAGTCACAAACAGAAATATCTTTTGCCGCTCATTATTTTTTGGTCCCGGTTACCCAGTAACTTCCGGGGTATCATCTGGCTTAGCATGGGAGCGTTCATGTTTGCCGTTGTTGATGTATTCGTCAAATCGCTCGGTGGTCGCTTCAACCCGCTACAGATCTCGTTTTTCCGTTATGGCGGTGGACTGGTATTTCTAATACCAGTTTTTGTTGGTCTGGGGATTGCGGACCTGCGTACGCAAAGAATGCCACTTCATCTTTTGCGGATGATGCTGGCTTTCCTAGCTCAGCTGGGGGTTTTTTTTACAGTAATAAACATGCCCCTCGCGGAAGCGACGGCGTTTATGTTTTCAAAACCGCTTTTTACCACCGTGGTAGCGGTATTTCTGCTGTCTGAAATAGTAAATGCGAGGCGTTGGTTTGCAACAATTGTCGGGTTTTTGGGCGTGCTGATTTTGGTACGGCCTGGTGCCGGGGCTATTAATCCGTTTGCCTTGCTCGCCATTGGTTCTGCATTAACCTTTGCCATTGCCAATGTAATGATCCGAAAAATGTCGACGACTGAACCAACCCGTCGAATTCTTTTCTATTACCATATAGGTGGAACGGTCCTGTTTGCGGGTCCTGCGGTCTGGGTCTGGGTTGATCCTATCGGAGTAGAGTGGTTAAAATTAATAGGTATTGCTGGACTTACAACCCTTGGGATGTATGGGTTTATGAGAGCGTTTGCGGTCGGTGAAGCGAACGCCGTTGGGCCTGCGGAGAACCTTAGACTAATCTATGCGGCGGTATTTGGTTATTTCATTTTCTCAGAGGTTCCATCTATCTGGACGGCGCTTGGTGCTACAGTAATTGTGGCCAGTACATATTATATTGCTCGCGTCGAGGCACGACGTTAGGTATTGGCACCAGATTATTGTGTTACGGTTTCCCGAATATCCGCTGTTGGACACCCGAGGGAACCCGTGACCAACCCTGGACAAGGAGATTTGATCCCGTTGACCAACCATGGCGGCAAAGCCCATGGCTTCAGCAGCCCGTTTGTCTCGCAGACAGCTCCGTCGATGGCGCTGGTTCTGGAACGCCTGGACGAGCTTCCAGCCCTGACACCGACGAAGCACCGCGACCTGAAGTCGGCTATTCGTTCGTTCTGCAAGCTGATCGGTAAGGAACCCGCCGGCGTCGTCGCCAACATCAACTGGCTGCACATCCGCTCCGCAGGGTATCGCCGGCGGCCCACAACATCACCAGGAAGCGCCTCGCCAACATCAAAAGCGATGTCCTGAAGGCGATGGCTCTGACCGGCTGCTCCCGTGAGCGCTCTGACTGGCTTCGCGCACCCTCACCTGACTGGCAGGCCCTCCTTGATAGCATTCCTGATAAACACGGCCAGTGGAAATCCTCGATATCGTCCGGATCGGCCAGCGCCAGGTCGCCCATCCACACCCAGATCCACTGGTTGCGTTCGATCACGGGATAGGACCGCACGCGGCAGTTCGGCGGCACCGACGACTGTCCGGGCACCCGCACGCAGCGCGCCGGGTCGTCGGCGGGGTCGCGGGCAGCGAGGACGAAGACGGCGCTATCGACGGTTCCTTATTCGGATGTCATCGTCGCGGTGGACGTCTCCAGTCGAGCGAAGCCGGCATACTTGGCCCTGATGCTTACCATTCATCACATAAAACATGGCAGAATTTAGAATATCGAAGCAGATTTGCCCTTTAGGGACTATATGAAATAAAGTGCCTTGATATTTTTTATGGGTAGAGATTTCTTCTTTTATTCGTTCGTGGGGGCCAGTTATGACCGAGACAGCTATCTTTGAGCCTGGTGGATACCGTTATGTGCGTGGACCTTTTCAATACTCGGGCGGAGTGGCGGCACTGGATGGATTTGCAATCGAACGCGTGCGGTTTAAGGAGCCTGTCGGACTTGAAGAAGGTTTTCAACGCATTGAAAACCACCTGGCTCAGATGGACCGACCCAATACAGCGTTTTGCGCCTGTGAATTACGTTCGCCAGAGCCATTTTCAGAACAGGGTTTCATTGACTTCAATCGCATCTATGTTGGCACACTGGAGCGATGGGGTATCTTCAAGAACGAGGAAAACCCGGTGGCAAGATCAAATGTATGTCCAGAAATTGGTGGTCCGGGCGAACCGAGTTTTCAGGCGTTCAGTTATACTGTGCCTGCTAACCCCGGGTTGCCCCTGAGCTTTGTCATAGCGGGATCGGCTGAATCACCTGAGGGTGGTGCAAGCTACAAAGAACGCATCATCCGTCTCGGTGAGACATCCGCCGAAGCGCTACGTGAAAAGGCCCAATATGTTCTGGGGACGATGGAGACCAGAATGGCAGCGCTTGGCGCTGACTGGGCAGCTTCCACAGTCAGCCATGTTTACACCGTTCACGACCTTCATCCGTTCCTCGCTGAAGAAATAATTGCGCGTGGTGCAGCGGCATCTGGGTTAACATGGGTATTTGCCCGGCCACCCGTGGTCGGCTTGGAATATGAAATGGATGTTAGGGGTGTATACCGTGAGCACGTAATATCCTGATTCCCCATTTGTTTTGAAGACAGCATTCAGATAAACGCAGAAAACAGAAATTGCTTCGAAAAAACATCAGGAGCGACAAGGCATTTGAAGCCCGCAACACACACAGTGCCGGTGTGGTCGCGTCGGGCAGGTTTCTGTTTACGTCTGGTATTACACCGCGAGATGAAGCCGGAAACCTTGTGGGGACAGGCGACATGAGGGTGCAGATTAGACAGACGCTAAATAACCTTGACGAAGTATTGAATACGGCCGGCGTTAATTTTTCGTCTGTGGTGAAATATAACGTTTTCGTAACGGACCTTGACGCATACTTTTCAGCTCGAAAAAATCCGGAAACTGGCCACGAAATAGCGATGGGAGCGGCGCCTGCATTAACGGTTGTAGAGATTTCCCGGCTGGCTGACCCGGACATGATGATCGAAATAGAGGCTGTTGCCCAAATACCGGAAGCCTAGCGTTGAATGATTAAAACCCACCATTTGCAATCTACCAGGATTGCTAGGTTGTCTGTACTTCAATTTCTGCAAGCATAATTTCCCGGTCTGCTGCTTCGGCCGCCGTCATACCCCAGGTTGGCGGAATTCTTAGGTATTCCTGTTCCTCAGAGGTATTGGGCCGTCCTAGCGCCAGGTTCCGGTGGGGAAAGCGACCAAAACGACGTATGGCCTCGCGGTGTCCTGTCGCGGATTCGAGAGACTTTGGATCGTCGAACCCGCTGTATCGTTCCACCGCCAGATCCTGATCCTCGATATTTTCACTATGCACAAACGGTAGATAGAAGAATTTGCGCGGTTCCGTACTTACTGTCATATCAAAAGCCTGCGCAAGCGCATGCCGGGCTGTCTGGCGCGCCTGTTCATCACTGCGAAAAGCTTCATGGGAACCACGGAACAGATTGCGTGGAAACTGATCGAGCGCGATTACGAGCGCTAGACATTCTTCCGCCGTATTCTTTAGTCCGGAGAACTCGCCAGCGGCCGCCTTTTTGTGATGCTCGGTAAACTGGCCTGCAAGAGCTGAATCGAATTCCGGGGTAGCCTTGAACCAGATGTCACGCTTTTTGATTTCTTCGGTCATGTTGGTTGTACCAAACCAGAAGGTGAGAATGTCCGCAGCAACCTGATCCATAACGTTTCTCCTGGGCAAGTCTGTTAATTGAAGATTTTTATTCCGAGGGGAGCTGACTTCCCACCATTCGTCGGAGATGTGTCTGCAGGGCAGGCAGATACGGCCGCCAGAATATCCATTTCTGCCCGGATATCGATATAGTCGTCGGGACCCGCATCTGTTGGCTTAATTGTAAATCCACCATCCACTTCCAACTCAACATTCATGAAAACATTAAATATATCAAACACATCATCGCCTGTGAGCCCGTAAGGTGCCAACGCTTCCGCAAGATTTTCCTGACACGATCTGTGCCCGCTTTGGATACCGTCGCGGAGCTGGTAGAGGCGCGTCGAGCAACGCCCGCCCATATTTCCCCAGTGATTGGGGCAGGTATCTTCCAGAACGGTCATCATTACATTCTCGCGGGGTGGCTTTGAGTAAAAATACTTAAAGCTCTTCGACGTTCCTGTGCCGCAGATAACGTTGATCGCCCAAGATTGGCCGACGTGAAACATTTCCCGGTAGTCTTGTGCATTATAGAATACACAGTCTCCTACCTGCCCACCGACAATCTGGTGAATCCGAAAAGTCTGTCCTTTTTTTATCTCAAATGCCAAGCCATATTTAGCGGGAATTGTGAGCTCGGAAACGGGAATGCCATTCATTTTTATTGTTTCCGATTGCTTTGCGCCCAGTCGTGATCCGCAATATCAAAAACAAGCCCGTTGGGGTCTTTGTACTTTGTCTCGGCATCAATCCCGGGAATATCGTCAGGCAGTTCCATGAAAAAACTGCCCCCCAACGCTTTGGCTTTCTTACCATATGCTTCCTTGTCATCGACGACAAAGCCCATATGATGTAGCCCCGCCCATTCGGCCCCGTTGATCCCGCCTTTTGTCCCCTCCGGAAAATGCAACAGTGTCAGGTTCATTGTCCCATCCGAAAGCATCACGGCGTTACCGTATTCGGTTTCGACGTCGCACATCCGATCGAGGTCGAAAAGATTTTCATAATAGGCTGCTGATTCTTGGAGATTGGGTACCTGCATCGCAATATGTCGAAGTTTCGCCATTATAAGACCCTTTTCAAAACCGGAATTATTCTGACATTGTGGGGACATACGCTTAAGGTGTCTACATGCGTATTGTTGACATTCGTGAGCGTGCGGTATCGCTTTCTAATCCCATGTCCAACGCCGCGATCAGTTTCCATGAAATGACGGCCTCAGCTATAGCGATTGAAATAGATGCAGGTCAGCGGGGAACATTTACAGGTTACGGGTTTTCGTCGGTCGGTCGTTATGCGCAGAGTGGTTTGATCGCCGAACGGTTTGCACCTCGTCTCAAACAACTGAAAACATTAGAGGGTGTGGATGGCGGCCTCGATCCCCTGCGAGGCTGGACTGCAATGATGGCGAACGAAAAGCCTGGAGGTGACGGTGATCGTGCGGGAGCAATAGGGGTTATTGATATGGCGTTATGGGATGCTGCGGCAAAGATAGAGGGTGTTCCGCTTTGGGAACTTCTGTCCCGTCGTCATAACGCCGGCAGAGCACATGATCGAGTGCCAATCTATGCAACCGGTGGACATTACTATCCCGACGGCGGTCTGGGGGCACTCAGGGACGAAATAAAGGTATATCTAGATCAAGGATTTGAGCGGGTTAAAATAAAGTGTGGGCAGGCAAGCCTTGCCGACGACTGTGACAGGATCGAGGAGGTGTTGCGGTTAATTGGTGATGAGGGACGCCTTCTCGCTGTGGATGTAAATTGTATGTGCTCTACGACAGCTGATATGGTGGAGATGGCTGATGCATATGCACCTTATGACTTGGCCTGGATTGAAGAACCGAGCCATCCCCACGATTTTGAAATACTAAAACATTTTACCGGATACTACGACGGCGCCATAGCTACCGGTGAGAACCTGTTCTCTTTGTCAGAGGCTCACAATTTGCTGACGTACGGGGGCCTCCGGCCCGATCGCGATTTGATACAAATCGATCCGGCACTGTCATACGGCTTGGTGGAGTATGTAAAAGTTGTTGAGCTTGGTAGATCGAAGGCGTGGCCGCGGTCTCAATTTGTCCCTCATGCTGGTCACCTTCTGGCATATCACGCCGTAGCAGGGCTTGAGCTGGGGTTACATGAAATTGCAGCGCGACCGGACTTCATTCTGGGCGGACTTCCCGAGGGGGTAGAAGTTCAAGGAGGATTTGGGACCTTGCCTCAGGCGTCTGGGATTGGATTCGAGACACATAGCCAATTATGGGAGGTGTTGGGCCAGCTTTAAAAGGTGGTCTCGAGGTTGATCCCGAAATGGGCGGGCCCAGCCGGAATGCGGATTTCATAAATGCTATGACATCGTTTGTTCCACATTGACTGCGAACAGAAATCGCTGCCTAAAAACTACCCGGATTGTATCGGTTTGTATTGTCAGGACCGCTGCTGCCTGCAGGCTCTAGCGAGGCTTCGAAGTTCAGCTCGACAAGGACGCCGTTTGGGTCATGGACAAAAAGTTGCCAGAGTTTGAAAGAGGGTATATCGAACTGTCGCCAGTCGAGTTCTCGTTTTTTTATTTCATCCCGCATTTCGTCGAAGCCATGTGCAGAGAGAGCTATATGGTCTATAGCGGCAGATCCACGGTCATGCTCGCCAGCCTTGTTTTTTGCGGCCTCCCCTCCGTATAGATGAAGCATGGTGTTTCCAAACTGCAGCCAGGCCCCAGGGAAATCAAAGTCGGGGCGCTTTACAGATCGCGATCCAATTATCTCATTGTAGAAACTCACCGTTGCATCGACGTCAAATGTCTTGATTGCAAGATGGTGCAAATCGGTCGCAGGCATAGTTATTCTCCTTATTGGCTCATCAGGCTTCGCCATGCGACGTACTGCGACCGGAGAGGCAATTCACTGGTGCCTACGTCGCCGACCTGACCTCCGTCATTATGAATTCGGTCACTACCCAAACCCCTCGAAAGTTCGATCCATTCCGCATCGGATTCATCCAAAGCAATCTGAATATTATTAAACATCGCTATATCGTCGGTTGTGATTTGGGAAGCGGGCGAGTTTAGCGCTGTCAGGAAGCGAATGCTCCGGTGATACATCTCCTCCGGTGCGCCCTTTAGACGGAAGCAAAAGGAGTGCACAATTGTTCGGTCGACGGTGACCGGTTGTAGGAGGCGCACCTGCTGATGTTTTGGGTTGATGATAAGGTTCGGATAAATCAAATGATTGAAGGTATCCCACCCAGTAATGTCGTTCGCCCGGTTTTCCCCGTAGGCATTGATCATCGCTGAGTGATAGGCCGCGTTGACGGGATCCTCGTGGGTTGTCTGGGTAATCCGGCCGTCTTTATAAAACCCGCCCATGTAGGAGTGTCCGCCCGGAAAACCATGTATTTCGACCTGGTCCATTGCATCGAGTGGTAACCCGTTTCCCTTGAACATTTGCAATGCGTGGTCTTCACTGGCAACGGTAGAAAGATCGTCAGCTACTGCCTGGGCACTCTCCACTGAAGACGCGTGTACGATTGATGCATGCATCAGGTCGTTGGCATTCTCCATGTGGAGCTTCCAGTTACCGTTGTAGCGCTGCCGGAAACCACCTCCGCTAACCTCAATTTCGCCATCGGGAGCGCGATCCACCATATTGTCGATAGCGTGGACCATCGGCCCAAGATATTCGGCAAGCGACGGACCGTCCTGAGCGCGACTTGCAAAAACAAATCCCCGATAGCTATCTACGTGCGGGACGCGATTTAGTGAAAGCACCGGGTCCCCCGGATCCAGTTTGCCATTGTATCCTTTGCCGTGGGGAATTCCGAGCAGTGAGCCATCAGTAGCGTACGCCCAACCATGATATGGACAGACAAACCTCTTTTTCGATCCTCGCCGTGCACTGCAAACTTTCATGCCACGGTGGCCACAACGATTGGCGAAAACATAAATTTTGCCATCCGTGTGGCGTGCTACAATCACCGGCCTGTTGCCAATATGTGCGGAAACGAACTGTCCAGGATCCGCTATTTGACTTTCGTGAGCAACGTATAACCACGTGCGTGCGAAAATTTTCTCCATCTCCGCATCGAAGACCCCCGCGTCAGTGTAGACTCTCCGGTGGACTCGCCCTGTCAGGGCAAGGGAACTGTATTCTTTATTCATGCATCAGATAAAAGCATCCCAAGGCAAAGCCGTAAATGGTTTTGCTTCGACAACTTAACCAACTGACCTGTCTTGGTACACAAAACAGGCAAATTCTCTAACCTCGCCGATTGGATTTATCATCGGCAAAGATTTACCGTAGGAAAATACTGGAGACCAATGCTTTTATGGGTTTCCAAAAATACTGGCCGGATCATATGTTTGCGCAGACATCCTGTTCATGACGTTTTTGCACCTAGGCCAGTTGCCACTGGGCATAATCCGAAACCTTCTCGTTCCCTCCGCAGGCTGGCGGGTTACTGAACTCAAGCAATATTGGACCGACCCTTGAGGGTTTGCCAAAATGTCAAACACGTTCAGGCCTTTTGGAGAACGTTACCACCCAATTTGCGTGCAGTATTTTTCGTATCAGTCGGGGCGATTCTACTGACGGTTATGGCTGTCTTTGTGAAAGTTCTGGGCGAGCGGCTCCATTCAGCGCAACTTATGTTCAGTCGGGCGCTGATTGGTTTTCTCATCTTTGCCCCATGGCTTCTCGCGAAAGACGGTATCCAGGTTATCCGTACAAAACGCCAGGGTATGCATCTTCAGCGAGGTTTCTGGGGCGCCTGCGGTAACTATTGTTTCTTTTATGCAATCACCCACATGGTTTTGGCGGATGCTATGGCTCTGCAATTCTCCCGACCACTATTCATGATACTGCTGGCATTTCTGTTTCTTGGGGAGATAGCAGGTAATCGGCGTATCGCCGCTACCGTGGTTGGTTTTGCAGGTATTCTAGTGATGCTCCGTCCTTTTGGTGCCGGCTTTGATCCGGACGGCATAGTTGCCGTTTCGGGTGCGGTATTTGGTGGAATGGTTGTTATATCCATTAAGAAACTTGCCACCACCGAGCCTACACGGCGCATAATTTTTTATTATGCGTTTTATATGGCTCTGTTCTCGGCTATCCCGGCATCCTGGTTCTGGGTGACTCCTACGTGGTCGGAGTGCTGGGTTCTCGTGTTGATTGGTTTTCTGGGAATTA
Source organism: Pseudomonadota bacterium (assembly GCA_036136335.1). Taxonomy (GTDB): domain Bacteria; phylum Pseudomonadota; class Alphaproteobacteria; order MPNO01; family UBA830; genus JAYZQT01. The sequence goes on from JAYZQT010000066.1 coordinate 27,748, forward strand.
TTGGCCAGTCATGCATTACACATGGCTTTACGCTTGGTGAGGCTACGGTGACCGTGCCGTGGGATTATATGAGGATTGTTTATTCTGGAATTTTCGGAATTTTTCTTTTCGCAGAAATTCCGAGCTGGTGGAGTATTGTTGGCGCAGTGATGGTGGTAACTGGCAATTTGTATCTTCTGAACCGGAGATAACATCCGGATACCCACATGCATCGGTATACCGTATCAATCATTAGGACGAGGAACCAACAACGTTTCAACCAGATATGGTCAGGGTATCTGACGTAACCTTGGATCTTGATCATTTGTCGCTGTCGCGCGACATTTGTGGAATGGTAACCGCACGGAAGTTTACGCGCAACAAGTTGGCTGTCGGTCTTTTTGGATCTAACTGTGATGGCGGGCTGGCCTGCTCCACCTTTCCTGAGAGATGGGATGCTACATGGGAAAACTGTCGCGAACTCGCGGTTCGTGCTGATGAGGCGGGTGTCGATTTTATGCTGCCGCTCGGTCGCTGGATCGGTTACGGGGGGGAGACAAACCATAATGGTTCAAATTTTGAAACCATAACCTGGGCATCCGGCCTGTTGGCGGTTACCAGGAACATCATGGCCTTTGGAACGGTTCATGTGACCGCGCATTCTCCGGCAGTGGCCGCCAAGCAGATGGTAACTGCAGATCACATTGGCGGTGGGCGTTTCGGCCTAAATATTGTGTGCGGCTGGTATCAGAAGGAGTTCGATATGCTCGGAGTTGATCTTGACCAGCACGAACGCCGTTATGACCTCGGCCAGGAATGGGTGGATCTTGTTACGCGTATCTGGAGTGAAGAAGAGCCTTTTGATTTTGACGGTGAGTTTTTCCAGACAAAGGGTACTGTCCTTAATCCTAAACCGGTGAGTGGCAAGCGCCCGATGTTGGTCGCCGCTGGGACCTCCGGACGTGGTCGTGCATTTGCGGTTGCGAATGCCGACATGTTGTTTCATGTTTTTTATGATTTTGAAAGATTCCGTCAGGATTGCGCTGACCTACGGAAAACTGCAAATGATCTGGGTCGCGATGTTGGTCTGTTTACCAATCTTGGAGTGGTGTGCCGGCCGACGCAGAAAGAAGCTGAAGAGTATCACCATTATTATGCAGTCGAGCATGCCGACAGTGAAGCTTGCAGAATTATGATGGTTGAGCGGGGTGTAGACACGGATAATGTATCCCAAGAGGACCGTCGCAGGTTTCACCTGCGTGCAGCAACCGGGAATGGCGCTACCCCAGTCGTTGGTAGTCCCGACCATGTTGCCGCTCAATTAGCAAAATTGTCTGAGGCAGGTTGTGACGCCGTTGCAATGGGTTTGCCCAACTACCTGAACGATCTTCCAATCATAGTGGGAGAAGTTTTTCCTCGTTTGGAGGCGCTGGGACTTCGGGTTCCCGCACGTTAAACAGGCTCCCTTCAGTCTGCATGCGTCTGGTTTCCATATGGGGACGGTTGTTCCTATATCGATGAACAAGGGCATCAAGCTGGCAAAGTTCACAAGTCAAATAAAATTGAATAGCGCCGAAGATTCGTGGGAATCTGCTAAAATGGGGTTAGTAGACATACTTTGGGAAGGTTTATATGCCTAACAGACTGACTGTTTTCGGTGTCACTTTCGGGATTGCTGCGCTAATGGCGTACGTGTTGGTGACGGGCCGTGACCTTCTCATACCGTTCGCGATAGCAGTAATGATCTGGTACATCATCAATGCACTGGCCCGAGCCATCTCGACACACACCAAAGCACCGGGATGGGCGGGGCTGACAATGTCGATTGTAAGTATTCTAATAGCGCTGGCCCTTATCGTTGAAATGATCAGCGAGAATATTGCAGCGGTCCTTAGCGCCGCGCCGGTGTATCAGGCGAACCTGGAAAAGCTACTGGAGAGTTTCGTGGGCCTTCTCGGGTTCAGGGAAATGCCGACTATTGCTCATGTTATTGAGCAGGCCGATGTCCGGGCTCTAATAAGTGGTGTGGCCGCTGCGGTTGCGAAGGTTGCTGGTAATGCCGGGCTAATACTGATCTACGTGATTTTTCTTCTTGCCGAACAGCGAACTTTTCCAAACAAATTGAAGGCACTGTTTCCCGATTCGAAGCGGGAAGATGAGGTACGGAAAATCCTGTCTGACATCCAGAAACGGACCCAGACATATGTGTCGGTAAAGACGCTGCTTAACCTTGCGACCGCCATCGTCAGCTATATTGTTTTGCAGCTTGTAGGCCTTGATCTTGCGGGTTTCTGGGCGTTTGTAATTTTTCTCTTGGCCTATATTCCGACAATTGGTTCCCTGCTGGGAGTGGTATTTCCGGCTCTAATGGCAATTGTTCAATTTGCCTCTTTGGGGCCCTTTCTAATTATAACAATAGGCCTTGGTGTCGCGCAGTTTGTGATAGGAAATGTTCTGGAACCGAGAATGATGGGAAAATCACTGAACCTTTCGTCACTTGTTGTCATAATTTCCCTTGCAGTCTGGGGCTCGATCTGGGGCGTGACCGGCATGTTTCTATCGGTGCCCATTACCATCATCATCATGATCGTTCTCGCAGAATTTCAGCAAACTCGGCCAATTGCCATTCTATTAAGCGCGGATGGCAAGGTCTGATCGGGGGGGATATTCGTTTGAATTGTTTCTGATCTGTGCTGTGGCATAGGAAAGGGCCCGATGGGTTTATCCTCTAACGTCTCATTGCTGGTTTTCACTTTATGCTCGCGAAAGACAAAGCGAAGCAATTCAACATAACTAGCCAGATCAAATACAGTGGGGGCCTGCTTCATTCCCAATCCTAGCTAAAATACCCGATTGCCTGCCACCAGAAATACAACAACGGAAGCATGACCAGCCATGCAACCGCGCACATTGAAATTAATAGGCGAGCAAAGGATGCGGTCGGGATGCCACCTAGATGGGCGGCGAGAATAAACGGCGGTAACTGGTACGCGAATAATGCCATAGCCCAACTTATCGGTTGCAGCATCAACACGGTTTTTATCGGCCAACCCGTGGCCGACGCTATGTCAGTTGCTAGCGTGGTCATTATTGCAGGTTGTCCAGGGATGGTTGTGAAAATACCGATTACCATTCCCACACCGCTTACAACAATGAAATTGATAAAATCTGCTCCAGGAGTTAACGGGACGGTTTGAAATATACTGCTGCCGATCAAAGTACCCAGCCCGGACTTTGCGACGATGGCACCCATGCCAATTACACCCGCTACAAAAAACCAGGGGGCGTAAGAAATGCGCCCTACCATTACAGAAGGTGGGAGCATTCCGACACGCGGCAACATGCACATGACTCCAGCGCCCAGCGCCACCCACGCAGGGGAAATGCCGTGGGCAAAATCGGTCAACCAAAGGCCGAGGGCTGCCACAATCAACATGATCAGCCGGGTCTGTTCCGCTGAGGTTTCAGCTTTCTCTACCCCACCCACCTCCTGTTGGATCCGGTCAGGAAACAGTCGGTAGCAAAGCACTGGTACCGCTATAGCTGAAATGACCCCAATAACCGGAAAATTTACAATCAGATATTCTGCATAGGAGATTTTTATTTTATGGATACTCTCCACCGCACCGAGCCAACCCAGATTGGGAACGGCCGACGGAAGAATGGCAAGACTGGGATAGATAGAACCTCCCGCGACGGCCAGCCCAAGGCCTGCACGTCCCGGGCTGTCGGCCGTAAAACCAATTTGGTCGGCGAGCGCCATAAAGATAGGCATCATAATAACGATCCGACCGGTGTTTGACGGTATGATAAAACAGAGTACACAGCCGACGAGGGCGCTCCCGCAAAGGATGCCGAAGTAGTTTCGTGGAAACACCCTGAGTAGCCAGTATGCCAGTGTCTGGCCAAAGCCGGTTTCCTGAACTGCGAGGCCCACCACCAGACCGCCGAAGATCATCCAGACCGCGGCAGAGTGAAAACCAGAAAATACTGTGGGAGCGCCAGAATCCGTCAAAATTATTGCCAGAAAGAAAAATATGATCGCTGTGAAGTATTCTGGAAATATGCGGCTGGCCCAAAGGGCGATTGCGATGATGACGACCCCTGCAACCCGCATGGTTTCCGAAGAGCCCTCGGATAAAACTGGCAACAGCCAGACGGCTCCACCTGCCGCCGTGCCTGTTAAGGCAATGATGACCGAGACAAGGTTTTTTTTATCGACCATCGTCGACCAATAACATTGTCACCTGTGTTGTCAAATCAACGAATGCCGGACGCGTTCAAACCCTTGTCGGTGGTGGATGTCGGGTGCGCGCCATCTTCAAATTGATGGAGAGCGCCGTCCCAGAAAGCAGTAGAGTGTCTGATTGTTTATAATTTTAGTGACGTTGATGCAAAATTTTTCGCCACGTGATACCTAACGTCCTGATATGGGGACATTTATAAATAATGCCGAGGTTATCGTCCAGACGCTGAAGAAGGCCGGCGTCACGCACGGTTTCGGAATACCAAGTGGAAACGTCTTGCCACTCATGGATGCAATGCGCAAACATGATCTGCCATTCGTACTCACTGCGCACGAAGGTTCTGCCGGATTTGCGGCAGATGTAATGGGACGGATAAGCGGAGCACCCGGCCTCGGGATAGCGACCCTGGGCCCCGGCGCAACAAACCTGGCAACGGGGGTCGGTAGCGCCTGGCTCGATCGATCACCAATGATCGCCATTACCTGCAACCTGAACACGGATCAGCTTGGTCGTCGCATACAGATGTATATTGATCATCATCAGCTATTCGGACCAATTACCAAGGCCACACTGCCTCTGCGGGAAGGATCAGTGGCGCAAACGGTTGCGGAAGCGGTTCAAATTGCGCTCTCCGAACCACAGGGGCCTGTGCATCTCGATCTTCCAGAAGATGTTGCCCTAGCTCCCGCGACGGAAGATGTACCCGAACTTAGGGGTCCAATTCGGCAAGCCTTTGCTCCTGTTGATAGCCTGAACATGGCAATTGATGTCCTTGCCAGCGCGAGACGCCCGGTTGCGATGATTGGTTCAAACGCAATGAGAATGACAGATCCCACTCTGCTGGGTTCGTTAATAAACCGGCACGGGCTGCCATTTGCCACGACGACGATGGCGAAGGGCCTGATCGACGAGGCGCACCCTCTATCCGTCGGGTGTATAGAACGCGGACGGCGGCAGATGCAACGTACGTTTTTGCAACAGGCTGATCTCATAATAGGGCTCGGATATGACACGATTGAGGTCGAATACGAGGCCTGGATCAATGATACGCCATTGCTTCAGGTAGATATCGAACCTGTGGACATCGCTGGCTCTGTTGTTCTGAAGGGGGAAGTCACTGGAAATCTGGATGCATCAGTCGCGGCACTTCTCGAAGCCGAACCCATCGTTAACGACTGGACTGCCGCCGAAATAGCGGTGCACCGTGTAGGTTTTCAGGGAGCGCTTCGTCCGGAGGTCCGACACTTTTCTCCACACCAGGTTATCGACATTGTGCGCGATGTTCTGCCGCCAGATGGAATTCTGACATTTGACGTAGGGGCACACACTCACCAGATTGCAAGCCAATGGGCCGTTCATGCACCGCGGCAGTTCCATATTACCAACGGGTGGTCTTCAATGGGATTTGGATTGCCGTCGGCAATTGCAGCAAAACTCAATCAGCCTGGTCTGCCGGTTGTCTGTATCCTCGGGGATGGGTGTTTTCAAATGACGAGCGGCGAACTCGCCACAGCCAAGCGGCTCGGCTTGTGCCTTCCGGTTGTGGTGCTTGATGACCGCTGGTTAGGGCTGATACGCGTCAAGCAGGAGCGTCGGCAGTTGCCGAGTTACGGCACGGCCTTGCAGGCCGAGGAATACCGGGATCCGCCCGAGCACTATTTCGGTGTGCCTGCGTTTGGCGCGCGTGATGCCGAAACGCTTCGAGGATCCTTGGTGCGGGCATTTCTGAGTGAAGGGCCAACGGTGATCGAAGCAGTCGTTGATGTTGCACATTACTCAGAAACAATCTTTGATTAGGGCTTCGGAGCGGATACACTCTCACAACACGGGTTATGACAGAATGAAGGGATGAGCCATGGGGTATACTCTTGAGCAGCTTTCTGGAGATTGCCGAGCGGCGATGGATCAGGATCCGGGTCCGGGTGGCCGCGCGGTGGTGCGGGATTTAGTTGCGAAAGCATGCGCCGATGACAAGTTTGTCGCTACGCATTTAGGCCCGGAGAACCGGGTGCCACGTCAGATCCTTTATGAAGATGAAAAACACAGGTTCTGCATTCTCGCCCACGTATATGAGGGCGCCAAAGGTTCTAATCCGCATGATCACGGCCCAAGTTGGGCTATCTATGCCCAGGCGGACGGGGTCACCACCATGACTGACTGGGAGAAACTAGAGTTGCCGCTTGATGGTGAACCTGGCAAGGTAAGAAAGATAAAAAACTACGATCTAAACCGCGGCGATGCTTATCTTTATAATGAGGGTGACCTCCATTCTCCGTCCCGCACCGCGACCACCCGCCTTATTCGTGTTGAGGGTATGAATCTTGCGGGTGTGAAGAGGGACGCTTATCAGGCAGTCGACTAGGGCCACAAATCTGTTGGTGCGGGACAATGACGCCAGTTACACGTGGATAGGGATTGTCATCAGAAGGATATGGAGTTTCGCAGATAATTAGTGCTTGCGATCAGCTGTAATTGAAAAATTTCTGACATCCGTCTCTGCATTGGCGGCGCTCTCTTCCGTTGCCACATCAATTCATTGCCGAACCGCCATCGACAGCCAGGACCTGACCGGTGATGAAGTCACTCTCGGCGCTTGCAAGGAATACACAGGCAGCCACAACATCTTCTGGCACCTGCTCACGCTTTATCGCTCTTGTCGTCGTACTTTTCGCTATATGTGCACGCAGTTCCTCTTGCGCGAGAACATTCTCTGTCATTACCCCACCGGGGGCTATGGTGTTGGCGCGGATACCGTCATCACCTAATTCTCGTGCCACTGATCTCGTAAAGGAGATAACGGCACCCTTCGATGTGTCGTAGTGCAGCAGGTTGGCATAACCTTTTAACGCGCGTCCCGAAGAAATATTTATGATTTTGCCATATTGTTGGGATTTCATCTGTGGGATAACGGCCTTGGTACAAAGAAACACCCCATTGATATTAACGTTTAGAACGCGATCCCATTCCTCCTTGGAAATCTCTAGAATGGGTTTGTTTCCGACGTGGACCCAGAGCGCGGCATTGTTCACCAGCACATCGATCCTTCCAAACGTGTCGGTGGTACGCTTGGCCAGAGTTTGACAGGCATCTTCAACGGTGACGTCGGTTTGGAGGAAGGTTGCTTTGCCACCCGCGCGCTCGATATCTGAGACCAGTTTGTCATTCGGGACGATATCTGCAATTACGACGGTCGCACCTTCCAAGGCAAATCCTTTTGCATAGGCAGCGCCAATCCCCTGTGCGCCACCAGTGATGATGGCCACCCTGTTTTCGAGTCGTGACATGATCCGTTCCTCTCCTATATCCCGAAATGCTCTTCTGCGATCCATCGGCCAATTGCGGTCAGACTTTCATCCTCATCGAACTGGCCCAGAAGCTGCACGCCCACAGGCACATTTTCCACTTCAAGCAACGGCAATGACAGAGAGGGCATGCCTATAACTGAGGATCCTTCATTGAATACCGCGCTACCCTGATCCATTCCGACCGGGGCGGGCCCCGGGGATGACAGGGTTATGAACGCATCGGCGCGCAACTTTAGCTGACGGTGCAGGTCCCGTGCACGGACCCGGCGGTTGAGAGCTTCGCGGTACTCTGCCTGTGTAAGGCCCTCAGCTTCTTTTAATCCCATCAGAAGGCGTGGTGGCACCTGGTCTGGATAGCGTTCCTTATATTGCAGCATCGGCCATTGAAATTCGAAGCGGTAGAGACTGCGCCAAAGATCCGGCATTTCGGCAAAAACATTTTCGTAGGCTTCGATGGAGGGATCGTCGTTCCGACCGAAGATTTCCACTCCTGCGTCCGCAAGGGTTCGGACCAATCGGTCGAACTCCGCCTTGGTGGCGTCGTCAGTCTGGTTCCATCCAGCTGTTTCCAGTCGTATTAACCGTACCGGTTTTCTTGGACTGGGCGGGTTGTCACCACCATACAGACCGGGGTACCCGGGATCGCCGCCGCCCAGCTTTGCCATGTGGCGCGCCATTATCCAGACATCCGAAAGTGAACCACCAAAAACACCCAGATGGTCCATGCTATCGGCGGCGGAAAACACACCCTGACGGTTGATGGCTCCATAGGTGGCCTTCAGTCCATATGCTCCGCAGAAGCTGGCCGGACGAATTGTTGAACCACGCGCATGGGTGCCGATGGCGCCGGGAATGGTTCCACCACCGACGGCTGCAGCAGTACCCGAAGACGAGCCACCCGGCGTCCGCGACGGATCGTGAGGATTACGGGTTCGTGCCGGATCCCCCCCGCCAAACGTAATTGTTACTGTTTTTCCTAGAATTACAGCCCCTCCCTTTCGGAGGGCATTGACGGAGGCCGCGTCGCGAATTGGTTGGTGACCCTTGAACAACACGCTGCCGAATTCGGTTGGCATGTCTACTGTTTCAATCAGATCCTTAATCCCGACCGGCATTCCGTCGACAAGTGAGAGGGTTTTGCCTTCCCTGTATCGCTGGCCTGCTTCGTCAGCCGCCTCGCGGGCTGCATCTGTATTAATGATTTCCCAGGCCATAACCGTATTTTCGATGGCGTCAATTTTATCGAGGCAGCGTTCGAGATAGTTCCGCGGTGTGTCTGTACCGTCGCGAAATCTTTCGATTGTATCATGGAAGGTCATTAAGGAATGGCTCTTTGGATTGTAATTCGGAACGTTCATTGCGCCGTGTCCCTCTGTTTATGGCTTTTGTTGGTTGTGCGCAGTATACCGGATCCAAATGCCCGTAAACAAACAGGGAGAGTATAAATGTCAGATAAACTCGAAGGCAAACGCGCGCTAATAACCGGCGCGGGCGGTGGCATGGGACGAAGTCATGCCCTGTTGATGGCTGAGCGCGGGGCCGAAATAGTGATACACGATATCAAAGATGACGGTGCCGAGGAAACCGCGGACATGGTCCGTGAGTGCGGAGGTAAAGCAGACGTCATCATAGCCGATGTACGTGACGTTCCTGCCTTCACTGCCGCAATTTCCGGCGCCGGACCGGTGGATATTCTTGTGAACAATGCTGGTGTGGGTGGGGCCCGTCGAAATGTTGAGGAAATCTCGGAAGAACAATTCGATCAAATGTTTGAAGTTCATGTCCGCGGCACATTTTTTGCTACGCAAACCGTTTTACCTGCGATGAAAAGCAAACAAAATTGTAAAATAATCAATATTTCTTCAATTTACGCCATGGGTGGAAGTGACCTTGCAAGTCACTATTCAGCTGCTAAATCCGCCATTTCTGGTTTTACCAAAAGCTGGGCGAGAGAACTTGCACCCTGGCGGATCAATGTTAATGCAGTGGCACCGGGATTTATTGTGACTGACATGACAATGGGCTCTAACTCACCCGAAAACATTGCCGAACGCGAGAAGCGTATGCCGCTTGGTGAATTCTGCAAGCCCATTGATATTTCATACGCGGTCGCGTGGCTTGCAAGCAGTGAAACTGACCTTATATCCGGTCAGGTGATTAGCCCCAATAGTGGTGAAGTGATTGTCGGGTATTAGAAACCGAATCCCGAATAGTTACATATCTGAAAAATTGGGTTTCTTCTTTTCCAGAAAAGAGTTTACGCCGTGTTGGAATTCGGGACCGAACCGGATTTTTTCAAATGCCTGACCTTCCAGACCCTGCCCAACATGGAGCGGCGTATCGCCCGCGGCATTTAGAACGCGCTTGACCGTTGCCAGCGGTATCTGCGGGCGACTGGAGAGGTCGGCTGCAAATACATCAATGGCATCAGTCAGTCCGCCATCGGGGACCAATTCGGTAAGAAGTCCCCAATCCCAGGCTTCCTGCGCCGAAATTCTGCGACCACGCATGATTGCATTTTTTGCGCGTCCGAGGCCGATCAGTCGGGCAAGGCGATGGGTGCCCCCACTTCCAGGTATGGTGCCAAGATTGATCTCCGGTAGGCCGAGCTGGCTGTTCTCTGTAGCAATACGGAAATCGCAAGCTAGCGCGAGTTCAAATGACACGCCCAACGCAAACTTCTCGATGGCTGCGATTACCGGTTTTCGCGCGCGCTCGGGCGCGGACATGTCATCGGCCATATCTGACATTCCGTCCCGTGTTTCTTTCAGGAATCCCGCAATATCACCGCCTGAACTAAACACTCCGTTGGCGCCACGTATCACGATGACGCGGATTTCAGGATCCATGTCCATCGCCTCTATCAGCGCGCGGATCTGCGCACGACTTTTAAAATGAATGATGTTCATGGGTGATCTGTCAAGGAACAGCGTTCCAACGCGCTTTACGGCATCTTTTTCCACCCGGAGCCCGTCTAGGTCTGCCAATAGGTCTGAGCGCTGTTTTGCGTAATTTTCTGCAACCATGTTTCTCTCTTTACGGGAAGCGTGTGAATATTAGTTGGTATGGCAACAGACATTTAAGGTAAAGGACTGTCAACCAATAGGTGCCACTTTGAAAACTCGGGTTTAATACTAATTTTCAACCGAGGCTTGACCCCGCGTTGAATTCAACGTTTTCTGTCATGGCAACAAGGTCGCGTATTGAGGTCCAATGCGTTCGACGGCAGAACATTTCATATTGATATCTGTATGCGGCCAGAATGAACCACCCGACAAATACATCCAGTCTTCTGAAACGTGCCGCCAGGCTTCGTGATGATGGTTTTGGCGATTTGGTTACCTACAGTCCCAAGGTATTCATTCCCCTAACAAAACTTTGCCGGGACGTTTGTCATTACTGCACGTTTTCAATTCCCCCCAAAGCCGGAGAAAGTGCTTACCTTGGCATCGACGAGGTATTGGAAGTAGCGCAGGCCGGGGCGTCAGCTGGGTGTACGGAAGTCCTGTTTACGCTGGGTGATAAACCCGAACGCAGATATCGTGTGGCCCGCGACGAACTTGCTTTGCTTGGGCATGATAGCACAATTTCATATCTTGCTGAGGTGGCCGAACGGGTTTTGAAGGAGACCGGACTGCTTCCTCATCTCAATCCCGGAGTCCTGACCGCCAAGGATATTGAAATGTTGCGGCCTGTGTCGGTCTCGATGGGATTGATGCTGGAGGGTATTTCACCTCACCTGTCGCGAAAGGGTGGCCCGCATTTTGGCTCTCCAGACAAGGCTCCGGCGGCCCGCCTGCGCACAATTCAGCTCGCCGGTGAGGCGCGCGTGCCGTTTACAACCGGCATCCTGATCGGACTTGGTGAGACGCGTGACGAGCGCGTTGCCGCTCTGAAAGCCATATATGATCTCCATAAAACTCATGGCCATGTTCAGGAAATTATAATCCAGAATTTTCGAGCAAAACCGGGAACGCGAATGGCGAACGCACCAGAACCGGGTATTGAGGAACTGTGTTGGACAATTGCTACCGCGCGACAGCTTTTCGGGTCGGAAATGTCAATTCAGGCGCCTCCCAACCTTAGCGGTAAAGAGTTTCCTGAGCTGATAAATGCGGGTATTAACGATTATGGCGGTGTGTCGCCTGTCACTCCGGATTTTGTTAACCCTGAAGCACCCTGGCCCACGATCCCACGACTTATGGAAGCAACTGTAGCACAGGGCAAGGTTCTAGCCCCGCGATTACCAGTCTATCCGCGCTACGTCTTCGAAAATGGCTGGCTTGATAAATCGATCAGGCCTGCGGTACTGAAGGCAATGGATGCAAGTGGTCTGGCGCGGGATGACCGATGGTCGCCCGGTGTCTCTGGTGTTTGCCCAGTGGCGCCCGCAGTCGCTGGAGGTAAAGCGCGAGGCACTCAAAGACATCTGGCCCGGGCCCTTGAGGGCCGACGGCTTGACGCGCGCGCAATCGCCGAGTTGTTTGAGGCCCGCGGTGCGGCCTACCAGGATGTAGTAACAGCCGCTGACGAACTGTGTCGAACAACGGTCGGTGAGACGGTAACGTATGCTGTCAATCGTAACATCAACTACACAAACGTCTGTGGGTATCGTTGCGGCTTCTGTGCGTTCTCTAAGGGAAAGCTGAGCGTAAACCTTCGGGGTACGCCCTACGATCTTGCAATTGAAGAAATTGCGCGTCGGGCGAAAGAGGCATGGGCACGCGGCGCTACGGAAGTCTGTCTCCAGGGAGGCATTCATCCCGATTATACAGGTGATACCTATCTCTCGATCCTAAAGGCGGTGAAGGAGGTGGCGCCAGAACTTCATGTGCATGCATTTTCACCCTTGGAAGTGACCCAAGGGGCGTTAACAATAGGACTTACAGTCAGGGAATATTTGGAGCGGTTGCGGGAAGCGGGCTTGGGTTCTCTCCCCGGCACTGCTGCAGAAATACTGGACGATGACGTCCGCGCCGTTCTTTGTCCTGACAAACTAACGACCAGCGAGTGGCTCAAGGTAATGGAAACCGCCCATGGGTTGGGTTTGAGGACCACCGCAACCATTATGTTCGGTCATATGGAAAGACCGGTAAATCAGGCCCGCCATCTTTTGCGTTTGAGAGACCTGCAGGAAAAAAGTGGAGGGTTTACGGAATTTGTACCATTACCATTCGTCCATATGGAAGCTCCCATATATCACAAAGGTCAGGCACGTAAGGGCCCGACGTTTCGTGAATCTATACTTATTCACGCTGTTGCACGCCTTGTCCTCAACCCTCTTATTACGAACATACAGACCAGCTGGGTGAAGCTTGGTATTGCTGGCGCGACCGCTTCCCTGAATGCCGGTGCAAACGATCTGGGTGGTTCGCTGATGAACGAATCCATTTCCCGTGCGGCCGGGGCCGAGCACGGCCAGGAGTTCGCGCCAGTCGACATGTACAAATTTATTGAAGGGATAGGCCGAACCCCGCGCCAACGGAACACTCTATATGGTGATGTATCCGCCGAGCGCACCAAAGCCACCGGTCGGGTGCCAGATCTTGTGCCCCTGGTTCAGACACCCGCGGCCAAATATGCGCATGGAGAGACCACTACATGAACGGTGCACTTCCAACGATTGCGGTCCTGGGCGGAACTGGAGCAGAAGGATTCGGACTTGCAACGCGCTGGACACGCGCCGGTTATCGGGTTTTGTTGGGTTCCCGTTCAGCTGAGCGGGCCGCGGGGTTGGCAGCTGACATTGGGGCTGAGGGAATGGACAACCTGATGGCCGCGTCGGAATGCGATATTGCAGTTTTGACTGTACCTTTTGCGGCTCAGTGCACCACTCTTGAGCCTCTTAAAAATGTGTTGCAGGGTAAAATTTTAGTTGACGTGACGGTTCCTCTGGTGCCGCCATCCGTAATGAGAGTGCAATTGCCCGACGTGGGATCCGCGGCGCAGGTCGCACAGAATTTGCTTGGACAAGGCGTTCGGGTTGTTTCCGCTTTCCAGAATGTCTCCGCCGAGCAACTCAAGGATCCAGACCATTTGGTTGACTGTGATGTCCTGGTTACGGGAAATGACCCGAAGGCGCGTTCCGTGGTCGTTGAACTTGCGAAAGCGGCCCACCTCAATGCGATCGAAGCAGGGCCGCTCGATAATGCCGTGGCAGCTGAGGCATTGACTTCCCTGTTGATCTGGATCAATCGAAAATACAAATCGCCGGGATCGGGTATACGCATTACGGCGTTGCCGGATCAACCCGAGGATTAGAAACTCAGTGTTGAGGTAGAGTTCTCGCTACAAAATTTCACACAAATTTTTCATGTGCCGCAATTCAGAATAGCTATGCAATTTCGCTTTGAACCAGTGACATAGGAGAGGAGGAATTTGACTGTGGGGAAATATGGTATCAGCCAGTCTGTTACGCGGTTTGAAGACCCGAAGCTTTTAAGAGGCGGCGGCGACTTCATCGATGACGACAACGCTCATGGCCAATTGCATGCCCTGGTTGTGCGTTCGCCCCACGCACACGCTGAGATTCGATCAGTCGACATTAGTGCTGCTCAATCGGCTCCTGGGGTCGTCGCAGTTTTTATAGGTAGCGATTACAAAACAGCGGGGTGGGGTCCTGTACCTCACATTGGTCCACCAGTTACGCGGCGCGATGGTGCAGACCTCCAGATTCCCGAATTCTGGCCGATTGCAGTTGACCGGGTGCGTATGGTTGGCGAGGGTGTAGCATTTGTAGTGGCGGAGTCCCTATCCCAGGCCCGTGATGCAGCTGATTTGGTCATGGTCGATTATGTTCCGCTTCCGGGGTCAGCCAGCACAGCGGCGGCGCTTGATACCGACGCTTTCATCCTGTGGGACCAGATTGGAGACAATGAGGCACTCGTTCACCAGATTGGCGATCGGGAAGCCACGAATTCCGCCTTTGAAAAGGCCACTTATGTTGTTGAAAAAAGATTTACGATAAACCGCGTTCTGGGAAATGCGATGGAAATGAGGGCCTGCCTGGCAACTCATGACCAGCGCACCAATCATTACACGCTGCGTGCACCAATCCAGCACCCTTGGATAGCACGAAAGGTGTTGGCGTCCTCCATCATCGGGATAGAGGAACTCCAGATACGGGTGGTTACTCCTGACGTCGGTGGCAGCTTCGGGATCAAGGCAAATGTATACCCTGAATATTTGATAGCTCTGTTTGCCGCCCAACAGACAGGGCGGCCCGTTAAATGGGTGGCTGATCGTACCGAGAGTTTTCTTAGTGATTTTCATGCCCGCGATAACGTATCTGAGGCGTCTCTTGCGGTGGATAAAGATGGCACCTTTCTTGGGTTTCGGTTGAAAAACATGGTCAACATAGGTGCATATTTTTCACCAATTGGCGCGGGGCCAGCTGTCAACAACCTGGGTTCCCTGTCTGGGGTTTACACAACGCCAGCGGCATTTGTCGAAATCATAGGTGTCTTTACGAATAGCCATCCCACCGCGCCCTATCGAGGCGCTGGTCGCCCGGAGGCCGCTTATATACTTGAAAGACTAATCGATATGGCAGCCCGGGACCTTGGTTTTGATCCGGTTGAACTCCGTCGGCGCAACCTTATTCCGGTTGAGGGGATGCCATTCCGAACGTCACTCACCTTTACATACGATTGTGGCGAATTCGAGAAAAATATGGATGAAGCGTTAGCGCTCGCGGACCGGGATGGATTTCTGTCTCGGCTGGAAGCCTCGAAAACTGCCGGGAAATTGCGGGGGTTCGGTGTGGCCAACGCCATTGAGCGAGCCTCTCCACCGGGTGTTGAAACTGCTGAAATCAGGTTTGATCCGTCAGGCACCGTTACCGTCCTTTCCGGCACCACACATCAGGGGCAGGGTCATACCACAATGTATACCCAGTTGTTATGTGACAGGCTGGGATTGTTGCCTGAGCATGTTCGAGTGATAGAGGGCGATACTGACAGGATCGCGTTCGGCATGGGGGCTGGTGGCTCGCGGTGTTCGGCGCTTGGTTCCGCAGCCCTTATGATGGCTGCTGACAAGATAATCGACAAGGGGTGTGAGATAGCAGCCCATATATTGGAAGCCGCCACGGATGACCTTGAGTTTGCCGATGGTCGGTTTTCGATTGCCGGGACAGACAGGGCCATTCCTCTCGCTGATATCGTCAACGCTGCTTTTTCTGCAGTAAACCTGCCTGTTGGAACCGAACCGGGCATGTCTGCGTATGCTGCGTATAAGGGTGACGTCGCGAGTTATCCTAATGGCTGTCATGTTTGCGAGGTGGAAATTGATCCCGAAACCGGCCGCGTTGAAATTATCAATTACGTTGTGGTTGATGATTTTGGTACACTTTTAAATCCACTACTGGTCAAGGGCCAGGTTCATGGTGGTGTTGCTCAGGGGGCTGGACAAATTCTTCTTGAGAACACCGTCTATGATGAAGATGGGCAGCTTCTTACCGCTTCGTTCATGGATTACGGTATGCCCCGAGCCGATGATTTTTGCAATTTTCAGGTAAAGGCGAATTCGGTACCAACAGCGACGAACCCGCTCGGTGTTAAGGGTGTGGGTGAAGCCGGCACGGTAGGCGCGATGCCTGTGGTTATGAATGCCGTTCTAGATGCTCTCAGTCCACTTGGTATCCGTGATCTTGACATGCCGGCAACACCTGCTCGTGTGTGGGCGAAGATCCAGGCTGCTGGGTCGGATTTCGATATCGAGGAGACACCTGCCCGTGGGCATGAATAATCAGGAGATCTGACAAACGAACATCATTCGTTTATGTTGAGAGCTAATTCTAGCAACATTTTTGACCGATATGATCTCCTCTCTGAATACACTCGGTGCGACGCAGATAGTGGCTGGTATTGTGTCGGGCGATTTTTCCTCTGTGGCGGTCGCCGAAGCATGTCTTGCGCGCATTCATGCTCGAGAGGATATGGTATCAGCGTGGGAGTTTCTGGACGATGGTCTGGTTTTGGATCAGGCAAGACTGGTTGATCTGGGCACAGTAAAGGGGCCGCTTGCGGGTGTACCGGTTGGAATTAAAGATATAATTGACACGCGGGACATGCCCACTGGTGTGGGCTCTTCGATTTACGACGGAAACCGGCCTTTAACCGACGCCTCGTGCGTTGCGCGACTGCGTGGAGCTGGTGCGGTTATCATGGGCAAGACAGTAACCTGCGAGTTTGCCGGGCTAAAGCCAGGCAAAACGAAGAACCCGCATGACCCACTGCGAACGCCGGGTGGATCATCGAGCGGCTCGTGCGCCGCGGTAGCAGATAATATGATACCCTTGGCACTAGGCACGCAGACGGGTGGATCCGTGCTGCGCCCGTCTTCCTACTGCGGTATTGTGGGTTTCAAGCCAAGTTTCGACACATTCAGTTTGAATGGGGTTTACCCGGCGGCGGAAAGTCTTGATACGCTTGGTCTGCATGCACGATCGATCAGTGATTTAGAACTCGCAACCAGCGTATTGCTTGGTAAGCCCTTCACGCCTTTACCTCCACTCAGGAAACCACCCGTGGTTGGTGTTTGCCGGACATGGATGTGGGACGAGGCTGGGGCAGAAACCCGTGAAGCGGTAGAGACCGCCGCCACCGCAATGAAAAGCAAAGGAGCCATGGTCAGAGATTTCGAGCTGCCGGAGGAGTTCCAGTGGCTTGCGGAAGTTCGGGGGATAATCAACGGATATGAGCGGGCCGCGGTAATGGCTGAACATTGGGCAAATAATAGGACCAAGCTGAGCGGGCCGCTTCAGGAAACAATCCAATCCGGGCTCGATACTTCCTACGAAGACTATGTCGATGCGATGTATCTGATGGAAACCTGTCGCGTTCGCATGAACCAGACTTTTCAGGGGTGTGACGTTCTGCTTACGCCCGCAGTAGACGGGGAAGCACCGGTTGGTATCGGTGATACTGGCAGCCCACGCTTTCAGGCATTGTGGACCATGCTCCACGTGCCAACCATAAGTCTTCCAACACACGCGGGGCCGAACGGTCTTCCGGTGGGCATTCAACTTGTTATGCCCTACCGTTCCGACCAGGCGCTACAGGCAGTATCACGTTGGACACTGGACGTCATTGGGAAATGAACGTGCCGAAACGCAGTTTCATCGGAAAGAGGGTGCCTAGGATTGAAGATCCACCGTTGCTGGCGGGTGAAGGCGTCTTTGCTGCTGATTGGGAATTTCCTGACACGTTGCATATGCGGGTTGTGCGCTCAGCAGTTGCACACGGCGATGTCCGCTCAATAAACACGGACATTGCTTCCGCGATGGAAGGTGTTTACGCAGTCTGGATACCTGAAGATGTTGCCGGCATACCGCCCATTGACTATCGGGCAACCAGCTATACCGGGCTGGAACCTTATCGGCAGCCTATCCTGGCGCAGGGGCGTGTACGTTATGTGGGTGAACCGGTTGCTGTTGTTTTTGCCGAAGATGTCTATGTCGCCGAAGATGCTGCGAATATGGTTTCAGTGGACATTAGGGAAAGAACCGTAATCACAGATGCCAGTGCGGCTCCGTCCGAATTTCTGGAGGATTGCGGAACCGAGGTAACAGTTGTCAAAAAGTCCTACGGAGATGTTGAAGCGGCGTTTGCCGAGGCTGTTCATCTAGTGGAGCTAGACCTCCGGATCGGCCGGCACAGTGGTGTGCCAATTGAATGTCGGGGTGGATTGGCGCGCCTGAATCTCGATGATGGAGTACTGGAACTTTATGGAGCTACAAAGCGCCCCCACCCCAATCGCGATTTAATTGCAAAAACTCTCGGTCTTGATCCATCCAAAGTTCATCTGTTTGAAGGCAATGTTGGTGGCGGCTTCGGAATTCGCGGTGAGCTTTATCCCGATGATTTCCTTCTTTGTTTAGCGGCACTGCGTTTTGCCAGGCCAATTAGGTGGATTGAGGATCGACGGGAGCATCTGCTGGCGGCCAATCATTCGCGCGAACAGCGCCACAGAATTCGTGCTGCGATTACGGCAGAAGGGCAAATCCTTGCTATCGACAACGAATTCTTTCATGACCAGGGTGCCTACATTCGCACCCACGGAGTACGGGTACCTGACATGACGGCGGGATTGATGCTGGGACCCTATGAAGTACCTGCGTATAAAGTGGCCGGGCATGTGCGGCTGACCAACAAGACACCGGCAGCAACCTATCGGGCACCCGGCCGTTTTGAGGGAACGTTTGTACGTGAACGGTTGCTTGATGCAATTGCGGCCCGGGTTGGCATTACACCAGTCGAGGCACGGCGCCGTAACATGATCGGCACGGAAGAACTGCCGTACACTCGGCCGCTGAGTGCCCTTGAGATCGATGTGGTACTCGATTCCGGTGACTATGCCGGGTTGTTGGACAACGCTCTCGAAAAGTTTGGGTGGGCAGAGATACAGGCGACCGTGGCAGCCCGCCGCGACGCGGGTGAGACCGTTGGCGCTGGACTGGGTATTTTCGTCGAAAAATCGGGCCTCGGACCTACAGACAAAGCACGGACAGAGTTGGGGGGGGATGGCCGCGTTACGGTTACGACCGGGGCCGCAAACCTGGGCCAGGGAGTAGCCACTGTCATGGCTCAGATATGTGGATCGGTTCTTGGCGTAGACTATAGTGAAATTGATGTCGTAACGGGCCGTACAGATAAGATTGACCAAGGTTTCGGTAGCCACTCGTCAAGGACTACCGTCATGACGGGTGAGGCGGTTCGTTTGGCGAGTGTGAAGCTTTGTGAGGAACTGGAAAATATTGCTGCGGAGAAACTCCAGGCCGATGAGGGTGTTCTCGAAATAAATGAAATGCAGGTTCGGCACGTCAAATCTGGTGCATCAATGTCATTTGCCGAGATTGTCGCTGCGTCAGGCAAGGACCGTCTTAGTACCGAGGGCGAATTCGTCTCCACCCACATGAATTACCCTTATGGCATCCATGCGGCAATTGTTGTTGTCGATCCGGAAACTGGAATTGCCAGAGTGGAAAAATTCATGATTGCCTACGAGATTGGCTGCGCTGTAAACCCCACGCTTGTTGAAGGGCAGTTGCAGGGCGGGCTTGCACAGGGAATTGGCGGCGCGCTGTTTGAAGAATTTACCTATGATGAAATTGGCCAGCCAATGGCCTCAACGTTCGCAGACTATATAATGCCTGGCTCAACCGAGGTTCCTGGGGCTCAGATTCTGTTGTGTGAAGACGCTCCCAGCCCCTTAAATCCACTTGGAATTAAAGGTGCGGGGGAGGGGGGAATAAACGCTGTTGGTGCGGCGATTGCCGCTGCGGTTGACGATGCTATTGGTCAGACCGGTGCTGTTACCGAACTACCGGTCACCCCTCGACGGCTAATGGCGTTGATGCGTTAGGTTTTGCGCACAGATTTACTGTCTGTATCGTCACCGTGTTTGTGAGGCTAACCCTCTATGACAGCGATGGCTTGAATTTCTACCATCATTTCGGGTTGCGCGAAGCCGGTGACGGTGATCATTGCGCTGCCGGGAAAGTTACCGTCGGGGAAGAATTCCTTGCGTAACTCTGTGAACTGATCCCCGAAACGAGCGTCTATGATGAATACTGTCATCTGGACGATATCGGAAAGCGTTGCGCTACACTCCTTCAGATAGACTTCCATGTTTGCAAAGGATTGGCGGGTCTGGGCCTCAAACTTACCACTTAACGATGTTCCATCCGGTTTCTGGGGTGCGCCGTAACCGGCTAACCAGATAGTCTTCTGATTGGTGCCTTCGGTTATGACGGCCGGTGAAAATGACCGGTTCTTTTGCCATGTGCCGTGGATGAATTCGCGTTTCATTTAATACCCCCTGGTGTTGGCATTGAAAAAAATGGAACCGGGCGACTTTCCGGAATAACTGGTGCCGCGATGGCCCCGGTGTTCTGGTGTGAAGTGCCCCTAGTGTGGGACAGTTTTCAGATATTCCTCTCGTTTCGTGGCTACTGCCTCACGTAACCTTCCACCCTGCTCTTTCATTGCAGTCAGGTCATCACTGCTCAAAAGTTCTGGAATACAGTTCACCGCGCTTGGGCGTGCCTTGGCAGACTTCCACCAAGCCTGGACACTTGGACGTTGATCCATCCAGATATCGATCAGATCTAGATATTCGATCCGCCACAAGTATGGGATCATGTTGATATCTGCGAGGGTGAAATTTTCGCCCACCAGCCACGGACCACCTTCGCCATCCGGGCACGGTGAGAGCGCCGCCTCAAGCGCTTTGAACGCCTTTTCCCAGTTGGCTATTGCCTGAAATACATAAGGACTTTCGATACCGAGTTCAAAAGTGGACATCAAACGCGCCCGCTTGCTCGCGTCTCCGACGTTGGCAAACCTTCTTTCGCGCTGGTCCGTGGGCATTTTCTGCATTCTTTCCCGGAACATGGCTGAAAATGAGAGTTCGCGGGTAGCCTCGAAGATTGTTTCGTCTACCAGTTTTGAGAACTGTCGCATCTTGGCCTTGAGGTAAGGATCAACTGGAATCAGCGGATTGTCCGGCCATACCTCGTCTATATATTCACATATCAGGGACGATTCAGGGATTGCCCTGCCTTCATGCACCAAAGTTGGCACCACACCTTTGGGATTCAGTTTAAGATACTCCGGGTTAAACTGTTCGGCGGCGAAAAGGTTGATCATTTTTTCGTCGTAGCCAAGTTTTTTTTCTGCCAGTGTTATGAAAACTTTTTGGGTGCAGATCGAATTGTGAAAGGTGTAGAGAGTTAGCATTTCTGTTTGTCCCTTTATGTAGGTCTTCTGATAACCCGGTTTTCACAGCTAAGAGCTACAGACGTCTACAATTTGTCGAAATCTTTGTCCTGATAGGTAATGAGGTGCCTGTAATCGTCGCGGATGGGGTTAAAGACATCAAGGTTCATTGCAGGTTCGTCGCCAATAACCTCACCCCAGTGTTCAACGTTCGGCGGAATCCGGATCATCGACCCCGGTGTGGCATCATAAACCTCTTCGCCTACGTGAAACCTCACGGTACCCTGAACAATTACAGCAATCTGCTCGAATGGGTGACTGTGCGGACCAGGCTCCATGCCAGGCTGCAACCAGTTCATTACCAGTAAGGTGTCTTCACCGCGGAAACCAACCCGCTCCACGCCTTCGCGAACAAATTCCTTTTCGAGACCATCCCAGTTTGCAAAGCTTGTAATTTCTACCATCTGAAGCCTTCCTTTAAAAATGTCCTAAGTGAGTTTTCCATATCCGCCACCACCGGGGGTTTTCAGAACTACCCTGTCGTCAGAACGCATCACCATCTTGTTTGCCTGTGCGGCGTTCTTGCCGTTAATGAGAAAGCAGCCGGAATCGCCATCTGCGCCGCCCTCAAAGCCCTCGGCCCCCAGTTTTAGGCGGCTTGGAACCGCATTGAGCAACCAGTCGTCCTTGGTGCGTAAATGAAATGCTATGACCTGTCCGTCGCCCCCGCGTGTCGCCCCCTTGCCACCGGAGCCGTATATCAGCTCTTTCTGTGTGAACTGTATTGGCATCGCGGCTTCCAGAACTTCCAGCGGCACTGCGGCAACCCCTGTCGGATAGCAGGTGGCGCCAAGCCCATCTTTGGTGCGTCGGGCGCCCATTCCGCCGGAATAGTTGAACATGGCACTGGTGAAGGGTTCGCCTGTGTCATCCTTGCCCTGAACTTGGAAGGTCCAGACAGCACCCGCACCCTCCGCCAGCACCCGTTCGGGGGCTACCTGATGGAGCGCCTTTAGGATGGGCATGGGCACATACATACCTACAACATGGCGCGCGGCAACCGGTGAAGGATATTTTGCATTGACGATACAACCTTCTGGTGCCGACACCGTAATGGGCTTCAGGCTGCCATAATTGTTTGGCAAGTCAGGATCGAGAGTCGAGCGCAGCGCGAACGTGGAATAGGCATGGGTATAGTTCAGTACCACGTTGACACCGTGAGGGCTTGCGTCAGAAGACCCATCGAAATCGATGTGGACAGACCCTGCCACGGAATCGATGGTCATCGCGCATTTGAGCAGGATTTCCTCGCCACCCGGTATATCGAAACGACTTTCTCCGTGATAGGTACCGGGTTTGAGTTTGCGAATTGAATCCCGTGTCGCAACCTCCGAGCGTTTGATTATTTCCGCTGATAATTCGTCGAGCTCGTCGAGCCCATGGCGGTCGCACAGTAATTGCAGACGCTCTGCGCCTACCTTTCCTGAAGACACCTGCGCCGCGATGTCGCCCAGAACTTCGGCCTTGGTACGCACGTTGTGGCGGATTATGTCGAAAAGCAGCTCGTTCGGTACGCCGGCCTCGTATAGTTTGGCGCGTGGGATCCAGAGGCCTTCTTCATGTACGTCACGTGCGCCGGCGCCAACCCCATATCCACCGATATCGGTGTGATGGATGGTAGATCCAAAGTAAGCGATAACCCTTCCCTTGCGGAACACCGGAGTAATCACTGTAATATCGAAGAAAGGCCCAGCGGACAGCCATGGATCATTGGTAATCAGGATATCACCCTCGACCAGGGTGTCGGTCGGAAATTTTTCGACGAAATGCCTGCCGGCGGCCGCAAGGGTATTGATATGGCCTGGTGTTCCGGTAACCGCCTGGGCGATCATACGCCCCTCACGATCGAGCAGTGCGCATGCAAGGTCACCGGCTTCGCGCACGACCGGGCTGAAGGCAATGCGCTTCAGTGCCCGAGCCTGTTCGCTGGCTGCGCTGACCAGATTGCTCCACAGAATTTCGAGTTCGATTCCATCCAGGGCCATGGGCTATTCCTTCCGTTCGGCAGTGATGCAGGCGTTTTCAGAAACCGATGCCGTCCATCCGGGTAGAATGAAGATCGTTGTTTCGCGTTCTTCGATGATCACCGGACCATCCACTACCTGTCCGGCGGCAAGTTTGGTGCGGTCGTATACAGCCACGGGTTCAGGCGTATTGGCGATGAAAACCCGGCGATGGCCTTTGGGTGTGCCCGCGACCTCCGCCAAATCGGGTATTCCGTGGCGTTCAATCGCGGGACCGAGGGCGCTGATCCGCCAGGCGACAACCTCGATCGGCATGTCAGGCAACCTCAGGCCGTATTGAGCCTCATACGAGCTTTCAAACGAATCTCGCATGGATGTGATGTCCTCTCTGTCGGTGGGATCGCCCTCAAAATTGATAGTGACTTCGTTCTGCTGGCCGGCATAGCGCATGTCCGCGCCGTAGATGTATTTGATGTCTTTGGGATCGCAACCTGCAGTCTCTAGTGCGATGCCGGATTCAGCGGTCATTTCAGCGTAGGTTGCTGCTGCTGCCTGCCAGTTAATGCCGCCAGCGGTACCGCGGGCGAGGTCAAACCGCACCGGGGTAACCAGCGTACCAAACGCCGATAAAACGCTGGCGAGTGGCGGGTATATCACCGTGGTGCTTTCGAGCAGTTCGGCGACATGACACGCATGCACCGGTCCCGCCCCGCCAAACGCAAGGACCGGTATGCCGCGGTAGTCGAAGCCGCGGTCGGTAGCGTGAGCCCGGGCCGCCGCCGCCATGGATTCATTAACTACCTGAAAGATTCCACGCGCCGTCTGCGGAATCGACGTATCGAGACGTTCCGCCAAGGGCTTTATTGAATTTTCGGATGCTGCCCTGTCGAGCACCATTTCGCCGCCCAGAAAGTTATCCGCGTCAAGCAGGCCGAGGACGAGGTCTGCATCGGTGACTGCTGGATTTTCTCCACCGCGTCCGTAACAGGCTGGACCAGGCTCCGAGCCTGCGCTGTGTGGACCAACCTTCAAAAGTCCAAGCGCGTCGACCGAGGCAAGCGAGCCGCCGCCTGCGCCAATTTCAATCATGTCAATCGCCGGAATAATAACCGGCATGCCGCTTCCGGCTTTGAATCGGTACATGCGGTCGACCTCGAACAGGCCCGTTACGGTTGGCGTTCGGTCTTCGATCACACAGGCTTTGGCGGTTGTACCGCCCATGTCGAATGACAGTAGGCGGTCAAGCCCCAGGCGCTCCGCGTAATAGCTCGCGACGAGTGCTCCTGCAGCGGGGCCGGACTCCATCATGCGGACCGGGAACCGGCTCGCTGTCTCGGTCCCGAGAACGCCACCATTACTCATCATGATCAAGGGTCGGCTGGGGAAGCCGCGATTAATGAGTTCATGCGAGAGCCGCGCGAGGTAAGGCTCTGTAATTGGTCGGGTGTATGCGTTTAACGCTGTGGTTGCGGCGCGGGGGTATTCCCGGATTTGTGGCGCTACCTCGGACGAGATCGACACGTATACTTTGGGAATTTCAGCGTCCAGGATATCACGGATACGGCGTTCGTTGGTGCCGTTGACGTATGCATTCAGCAGGCAAATTGCGACGGCGGCAACGCCCTTGTCCCTGAGTTCATGTGCGAGCGCTGTGATCTGTTCGTCGTTGATGTCCGCCTCGACCGTCCCGTCGGCCAGAGTTCGTTCGGTGATGCCCCAGGTAAG
This sequence comes from Pseudomonadota bacterium, assembly GCA_036136335.1. Taxonomy (GTDB): domain Bacteria; phylum Pseudomonadota; class Alphaproteobacteria; order MPNO01; family UBA830; genus JAYZQT01. Next base: position 52,749 of record JAYZQT010000066.1, read on the forward strand.
ATTACGCGGCACGATAGGCTCGGCATATTCGATCTGCGGGTCAAACATGTCATAGCGATGTTCATCACGAATGTAGAGGACGTCCTTGAATCCCTCGGTTACCAGAAGGGCGGTTGGGAGCCCTGATCGGGTAAGGACCGCGTTGGTGACTACCGTGGTGGCATGGACGATGACATCGTCGACGTCGCTGGCCTCGGCGCCTGCTTTGGTCATTGCGGAATCGACGGCAGCAAAAAATCCGTCGAGCAGATCGTCATATGTGGTAAGGGTCTTGTCCACCCAGGTGCGGCCGTCCTCATGCCGCAGAACAATGTCCGTGAAAGTGCCGCCTATATCGACAGCGAAGGCGTATCCACCCATTCTTGATCCGTTCTGAAGTTTGATGCGGGACTATAACAGGTGGCCAGGTGGAGGGAATGGGCCTCTGCAAATGCTCCGGCCTCCGGGATTGAATCCTATAGCGGCCCGATAACGGAGTCAGTGAGGCGAAGAGTGTCATATACCAGGTGCTTCTCCTGGAACTTTAACCCGTGCGATGCGTCCAATCCGGCATCGGCAACATTTTCTTGATCAAATTCAGCGGATAGTTTCATCGGCCGGCTCTCCCCAACGCGGATGTTCTGCCAAAACACCGTATCATTCAGGTCGGCAAAGATTAAGCTGTGTTAATGCCGCTAATAAACATGTTACGGGTAGAAACAGATAAAAAGGAAAAAATAATGCAGCGTCTCAATCCCCCAGACCCATCTAGCTATACCGATCAACAAAGGAAGACAGCTGATTTTATTGCAGGAACCCGGGGTTCAATTCGTGGGCCTTTTGGTCCGTGGCTACACGTCCCGGCACTTGCAGAGCATGTTCAGCAGGTAGGGGCGTTTCTCCGGTTTGGCTCAAAAATGCCGGGAAATCTGCGTGAACTTGCAATCTGCACCGTTGGTCAGCACTGGAAAGCCGACTTCGAGTGGTTTGCACATGCGCCACTGGCAATTGAAGAGGGAGTGGCGTCGGGTGCGATTGAATTGCTTCGGACCGGTAACCTGCCGACTCCGCTAAGTGACGAAGAACGCTGCGTTCATGACTTGACATCGGAGATCATCACCACCGGCCAGCTATCTGAAGTATCCTATAATCGGGGCTCGGGAGTATTGGGTGATGAGTTGATGGTGGAACTCGTCGGTCTCTGCGGATATTACACGCTGGTTTCCTTCACCCTGAATGTATTCAGAGTACCCGTTCCCGACGGGGCAGAAATACCGTTCACGGAACAATGATTGGAAGGGTCTGTTTGATTTGAGAACCAAATTCAACGCCGAATGCTCCGGCCTGGCGCGTCGTGTAATCGACGATTGGCTCGTCGCTGATTCTGCGGACAAGCATTAACTTTAACCATGAAGATCAATAGGCATGCGCAATAATTTGGTGACTGTGATTTCCACCAGAACAGAAGCAGTCCAACAGGTTTATGCATTTTTTGCGTACTTGGAAATGAGGTAGCTGGAGCATATGTCGAACGGTGAAATTCACGTTGGTTGCGACATTGGCGGTACCTTCACCGACATTGTGGCACGACAGGCTGACGGTACGCTACACGTCCGAAAGATTGCTTCAACTCCGGATGACCCAGGACGTGCCGTGGTCTCGGGTTTGATTGATCTGTTGAATGATGTTGGGGCGTCACTCCAGGATGTAAGCGAGGTTGTTCATGGAACCACGGTAGGCTCCAATACAATACTTCAGAAGACCGGCGCAAAGACCGGCCTGATTACAACAAAAGGTTTTCGTGATGTGCTGGAAATCGGCCGCATCAGAACGCCGACTATGTTTGACCTGACTTGGGAAAAACCCGAACCCCTGGTTTCGCGACGCTATCGCCTTGAGGTTGGCGAAAGAATGGGAGCAGATGCCCAACCAGTATATGTTTTGCCGGAGAACGAAGTCGTTGAAGCGGGACAATTTCTCGTGGACGAAGGGGTGGAGGCCGTCGCCATTTGTTACATAAACTCCTTTATCAACGCGGCTCATGAGCGGCGAACGGTTGAAATACTGGAAGATAAATTTCCCGAAATACTGGTGACCGCCTCCTGTGATGTTTTGCCAGAAATGAAGGAATACGAGAGGACGTCTACGACCGTAGTCAATGCATATCTTTTGGTCGAAATGCGACGGTATCTGACAAACCTGACAAAAAACCTTGAAGTCGCGGGGATGGATGCGCCGTTGCTTGTCGTTGCGTCCTC
>JAYZQT010000067.1:0-23931 GCA_036136335.1 Pseudomonadota bacterium
CGATGATTTTGATTACTTAAACGGGTGCAGTGAATTAACAGCAAAGGTAATGATACCTTCTCCAAGCCGCATTCACTTTCATGGAGGACGTCAGTCTATAAGCGAAGACATCTACCCCGTAATGGACGATTTCTGGTCCGACATTATCGAACTTTATCGTGCGGAAATTGCCGAACTCGAAAAACGGGGCTGCTCTTATATCCAGATTGATGACCCGGTACTCACATACTTCCTTGATGAACGCTTGCGCAAGAACGCCGCTCAGATAGGTGAAGATCCCGACCGGCTTCTGGCCCTGTATGGGAATGTCATCAACGAATGCATCGCAAACAGATCAAATGACACTTATGTTTCAATTCATCTTTGTCGCGGTAACGCTCAGAGCCAGTGGATTGCAACCGGAAGCTATGAGGCCATGGCCGAAGAACTCTTTCCACGAGTAGAAGTTGACGCATGGTTCCTTGAATACGACGACGAACGCTCAGGCGGCTTCGAACCTCTGCGGTTCATGCCTGATGGTACCAAGGTCGTTCTCGGTCTCCTCACTACCAAAACGGGCCAAATGGAAGATCCAGATGAAATTCGTGCAAGGATCAACGAGGCCGCAAAGTTCGTGCCCCGTGAGAACCTTGCACTCAGTCCCCAATGCGGTTTCGCATCCATTGATATAGGCAATAACATCGCATTTGACGAACAGACTGCAAAACTGAAAATGATGTTGGAGATTGCCCACGATACATGGGGTCCTCCATAGCATTATCAACGGTCCGCCCGGAACGGGGTGACCTTTCTCTTTTAAATCCGCTAGTTGGGGTGAATTTTAGCATTGTGTACCGGTCCACAAAACGGTCCACAATTTAATTTAAAACAAGGTCAAATTAACTATCGCCAAAAAGATGGCTCCCCAGGACGGAAAGGCCGGCATGGTATCCATTTTCGTGGAGAGTGTTCGCGAACTAATGTATAGGCTGAAGATCTATTTCGAACGACAGACTGCTTTCTGGGCCTTCCAATATCACCTCGTAACGGTCGGCCACAACTGGTCCGTCAGAGGATGCGGATTTCATAGCAAAAACCGCCGTGCCTGGACTGATCGCCGTTCGGTGTCCGAGTACTTCCATTATATTACTAACACTGGGCAATTCCCCGATCGCAATCTCACTATCAACGCAGGGCCCACCTCCCGGGACCGTCCGTGACTGCAGAATCAGATCACCATAGTCGTCTGAAACATCGCGATACCTCCATGCTTGCCTAGAAACCAGCAATGAATTCGCGCAAGCTACACCAATAGATAACAACATTCCAAATCCGGCTTCAATAATTGCGACCATAGGCACAACCGAGAAAACGCTTCCATACCTCTGGGTTACGACCCGGGAAGTGAGTTGCGAGACCGGAAACGCAGAATGCCGACCACCCTCAAAAATGTAGACACGGTTGATCGCTATGTCAGGCGTAACAACCCCACCGTTAGACTGATGGACATGTGGCTGATAAATGAAACTGCTGGACATTTGAATAATTTAATCGATTATCGCAAGAGACGGTATAGAGAAAATGTTTAAACCATCGTTGAATCGAAAGCGGTGGTCCGGTGGTACAAATTAAAGTGGCCACACCTAAATTCTGAGAATCAAAAACACCGCCAAAAAACCTGAAGATCAAGTGTAAAAATGAGCAAGGAAGGGGGGAAACATCTCCACTTCTTTTCAGGGGTGTTAAACCTGATATTCAACCGCCTTATATCGTATCGTAATCGTAACCTATCCGGCTCTCGAACGGAGTTCATCACGCATCCGGATTAACTCTTCCATCTGGGTTACGTCATCGCTACCGGTAAACCGGATACATATGTGGGAAGCACCTCCTTCAGCAAACTCCCCAAGCCAGTCGATAGCACCAGATCGACTTCCCGCAAAACAATATTGCTGGCAGCGTATTACTTCCGCAGGAGCAAGATAGTAGCTGGACAGATACTCATCGAGTTCTGTGTCAGCCTGCAGCTGATTATCATTTATTGACAATGTAACGTAGACTGCACCGGTAATATCTTCCGGATCACGACCCGCGTCCTTTGCAAACCGCCGTACTTCATTCCAGGCTTTTGCCCAATCCTTACCTGTTCCTGAACCCGACGGAAACCAGCCATTAAAGTACCGGGCAGAGCGCTTGAGCGCTGCCTCGACCCCGCCCCCACTCCATATTTCTGGCCCACCCTCGGTATATGGCTTTGGCGCCAGATGACCCTGCTCAACCGTCCACAAACCTTTCCAATCGACGGGTTCCCCTTTCCACAAAGCCCGGCAAAGGCGTATCTGTTCAAGCATTCGCCCGATCCGTTTTTCGAATGGCACGCCAGCGGCCTTGAACTCCATACGGATTGCCGGAACATCACGGGCAGTGCCAATACCCAGAATTACGCGACCTTCGCTGATCTGATCCAACGTTGCCACCTGATGTGCAAGTAGCACCGGGTTTCGAAGCATTGGCAACAAAACTGCGGTGCCGACCCTAACGCGTTTCGTCCGACCAGCAATCGCACCGATTAGTGTTAATGGATCATGTCGAGGCTTGGCCAAAAGGGAATCGCCAACCCAGATGCTGTCAACACCAAGCTCGTCCGCAATTTCCCCAAGTTTGAGGATTTCCTGCACCTCGTGCTTGCCTACCATTATCCGTTCACGGGTCGGCAACAGATAGCCTAGTTGAAGTACCATTTATCTTGTTCTCTCAGTGTTTTCTTATCTTGTCATGACGGCGAAACGCGCGTCCCCATCCGCAATGATTTGGGCAGGCAGGTTTTCCTCCCATTCGAGATAGGCACGGGCAGCTTCGTCACTACCCATGTGCCTGGTTGACACCCAGAACAGATAGTCAATACACACGCTATCGGGAGGTGTATTTGAGGAGGATTCGAGTGGCAGTCCGTTCCTCACCCAGTCCGCACGGCCCCCTTCCAGGACGGCCACCGGGTTAGTCGTTTCTTCCGTTAAATCAAGTGCTGCAAGCCGGGCACGGTCTTCGTTTTCAGAATAGACCACGACGTTGAGACCTTCCGGAATTTCAAGCTGACCAATCTGTGCCCTCGGGCACCATACCGCACCAGGAAGATGCCCTTCACGATATTCCATCCCCAGATCAACATCGACAAGGAAAACGGAACCGCTCTCGATTGACGTTGAAAGGTCCGAGTAGGAAATTGTTTCCTGATCCGATTTTTCCACCGACGGTGGCACCTGCATTAAATTTTTTGCACCATTTTCAAAACCCTCCAGCACATACACTTCCCAGCCCATTTGCCTGAGCCAGTGCGCCGTGATCGCAGCGCGGGCGCACGGCGAAGTGTCCACCAGAACGATGCGCGCACCCCAAACTCCACACCAGGCATCCGTGGCCTGAACCAGTTGCCCTCCGGGGGCGTGAATGGATCCCGGCAAATGTCCGGCGGAATATTCGGTCTCTGAACGGACATCTAGAAGAAACAGCGTTCTCGTTTGATCAACTTGCCACTTCGCGAGCATATCTGGATCTACCGTGGAAATGGCAAATCTGTCCAACAGGACCTCAGTATACCTGGCAGCCATTTCAAGGCCTTTTTCTGTCATGGTTTGGGGATAAGTCAATTTACTGTCATGTTCGAGTTCAAAACCGGCAAGTGTCCAGCCCATTGTTCCTGCCTTGAGTGCGACAACGCGATTGGGCACCCCCGCATTGATCAGCCCCTGTGCACCGATTATCGAACGGGTTCTGCCCGCACAGTTCACCACAATTGTGGTATTTGGGTCAGGTGCAATCTCATGAATACGAAAGGGCATCTCGGCGTTGGGTAGGCTGATCCCCCCAGGGATAGACATTCGGTTGTGCTCGACCGGAGTGCGCCCATCAACTATGACCATGTTGGCATCCCGTTCCATCATCTTGTTGAGTTCTTCGGCAGGGATACGCGGGGTATTGGCCTGATGCTCAACCACTTCTCCGAATGCCTTGGACGGTACGTTGACCCCTTGGAATACCTCAAATCCCGAAACGCCCCATGACGCGTTTCCATCTTTCAGGATCGAGATATTACTGTAACCCATCACGCCGAGCCGCCGGGCGGCCTTTACAGCAATTCCATCCCCCTGATCGATCAACACCATTTTCACGGTCTGGCGTGGCGCCAGCGACGGCGCCCGGACTTCCAACACACTATAAGGACAGGGTACAGCATGAAGCATGTGATCAATACCAAACTGACCGGCCTCGCGTACGTCGAGAATTGCCAGTTCTGCACCACCCTTCCGCGTCTCCCGTATCCAGGTTTTCAGTGTGGGTGCGTCAACCGTTTTCGCCATTTTCGTTCATCTCCTGTGTAACGCTATAGGTGACAGCACGGTGAATGGAAGGCAAGTTTGGATGAACAAACATTATCCCTTTCCAGTTTTACTGCCTCTTATCCCCCTACTGCGGGTCCTTTCCTGAAACGCCCATTTCGAAATGTCTTTAATTGAACTATTATTTTTGAACTGAACTGGGGAGTGTTTTTTTATGGCAGAACGAATTTCTATCACTGCAGAAGACGGGCACAGTATGACCGTCTGGCACTCAAAGGCTGAGGGGAAACCAAAGGGCGGTATAATTTTTCTGCAGGCAATCTATGGGTTAACAACACATTTGGGCGACGTGTGTGACTGGTTTGCACTGGATGGTTATTCGGCTATTGCCCCGGCGACCTACGATCGGACCGAACGCGACATGGTTTTTGGATATGACGCGGCTGGGGCCACGGGTGGTATGGCCTTCCGCGAAAACCTGCGCGAAGAAATGGTTTTACTTGATGTAGCAGCATGCGCGAAAACACTGCGCGCCAGTGTTGGCAAGGTCGCAATCTCAGGTTTCTGTACCGGTGGAACCTGGGCATGGATCTGTGCCGATGTACTGGACATGGAGGCCGCGGTCATCTTCTATGGAAGTGATATATATGACCATCTGGATCGCCGACCGAAATGCCCCTCCCTGCTCCACTACGGCGACACAGATCACATCGTCCCGATCGACCGAGTTGAAAAAATACGGGACACATACCCGGAAGTCGAACTTCACATCTATCCCACCGCCGGGCACGCATTTTATAACCCTGAACAGACAAACCACAACGCAGAAGCGGCGCAGATCGCGCATCGGCGATCAATAGAATTTCTTGACCGGCATTTCGGTTGAACCGGCTGTTGCGCGCGACGATGGGGAAATGTGACCGGATTGTACTTGCCTCTATCGAAACCAGAGACGGACTACGATGCGTTGACATTTTCCGAACAAACTCAGGTGCAATATTCTGGGATGAGTGGCGGCGTGACCCTGAAGATCTGCGTGGATGGCAAGCTACAGGGCAGCGCGCGAAAAATGCCTTCGAAACGGAAGCAGCAGCATTGCGCTCCGCGAGGCAGGCTATCAATTGGATGATTTCTTAACCGGGTGTTCGGCGCTTTTCAGTCTCTGAACGCGCAATAAAACTCGTGCACCCTACTATGACCAGCGCGCCAACAAACGTCCAAACATCGGGAACCTCAGAGAAGATCACGAAACCGAATATGGCCGCGAATATCAGCCGTATATATTCCGTTGGACCAATCACGCTAGCCTCGCCAACGGCAAAACCCCTGATAAATCCGATCATTCCGGTAGCTGTCAGCAACCCAATTGCAAGTGCCATAAGCCAGGCCGTTAAGTCTGCGGGAGTTTCCCAAACCCACAAGGCTGGTGGCAAAAACACCAGCACCCCGCCTATCTGGTAATAAAACAGAATGCGTGTCGGTGGTTCCGTTGTCGACATTGTCCGGATCAGGACGTTGGTCACCGCAAAGGTCAATGCAGAGCCAATTGCAATGAAAACAACGGGGTCAATTTCACCCCCGGGGCGAACCATTATTACAACCCCAATGAAGCCAGCGATAGTCGCTATCCACCGGCTACCGGTGACCAACTCTCGAAGAAATACGACCGCAATAACCGTCGTAAACAGAACGCGGGAAAATGACAGTGCCGTTACGTCAGCAAGCGGCATATAGATAACCGCCGTGTAGATGCCGACCTGGGCAATACAGGCCAATATCAGGCGCACACCGTGGATCACCGGCCGTGTCGTTGCCAACTCCGAACGCGCCATCGTGATGAAAAAAGGCAGCATAATCGTAAAACCGATCACATAGCGGAAGAATGCCAACTGAAAGGGGGATATCTGCTGGCCAAGCGTTTTCACAAACAAATCATTTATAGCAAAGGCCAGCGTGCCGAGGGCCAGCCAGAGAATACCGCGAAGGTTGGGGGCCAAACGCGTCCATCTCGACACAATGACATTAACAAACATTAACTTAGAAATCTATGTAATTGAGGTTTTTAACGAATTCTGGTGTTATGACAGAGCAAGACAATAGGCCACAAGGCCAATTTGTAATTGAATATTAAACAGGGGATAACATTATGAAACACGTATTTCTGAAGAGCCTGGCGCTTTCCGCTTTGCTTGTAGGAAGCGCGAGCGCTGCTACGGCTGAAACCGCCGAGCAATTCTACAATGGAAAAACCGTTGAAATTTATATCGGATATGGCTTGGGCGGCACCTACGGCAAAAGTGCTACGATAATGGGCGAACATCTGAAACCACGACTCGGGGCAGATGCGGTTATTGTCAAATCCATGCCAGGTGCCGGCGGCCTTAAAATGACTAACTACTATGCAAACGTCGCACCAAAAGACGGTTCAGCAATAATGTTGCCACCGGACACGTTAGTGATTACGCAATTATTAAAACCCAAAAAAGCCAAATACGATGCTAGAAACTTCACCTGGCTCGGCTCTTCCGTTCGCAGCAACTCCTTCGTCGCGGTACGTTCTGATACGGGTGTTAAAACCTGGAAAGACTTGCTGACAAAAGAGGTGCCATTTGCCGCCTCTGGACTGGGCTCACAAACCTATCAAATTCCATCTCTCATCAATGGACTTTTGGGAACAAAGATCAAAATTGTGAAAGGGTATAAAGGCTCGCGGAAAATGTTGCTCGCTATGGAACAAGGCGAAGTAGGTGGCATCAACCTAACATGGTTAGCATACAAAACTAATCGGCAATCCTGGGTTAAGAAAGGATTTGCCAGGGGACTTATCCAAATGGGCCCAGTTGCCGAAAAAGACCACCCCAATCTGCCGCTGCTAATGAATCTTGTAAAAAAGGAAGACAGACCCCTCGTAACCTTCATGTCTTCTTTGATCTCCATTGGGCGTAGTCTTGCAGTGTCTAAAGCAGTGCCATCCGATCGCAAGCAATTCCTCAAAGCGGCCTTTTCCGATATGGCGCAAGATCCCAAGTTTGCTGCAGATATGAAGAAGCGTAAACTTGAGGTTACCTACACAAGCGCTGCTGACGTCCAAAAAGTCGTCAACGAAAGCCTTTCTATGCCATCCAACATAATCAAGAGGACCAACAAAATCCTTTTCGGCCGCGGTTCCTGACGCTGGCTCAGACTGATTATAACAGGCGCCCTGGCCTCCGTGGCTGGGGCGCTTTCATTTTGGGGTTTTGAGCAGACAAATGCTGCGAGACATCCAGAACGTCGCTGTCTTGAGTACCTGCCAGATGCTCTACGGCACTGGACGAATGCTGTTTATGGTGACGGCGCCCGCGGTTGCGCTCCTACCCGGTTTTTCTCCCCATATGGCACTCACAACATTGCCCGCCGCGACGGTTGTGATCGGTATCGCCCTGTCCGCGTGGGTAGCGTCAATTATAACCCGTCGAACCGGCAGGCAGATAGGTTTCCTGATTGGGGCCGCCCTCGCAACAGGGAGCGGCTTACTTTGCTTTGCCGCTGTAATTTACATGAATTTCTGGCTGATGGCCTTTGGAGGTCTGGTTTTCGGTTTTTTTGCAGGATTTGCACAATTATACCGTTTTGCAGCCGCCGACGGTATATCAACCAATTTTCGGAGCGTGGCCATATCGCTCGTCCTGGCGGGAGGAGTATTCTCTGGATTTGCAGGGGCTGGCCTTGCTGTTTTTGGCGAAAACATCGTTCCTGCGAGCTGGTACACCGGAGAAGTCAGAGCGTTTGGTGGTGCGTTCCTGTTCATGATTGGCACAGCCCTGATAGGTGCCATTGCGTTGTTTTTCCTTCGCATTCCAAATCTTACCAAGGCGCAGCTCGAAGCACCACAACGACCTATCCTGGCAGTTATGAAACAGCCTGTATTTATTGCGGCAGCGGTCTCGGCAACAGTGGCACAAAGTGTGATGAACTTCCTGATGACCGCAACGCCTATCGCCATGATTTCAATCTGTGGTCACAGTTTCAGTGCGACCGCGACCGTAATTGCCTGGCATAGCTTTGCTATGTTCGCGCCCGGTTTTTTCACTGGCTTCATTATCCGGAAATTTGGAGAAGTTCGGATTATTATAACCGGTCTCTTTCTTGAGGGCGCCTGTATTGCCGTCGCCCTGTCCGGAATTGCGGTAATGGACTTCTGGCTGTCAATGTTCCTGTTGGGCATCGGGTGGAACTTTACCTTCACCGCTTCAACGAGCCTGATGACGACAGCGTACACTCCGTCAGAACGGGCCAAAACCCAGGGCATGATGAACCAGATCATGTATACCTTCGTCGCAATTGCTGCCATTTCCTCTGGTGCCTTCATTCACTTTTTTGGATGGGACTGGGTCAATGTTGGCGCAATTCCGCTGTTACTTGTCGCCGTTGCTGTCATGTTCTGGTATATGGGAAAACTCAGACGGGCGTCAGTTGTATAAATGTGCTCCGCCACTTGCATAAATCACGGAAATGGGGAAATGTTCGTATCTTCGACGAGTTTGGGTATTTTGAAAGCAAATAGGGAGTCTAAGATGAAGAAAATATTATCGTCCGCGATTGCTATCGCGGTCTGCGGTGGGGTGCTAGCGATCCCGGTCGCTCAGGCCAAGGAAGTCACCCTGAAGGGAATTTCCGGTTGGCCAAAAAGTTTCCCGATGGTGGCGAAGGACTTTCTGCCATTTATTGACGAAGCGAACAAGCGTGGCAAAGGTCACTTCAAAATAAAGTGGACCGGTGGCGCCGAACTCGGAAAACCTCCAGCACAGGCCAAAGGCTTCAAGGCGGGTATCTACGACGTGATGTATACCGCAGCCAGCTATCTGCGCGGTATGGCTCCGGAAGTAGATGCACTGTCATCCAATACAATCAAGCCATGGGATGCTCGCAAAAGTGGTGGAATGGCCGTTCTGAACAAGGCCATGAGCAAGCGGTTAAAAGGCATAATCCTCACGCACACCGCGTCGACCGTTCAGTTCCAGCTATACCTTCGCAAGAAGCCGACGATTGGCCCGGATGGTGTTGTTTCACTCAAGGGCTTCAAGATGCGCTCGGTTCCAATTTACGATGGTTTTCTGAAAGGCCTCGGCGCCACGACGATGACCGTTCACGTGCCGGAAATATATGAAGCCCTCCAACGCGGTGTCGTTGATGGTTTTCCGTTTCCAAATTTATGGACACGTAAATTCAAATGGCAGCAGTTCGTAACACATACAGTCCACCCCTCTTTTTACCAGATTGAAGCCTGCTCCTTCTTAAGCAACAAGGCGCTTGGCAAGCTGTCGCCTGAAGGCAGAAAGATCATGCTTAAGGTTGGTGAAGATTGGGAAAGGGTATCGGCGAATATCTGGGGTCCGAAAGTTGCCGCGGAACGCGGGATCTATAAAAAAGGCGGAGCCAAAGAAATCGTCATGACCGGGGCAGCCGCAAAGAAGTACATTGACCTGGCAAATGAAACCCCGATTGCAAGATTGAAAACGGTTAATTCACCAGAAGCGAAAGAGCTAAGCAGACTCTTTCACGGACAGTAAAACAAAAACTATTGAGACGGCCTTGTGCATTCTTGCACGGGGCCGTCTACGTTTCTAAACTCCACATCATGACAATGATTTCAAAGATCTATTATAACCTGATCCTTGGCCTCGCTGTAATTGGCGGAATTTTGCTTGCGGTCGTGTTTGTCGGGATCATTCTTGACGTCACCATTCGGTCGATTGGCTTCAATTCCCTGCAGTGGTATAGCGCTATCGCCGAATACAGCCTTTTCTTCTGTACGATGTTTGCCGCCCCATACCTCGTTCGCCACAAAGGGCATGTCGTCGTCGAATCACTCCGGCTCGCTATGCCGCCAGTTATTCGGGTCGTACTGGGCAAGGTGGTTTATGCGGTTTGCATATTTCTCTCATTATTATTCGTCTACTACGGCCTGCTCGAAGTAATTGACGCAGTAGAAACGGGCGAAGAAGACCTTCGATCCATAGACATGCCGAAATGGCTATTGATGATACCATTTCCGATTGGATTTACGCTCGTAGCAATTGAATTTTTGAGATATCTGATTGGCTTTGACACCTATTACTCGGACAAGGTCGGGTCCGGAGAATCCGTCTGATGGAAATACTCACAGAGTGGTATTCCATTGCAGGCTTCCTTGTTGGCATGATTGTTGTGCTGATGCTTCTGGGCTTCCCCGTCGCATTTGCATTTCTGACCACCAACATTATCGGCGCCACCATTTTTATGGGCGACGGGACTATTTTGAGCAGTCTTGACGCCATGCCCCTGCTCGTCTCAAACGCGGTGGATTCCGTGGCGATGTTCGCATTAATACCCGTGCCACTATTCATCATTATGGGGGAACTTTTCTTTCACACAGGACTGGCGGTCCGGGTATTTGACGCCCTTGATCGATGTTTTGGACGCCTGCCTGGCCGCCTTTCCTATATTACGGTTGCAGGCGGGACAATTTTCGCCACGCTTTCCGGATCGACGATGGCCAACACCGCCATGATGGGATCACTCATGGTCCCCGAAATGACAAAGCGGGGATACAAGGGCCACATGTCAATGGGACCAATCCTGGGCACCGGCGGGCTCGCCATGATTATCCCGCCATCGGCTCTGGCGGTTCTGCTGGCGAGCCTTGCTGAAATTGATATCGGCGGATTACTGATCGCTGGGGTTATACCCGGGCTTATCATGGCAGTTCTGTATTCAATCCTTATTTATATGCAGGTCAAAATCGATCCGGAAGCCGCGCCAGAATACACGGTTGAAAAGTCTACTGTGGGTGAGATGATCTGGTCCCTCATCGTCAATGTCCTGCCGATGGGATTTATCATCTTCTGTGTAATTGGCCTGATTATCCTGGGGATAGCAACGCCCACAGAAGCCGCCGGCTTTGGAGCATTCGGTGTAATGATCCTGGCAGCTCTTTTTCGTGTTCTGACCCTTGACGTAATAATCAAATCATTTGCTGGTTCACTAAGGGTAACGGGGATGGTGCTGCTGATTATCATGGCATCTACCACATTCAGCCAGCTTCTGGCGTTTTCAGGGGCAAGTGCCGGCCTGATTGAATGGGCCACCAAGGTACAGTTGGCCCCAATTATCATACTCCTGATAATGTTTGGTGTTCTTCTGGTGTTGGGAATGTTCATGGATCAGGTTTCCATGATGCTTCTGACCGTGCCAATCTTTTTCCCTCTGGCGGAATCACTCCAATTTGATTTGGTCTGGTTCGGACTGATAATGCTTCTGGCGCTCGAGATCAGCCTGACCACGCCGCCCTTTGGACTTCTGCTTTTCGTGATGATGGCGGTAGCACCCAAGGGAACAACGCTGTGGCAAGTGGCGAAGGCGGCGGCACCTTACATATGCTGTGCGTTCATCGTTCTTGTCCTGCTGATCATCTTTCCGGAATTGGCGCTGTACCTACCCAGCCTGATGAAAAACTAAAGAATGGATGTTGCCGCCCGAAATCCGGGTGCCGTCGGATCAGAAATAGGCCGATCTCCGGCCCGGCTGATGGCCCGTCGAGCAGTAGAGGGACGAGGCAGGTATGTTGATGACCTGGTTCTCCCCCGCATGCTAGATGTCGCCTATATCCGCAGCCCTTTTGCCCACGCAGATATTCTTGGAATTGACGGTTCTGCAGCGCAGGCGGTCCCCGGCGTTATTGCCGTCATTGCCGGTTCTGAAATTGCCCAACGCATGAGCCCCTGGTTGGGCGTGATGGACAACCAGCCAGCGCTGAAATCCGTCCCCCAATACGCGCTGGCCGTCGACAGGGCAATGTGGCAGGGCGAACCGGTTGCCGCCATCGTCGCGGAAACACGGGCGATCGCCGAGGATGCGGCCGAACTCGTGTCCGTTGACTGGCGCGAACGCCCGGCAGTCAGCAACATGGAAACGGCGCTTGATCCCGATACGCCGGTGATCCACGCGGAACTGGGTAATAACAGGATGTACGAGCGGATCGCTGAATCCGGGGATATCGAGGCTGGGTTTGCTGCGTCAGCCCACATTGTTGATGGAACCTTTCAATTTGGGCGTCATACCGGTGTTACACCTGAACCACGCGCGATTGTGTCATCTTACGACCCCTCGGAGAAGCGGCTGACGGTTTATTATGGCGGGCAGGCACCGCACATGATCCAAGTGCTCTATTCACGCCACCTAGACCTCCCAGAGCGGGATATCCGCGTTCTCACACAGGACTGTGGAGGGTCTTACGGAATCAAGAGTCACCTTTATGGGGACGAGTTTGCCACCGCGGTAATATCCATCATGCTTGGGAGACCCGTGCGTTGGCGTGCCGACCGCATCGAATCCTTCATGTCGGACATCCATGCGCGACACCACAGGGTTCGAGCCCGGATGGGTGTCGACGCTGACGGCCGGATCCTGTCCTTCGAGATTGACGATCTGGTTGGCGGCGGCCCCTATTCGGCCTTTCCACGCACCAGCATCGTCGAGGGAAATCAGGTAATCAACATTACAGGTGGTCCCTATCGGATCCCCCACTTCCGCGGTAAAACGACGGTCGTTTTCCAGAACATGGTCCCGATTTCACAATACCGCGCAGTTGGTCATCCAATGGGCATCGTTGCCTGCGACAGCCTGTTGGAAAAGGCGGCAGACGCGATTGGAATAGACCGCCTCGAAATACGACGGAGAAACTTCGTATCGGACGATTCCTATCCGGTTAATACACCAGCAGGTGTTGCACTGCACGACCTGTCACATCAGGCTTGCCTCAAAAAGTTGGCGGAAATTGTTGATCTCGACGCATTAATCGCCGACCGGGACTCAGCACGCGCCATTGGCATTCAACGCGGCATTGGGTACGCCTCCTTTATCAAAGGGACCAACCCGGGCGCATTGATTTATGGTCCTGCGAAAGTACCAGTTTCCGCCCAGGACGGGTGCACCGTCCGCTTCGAGCCTGCCGGCGGCGTAACCTGCCTGATCGGCGTAACGGAACAGGGCCAGGGTACCGAAACCATGGCCGCCCAGGTTGTTGCTTCGGCCATTGGCGTTGAGTTCGAGAATGTTCGGGTAATAACTGGCGACACGGACGCGATGCCCTATGGCGGCGGCACGTACGGCTCGCGAGGAGCTGGAATCGGTGGTGAAGCGGCATGGCGCGCGGCAATTGCCCTGCGCGCCCAGATCCTGGAACTTGCCGGTGTGCTTTTACAGGCCGACCCGCTTTCCCTTGATATCCGAAACGGGATCGCCGTAGATGCCAAAACAGGAACCGAACGCATCACACTGTCGGAGTTGGGCGCAATTGTATTCCTGCGCTCCTACGAGATGCCAGATGACTATCACCCGAACCTGGTTGCGACCGAAAGGTTCCGCGTCCGTGATTACATTTTTACCAACGCTGCTCATGCGGCTTACGTTGAAGTTGACACTGACACGGGGTTTCTCAGGGTTCTGAAATACTGGCTGGTCGAGGACTGCGGAAGGGTAATCAACCCACAGCTCGTGGCCGAACAGCAACGCGGATCAGTTGTACAGGGGTTGGGTGATGCTCTTTACGAGCACTGCATTTATGACAATGCGGGCCAACTTCTCAACGCGACGATGGCCGATTATCTGGTCCCGATGTCAGCCGAAATGCCCGATATCGTGGTTGATCACGTCGTGACGCCAACATCCAAAACAGCACTCGGCGCGAAGGGTGCCGGGGAGAGCGGGACCGCGGGGGCACCCCAGACCATCCTGAGCGCTGTAAACGATGCAATCCGCCCACTTGGCAGTGCGGTATCCGCCGTTCCGGTTACACCGGAAGATGTGCTGCGGGCGTTGGATAAGGGGTAATTCGCAGGAAAACTGGCAGAAATGCCTGATATTGGTCTCGAACGTAATTGCAGACCGTTCGCGCATCACCAGCAAGAATTTAGGTCTGGTTGTTCGGCGGCGTTAACACCCTCTTCGGCAGCTTCGGCGACCAGTTCAGTTCCATAATCTTCCGGCGAGGTGATTTCGACCATCTCGAGATCGTCCGACCAGCTTTCAACGGAATGCTTGATGCCCGGCGGCAGCAAATGGACTGATCCGGCCTTCAGCGTCTCCGTTCCCCTGCCCTCGTACCAAAATGTTACGTTACCCCGGATTACATAGACCAGCTGGAAATGGAGACCGGTGTGCATATGTTCTTCAATCCGCGAGGGATCGCTTCCAGCACGGATCACATGTGCGTTGTACTGTCCGCCCGTTGCTTTGCCGATTCCAAGATCGCGATAGACAAACTGTTTCCGCAGCCCGGTTGCTTCGAATTCAGTGTCCTCTTCGTGCAGTACTACAAGCGTCTGTTCCTTATCGGTCATGCGCGCCTCCAGAACGGTTTATTGCAATGAAGTGTAGCGCGGCTAAGCGCGGGATCAAACCCCGTTCCGCTGTAGACCTACGCAACCCTGTCATGATTTGAACCGGACCCTGTTTCCTGTGACCCAGGCGGACAGGCCGAAGAGCAACAACAGCCCTGAAGCTCCAATGACGTAAAACGCGTTCTCCAGGCCGACCACTTCCGCGAGCGCGCCCATGATTACCGGAACAAGGGCCCCGCCGAGACGATTGAACGATATACGCAGGGCCGCAACCCGCCCCTGCAGGCGTGGGGCAACAGAGCGGGAGGCAATCGAAATCATCAGTGGCAGATTAAGACCCTGGCCCGCGCCGCGCAGGCTCATGGCTAAAGCCAACACGACAAATCCGTTTAACAGTGGCGTCGCAGCCACACCCGCGATCGCGAAACCGACCGCCCCGATAAGCAGCCAGTAATCCGCTACTCTCCGCGTCAGGGGTCCTATGGTCAGTGCAGAAAGCGCCGAAACACCATTGCTGATGCCGATCAGCACCCCAATCATACCCGCAGTGTAGCCAAGCTCCTTCAGCCACACGCTGTAAAATGACGCCTGGATGCCAGAACCTGTCTGGCGCATGAATGTCGCGGCAATCACCAGCGTGATGGCGGGTATCAGTAACAGTCGGAAAGTTTCACGGTAGTCAGCCAGGCGTGGAAGGACATCGGTGGGTGAAGGCTCGAGGTCCCTCTGGGTATTCGCCACGGAGATCTTCTGCCGTGGCAGAAAAGAAGCGCCAACGGCGCCACATAGCGCCCACGCTCCAAAACAAAGAAAACCCCCTTCAGGGCCCGTCGTCTGGTAGAAAAATCCCACCAGTATCGGACCGAAAACCCCGCCGCCGCGCGCCGCTGCGGTCATGCGTCCAGCAAACACCGCTTGACCCTTGAGTAATGTGCCAACTGCGCTTTGTACTCCGATCCAGTTTGTCGTTTCGCAGAACCCGATGATGACCTGCAGGGCGATAGTCGCCCAGATATACGGAAAGAACGGTATCATTGCAGTCGACAACGCTCCAAGTAATCCGAGAACGACAATTACGCGACGAGGGCCGAACCGGTCCAGAAGCGCGCCACCGTGAATTGACAGGGTTACTGGCAAAACCTGTCGGCTGGCGATAATGATTCCAACGATGAAAAGCGATGCATCCAGCTCGATCGCCGCCCAGAGCGGCATCACGACGTGGCTCATTGGAAACAGGTTGCCTGTAAAGAACGCCGTACCGTATATCGGCCCCTGCACGCGCCATGAACCGGCGTCGGGAGCGGTGGTTCCGATCACACAACAAACCTCGCACCATTTTGCCCGAAGAGTAAATTCCTCATAAAATCATTCATGTTCCAAGGTTTATCCGATAAACCTTGGAATCACTCATTCTAAACGCGGAAAAAATTCAATGACCCAACCGTCTGTAACGCAGATTCTCTCCGACATTACCGTTCTGGATCTTACGCGTGCGCGTTCGGGTCCAACTGCGGTGCGCCAGCTTGCCGACTGGGGCGCCAACGTGATCAAAATAGAAACTCCGGGTGCGCCAGACAGCGCCGATCTCGGCCGCCGTCACGGCCCCGATTTCCAGAATCTGCACCGAAACAAGCAGTCGATGACACTGGATCTGAAATCCGATCAAGGCCGTGAAATCTTTTACCGGATGACCGCAGACGCCGACGTGGTCGTTGAAAACATGCGACCGGGTGTCAAGCATCGCCTCAATGTTGATTACGAAACGCTGAAAGCAATTAATCCCCAGTTAATCTACGCAAGTATTTCGGGTTTTGGGCAGGACGGACCCTACTCCGAGCGCCCCTGTCTCGACCAGATTGCACAGGGCATTGGTGGGCATATGATGGTTACCGGCGAGCCGGGCACCGGGCCGATGCGTTCTGGTGCCGCCATAAGCGACATGATGGCCGGCATTCTGTGTGCTAATGGCATCATGTTGGCGCTATACGATCGAGAACGATCAGGCGAGGGACAGTGGGTGCAAACATCACTCCTTGAAGCAATGATTTTTCTACTCGATTTTCAGGCTGCGCGATGGCTGGTAGACGGGGAAATACCCCCGCAAGCAGGCAACCATCACCCGTCGATTGCGCCCATGGGTGCGTTCCGTACCAGTGACAGCTATATCAATATCGCACCAATGCCAGAAATGTGGGACCGGTTCTGTTCTGCTACCGGACTCGAAAATCTGTTAAAAGATCCGCGCTTCACGACATTCGACGACCGCTATAAAAACCGACCTGCGCTGGTCGTGGAAATCGAAAAAGTAACCGTAACAAACACCAGTGCCCACTGGATAGGACTTTTAAATGGGGTGCGCATACCCTGTGGACCGATCTACACCCTGGACGAAGCGTTCGCCGACCCTCAGGTTATACATACCCGCATCGCCAAGAAGGTCCATACCAAAAAAATGGGTGATATTGAAATCGTGGCCCAGCCGCTGCATTTAACGCGAACGCCAAACCGACATGATACTGACAGGGTGACTGCAGCACCGGAATACGGCGAACATACGATCGATATCCTGCAACGCTATGGATATTCCGATGAAGATATCTCTGAGTTGACGGGTGACAGGGTTATCTAATTCTCCCAACCCAGTTCCGCGTTACCAGTCTTCCGACCCTTCCGACGCAACGACAGTCAACAGACAACATGGCGAACCAGAATGTCAGGCCCTTATCTAATAGTGATCGGCTCACCCTCGGCCCTGGTCAGCTGGACGGGTGCACCGTCACCGCCCATCAACGTCCAGCGGTAGCGCGTGGCATAGCGTTGGACATCCGGAATCTTCCACGCGTCGCGGATCCCGTTTTCGGATAAATCGGTTAGTTCAAATATTTCCATCGCGTCCAACGTGGTTTTCGGCGGATGGCGCAGGGCCCAGCAAAGTGCCTCCCAGCCAGTCTTGCCCTCGCGCAGGCTCGGTATTGGCTCAACGTAACCCGGCCCTTCCGGCCCATCGGTTACTTCTACCCCTCTCCAGAAAGCTACATGGTCAGCGATCAACTCCGCCTGCGGATAGGGCACGTCGTAACGCCAGGCGGCGGCCTCCAGTACGTTTTCATTAACCACCACATCGTAATACGCTGCAAAGCCCTTCCAGTGACAGAACGTCATACCATATCCGTTATTTTCCTTCAGGAACTCACCACTCACGGAATCCATCGGAAAGTAGGCATTTCCTTCGACGTGGGCGACGCTGTCGCTTACCGCAAGGATTGTATCATTCCAACATGCTTGAACCATTGTCTGCCCGCCTTTTCAATCCGCCGCTATTGTCATAAGAAGATCTGCTGTTTCGTCCGGCATTGTAACCATCGCGTCATGAGTTGTCGCGAGCTCGTGACATGCCCAGTCAGCGTCACCGCGAACTTTATCCGCCAAAACCATAAACGGCGTCCTGTCCGGCCCGCCGGTGCACAGAATATATGTTCTTGGCAAGCCGCCAGAGCCGCCATTCGGCAAACGCACCGGTGTCGTCTGTGCCGAGAGCGGCTGGGGGGTCACGCGGCGCGCTACCCAGGCGCGCCGGTTGACTTCTGTTAATGGAATATCGAACAGACGCTCCAGATCTGGGGGTACGCCACCTGTGTCATTCGTGCGCTCGGTCCGCCGGGTTATCTCCTTGTCAAAATCCTCCTGCGTCGCTGCCGGATTCATCAAACGAACCCCAAGGCTGGTTGAACTGTCACCATCTTCTGGCACAAACGCGTCAAGATAAACCACATGGCGTAGCACACTCTGAACCCGATCAGCCACCCCGGTAATGACCATTCCGCCGTAGGAATGACCAACGAGGATAACGTCGGCGAGTTCTTCCCATGCGATCAGGTTCACCACATCTTCAATATGGATTGAAATATCGGTCACGGCAGAAATCAGATGCTGCCTCTCGCCGACGCCGGTCAGGGTGGGGCTGTGCACCGCATGTCCTGCAGCCTCGATATGCCGCCGGACATCCCGCCAGCACCAGCCTCCAGGCCACGCACCATGTACCAGAACAAAGGTTGCCATGAGGGTTCTTCAGTCTATCTTGCGGCTGAAAGCTGCACCCAGGAAGTCCACCTTCATGACCTCCACGCCTGCGTGGCGGATAATGTCGTAAGCCGTTGTGGCATGAAACAGCACCTGCGGAATGGCAAAATGGAGCAGCAGGTCCTGCCCCTTGAATGCCAGCAGACCGATCCGAATCTGAATCTCCGCGCGCCGCTCCTCACTACCCTCCATGCTCTCCGGTGAGATGCCGTCAAGAAATTCGAGAGATCTGGCAAGGCGGTTTTGCATCCCGTCCAGGTCTGTATCAGTATCACCGAAAACTGGCTGTTCCGTTTCAGCGCAGCGCGCGACGACAAGGGTCGCATGATGGCAGGCCTGTTGCACCTGCTGTGCAAGCGTCATCATGTCTGGTGCCAGTCGTCTCTGCGCGAGTTCGGTAAAATCCTGACCGGACGTGGCGCAATGCGCTGCAGCCTTGTCGAGCACCTTTGACAGAGCAGCCAGCGTTTGATTGAAAACCGGAACGGAAGCCTGATGCATGGTTAACGGCATGGTCATTATCCCTTTTATTGATCAATGAAGGTCCCTGTATTTTGTCACCAAACCTGCGAAAGTGTGAGGGTCGGATGATCCATAACAAGATAATTACCAACCCCCGGATTACGAAACAGGCGCTTTCCCTACGACTGCATGGCCCGCCAGATCCGTTCGGCGGTCGCCGGCATTTCAATGTGGTCAACCCCAAACCCGGACAGCGCATCAATGACAGCATTTGTAACCGCTGGGAGGGCACCGACGGTGCCAGCCTCTCCGGCACCCTTGACTCCAAGCGGATTGGTTGCAGTTGGCACGCCATTGCTTTTAACGTCTATCATTGAAAAATTGTCAGCCCGAGGCAGGCTGTAATCCATGAAAGATGACGTAATGTTCTGGCCTGTGTCCGGATCATAACGCTGGTCCTCCATGAGAGCCTGACCGAGTCCTTGTCCAATCCCACCCTGAATCTGACCTTTGAGTAGTAACGGGTTCATCACCGTACCAACATCATCAACTACATTGTAGGCAATTACTTCAACGGCCCCGGTTTCGGGATCGATCTCGACCTCAACTACATGACACCCGTTCGGGTAGTTCATTTCTGTAGCATTGTAGACTGCCTGAGCGATTAAACCGGGCTCCATGCCTGCAGGCAGGCGGGCGGGCTGGGTCGCGGCGACCGCTACTTCTTTTATTGTTACCTTGCTATCTGTACCGGCAATAAGGAACATACCTTCGGAAAATTCAATGTCTTCGACAGGCGCCTCAAGCAAATGGGCCGCGATTTTCTTTCCTTTATCGATAATTTTGTCTGATGCCATCAGCAATGCTGATCCACCGATGGTCGCCGAACGGGAACCTCCCGTACCCTGACCAAAAGGTACAAGGTCAGTATCACCCTGCCCATAGTGCACCTCGTCGAATTCAAGCCCTAACCTGTCACAAACAAGCTGCTTGAACACTGTTTCATGGCCCTGTCCATGATTGGTCGCCCCCGACAGCACCGTGACGGTACCGGTTCGGTCAAAACGAACCTCGCCAGCCTCAAACCCGGGCGCGGCGGCACGCTCAATCGTGTTTGATATTCCGATGCCGCGCAGCCTGCCCCGCGCCGCTGCCCCGGCGCGTCGTTGAGCAAACCCGTCATATTTCGCCATCTCCAGTGCCAAATCCATGTTTTCCTCAAACGCCCCGCAATCATATTTGAAGGTCAACCCGGTCTGAAACGGCATATCATTCGACGAGATGGTATTTCGTCGACGAAGTTCAACAGGATCAATACCCATACGATCCGCAGCAAGGTCTACCAGTCGCTCTATTATGAACGCCGCTTCCGGTCGCCCGGCCCCGCGGTACGGCCGGGTCAACGTCGTGTTACTGAACACTGCAGTTACATCAACATGAATTGCCGGGGTCGTATACACCCCGGCCAGCGTCCCAAGGTTAACCGTCAACGGGCCACCTGCCGCCTGCGTTACATAGGCACCAAGATTACCGATAATCTTGACACGCATACCAAGAAATCTTCCGTCGCCGTCAAGTGCGAGTTCGGCGGTGGTCACGTTGTCGCGACCCTGGCTGTCGGACTGGAATGCCTCCGTCCTGTCGCTGGTCCATTTAACCGCCCGGCCGGTGATTGCGGAAGCCCAGAGCACCAGAATGTTTTCATTATAGACTGACGATTTCATTCCGTAGCTACCGCCGACATCACCTGAAACCACACGGACTTTGCTTTCAGGTACGTTCATCACTTTTGCCAGATTCATCCTGTACGGATTGGCATGCTGTAGAGTTGTGTAAATGGTGTAACGATCGACCATGCGGTCGTAGTGGCCGAGACAGGCCCGGGGCTCAATGGTGGCCGGAGCGACCCGGTTAACCACGAATTTCTGGGCCACAACATCATTGGCGGTAGCGAATGCGGCATCGGTTGCCGCCTTGTCCCCAACCAGGTGAACAAAGGCAATATTGTCGGGCGCACCCTCCCAAACCAGAGGCGCGGCGTCTGACCCCGCCAATTCTGTATCGGTGACCGCAGCAAGTGGGGTGTACTCAATCTGAATCAACTCGGCTGCATCCTGCGCCTGTGCCCTGCTTTCACTCACCACGAAAGCAACAGGGTCACCGACATAACGCACTTTGTCGGCTGCCAGCGCAGGAAATGGCGGGGCGTAAGCGGTTGTACCATCACGCAGTCTGCGAGGTGGATCACCTGGCACGTTTCCCCACCCGGACGCCTGCCAATCGATGCCGGTCAGTACCTCGAGGACGCCGGGCGCGGCCTTGGCGGCGGCCGTATCAATCATGTCTATCCGGGCGGAAGGATGGGGTGACCGCAGAACATAACCATAGGCCATTCCCTGTAACACCCAGTCATCGGCAAACCGGCCACCACCCCTAAGAAGTCTGGGATCCTCTGACCGGAGTACCGACTGCCCAAGCGCATATTTACCCATCCGGGCGACTTTCAGACCAGATGCCCCTAACCATGCGCTTCCTGTACATACTGAGGATCAACATAACGGAGACTGGCCTCTTTCGTATAATCGAGAATTTCCTGATCAAACCGCCCTTTCGGCACAGGATCCGGGTCCCAATTTCCGTATCCGTCCATCCCGCGCACCAGATATGCGGTCCGTCTTCCAATAGTCGATTTGACGTGTGTCGGAATATAAAAAATTCCCAGCCCAATACGGCTATTGTTGCTCTGATTCGCATCAGACCCGTGAACGATACGTTCGTGATGGCAGGAAAACTGACCTGTCTTCAATGCCATATATTCGAAGGCTCCATCATCAATGTTAGGGATCGCCTGACCACGCGCCAGAAGATTTTGTTTGTGAAAGGTTTCCTCGTGTTCATGGGTTTTACCTAAATGGGATTTCGGAATAACCTTCATACATCCCATTTCCGGAGAAGCCTCGGTCAAGGCCAGCCACACTGTCACCAGATCATTGGGTTCCAGCCCAAAGTAAGCAGAATCCTGATGCCAGGTTACGTAGTTGCCGTCGTTACCTTTTTTTATCCAGAAACGCGACGCAAATACCAGAATATTTGGGCCAATCAGATCCTCCACCACATCTAGAACCCGCTCATTAAATGTCAGATCGTAGGCCCGCCGAAAGCACAAATGACCCTTCATGTTAATGTCCCCCGCGGACATGCCCTGTTCCTTCTCAAACACAGAGAGGTCTTCACACATTGCAGCAGCATCGGCTGGGTCAATACCAGCCAGCGGCGCCAGAAATCCCTTTTCGCGATAAAATTCAACCTGTTTCTGGTTGAGTATTTTGGGCATGAAACAACTCCCGTTTGCCTCCTGAAAGTCTAGGGCATGGAGGTGACGGAGGAAAGGAGCGGGGCATGGACCGACCCTCAGGTTCCTCGAACGCTATGTAATCGTCCGAATTACCATTACAGCGCCCAGACAAACCAGAGAAGTAAGAACCCAGCGGCGGAATACTTCGAGCGACAGCCTGTTACGGGTCAACCGGCCAGCCACCATGCCAATGATCGCGGCAAAAGACCCAATCGCACCCGGAACAAAGACGTTTGATGGAAGTTCCCCGCGAATGCCCAAGCCGAGCGCAAGGCCACCAATACAAATAAGGATGGTAACGCCCATTGATTGCACCAGCGCATCCTTGATCATGGTTTCATCGGTTGCCTTTAAATAATCAGGTGAGCTGTCCCCATCGCCTGAACGACCTTTCGAGAAATCCAGCGACTGAAGATATGGCACAACCGGAATTACAAAAATGGCTGTCACGCCTGAAATCAATCCCGTCAAAACACCTATTATCGGGTTTAACGCAGTTTCGCTGCGGACCGGTACTTTGAAACGTGCACCGCTCAGACCAAGACCGGCATAGACAATCAACATTGCGCCCAACAGGCCGGCAGCCAGTGCGGTGTCAGCCTCCGCGATCAGAATTGCCGCTGCAAGCGAACCAATAATGACAAAAACAAAAAGTGGCCATAGTCGCCGCACGACCAGGCGAAGAGCGGTGCCAAACCACGCTTGCCAGATGTTGGTAATGATTGCAGGAAGGATCAAAATTCCTGCGGCCTGTTCAACGGGCATCCAGATCACCATCAACCCCATACTGATCGTTGGGAGCCCCAGCCCAATGCCACCTTTGACCAGACCCCCTGCGATAAACACCCCCGCAATGGCCAGTAGCTCCCAGATCTCATACACGCCCATGCTCAATGTGTTACCCGCGCTGAGTCAATTTGACCAGCGCGAGTCGTTTTCAACGACGTTAGAGTGTCGTCCGCATGAATAGCTATGTTTACATCCTTGGAACCTGCACGCCCCGGGGCTGGCATACCTATGTGGGCTGGACAGTCGACCTTGATGCAAGGCTGAAAGCACACAACGACGGTACCGGTGCAAAATCAACGCGAGGCCGTCAGTGGGTTTTGCTATACGCGGAGCGCCACAAATCCCGCAGCGATGCAATGCGACGGGAATGGAAAATAAAGCGCGACCGAAATTTCCGTAAGAACGTCCTGCCCACATGTTGCTAAACCAAATTTCGGGCAAAAAAAATGGCTTCAACCGCCCCCGGTATCAGCCTGACCCCTTCCTGATGAACTCAAGCGCCTCAGAACCGGCTCGTTCACCTCTGGTGGGCCACCCACCCATCAATGCGAGTTCCATCGCGCTGACA
>JAYZQT010000068.1:0-18131 GCA_036136335.1 Pseudomonadota bacterium
TCAGCGTGTCCTGGAAGTTCCGCTGGTCCCGCTGTCGCGCCGCATTAATCAACAGTTTCGAAGTGTCAAACTCCGCAACTGACATCCTGTTCAGATGATCTGTGGGAATCTCCATATCACTTTTCCTTTTCAGCGTTTACATCCGCCCGGTTCAGCCACCGGACCAGGCCTGCCACATTCCAAGTTCAAACAACTCTATATTTACTGCCTGTAACATGGCTGTCGTCATAATCATCACCGAAGTTACTGGTACAGCCCGACCATTAATGAATGGGTCCCAGCGCTCACCCGCCTGAAACCTGACTGTATAAAGTTTGGTCAGGGCATCGAGCCCGCTCCGGATCATCTCGGGCGTCGGCACTTCACCCTCTGGCAAATCGATAAGCTTTTGGGCAAGTTCCTTCAGGGCTGCAGTTTCATGCTCAACGTTGGCAAGTGGATCGCCGGTTTCCTCGGCGATGCGTTCAACAGCCTTACCTTGAAATGGAGAGTTTTCAACCTCCTCGGGGGGGTGGTCAGATGACGACATAAATTCCGTCATCCTTCTCCACGACATCGTATTTCTTCAGCCGAAATTTTCGGTCGGCAACCATGTCGCCAGTTGACAGGTCAAACTCCCACCCATGCCACGGGCAGACGATGTGCATTTCGTCGTGGTTGAAAGTCATTCCCTGATAGGTTTTGTCCTCCGCAATGACCTCTTCCACTTTCGCCATCAAAAGACCCTCACACGCTGGACCACCCTGATGGGGGCATACGTTCTGATACGCAAACAGATCTCCGTTTACACGGTAGACGCCTATCTCGTAGTTCCCATTGGGAACAATCTTTCTTTCTCCATCTGGCAGACCGTTTGAATCCGAAACAAAAAGTTCCTTAGCCATTTTTTTTATATCTCCTCTATTGATACCGTCTAATTGGTGGCAATGACCCCCAGGCCACCGGATGCTCCGGATTGCGCCTTGTTTCCCCTGCTCGCCGTTGGTGCCATATGTCGATTGACCCGGTCCTGTAGCCGGGTCATTCCAACATTTGCCCCAGCGGCAAGCGCAAAGATAATCAGGATAATCGCGTACATCGGTGCGATTTGAAACTGTTCATAGTATATACCCAGCCGGTACCCCAGCCCACCGTCAGCAAATTTTAATTCTGCAACCAGCACGCCGATTACCGTGATAGCCATTCCAAGCCGTAACCCCGTGATCACGGGGTTAACCATGGCGGGTACGTACACCTTCGAGATCATCTGCCATCTGCTGAGATTAAACGTTTTGCCAACCCTGATTAGGACCGGATTTATCAGAACCATTCCCAGAGTCGTAGAAAAAACAACCGGAAAAAAGGCAGAAAGTGATCCTTTCGCCATCTTTGACTCTATCCCTGTGCCAAACATAAGGAACAGTATAGGGAGAAAGATAATTTTAGGCGTAGAACCGATTGCATTCAAATACGGTTCAAGGGATTTCCTGAATAGTTCATTGGTCCCCATCCATATACCCAGAAAGATCGCAAACGCCGAACCAACCACAAAACCAACTATATGTTCCGCAAACGTAATTCCCAGATCCCGATAGAACCCTGCCGAGAACAGTTCATCGTAAACACCGATCGCTATTACCCAAGCATGTGGAATCACGTCCCCGTATAGAACTTCCATGGATCCCAGAACCGCAAATACCTCCCATGCCAGAAGCACAAAAAAAACGGTTATAACGCGAATCCGGCTAACTGAAAGATCAAGACCGCCGACACTCGCTTCCGGGGTGGACATGTTCAAGCCGGTCTGAGCCATTTTTCAACTCTCCCGAACCCCCAGTAAAACAATACACTAACGAGAACGACAGCAATGATACTTGCATAGGTTCCTGGTGTATCAAATCTAAAAAACATCTCCGAAACTATCCGTCCCAATCCACCAAAATCGATCAAATACTCTATTGCAACGATGTTAACCAACGTATACATCACCCCAATTCGAATCCCGGTGAAAATGGTTGGTACAGCACTTGGCAACTGTATTTTCCAAAACATGTCACGATCGGAAACGTTAAAACTCTGACCGACATTCAGTAATGTTTTGGAAACACCCAAAAGTCCCTGGCGTGTTTGAATAATGATCGGGATAGATCCCGGAATAAAACCCATTGCAATCAGAGTTGCGTGACTCCGCCCAAAGATAACGAGAAACAGGGGGTAAAGCAGCACCGTTGGTGCCGCAAACGCTGCCGCCAGCCAACCTTCATAGGCTATTCCGAAACGAGTGTTGCGGTATAAGAAATAACCGAAGGGAATACCTATCGCCAAGGCCAGAAATGTGGAAGCCGCGGTCATCCCGAGGGTTACCAGAAAATTCCCAAACAGGTCCATGTCGGCCTGCACGTCTGGAAACGCAAGTATCGTGTCCGATGGCCGGGGGATAACAAGCTCCATGATCCAACCTGCGTCGACCAACAATTCGAGCAACAAAGCACTTAATAACAACCCGAGAAGGCCCACAACCACGGGTGTTTTATGCAGTTTTCTCATATCCCCCGGCCATCAAAACAAATACAAACCGTTCAGGGTTTGTTACCCATCGGATGCACAAGCTCTTTCAGTTGTGCCGCCGTCAGCAGCTTCTTGATTTTTTTATTTTCAAGGGCAATCTGATTAATCTTATCAAGCCCCGCCACCGGTAATAACGTAGTCATCGCTGCAGGAGTGTCCTGTGGCGCCGTTTTTACGTCTTCATACTTAAGCTTCCACCGCTTGGCGTAAGCACGCAAACGCTTGTCGCTCGTATACGTCATATGGCGGGCCTCTTTAAATGCCTGCATCAGCCGCTTGGCAGTACCGCGGTTTTTATTCAGCCAATTAACATTTGCAGCAACAACGCGAATGGTTACGCCATTTAAACCGGCAGCAAGTTTTCCTGTACCAATGACCCGAATTTTCCCTTCGCGCAGCAGGTTTTTATTCAACGGAAACACCGACCAGCCTGTTGCCACTTGACCGGACATCAACTGGGTCCGTGAGCCAGATGGCCCACCAACCGACGTTAATTTTGCTTTTAGTCCCAGTGCCTTCTTAATGTATATGGCGGCCAAATTTGTCGTTGACCCGGGCCTTGAGTAGGCGAGTTCCTGACCGGCCTTGAGGTCTTTAAAGCTTTTGATTGGGCGGTCTGATTTTACGTACCAATATAAATCCGGCACGCCGCGAATGTTGCTGGCAAGGATCCGGACTGGCGCACCTCTTGAAAAGGCAGAAAGAACGCCAAGCACCCCATTACCCCAGACAACGTCCTGGCTTCCCACGATCACGGCTTGGAGAGAAGCCGCACCGCCAGAACCGTGAATGATGGACACATCCAGATTATGTTTCTTATAAATTCCTTCATCCAAACCTGTGTATGGATGCTCGGTTTCAAATACTACTTTGGTGCTGTTAACGAGCCGAACCTTATCGGCGGCACTCGCCGAACCTGCTACAAGAGCGGCCCCCATTGCCGAAATTGCTAATGTTTTCAATATTTTAGACATTTTTCCTCCCAAATTTCAGTTTCACCCGATGTCAGTTTATTACAGAAGTGTGGCCAAGACTATGTGCCAGCGATTTCCGCTTATGCCTGTACCATTCAACGGGAAGCCTCCTCCCGCAGCAGTGTCCAGAGCTTCCCGACATATGTTCCGAATTCTGGTGTGGAAATCACCTCTGACGAACGTGGTCGTGGCAGTTCAATCGGTATTATTTCCTTGATCATACCCGGTCGAAAAGACATTACGACCACACGATCAGAAAGTTGCACTGCCTCAGTAATATTGTGTGTGATTAGAAGCATTGTCTGGTTTAACGCCGCCCAAATCTCTAACATCTTATCGCCCAGCAGCATCCGCGTCTGCTCATCCAAAGCGCCGAATGGCTCATCCAGAAGCATTATTCTTGGTTCGTAAGCAAGTGTCCGCGCAACGGCTGTTCTTTGTTTCATGCCGCCAGACAATTGAGCGGGATAGTGGTTTTCAAACCCCTCTAGCCCAACCAGCTTGATAAACTTTCGGGCCGTTTCCTCCCTCGTGGCTTTATCAAACCCTTCCACCTCAAGAGGAAAGGCGACGTTATCCAACGTCGTCCGCCAAGGAAACGTCGATTCTTCCTGAAAAACCACCCCGACATCCTTGTGAGCGCCATCAACCGGACTGCCGTCGATCATCACTTCGCCTTCATAGTCGGAAATCAAACCGCCAATTATGTTAAAAAGGGTCGATTTTCCGCATCCGGATGGCCCGATCACCGAAACAAACCCGCCCTCGGCAACGTTTAAATCAACCCCTTCAAGTGCTTTTAGCGGATTGTCTCCCTCGGAATCGTAGGTTTTGGAGACATTTTTGATCTCGAGTATATCTGCCATTTATGACCCTACTCAACTTGCCGTCCCTGTCGAGGCTTCCCCACTTGCCCTGGTAACCATCGGAGAAGAGTAGCCAGGCTGCACGCGCACATCGATCAAAAATGGTTCCCCGTCAGCAACGACTGAAAGCCCTTTCTCAAAAGCTGCAACAAGATCCCCAACCTTCTCAAGCGGACCATCCGCCCGTACGCCCTGAGCACGCGCGTAACCCGCAAGATCGAGTGCTGGCTCATCAATCCGTTGTCCTATCCACCGGTTTTCCACGGGGCGGTTCCGCTGGTTGGCCATCGCTTCCTGGTGCACCTCGTCATTAAAATTGGAACGATTGTTGGAAATTATAAATAGGACCGGGATCTGGTAGTGTGCAGCGGTCCAAAGAGCGGAGCCTCCCTGCATGAAGTCACCATCGCCAAGGATTGCCACAGGTATTCGTTCGCTTTCAATTAGCGCAAGGCCAACCCCGATGGCGCTACCCGGCCCGCAACCCAGACCACCTCCGCCATCATTTCCCATGTAATCTAGTGGATGCTCAAAATCCCACGCATCTGATGCCCAACCCAATGGTACCCGGGTGAGTGTGAGCTCCCGATCACCACGCGCGTCTTTAAGTGCGTGGGCGATGTCCCGGGGAGCTATCGCCGCGCCTGCCGCCTTGTCTTCCTTTTGGGGAGCATCCGCCTTGGGCTTGGCCGCACCGTCCCAGCGAGACGTGCCGTCAAGCCTGCTCTTTAGGGCATCCTTCAACTGCCCGATAAATACATCCGGATCTGCCAGGACGGGCACATCAGCGGGCGCCATTCCGAAATGGTCTGCGCTCCAGCCATTATGGGAATATGAATCAACTGTACAGTTCACGATTTTACCGGGCACGCCACCTCGGGGAGCCAGGGGCTTAAGAGATCCAGCCAGATCCACCCAGTCGAATGCCACCACTACATCAGCGGCCATCAGCTCTTCCTGCCCGAGAGGGCTCACCCAATTGGATGGGGCCCCGACATGCAGTCCGTGGTTGGTTGGGAATACAACCCGGTTCTTGAGATCCGTAATGACGCCTGCCCCCACTAATTCTGCCAGCTCGAGGCGTCGGTCCCAGTTTTCCTTCTTGGCCGACATGCGGCCAAACATGAACACCACGTTCTTCGCATTGACAATCATATCCGCGGTTGCCGCCACGGCCTCCGGTGACGCCGGAGGCGGATCGGCAAGATGAAAACGTTCCACATCAGGGATTTTCACCTCACCGTCACGTAACCGTGTCTCCTGCAGACCCGCGTCCAGGCATACGTATACCGGCCCCTTGGGAGCCTGCTGCGCCATGATATTGGCACGAAGCATAGTCTCGACAATTGCTTCTGCGGAACGCGGTTCATCATCATACTTAACGTAATTTCGCAGGAGCGCGCCCTGATCCTTGGCTGTGTGGATCCAGTCAATCCACGGTCGCCGCAATGGAGCGTCGACCGGCCCGGTCGCGCCCATCACCATTATGGGCGCACGGTCACACCAGGCATTGAATATTCCCATCAACCCGTGCATCAGCCCAACATTCGAATGAAGAATTGTCCCCATCATCTCGTCAGCGACCTTTGAGTATCCATGAGCAATCGACACCGCGTGATCCTCATGAAGACACAGAAGCATCTGTGGATCCTGATTGCCAAGATAGTTTACAAGTGAGTCGTGAAAACCCCGGTAACTCGCGCCCGGATTAAGGGCGACATATTTAACACCCAGCTTGCGCAGCATTTCTGCAGCGACATCGCTCACCCATTCCATCTGTTTGTTGTCACCGACGGTTGGACGATCAAATTCGTTGATTTTAGTCATGTGGTTCAGTACTCCTGCGGCAACAGATTGAGAAACGGAAACGCGCTGAGAACGGCAGGTGCCACCACCGGCTGAGCGGGTTCGAGAAAATCTTCGGTAAGCCTTTCCAGGTTATCCAGGCCCAAAAGGCCCATCACGGTATTCATTTCAACTTCAAGAAGTTCCAAAACGCGCACAACACCCTCCTGCCCTGCAGCGGCCAGGCCTAGACCCTGGATCTTGCCAATGGCAACGGCGTCGGCGCCACGGGCCAGTGCCTTGACGATATCCGCCCCGCGGCAAAAGCCGCCATCGATTACGATTTCTGCCTTGCCTCCCACTTCCCTCACAATCTCCGGCAACATGTCGATAGTCCCGCGGCTGTGATCGAGCTGCCGACCGCCATGGTTTGATACGTATACGACGTCAACGCCGTGCCCAACCGCCCGCGCAGCATCTTCCGCCGTTGCGATCCCTTTCAGGATAAGGGGGATGTCCCAAGTGTCCTTGAACCACTTGACGAGATCCCAGTCGAGCGCCGCCTGGAACTCCCACCCCTCATCGTTACGAGCTCTACCGCTCGGTTTATAGCGCTTAATCAGGTCACGTTCCCGCCGCGAATAAATTGCAACGTCCACAGTCAGACAGAAATAAATGTAACCCAGGTCAATGGCCCTGTTTGTAATCTGGGAAATCCACTCGCGGTCTCCGCGGACATACAATTGGAAAACCTTTTCGTGGCTGGTTCCCGAGGCTATTTCATCGATCCCCGGCCGGGTTACTGAACTGAGGTAACTGATGACACCAAAGTCCTCAGCCGCCTTTGCGACACTCAGAGCGCCACCCGGATCGAGTGCATCGAGCGAACCCATCGGTGCAAGAACGATTGGTAACCGCTTTTTCTTCCCATGAACCCTTGCGGCGAGATCAATCTCGCGAACGTCATTTAACACCATTGGTTTGAATGCCAGGCTATCCAGCGCCTGCCGGTTTCGGAGAAGTGAAGTCTCCGTGTCCGCGCCTCCCGTCAGATAGTCCCAGGCTCCGGGCGATAGGTTTCGATGCGCAGCCTTTACAATTTCATGCAACGTCGCGAATTCGCTCACGCGTTGTTCTCCCCTTTTTACCTAGTCCCTGGCAATTCGTAATTCTCAATTTCGGTTCGCCATCGCTGCAAATAGGGTAACTCGAAGAACCAAGGCTGACCATACCCATTTGACCAGAAACTGTTGGCGCAGGTTAGGAAGCACCACATACTATATTGACCAGTGCCTGGCGTTTTTCACCCGTAACAACGTCCAGAGCCCTGTCAAGCGTTGGCATCAGTTCCGAGGGTTCAGTCACGCGAAATCCTGCCCCACCTGAAATCTCCACCGCCTTTTCGTAATGTTGATCTACGGTAAAGTGGGTCAGGGGCTGCCGGTTGGCCTTTGCAGCAAACCCTTCAGGATTAAGTCCGACCGTGGACCGTCGGACAGCCTGCCAATGCTGATTATTGAATACTACCCAGAGGATCGGCAGATTCTGCTCCGCTGCAACGTAATGTGCCGAGACCGGTACATTAAACATATAGGCACCATCGCCTTCGGTACCAATCACCAGTTTGTCGGGTGCGGCGAGCTGGGCACCAAGCGCGACACCCATACCATGCCCGAGGCCGGAAGCAGCACCGGCGTTGAGCATCATGCCGGGGCGATCAGTATCGATGTACTCCTGCATGAGCGGTGATTCACGAACAATGATGCTATCCGGATCGCGAACATTGTTCAGGCAATGGGATATGTATGCAGGACTGATAGGCGACTGGTTTTTCTCTGCAGCCAGCCTTTCCTCCCAGCTCTCTTCAAGTTTGCGGTGCCGTTTCGAAATGAGGTCACGTCGTTTTGAAATTTTATCCGCTGCCGCCTTCTGGTATTCGGCCATTACCGGCAGCAGCATGCGAAAAGCAATATCGGCAGGACAGGTCAACGACAGATCAGCCGGAAAACCACGTACCGGGACCATTGTGTACATTGGGTCAGCGGCAATATGGATGACCTTGCAGTCTTCGGGCGGTGACACCTGCGACGGCAACCACGGTACCACGGTGTCAAAAACGACAATAACATCCGCGTCTTTTACATAAGGGTTGGGGTTGTACCCCGCATGCATTGGATGACGGGGTGGCATGGACACAAAACGATTCCGGTACTCGACCACCGGTATGGCAAATCTATCAGCAATTGCCACAAGTGGTTCCATTACGCCGGGATTTCGACCGCCCCAATTGGTGATCATCACGGGGCGTTCCGCATTGGCCAGGAGAGACGCCGTTTGGTCAAGGGCTGATGCTTCTGGTGCAGGCGGCATGGCTGGATTTACACGCGTGGGAGAATTGTATGTGAACTTATTAATTTTCGACGCGAGTACCTCGCGTGGGAGCGACAGATAGACGGGGCCTCTGGGTTCGCTCATTGACACCGACAAGGCACGATCCACTATGGTTTCGACCTGAGCACCATTTCTAAGCTCATAATCCCATTTCACGGCTTCGCGAGTCATCGCCGCCTGGTCATACATTTCCTGTGTCCAGTGTATATCCAGGCTCCGGTGACCTGCGAGTTCACTCTCATTCGTGGGCGTGCGTCCCGCAGTAAAGAGCATCGGCACATAGCCCCGCGCCGCGTTCAAGAGCCCGTTCATGCCATTAGCGGTTCCCACGTTCACATGCATCATGGTCATTTGGGGCCGTCCGGAAACCAGATAGTGACCGATCGCCATATGCTGTGCCGTGTTTTCGTGTGGGCATGTTACCGGTACAGGAATTGCCGTACCGAGCGCCTGGGCCTTCGCCAAAGCTTCGATCAAAGGTGCAAAGTCGGTTCCAGCGTTGGCAAACAGGTAGTCGACACCGCGGTCTGCAAGAACTGCAAGGTAGGCATCTGCCACAGTACAGTCGCTGAGCGTTTTCTTTGGCATTTTCTCCCCCTTGAAAAACAAGCATTAAAATTTCTAACTCCAGCCAAAGGCCATAGAGAACTGCTGCTTTATCTGCAAGCCCGCTCTACCTGGTAGAAACCCCATGAGCCCAGAAACATGAGATCACAAGGTAATATCGGACAGCTGCGACCATCGCTTCTGGAATGAATTTAGCAATCGTCATCAGATTTTATCGTACGCACCTCGGTGTTCATCGCGAGGTCGTTACGCCGACGCTGGGCAATAATATCACCTGTTTTAAAATAGTCGCTTTCGACGGCGCGTTTGGCCATAACCTCAAATTCTTCCTCCCATTCACCGAGAGAGTACCCATGCCATGGAACCTGTGGTTTCAGTTCGGGCAGGCCAAGTTCATCCCAGATCTCCTTTGCCCTTTCCATGTATTCCTTTTTAGGCAGGGAGATTGGTGGAAAATCCTCTTTCAGCGTCGCGTCGAAAAGGACAGCCGCGTCTTCGCCCCCGTTGCGCGCACTCCGCGGGCCGTGACCGGAATCCTTGTGTCTTAAAATCTCGACATCCAGTGCAGGATTTGCACGATAGGCCATCGCCCAGAAAATTGCATCGGCATTGTTCGGATCGATATCTTCATTGACGGCAATCACATATTTTCCGGCTGCGCGGTGCAGGGACGAGGCACCATAAAGAGCACGCCAGATTTCCGTACTTGGCATGCCACGCTCGCAAACAACGATGATCAGCTTGCGTATATTGGTCAGGGGTTCGTGCATTGAAACACGGATTACACCCTTGATACCCAGGTGATCGCGCAGATGTTCGGTAAACATTGGCTCATAAGCAACACGTTTGATTACGGACGACTCCGACGGCGTCACCTGGCTTATGATCGAAGTCAGAATGGCATTTTTCTTCCGAGTTATGCAGGTGACATCCATGTATGCGTTATATTCCTGAAGATTTACGTGACCGTGGGATTCGCCAAACGGCGCTTCCGGTTCCAGATACTCAGTCTCGATATACCCCTCTATCACAACTTCGGCCTCTGCCGGTACCATCAGGTCAACGGTTTTCGCCTTTACAATATTGATTGGCGAACCGGCCAGCGCGCCCGCCACACGGAATTCGTCCATTGTCTCCGGCAGTTTGATCGCCGACGTGAAGGTTACCGAAGGGGGTGCGCCGAGGACGACCGCAGCAGGCATTTTCTCGCCACGTTTTTTGTATTTTTCCCAATGGACATATATCCCCGGGCGTAACTCAAGTGACGGGTTCATCCCCATGCGCTTGTGGCTCTTAATCTGGCCACGATAGTTACCCATATTCTGGATACCGGTATCCGGATCTTTTGTGATGTATTGTGACAATGTCGTGTACGGGGCATTATCCCAGCCAGGCGTCGAAATCGGCACGGGGATCCCATCCAGACTCTGCCCGTCCTTATCCAGATCAGCACCCTGCCAGATTATTTCCTGAGCGGGCGCATTGGTGACTTCTACGGGATCAATCGGGGTGGCAATTGCCCTCTTCCAGGTTTCTTCTATCTCATTCAGCTCGCAGCCGATTCCGGTGCGATATATGTCACGGCTCGCGGCCAGCACACCAACCGCAACCGGAATATCAAACTTCCGCCCCTTGCTGTCGATCACATTATTAAAAAGAAAAGCTCTTCTGTCCTTTTCCTCCAATCCACCACGGAACTGCCAACGCACAAGCGGGTGAAGCTCGGTATCTTTATTAATCTCCCGATCAACGGTCACAAGCAGGCCACGGTCTTCCAGTGCCCTCAGGTGATCATGTAGATCGGGATAACTCCGTTTGGGTGCGTCACCATCCGCCATGGTTTTCTTTCAAAGAGTTGGGGTTATTTACTTATCCTGATCTTTCAGCTGAGAAGCGTCCTCCAGCCTGTCCCAGGTTAAATTTTCGTCGACATCGTCACCTGCGCCCGGGTTACCGATATCGAGGGTCCGGACTTCCGTGTTGATCGGTACATCGCCCCGCCGGCGTTGAGCGATTATCTTGCCCGTCGTCCAATATTCGCTCTTCACCGCGCGGCGTGCCATTGCCTCCAGCCCTGAATTCCATTCGCCGAGATCGTAGCCAAACCAGGGCGCTTTCGGTTTCAGTTTGGGCAGACCCAATTCTTCCCATATCCTCTTGGCCTTTTCCATAAACTCCCGCTTAGGTAACGAGACTGGTGGAAATGTCTCCTTCAGCGTTGCATCGATCAGGACTGCACTATCTTCAGTATCCAGGAGAGAGCGTGGGCCATGTCCTTCATGCTTGTGCTTCAGGGTCTCCACGTCGTTATGGGGCTTGCAACGGTATGACATCGCCCAGAAAACAGCATCAGTATCATCGGGATCAATGTCTTCGTTTACTGCGATAATCCACTTACCCTCAGCCTGACGCAGCGACGCCACCCCATATAACGCCCTCCATATTTCGGTTCTCGGAACCCCTCTCTCAAACACCACGATAATCAGTTTGTGAAGTGAGGTAAGAGGTTCGTGGGTGGACACATGTTTTACACCCTTGATCCCCAGGTGATCACGAAGATGCTCGATCTGGCGCGCCTCGTATGCCGGGCGTTTGATCGTGCCCGACTCAGAGGGTGTCACCTGGCTGACCCAGGATGTCATTACCGCGTTTTCCCGCCGCGTAATCGCAGTAATATCCAGATATGCGTTATATTCCTGAAGATTGACATGCCCGTGGGATTCACCAAACGGCGCCTCAGGTTCAAGCAGCTCGGTCGAAACAAACCCCTCAATTACGATTTCCGCTTCCGCCGGCACAACAAGATCCACTGTCTTACACTTCGTGATATTCAATGGCGATCCTGCGAGACCACCCGATACCGATAACTCATCAACCTTCTCCGGAACCTTCTGCACAGCCGTGAAGGAAACAACCGGTGGGGCACCAATCACAACGGCCACCGGCATGGGTTTGCCGAGTTTTTTCCATTCCAGCCAGTGCATATATCCGCCCGTGCGAAGTTCTGTTGAAGGATTCATGCCAAGTCTGTTTGGTGCTTTAACCATTCCGCGATAGTTACCCATATTCTGGATACCGGTGGCTGGGTCTTTGGTGATGAAATGGGACGACGAGAAGTAAGGAGCGTTATCCCAGCCGGGCGTCGAAATTGGTACGGGAATTGCGTCAAGACCATTCCCATTGAGCAGATCTTCTCCGACGTACACAAGGTCATGACAGGGCGCCTCTTCATCGGGCACCAAATTGGGCTCAAGTGGGTTGTTTATTGCATTGATCCAGGTGTCTTTCAGGGCTTTCAGGTCGCACCGCATACCAAGTTGATAAATTTTCTGGTTCCCCGCGAGGCCACAGACCAGTACAGGTATGTCATACTTTCGTCCCATGGAATCCGTAATATTGGTAAACAGAAAGGCCTTTCTGTCTTCTTCCTCGATCCCTCCGCGAAACTGCCAACGCACCAGCGGATGCATCTCGGTATCCTTGTTGATTTCCCTATCGATTTCTATCAGAAGCCCGCCCGAGCGCAGCTCCTCAATATGCTCGTGCAGATCGGTATAGCCCCGATCCTCAACGGTCATGTCATTTATTTTGTTCACCATCACCTTGCCCTCTTTGCCTCAACTATTATTTTCATCCCAACCTGGAACGGACCGGACGTGAGTGTTGGGCTTCACGCCAGAACGACGGCGCTGAGCGCTGCGCTTTCCATTCACAAGATAGTTCCCCTGTGATGCCTGCTCTGCCAGAAATTCCCACTCTTCGGTCCAGTCTCCGAGGGAATAGCCATACCAGGGGTGTTCGGGGTTAAGGGGTGGCATATCAAGCTCTTCCCATATCTCCCGGGCGCGCTCCATGTATTTCCTTTTAGGAAGTGCCAGTGGCGGCATATCCCGCTTCAGTGTTGCGTCCACAAGCAAGGTGGAATCCTCGGGACGTTCACCATCCCCGCCTTTTGGTCCGTGACCGGCGTCCCGATGCCGCAACACCTCGATATCATTTTCCGGGTCCGCCCGGTAAGCAAGAGACCAGAAGATGGCGTCACCATTATCGGGATCGATATCCTCGTTTACGGCTATCACATATTTTCCGCAGTCGGCTCTCATGCTGGCGGCGCCATAAAGGGCACGCCAAATCTCCGTCCGCGGCGTGCCGGGTTCCATTTGCAGGAATATGACCCGACGAATGTTGGTTAACGGTTCGTGCATGAACACCTGCTTGATACCCTTAACTCCCAGATGATCGCGGATGTGTGCAAGGAACATGGGTTCGTATGCAACGCGTTTTATTACGGACGACTCTGACGGTGTTACCTGGCTGATAATTGACGACAGGACAGCATTCGTTTTTCGGGTAATCGCCGTAACTTCAAAAATCATGTTAAAGTCTTCAAGGGATATGTGCCCGTGGGATTCGCCAAAAGGCGCCTCCGGTTCGAGATATTCGGTATCAACAAGGCCTTCTATAACGATTTCGGCGTCCGCCGGAACCAGCAAATCGACCGTCCGACATTTGACCACTTTAATAGGTTCGCCAGCCAGTCCGCCCGCGACAGTTAACTCATCGACATCCCTTCGGATTTTCTGTGGACCGGTATACGCGACAACTGGCGCGCACCCGAGAACTACCGCACACGGCATTTTGGCACCACGTACCTTGTATTTTTCCCAATGCAGATAACCGCCAGCACCGCCTTCCCGAGCCGACATCCTCACCGCCATTCGATTTGAGGCTTTCAGGCCACCGCGATATGTTCCCATGTTCGCGACGCCAGTCTCAGGATCCTTCGTTACAAACAAACCTGCTGTCAGATAGGGGGCGCTATCAAAACCAGGAGTCGAGATCGGTACTGGCAGAGCATCCAGGCCTTTCCCCTTACCGATAAGAGAATCACCGACAAACATGACATCCTGGCATTGCGCTTTATTGACCTCGATGGGGTCAATCGGTCCTGTCATCGCCCTGGCCCAACAGGATCCTATTTCGTCCAGCTGCACGCCCATGCCGATGCGATATACATCCCGGTTTGCTGCCAGGGCGCCCACGAGAACCGGCATATCATAGGTACGGCCCAGGCTGTCATACACATTGGTAAACAGAAACGCTTTTCGCTCGGCTTCAGGTATGCCGCCACGGTACTGCCAACGCACCAGAGGATGAAGTTCTGTGTCTTTATTGATTGGCTTGTCGATACGAAGAAGCAAACCCGCCTCTTCCAGCGCATTCATATGCTCCTGCAGGTCTCGGTAGGATCGAGCGCCTTTATCATCCGTTTTGCTTAAACGGCCCGCCATAATGTGCCAATCTCTAGTTCACAACCCTCCAAACAGGCAAGAGCTGTAGGGTTCCAGTTTACGCCGAGAGTAACAGAGGTTCAATACGCTGGCGTATGGTGTATAATCAGCTGTTTTTATTGGGGTCTGGTGGAAAGAAGCAAATGGTAATCACGCGCCCTGTCAATACGTTCTGACAATGGCTGCCCGCCACTACGTAAAAATTCGCCAGTCATTATCACCTGATATACCTGTCCACGCACACTCGCCTCATCCGGTGAAAATCCAATTTCCTGAAGTTGATCAATCAGAAAAGCCAACCTCTGCCGATCGCGTTCTTCAATGCGCCGGGCTACATCTTGGTCATTGTGTGACAACATTCTGAGCGAGACGGTCTGCCCGCGCGAAAGTCGTCCGATCACGCTTTCAAATAGGGCCCAGATCCGGTCGGACGGTGCAGCATCAGTCAACAAATCATGGGAAATCTCGTAATCCCAGGAGGAAAACCAGAGGTCCAATAGGGCGTCCAGCAGCTCCTGTCGGTCTTTGAAATGCCAGTAAAAACTCCCCTTGGTAACGCCGAGTCGACGGGCGAGTGGTTCAATGCGTACGCCGTCCAGCCCACCTTCCCCAAGCATATTCCAGGCTCCTGAAATCCAGTCTTCTCTAGTCAGGTTTTCCGATATTTTTTTACGACAGTCGGTGTCCACCGATGCGTCCGAATCTGCCATTAACACCCCTCCAAACTCGATAAGTTCCGCTAAAATCGCCGAAACACATTTCGCACCGTTCCACAGGCTACCTGATTTTACATCCCCATCACATTTAGGGAAGTTACTACCTCGTGATGTTTAAGTAGGTATTGGCGTCGAGCATCGGCCTCTCTGTTTCCGACAAAAGGTTTTACAAAATTTTTGAATATTGCAATTACAAAACTGTTTGCAGAAAGTTCGGACCAGTTGCTGCGATGCGGAGGACGAGACAAACTAAAAACAATTGCCCCCCGGCGACAATACGCTGGGGCGTTCATGAATGTTAGCTTCATTGGAGTGTTAGAATAGATTGGCCCACGGTATGGAACGTAACGCCGGAAACCAGTCACCCACCACAGATTGGGGCCACGGTATAATCAGTAGTTTGTGAAAAAGAAAATAGCATATCAGCCAGATGGGTACTGCTATATAAAGCGTCGTTTTCAAACTCTCCTTACCTTCAAACAACATGTATCCTGCCAGAAAGAAGAACATCGCGGGAAGCAGTCCAACGACGGCGGCCGCTCCGAAAAAGAAAAGCAGCCAAGCAAAATAATTCACAACCCGCCGAGTAATTTCTGCCCCTGGCAAATCGCCGTAATCCGCACTGATATCAAAATGCACGTCGCTTTGTGCCGGAGCGCCGCCCTCACCCCTTCCTGGGATTCCATGCTCTTCGACTTCCGCTTTCTCGCCAGGAGCCACAAACACAGCAGAAAGGACAAGCCATCCGATAAAAATCATGGCGGCAATCGATACAACGCTTGGTATAAGGCGGGCCCCAAACTCCCAACCCGAAGAAATGTAGTAGGCCACAGCAAACAAAATGAACAGAATGAGAGCAAAGTAAAAGTCCGGGTTGAAAGCTTCTTTCTGAAACCCAAACTTGCTGGTGGCTTTAGTGGTTTTCGCCCGGGCACGGTACCCCCTGATTATTGGCAAAAGCACACCGTACAGAGTAACCGCAAAAATAATAGGAACGTAGGGCGCAAAGGCGACATCGCCATCACCGTAATCACGCCAGATCCACAGCCAGTCAGCGCCGTAACGTTCCGTAGATATAAACATGTACCGCTCTACCAGACCTCCGAGCACAAAACCGAGAATAAGTGGAGGCCGCGGCCAGCGGAGACGTTTCATTACCCAGCCCAACAGGCCAAAGATCAATAACGCGTATATATCTCCCCATTGTCGCGAGCCCTGAAATGCGCCGACATAAGTGACCGCCAGGACTACAGGCGCCAGTATCCCAATTCGGATAAGAGCCACCTTGGCCAGTTGATTGGCGAAAGCAAAACAGATGCCTGCACCAAGAATGTTGGCAATCGCCACCGACCATACCAGTGTGTAGGTCACGTCGAGGTTTTTGGTGAGCATTTCCGGGCCAGGTACCAGCCCGTGGATAAGAAACGCACCCAGGATCAGTGCCATGGACGCCGAACCCGGGACCCCAAACGCGATCGTTGGCACAAGCGCGCCGCCCTCTTTTGCATTGTTCGAGGATTCGGACGCAATCACACCCCTTACATCCCCCTTACCAAAGGTTTCTGAAGCGCCTTTTTCTGTCCGCGCAGCATGCCCATATGCTATCCAGTCAATGACTGAAGCGCCTATCCCGGGCACAGCGCCAAGCGATGAACCAATCGACGCGCAACGAAGAAGCAGAAACCAGTTACG
This sequence comes from Pseudomonadota bacterium, assembly GCA_036136335.1. Lineage (GTDB taxonomy): Bacteria > Pseudomonadota > Alphaproteobacteria > MPNO01 > UBA830 > JAYZQT01. The sequence goes on from JAYZQT010000068.1 coordinate 16,830, forward strand.
AAATGTATCCCTGATACCCTCAAGCTGACCGAAGCGAGCATCCTGTTTGTCACCGGCCTTTACGTTGATCGATTGCTTTGTGATTGCCATGTCAGCAAGTTCAGGTATGGCAAACAGCCCGAGGGCAAGCGGGACTACCGGCAGACCATCCCATAGGTATAGAGATTCGAATGTCCACCTGAGAGTTCCCGTTTGCGGGTCGTCACCCGCCGTCGCAACCATTAGCCCGATACCGGCTCCAGCAAGGCCTTTAAGCGGTGACCCGCCGGAAAGAACGGCGACAAGCGAAAGGCCAAAAACGCAGATCGCGAGCAGTTCGGGCGATCCAATCTCCAGGACGATAGGCCGGAGGATAGGAACACTAATTGCGAGAAGGAAAGCGCCAAACAGACCTCCTATAACCGATGCTGAAAAGGCTGCTCCGAATGCACGCCCGGCTTCTCCCTTTCGCGCCATGGGATATCCGTCCAGGATTGTCGCGGCGGATCCCACTGTTCCCGGCACACCAAACAGCACCGCCGGTATGGTATCGGAGGTCACGACCACCGCCTGCAGCCCCATCATGAACGCCAGCGCTGTATAGGGATCCATATTGAAGGTAAATGGCAACAGGAGCGAGAGGCCAACAAGCCCTCCCAATCCGGGTATAACTCCGAGGACCAGGCCAATCAGAACGCCAAACGAGAGGAAGCCAAGTCGTTCAATGCTCGCCATGTTCTGGAACGCCAAAATGGCGCTACCCAGCATGTCAAATTCCATTTTTGGCTCCCTGCCAAGCCCTTTTATCGGGCCTCTTATCTAACATACGCAAGCGTATGGGTATACCTATCAGACCGGTTATGGCTGTCAAGCCGATACTGGTAGCCACCCCATTCTTCTATATCCTTATTCAGCAGCCATCGCCCTCGAATAACCAGGATGTCGCGCGCTGACGTCAATATTGAAAATTTTCTGTGCCGTCTGACCAAGGATGTTTCGTTTGGCATTTTCGTCAATAAACGGCAGATCCCAGATCACACTCGGAATATCCATGTCCCAGTGAGGGTAGTCAGACGCCCACAGAAGCTGTGTTTCTGCATTCATTGCCCTGAACGTCGTTTCAAGAAGTTCAATGTCGTCAGGCATCTCCATTGGCTGCGTCGTATAGTACATATCCCGCATGTAATCACTCGGAAGCTTCTTCAGAAGTGGACATTCCGACGAGCGCATCCGGTATTGTGTGTCCATTCGCTGCATCAGAAAAGGAATCCATGAAATTCCCGATTCGATCCAGACTACCGGCATGCTGGGAAAACGCTCATT
>JAYZQT010000069.1:0-31875 GCA_036136335.1 Pseudomonadota bacterium
TGCGGAAATCAGGGCATGGATAATTGTTGGATAATTCGGTGTCTCATCAGGTATCTGGATATTTGAACGCCCTACCTGAATTTCATTATCATCAGTAACCATTAACCTATATCCCTGATCTCACTGCGCTAAACTGCCAAAAAGGGCCTTCGCAAAGTCCATCCGCAACCAAATGGGTGCGTTCCTAAAAAATACGGAGACCTGTCGTATATTTTATCACCCGCAAGCACGTTAGCAATGACGCCCGCACTGAAAGCAAGGTGCAGCAATTACACCAATTCAACAAACGTATATGATCGCGAAATATCCCGGGTAGCCAACGGATTTTTAGACAGGAGCAAGGTTCATCCAGTGATTGGGACGAGTTTTAGGCATGCAATTGGACTGGCGGAACAATCCGACTTCCTGATTACAGAAACGGCTCCGCTCGTTACTGGAAACTGCTATACGTTGCGCTTTGGTTGTGATGATGGGAAACGGGACACATCCCTGGTATCCGCAATGATCCAGATAACCGACAACGGAAACAGGGTAAATGGACGGCTGGACTAGTTTCCACCCATATTCATTCCCATGAACGTTGGCAGCCAAAGGGTAATGATCGGGAACAGCACAATTATGGTCAGCCGGATCAGGTCCGCGAACAGAAATGGCACAATTCCGGCAAAAATCGTCTTCAACGGAACGGTCTTGGCAACCCCATAAAGGACAAACACATTCATCCCGATCGGAGGCGTAATCATTCCGATTTCAATGACCATGACCAGTACAATCCCCCACCATATGGGATCGTAGCCAATACCAAGTACAAGCGGGTAGACAAAGGGCATGGTAATGACCATTGCCGCTATCGTATCAAATACGCTTCCGAGAACTAGGAAGGCCAGCATCAGGACGCCAATAACCACGAGTGGGGACAGGTTCATCGCGACAATGGAATCCACAAGCGCGTTCGGCATTTTGGTCGTCGTGATAAAATAGGTGAAGATCGAGGCACCAGATATGATCAGGTAGATCATGGCGGTATTGGAGGCCGTTTCCTTCAGTACCAGCCAAAATGACTCGGCGCTAAACTTTCTTCTTGCGACGGTAAAAATAAAAGCGAGACCCGCCCCGAGGGATGCCGCTTCGGTGACTGTAAACACCCCGCCATAAATACCGCCGATTACGGCAACGAGAAGCAGCACCACGCCCCAGCTCTGTCGTGCCACTGCCCAACGTTCGGCCCAGGACATTCGGTCACCCGCTGGACCGGACTCCGGCCGAATTCGGACAACGATGGCAATAGCAATAAAATGAAAAATTACCGCTATCAGACCGGGAATCAGTGCGGCAATAAATAGCGTGATTACAAACTGTTCCGCCAAAAATGCATAAACAACCATGATTACCGAGGGTGGTATGAGCATACCAAGGGTCCCGCCGGCAGCAATGCTTCCGGTTGCCAGGGTGGGGGCATAACCGCGCTTCAGCATTTCTGGCAGCGCTACCCGCCCCATTGTTGCGGCGGTGGCGAGGGACGATCCACATACCGCGCCAAATCCTGCACATCCGCCAATCGTTGCCAATGCCAGTCCACCTTTCCGATGGCCGATCATAGCGTAGGCGAGTTGGTATATATCGGACGACAAACCACTTACGCCGGCAAAACTGCCCATGAGCAGAAATAACGGTATTACGGCAAGGTCAAGATTTGAGATAACGCCCAATGGCTCCGTCGCGACCAACGTGACCGCAGGACCGAACCCATTCAGGACGCCAAACCCGATACATCCGGCCACGGCCATCGCTATACCAATCGGTATGTGAAGGGCGATAAGGACGAACATCCCCACAAGCCCGATAGAAGCAACGACGATTGGATCCATCAGGTATTACCCTCGTTATTCAGGGATTCCGTGGATTCCGACGAATTCTTTCCCCCGAATGAAAGGGATTTCATTTGATAGTAAAGCACCAGTGCCTGAATGGGGATGCAGACAAGCATGAAAACCGTCACTAAAGTCCACCAGGGCGCAACCTTCCATGCCAGCACCCAGGTTGATTCTCCGCTCTCGGTTATCTCCATGGTGTAAAGAACAAACTGCCAGCCAAGTGCAATGAAAAAAATGAGCGTGATCAGGTGCGCCAGCAGATCAAGCCAGGACCGCGCACGTTTACCCAATGCTGCACCAAGAAATTCGATCGATATGTGGTGCCTGTCGGCCAGTGCCATTGGAAAAAATGAAGCAATTGATACCGCAACGATCAGACGGCTAATCTCGGCCACCCCATCAATAGGCATACTAAACAACCAGCGAAGCAGGACGTCTATGATGGTGGCTATCGCCACCACCACAAACCCCACCAGCCCTACCAAAGCAATCCAGCGGGTGCCGAACCCTCTTCCAGACCCTTCGCTGACCACTACACTCTGCTACCCAAACGCTATTATTTACCCTTGCGGATGTTTGCCAGTTCATTCCTGAGGGTTTGCAAAAGCACTTTCCCGTTTGGATGTTTTTTAGCCCACTCGGAGACGACCGGCTTCATGATGGCAGCCCATTTCTTCTTTGCAGCGGGATCAGGGTCTATCACACTGTGTTTTGGGTTTGCGCGGGTTTTTGCTCCCAGCCTCTTCTGGACGCCCGCGTTAGACGTACCGTGACGTCGCGCCAGAGCCTCGCCACTGTGTTTGGTAAACGAGGCCTTGGCCGCAGCAGGAAGAGCATTCCATTTCGCTTTATTCATGAGAATGCCAATCGGGACCGTCCCGACGAGCCCCATATAATGATGTCTTGCGACATCAACGATACGGAAAGCGTACGCAACGTTCCAGTCCACCGCCGAGCCGTCTAGGATTCCCTTGCTTATGTTCTGTGCAACCGCCGGTATTGGCATTCCGACCGGTATGGCACCCAGCGCTTTCATCGTTGCGCCAGCCACGGGCCCGCCTGCCCGAAGTTTCAATCCCTTCAGGTCGGCAATTCGTTTGACCGGATTCTTTGTATGAATGGTATACGGGTCCGTCGTCACTAACTGCAGGACCTTGAATTTATCAAAACCGCGCAACAGTCCTTTTTCGTACAGGCGCCAGAGGGCAATGCTCGATTCCAGAGAATGGTTTACAATCCCGGGGAGTTCCATGATCTGTGTGTCGGGGAACCGGCCGGGCGTGTAGGATGGAACAAAAAATGCCAGATCAGTGACGCCGTCGAGTACTAGCTTGACCTGTACCCTCGGATTGCGGCCGAGCGTTCCACCCGGAAACTTGTCGATTTTTACGGTACCTTTTGAATCGGCCGTAACATCATCCGCCCAAGGCGACATGACCTCTCGCCATGTAGGTGAACGCGTACTGCCAAAATAGGCCAGTTTTAAAGTGGTTGGCGTCGCGTTCGCGATACCGGTAGTAGCGACAAGGGCCAGGGCTGCGCCCAGCAATCCCAATCTCGTAATCATGTTTGTTCCTCCGCCTGATAAAGTAGGTTCTGGTTTATTATAAAAACTCTACCCGTTGAACATTCCACATTCCTGATACTTCCTCAACGTCTGTAAAAAAGAGTTTATGAATTCCAAACATTGGCCCGGAACCCGGATCCCAATTTCTCAGATCTTATGGGCGCTGATCAACATCTATGACCACAGCCATCCCAAGATCTCCAGCGGCACACCCCGTAAACAGTCCCCTGCCGCCTCCCCTGATTTTAAGCTCTTCGATCAATTCGATAACCGATCGCAAACCAGTAGGTCCATTGGGATGCCCCCAGACGAGGGAAGACCCATAATTATTCATATTCAGGACGTCCCATCCGGTCTCCCGGGAAAAAACGATATCGTTAACGACGAATGGATTATGGGTTTTGACACAGTGGATATCATCTATCGTAAGTCCCGCTGCATCGAGCGCACTCTGCGCAGCAGGAACAGGAGCGGCTGGCATGAATTTTTCACTCGTGCGGGCCTGTCCAACCGAAAGCACTCTGATCCGTATACCTCGATCGCCTGACAGCTCCCGGGCTTTGTCGGCGTCCGTGACGATGACGGCCGCGCCCCCGTCTGCAACATGGGTCTGGCCACCGAGCGTGACTGTTCCCCCCTCCGTAACAGGCTTTAAAACCGCAAGTTTCTCAGCAGATGTGGACTGAATGCCTTCATCTCCATCCATTGTTACCACAGTCTTGCGAAATCTCCTGTCCGGCACATCAAATGGGAGAGACATGTAGCGTTTCTGGAAAGAGCGGTCGTCACCGATAGCGTCCGCGTATTGGTCAAAACGTCGGAGAACTACTTCATTTTGTTCCTCGGTCGTGATCTGCCATTTTTCCGCACAGTTTTCTGCGGTTTCGACCATCTGCATATCGGCAAACGGAACCAGACGTGACCCAACGAGATTATCAAGGATCCAGCGTTCCTGGTCAGGAACTCCATCAACGCCGTTTGGTTCCGGATAGATAAGGAGCGGTGCATTGGAGGTTCGATCGCCCGAAACCGAAATCGAGCAAGTGGACATGCCAAGTTCTATTTCCTGCGCGGAAGTACTGATGCATCTTGCACCGGTGGCACAGGCCTGGCTTACAAGCGGACCTCCGACCTCAGGCGCCCCGATTTCGGTCATGAACCATGGCGTACCATGAAATGACGATTTCTGCGGTGTGGTCATCCCAAAAACGGCATGATCAAAAATATCTGCCGAAAGATTGCGTTTTGCCAGTTCCGATTTTGCCACATGGGCGGCAAACAACAGGCTGTGCACCTGTGACAGGCTTCCCTGCCATTTTGCGAATGGTGTTGACCAGTAACCGCCGTCGGGAATTTCAACATTCGAGAACACGTTATGCTGCTCCTCTTCGCAGGGTTAGAACAAACTAGGAAAGACGGACTGCGCCGTCCAGGCGAACCGTCTCTCCATTCAGGCTCACGTTTTCCGCGAAATGGCAGACAAGGGAAGCAAACTCCTCCGCCTCACCCAGCCGTTGCGGAAACGGGATGCTTGCCGCGAGTGCATTCTGAATATTCTCCGGGAGGGTCTGCAACATGGGTGTGTTGAAAATACCGGGGGCTATTGACATCACACGGATGCCGTAACGCGCGAACTCACGTGCAAGGGGCAGGGTCATCGCGGCAACCGCTCCTTTCGAGGCTGCGTAGGCAGCCTGTCCGCGCTGCCCGTCATAGGCTGCGACCGATGCAACATTCACGATAAGACCACGTTCAGTGGTATCGAGAGGATCCAGCTCCGCCATGTTTGCGGCCGCTATCCTGAGGACGTTAAATGTTCCATTCAGATTGATGTTCACGACGCGGGCAAAATTTTCCAGAGGAAGCGGACCTTCCCTGCCAAGCGCCAGCCCCGCGTCACCCACCCCGGCGGCATTCAGACAGATGCGCGGCGGCCCAATGGCGCTGTTGACGGTATCGAGAGCTGCTTCAACTTCTTCTGGATCGGTGACATTACATTGAATGCCGGGGCCGCCAGTAACTGCGCCAACCGTTTCCGCAGCCTCACCATTCATGTCCAGGATAGCGACCCTCGCACCCTTTTCAGCCAGCATCTCGGCTGTAGCTTTACCCAAACCGGATCCACCACCCGTAACGACAGCAGATTGTCCTTCAATATCCATATTCTTGTCCCCATTTCCGTCCAGTTTGAGAAAATCAGTGGTTGGTGAGCGATCTTTCGCGTAATGCACGTTTGTCTGTCTTGGCGGCAGGCGTCTTTGGCAATGCGTCCAAAATGACAACCTTTGCCGGTACCTTGTACCCGACTAGCTGTTCCCTGCAATAATTGGTCAGGATTTCGGCATTTACCGTGCTGCCTGAATGGCAGACCACGTATGCATGAATAACCTCTCCCGTCCTTTCACTAGGGACACCCACGGCCGCCGCATCAACCAGCTCGGGGTGGCTAAACAGAACCTCATCTATTTCCCTTGGAAAGACATTGAACCCATTCACAATCGCCATGTCTTTCTTGCGATCAACAATTACAACGTCTCCATCATCATCCAGATGTCCGATATCGCCGGTATGCAGCCAGCCGTCCCGTATTGTTGCCTCGGTTTCTTCTGGTCGGTTCCAGTAATTTTTCATCATCTGCGGGCCCCGAAAGGTTATCTCGCCATCTTCTCCCGGTCCCATCACCTTTGCAGTATCTTCCACGTCGACCACCCGAATTTCCGTGCCAGGAACGGCCGGCCCACAGGTTCCAATCTTGTTTATTCCGCCCGTTGGTGTCGCGGATATGGGCGCACCCTCCGACATTCCATAGGCTTCATGGATCGTGACGCCCGTAACGGCTTTCCAGGATTTCTCGGTCTCAATCGGGATTGCCGACCCCCCTCCCCCACACAGTCGCAGACTGGAATAATCTGTTGTCCTGAAATCGGGATGGCGCATCAGACCGTTGAAGATTGGCGCCGGCCCGCCTGCAAAAAGTGTTACCTTATGTCGGGGAATGGTTGCCAGTACCCTGTCCGGCTCAAAGGCTGTCGTCATCACAACAGTATCGTGGCGCAACACGGGCACCAGTAATGTCATGGTTAAACCCCAGACGTGAAACTGTGGTGCCACATTTAGCCAGATATCGGTCCGGGGTTCTCCGGGCCAGCAACGATCCATCTGCACTGCACTGGCAACAATTTCCTCGTGGGTATGCTGCGCGCCCTTGGGAAGGCCCGTAGTTCCCCCAGTGTACTGTAGTGAACAGGTATCGCTTGGACCTGGGCGATGAACCGGATAGGTGCCACCAGCATCAGACAGTTCGGTCCATGTAACACCGCCTGTCCCAAGAGCTAACCTGTGCAATGCACCGGCCTCGACCGCAACGGGGTCAATTTTCTCTTTGAAGGCCGAATTGTAAACAACAACCTTGGGCGCAGCATCACTGATCAGGGTAAGAAGTTCGCGCTCTGTATATAGCGGGTTAAGAAGCACGATAATGCCGCCCGCACCCCAGATTCCATAAATTACCGCCGACATTTCAATGGAATTTTCCATCAGAACGGCAACACGTTCACCCTTTATGTCCAGGGCCCCAAGCCTGTTTGCCAGAGCGCCCGCCACATCCCGGTATTGTGCATAGGTTGCCTGCTCCTCGCCGACAATGATGGCAGTATGATCGGGAGCCTGAGAGGTCGCACTGACGAACGCGTCAACCATGGTTCGGGGAACGTCTGGAGTCCAAAAGGGGGCGTCATTTTCCTTTAAAGCCATTTCTGTCTCTTTTTCCCGGAAAAACCAGCCATATTCCTGGCTAAGATGACAAGAATATCACGGAGCCGGCCTGCGGATAAGCCTTTCGTGGAAAACAGAAAAAATTGCAAATGTTTTTCAGAACATCTGTCGAAGGTTCAGTGCGGTGACTAAACCGCCGATTCCAGCACCAATGATCGCTACCTCAATAGAACTCACCCTCGCCCATTCCCCCTAACCACTTCTGTCCAGGTACTCCCTGTTCCCTGGAAGATCTATTCGGCCGCCATCCTGCCTTCTATGCAGTTCATCATCCTTTCAATGATCTCTTTAGACGTCATCACATCACCAAACTGCTGTATAAATGTTTCCAGCGCTGCGAGATGTTCCTCGTCTGACAGCGTTGCGCAACAATCAGATACAATGACGGATTTAAAATCCAGCATCATCGCGTCCCGTGCTGTGGAATCACAGCACACGTTCGTCTTCGTTCCACCAACCAGTACGGTGTCAACACCGCGGTTGCGCAGTACCCGTTCCAGCGTCGATGCCCCGCTGGCGAATGCGCTGTATCTATTTTTATATATAACGGTGTCATTCTCTTCCACGATGAGATCATCCCAAACCTTCTGGGTTTCGGGCGACAGGCTTTCAACCATGCGCCCTCGAATCCGATCATCCCGGACTACGTGGTTGAAGAATACCTCCCAGTCGCTGTAGCCGTCGGCAAACGTGTTGGTATGTAAAATCCAGAAAACGGGAACACCAAGCGATCGAAGCTTCCCAGAAATTTCGTTTATAGCCGGCACGATGTCGCGGGCCGTAGGTACCTCACCCGGAGCACCTGGCAGACAGAAAGTATTCTGCATGTCGACTACAACCAGCGCACTTTTCGCGGGATCGAGTTCTGTAAACCAGTGTATGTCGCCCCGTCTTGCAACCACACGATCAACAATATGCTGACGAATTGAAACATTATGCATCCATTGCTCTCCTAGGTTTGTCCCGATCGTAACACCGTTAACTCAATACCAAAAAGGTTTCCCGTTTTAGGGGGCACCCTTAACTCAGATGACAATTTTCGCTTTCATTCAGGTATAGTCTCCGCAGCACGTTCGGGTAAGGGGCCGCCGCATGGAAACAAACCTCAATAATCTCGTGGAACGCGACCGCGTTAGCAGACGGCTTTATACGGACCCGGAAATCTTTGAAGAGGAACAGATACGCATTTTTGGTCGGGTCTGGCTATGGCTCGGACATGAGAGTCAGCTCAAAAACAATGGTGATTTTTTTACAACCCGTATGGGCCGGAACAGGGTCATTGTTGCGCGACACCAGGACGGAAAAGTTTATGCATTTCATAATCGCTGCACACATCGCGGCGCAGAGGTCTGTTCCGAAAATTCCGGAAATAGCAGTCTTTTTGTCTGCCCCTACCATGCCTGGACCTATCGAACTGATGGTTCCCTTAAGACAGTTCCACTTCGTAAGGGCTATGAAGAAGGCTTTGATGAACGGGTCAGCAAGTTGGCGCTGGAGCCCGTTGCCCGACTGGGCACATACCGCGGCTTTATTTTTGGCTGCAATTCAGCGAAAGGTGAAGACCTGGAGACGTATCTTGGCCCCGAGGTATGCGCGGCATTTGATAACTTTACTGACCGGTCACCCGACGGCACCATTGAAATGGCTGGCGGAACGACCGTGCAGAGATATCGCGGGAACTGGAAACTCCAGATTGAGAACTCAATTGATCTGCTGCATCCCCTGATCTTGCACCAAAGCGCCGTCGACGCGGCAGACCGTATCGAACATGGCGACAGTGAGCCATCAATTGAATGGGACACCGTCATGGCCAATGGGCTGAGCTTCAGTGAATGGGATCAGATTCGCGTTGCCGCACTGCCGCGCGGGCACTGCTGGATGGGCGGGTTTATGACCAAGGCCATAGACGAGGATGCGGAAAAAAATGTAACTGAACCAACGGGCTGGCGTGCCCTTCAGGCCGAATACCAGAAAATCATGATTGGGGAATACGGCGTCGCACGGGCGAATGAAATCCTTTCCTTCAATCGGCATAATACGATTGTTTATCCCAACCTTTTTGTTAATTCCAGACTTGCACAAATCCGGATCCTGCATCCAACATCTGTTGACTGTACCGAACAGCATGGCTTCATATTTCGTCGCGGTGGTGCACCAGAACGGATGTTTGAAGCGTCTGTCAGAATGGTAACCGCCACCAACTCACCTTCGTCGACCGTAACTGCCGACGATCACGAGGTATTTGAGCGAATTCAGGAATCCCTGACAAACGGGAGTTCAGATTGGCTGGACTGGTCGCGGGGTGTGGAGCAGGAAACAGTTATTGAGGGCGCCACGAGTGGTGTCGGTACGAATGAAGTTGCAATGCGCAACCAGCATCAGGCCTGGGCAACCTATATGGCAAATTCCTGAAATGGACCCGACCGTCAGTCGCTGGCATGAAATCCAGAATTTCCTGTTCCACGAAGCAAATCTGCTCGACGAGCGGCAATGGGACAACTGGCTGGATCTATACCTAGAGAATGCAGAGTATTGGGTGCCATATAAATGGGACCAGCAGAGCCCAACGGACCACGTGTCTCTATTTTACGAGGACTTTACGCTGCTCCGCATGCGTATAGACCGTTTGAAAAATGAATTGTCACCGACAGAAACACCTCCATCGCGAACCAACCACCATATAACCAATGTCACCATTCTGGACGACCTCGGTGAAAGTCTGACCGCAAAGGCCTATTTAATCTTCGTTGAATTCCGGCGTAACGAACAACGCTGGTTCTCAGCGCGCGTCACCTGGAATCTGAAGGTTTTGAAGGGCGCCATCCGAATATCAGCCAAACGTGTGGATTTGCTGAACTCCGATCAGGAGATAGGACATTTGCGGTTCGCCACACCAATTTGATAAACTCCGGCAATGTCGGGGGTGACTTCGCACTACCCCACCGAAGCAGGCACCAGTGCTGAATTTCCTTTTTTGGGAACAGTTACTGGTACTGCTCACATTTGAGTCTGGACAAACATCTCGCTGGAAAGCACCAGGCTGATCCAAATTCTGCCCGCGTAAAGACAGCCGGCGTTGTTATTAAACGCCTATTGGTTCAAGCCATTCATCACCTGATACTCCTTAACCGCTTTCATTGGCAAACTCCGCAAGAGCCATTTCGATAGCATCAACAATCTGGAGGTACCCGGTGCAACGGCAGAGGTTGCCGCTTAACTCCAGTTTGATTCGGTCGCGATCTGCATCAGGCAAACGGGTCACAATGTCATAGGAAGTCGCAAGCATCCCTGGTGTGCAGTACCCGCACTGAACGGCATGGGCCTTTTTGAAACACTCCCGAATTTTGGACATAACCGGATCTTCATCATAACCCTCGATCGTCCGCACGTCACTGTCATGCGCCGCAACCGCCAGAGTAATGCAGGAGCGGGCCGGAACGCCATTAATGAGCAATGTACAGGCTCCACACACACCGTGTTCACATGCTGTGTGTGTACCGGTCATATCGCGGTGTTCACGCAGAAAATCGGCGAGTGATGTGCGTGGTTCCACGTCGGCGGACACTTCCCTGCCGTTTATCCTCATAACGGTTCTGATCATTTGGTCATTGCCCTCCGCACGGCTCTCGACACCACCGTTCCATGCAGATTGACGTTGTAGGTATCCGTTGCATTAACGAACCCGGCCTCGATAACATCTTCGATGGCGGTCGCCCTGATCTGGTCACCAAACTTTTCGGACCAGGAGTTGGAACCCCTGAGAAGATCAGTCACCTTTTCTAGGTAAATGGCCGGGTTGTCCGGGCCCGCCAACACGGTACGAAACACATTTCTTTCCCGGTCCAGCAATACTACCGCTAGAGATTCCGCAAAGTCGCCGGGCTTAACACAAACCTTGTAATGACCCCATAACGCGTCCGGCGATACCCTGGGTACTTTTACCGATTGGAGTATTTCGCCGCGTGAAAGCACCGTCGCGAGATTTCCGGTAATGAATCTGGATAGGGGTACCTCGTATCCACCGGCTTTGGAGTTAATTCTGGCAATAGCATCAAGCACCATCAAAACGGGCGGCCAGTCAGCTGCGGGATCCGCATGGGACAGACTACCACCAATTGTTCCGCGATTCCGGACTGCCCGGTAAGCAATCCCGGATGCCGCATATCGCATCAGCCCGTTGCTTACATCAGCGATTTTCCCGTCCTCGAAGTCAGCGTGTACCGTCATGGCACCCACTTCCAGAAAATCATCATGAAGGACGTTTACCCGAAGGGCACCGACCGCAGATAAATCGACAAGCAATGAAGGCTGCGCAAGCCTGAAATTCAGCATTGGTCCAAGAGACTGACCCCCGGCGTAAGGTCGGGCGCCTTCGCCTCCTGCTTCCAGAAGGCCGCTCGCTTCCTCAAGACTGGTTGCCCGCGCAAAATCAAAGGATGAGGGCTTCATTTTGGGTTAGCCCCTTCCAGAAGCACGGAAAGCCTTTTTGGGCTGATTGGTGTTTCATTGACTTCAACACCGAACTCCCGGATGGCGTCATTTACTGCATTACCGATTGCTCCAAGCGGGCCAATCGCTCCCGATTCACCCACGCCCTTCACCCCGAACGTGGAATAGGGGGAGGCCGTCTCCATAAATTCCTGCTTGCAGTCAGGGATCATCGTGGCAGCCGGCACATGATAGTCAGCAAGCGTTACCGACAATGGCTGCCCATTTGCATCGTAGTCAGATTCTTCGTACAGGACATTCCCAATTCCCTGGGCAAACCCGCCGATCACCTGCCCTTTCACGATTCCGGGATTAACGATCGTGCCACAATCACTGACAATCGCGTAATCAAGAATTTCAACTCGTCCAAGTTCCGCATCGACCGCCACGACCGCTCCGTGAGCGCCAAAACCAAACACCCCGCCATGAACCTTGTCGTTATAGCCTGTCGTCGCGGTTAAACCATTTCGGTCAACATCCTCAGGTAGATTTTCCGGATGGTGGTAAAAAGCCTCCGCAATTGCTGCAAAATCGATGGAACCACCGGGTCCGGTTGCCGCACCGTTTTCAATTTCAATTTCATCCTCATCACATTGAAGAAGATGCGCCGCGATACGTGCCATCCGGGGTATGAGTTCCTGACAGGTTTGCGCAATCGCACCTGAGGCAACGACAATACTGCGCGACGAATAGGTCCCGGTCCCCGCATATGCGGTGGAAGTATCCCCGAGGCGCACCGTCACCTGTGCGGGTGGAACGCCGAAAATAGAGGTTATCACCTGAGCCAGTGATGTCTCCATCCCCTGGCCATGTGAATGAACTCCAACCGATGTCCAGACCCCGCCATCCGGCGTGATTTTCACGGTCGCCATTTCCATCCCGGGAACAAGGTCGATACCCCAGGCCGAGTATCCCTGGGGCCCAGTCCCGTATGCGGTTTGTTCGTAGAAAGTTGAAAAGCCCAGACCTATCAAACGCCCATCAGGTTCAGGGGTTTTCTGTCGCTCGCGGACAGCATCAATGCCTATCGCTGCAACACACCGCCTGAGCGCCTCAGGGTAGTCTCCACTATCAAGATGCTTGCGAGTCACTGTGTCGTAGGGCATCTGTCCGGGTTTCACCAAGTTATCAAGGCGCACGTCTGCAGGTTCGCGCTGTACCGCTCCGGCAACGGCATCCAGGGTAATCTCGTGGGCAAAACATGCACCAGGACGTGCAACACCCCTGAAAGGCTGATTGGCAGGTTTGTTGGTGCAGACAGTGATGGACCGCCCACGAAAAGCTGGCACGTCGTATGGTCCCTGCAGGTTACCAAGACCAGTGGCCGCCTCAACCCCGACAGGCCACGGCCACGGCGAATAGGCACCGGCATCAACGAGATACTCACCCTCTATTCCCAGAATTCGGCCAACGTCGTCGGAATACATCTTGAGTTTGATTTCATGATCCCGACAGTCGGCATCCGTCACGAGATGTTCAAAACGGTCCTGTACCCATTTTATCGGGCGTTTGAGTTTTAACGCGGCCCACGACACCGCCACGCTTTCCCCGTCAAGATGGGTCTTGAGGCCAAAACCGCCACCAACGTCCGGGCAGATGACCCGTAGATCATTTATCTGCAGACCGAGAAACCTTGCAAGCCCCCGTTGCATTGGGTGAGGTAACTGATGGGACATCCAGACGACCAGTTCATCAAGCCGGTGGTCGAACTGGGCACAAACTCCCCGCCCTTCCATGGGCATGGGCGTCTGGCGGGCAAGACTGAAATTGCGTTCTATAACCAGCGTGGCATTAACTTTCGCCGCCTCGATATCACCGTTTTCAAAGTCTGTCTCGCACACCACGTTAGACGTCCAGTTGTCATGTATCAGCGATGCATCTGCACGTTGTGTCTGGACCGGAGAAACAATTGCCGGGAGTTCCTCGAGATCAATGGTGATGGCGTCGGCTATGTCTTCAGCTTCAGCGCGCGTTGGAGCAACTGCCATGGCAATCTGCTCGCCAACGTATCTGACCTTTCCTTTCGCCAGTACAGGGTAATCGGAACTCTGAAATCCGGGTAAAGAGGCAGTGGATCGAATTGGCTGTACATCGTGGAGGTCATCAACCGTAAACACCTGGGACTCTGCCCCAACGGGTGGGACCACACTCCTGATATTGCCATGTGCCATTTGACTGCGGGCAAACGCTGCATGCCACAATCCCGGGAATTTGAGGTCAGGAACAAACTGTCCGTGCCCGTTCAGAAAACGGTCATCCTCTTTACGGGGAATATCTGCCCCCACTCCGAGATTTTTCATTACAGACCTCCGCCTTTTGACTTCCGTTCGAGAAGACCGGGCAACAAACACGTATCAGAGGGTGCCAACAGTCCATATCCCCTGTGTCCGGGCATCTCAACAACTCCGGCACAACATATACAAAATTTCACACTGATATTGGGACAGCTTATCCCTCGCAGTCAAATGTCCATCCGGCCAACCATGGGGTTTAACCTCGCCAGACCATGGGAATCAGACCCAACACCTATCCGGGCGTTTCCTGTCGGTGTTGTAATTTAACGTGGTGAAATCAATACTTTTCTGTGCAAAGGTGATCGGGTATCGACAACACCTCTTACGGTGTTTTTGGATTCAGGAGGAAAACCCATGGAGTTCGGATATTTTACGCTAAGCGACAATCATTACGCGGATAATTCCCGGTCTCCCAATGAGCTGGTGACAGACATAGCGGCCGAGGCGCTTTATGCGGAGGAACTCGGTATGCACTCGGCGTGGATTGGAGAACATCATTTCAATTCTCTCGGAATACTCTCCTGCCCTGACCTCGTGCTGACCTATATCGCTGCCCGAACACAACATATTCGTCTGGCTCCAGCGGTTACCGTACTTCCCATACACCATCCCATACGTGTCGCGGAACAATGGGCCACGCTTGACCTTTTGAGCGGTGGACGGGTCGATTTTGCAACGGGCAGAGGATACGACCGCAGGGAGTATGAACCATTCCATGTCGATTTCGAAAACAACACGGAGATATTTCGTGAAGGGGTTGAGGTCCTAATGCGACTGTGGACAGAACCGGGCAGAATTGATCACGATGGCAAACATTACAGCTTTAATGAAGTTCGCATTACACCGAAGCCCCTGCAACAACCAATTCCGACCTACATTGCATCATTTTCAGAACCTTCGATTGATCTGGCGGCCGGGCTGGGTGCGGGCCTCATTGTCGCAACCTTTGCAGCTTCCATGACATACGGCGGGTTAAAACAGCTGGCCGACAAATATCAGGAGGCCTGTATCAGGTACGGTAACAAACCAAAACGCCTTATGACCAGTTACTTCACCCATTTCGCGGATAATGAAAAGGACCAGGCGGCACAGCGGGCCCGCCAGCTGCGCTACTACAAGGAATGCTGTATTCCCGCGCTTCCAAGGGACCCTGAAAACACACCACCGAGCTACGCCTATTTTAACGGGATGGTGGACCGGTTCGCTGCAATGAAGCCCGAGCACCTTACCGAAAATTCGGTGTTACTTGGCACCGCTCAGGAAATGATAGACACACTGAAAAACGTCGAGGAAGCAGGAATTGAAGAGGTCATCCTCTACTTCAATGTTGGTCTGAAACCCCACGAACAGGTAAAGGATGAAATGGCCCGGTTCATGGAGGAAGTTGCTCCGGCCTTTGACGGTACCCACATCCAGCGGCGGGCCGCTTAAAGGTTTTCCTGCGGAAACTGGAAAATTTATATAAAACTCCAAACCCTCAAGCCCTAACGAATAGGAAAGTTTGTGTCGCGTCGCCCAGTATAAAAATGATTATCATCGTTGTCGTACTAATCAGTCCAGTCTGGTAAATCCATGCAAACCAATTTTACCGCTGAAAAGTTACGTTCACCTGACATTGTAGACGCTCAGGCGATACTGACTGACTGCGTTCACTACGGTTTCTGTACCGCGGTGTGTCCAACATACGTGTTACTTCATGATGAGCTGGATGCCCCCCGTGGCCGCATTGATTTGATTCACGAAATGCTGGAATCTGATGATCCGCCATCGGCGCGCACGGTTGGCTATATCGACAGGTGTCTATCTTGCAACTCATGTATGAGCACCTGCGCCGCCAAGGTAGATTACATGCATCTCGCGGACATCGCTCGCGCTCACATCGAGAAAAACTATCGCCGTCCCGTTTTTGATCGCCTTTTTCGGAAATTTATTGCCAAAACCGTTCCAAACTTCAGACTGTTTAGGTTGTCCGTTCGGTTGGCATGCATTTGCAAACCGTTTGCAAATTTTTTGCCAGAGCGACTTAGAAACCTTCTAAAGCTCTCACCCGAATTTCTGCCTCCAGCAAATGCTGCTGTTTCCGCCGGTGTTTATCCTGCGAAAAAAAACAGAAACCATCGTGTAATCCTCCTAACAGGGTGCGTGCAACAGGCGCTCGCTCCCCACATCAACCACGCAACAATAAATCTTCTGACCAGGCACGGGTGCGAAGTAATTGTCGATCAGGCGATGTCATGCTGTGGAGCCTTTACCCTTCACATGGGAATGGACACAACAGCTAAATCCAATGCGAATAAACTTATTTTTTCCTGGGCTCAGGTTATCGAAAGGGCCAAGGCTGATGGTACCCCAATAGATGCAATTATTGTCAACGCATCAGGATGTGGCACTACCATTAAAGATTATGATCGTATTTTCACGCACGATCCGAAAACCGCCAAGTTAGCAGAACAAATTTCGTCCCTGACAATGGATATAACCGAATTTATTAGCAAAACCGGCTTAAGGACGACAAATACCGCGATCCCACTCGATATCACTTATCACGACGCCTGCTCCTTACAGCATGCCCAGAAGGTTACGAAAGAGCCACGCGACCTCTTAAAAGCCTGTGGCTTTATCGTTCACGATGTGCCGGAAGCGCACTTTTGCTGTGGTTCCGCGGGCGCGTATAATATGCTCGAGCCCGTTATTGCTGCACAACTTGGAGCCCGCAAAGTGGAGCATGTAGAAAGCACGAACGGAAAGGTCCTTGTCGCCGGAAATCTTGGCTGTCTTAACCAAATGGGGTTGTATACCAATCTACCAACCCTACACACTGTTGAGATGCTGGATTGGGCAACTGGCGGGCCATGCCCGCAATTATTAAAAGACATGAAAATACCGCAAACAGCTTCGTTAACCGATAAGCCCCCCAATAACCTGACAAGTGGCGGTATTGGCATCTGGTGAAGCTAAACAGGGATCTCGGAAATGTCGGACGCATCCAATCTAGAGCAATTTCTAAAACACGCTGAAAACCTTATCGGCCCAGAAAACATAAGCCTTTCCGATGAAACACTTAAACGGTACGGCGAAAATACGCTTCCTCGCGGTGATAGGCGCCCTAACGCTGTAATTTATCCCGGTTCAACTCAGGATGTAGCCAATATTGTATCTATAGCCAACAAACACAAAACACCACTTCATCCAATTTCGACCGGCAACAACATGGGCCTTGGAACCAGGTCTGCGCCTCAATCAGGAATGGTAACCTTAGATCTTGGACGGAGGATGAACCGGATACTGGAATTCGATAGACAAATGGGTTTTGCGGCAGTTGAACCAGGCGTGAGCTTCCAGATGATGGCGGACGAACTCAAGCGCCACGGAGGGGATTGGATGATGTCCGTAACATCCGGCCCCCCGGAAGGCGGTATGATAGGAAATGCCATGGATAAAGGTGCCGGTTATGGCCCCCTGTTTGATCATTTCGGTTTTTCATGCGGCATGGAAGTGGTTCTTGGAAACGGGGAGGTACTGCGAACCGGTGATGGAACAATAGACCTGGAGGAAAACGATCAACTGATCAACTGGCACATATCCAAATACTCCTTCGGACCAATACTTGACGGCCTATTCACACAATCAAATTTCGGGATTGTTACGCGACTAGGCATTTGGTTTACACCGCGTCCTCCGGCCATCCGCTCTTTTCACTTTTCTTTTCCTGACGATTCGGATTTGGGTGAGGTTATTGATCTTTGTCGACCGCTCAAGATGTCCAACTTCGTACCCACGCTGTTCCGGGTTGCGAACGACCTTTATTTGATCGGCAGTGAAACGTCGTCACGGTTTTACGATAATAGTTCGGGTAAAAAATCAATTAGGGATACCGAGCGCAAAATACTCCACAAAGAGCACGGTGTCGGTGCGTGGAACATAAGCGGCGCATTCTATGGGGCTTCAATGGAGGCACTAGAGACTCAAATACAACGGGTCCAAGATCATTTCGGAAAATCAGGCAAAGCGACCTACATACCGCATGAAGAAGCATTAAACATGCCTGCGCTTCAATGTGCGATAAGCTCATTTTCTGGAGAACCCACTACTACAGAACTTGGTCTTTTAAAATGGCGACCGGGTGGCGGGAATGCATGGTTCACGCCAGGAACACCGATGGATGGTAAAATCGCTAACGAATTCCAGCAGATTGCCAGAAACATATATGAAGACCACGGCCTTGATTACACTGTAATGAACGTCTGCGGACCCCGATTTGCCCGCGGCTTGCATGTAATTAGTTTTAACCGAGAGGATGTAGGGGAATCGGCGCGCGCAAATCAGACGTATTTACAATTGGCTGACGCGTTTTTAAATCGTGGCATAAGTGTGGGGCGCGCTCCGCTTGATTGGCAAGATTACCATTTTGAAAAAACAATGCCGGCATTCAAAAACGCGTGCGCGGCAGTAAAAACAGCGCTAGACCCGAACCACATCATTGCGCCGGGTCGATACGGACTAAAATAAACTGTCGGGTTAATCCAAACGACGGAACAGGGCATCATGCGTAGCAACTTTTGTAGTGGAAAACGTCGAAGGTCGACGAGGACAGAATTCCAAGGATACTACGTCAACCTCACGAAATTTCATCCCGTAGGCGAGGCAGTACCTTTTCGCCAAAAAGCTCTACCGTCTTCGCCGGATCCGATGCCACGCTGACGGTGAACATGACACGCCGGAGACCAGCCATGTGGGCATCCAGTATTTGTTCAAGGCACTGATCAGGCGTCCCGCAGATGGCAAAACGTCCCGCCAGATAGTCGAACAACCCCAACTCGTGAACCAGCGCTGCATCCGCGGCGCCGGGTCGGGTTGAATAACGTTTACGCAGTTCCATTATTGGCGCGTGAAATTCTTCCGGAACACCCTGCTGTAACAAATCTGGTGTGCTGAGGATGTAGCCACCGGCCATGAATGCAAGAATGGCACCGGCTTTGGTCCGCGCCTCAGTCGCATTCTCATTGCATTCAAGGCTGGCAATCTGCCAGATTTCAACGTCATCCGTGGTGCGGCCGGCTTCGGTCAGGCCCTCCTGAACCCGTTTCTCCGACTGTGCTATGTTGTCTGCCGTGATGCCATAATTGATGAACAGGCCATCAGCCACCGCCCCGCCCAAACTCAGGGTCCGTGGTCCCGAAGCCGCCAGAAATACTTTTGGTGACCTTTTGATCCATGGAATATGGGCTGGCCCACCATTTAGGCTGTCTGGTTCCCCGTCTAACAGGGTTTTGATGTGACGAATGCCCGACGCCATTTCATTGAGACCTGAACGCTCCATACCCAGGTTGGCCGTTCCACTGTGCCCTGCGCCAATCCCGAGAACTGTCCGTTCGGGAGCAACAAGATCAAGTGATGCTATGGCAGCAGCGGATACCGCCGGCTCGCGCGATACAAGGTTCGTAACAACCAGTCCAATGCGTGAGTTCTCGGTGTTGAGGGCAACCATGGTCGCAACAACCCATGGGTCCATCGCATTACCAGGGGTGTCGGCTATACCGATCATGTCGTAGCCATACCTGTCGCCGGCAACGGCCATACGGTTCACAAGAGCGGGGTCGTAGGGCCAGAAAAAAAAGCCAATTTCCATACCAACACCTCGTTAAGAACTCTCTTGTCAACGTTATACCGGCTGCTTCCAGGGAAAGGGAGGCGTCAGCCTGAACCCGTAACGCGAAAAATCCGCACGCCTACCGGTTTTTATGTGCCTCGGACTCAAACGCCAGTTCCAGACGCCGTTCCGCAAACCTCCATTTTCCATCTTCATCCTGCGTGTAAATATCATGTGCATCGGCGATTGCGCACGGATCAGCCGGGCCCAGCCCATCACCATCGTAACTGTAAAGGGTAATCATGAGTTGGCCACTGATCCGGCCGTCTTCCATCGGCAAAAGACGTAAGTTCGTACACACATGCCGGGCTGCCCGATCAGTAAGGCCGGCCCGAGCCTTTCCGTGCGCCTGTAGGGCGGCACGACCTTTCCGCTCGGGCCCGATGCCATAAAGCCGCCCGTCTTCCAGATAAAGGTCCGCAAGACGTTCCGACTGATGGTTATCAATCAACCAGGCATGCTCGTATATCAGATTTTCAAGTTCGTGCCGGGTCTGTGCATCAATCACCATTTTAACTCAACTCCATCCTTTGAATGCCGGGCCCGTAACACCGAGGCCACCGTCAGCCGGGTAAATAGCGCCAGTCGAAATACGACCGGCTTCGGACGCAAGAAATGCATAGAGGTTGGCATGGTCTTCCGGGGTCCGTATTTCATGTAGAGGAAGATTTTCTGCCTTTGGGCCGGTTGTGGATATTTTCTGGCCGAGAACTTCCAGACCGGAAAGTCCGGTAGGCACGTACCCAGGGGCAACGCCGTTGACATAGACGTCCGGACCAAGCTCCCACGCCAGCTGTCTCACAAGACCCGCCACCGCGTGTTTGCTGGCAATATAAAGGGCACCGCCAAACCCCGCCGTATAACTTGAAACAGACGCCGTGAGAACGACGGTACCGCCGTTGCGTTTGAGCTCCGCCATTGCAGCCCGTACACCCAGCAGGTAACCCAGAACGTTAACGGAAAAGATCTCTCCGAATGCATCCGGGAGCAGCTCGGCGGGAATATCCTCGAGCGCCGTCCGATTGTCATAGATCCCCGCGTTACCGACGAATATGTCCAGCTTCCCGAATATGTTTTTAGCAACTTCGACCGCGCGAAAATTGTCCGCGACGCTTCTAACATCCCCCGTCACTAACCGAAGATCAGCACCAACAAAATTTTTTTCCAGCGCAGCGCCGGTTTCGACCGATTTTTCGAGTACGACAACGGCACCGCCTTCACACAGAAACCGCTCAACCACGGCACGTCCAAGCCCCGAACCGCCGCCGGTTACCAAAGCCACTTTTTTCGCCAGAGCGCCCATCCCGGTGTCAGAGAACGACCGACAGGTTTGGTATCGGTATTGATACGTGATCGAGGAGCACCAGTCGTCGCGCAAGATACAACCGGCCTTCAACAATCCTCAGGACATCCCGCCGCTCCCCGGAGAGCGTGTATTGCTGTTCGTCCCGGGCCCAGGAAAACAGCAGGTAACTCCGTGCCTTAACAGTGTCTTCGTCGGCCGGTGCAACACGTATGTTCGATATGTGACGGCGGACCCTTGAAGGAGGCTTCTCCGCCCATGCCGACCCACTGACGAGGCGTGTCATTCTTGCATTTAAAGACCCGTAGTCTTCGATCATATGAAAGGCCCGGCTACTGAAAGAGTGATCCAGATCAAGTTCGTCTACTGCCGTACGTACCGGCATGCGATAATCAATATCTGGCGTGACAAGTTTTAGCCAGGTCAGCAAATCATAACCGTCAAGCAATTCCGCTTCGTAATAAAGAAAGCGTTCTACATCGCGGGATAACCCTGGTGGCGCAGACGCCGGCAGATCGTATGACTGAACCTTCTTCATCTGTTTGGAGTGTTTCATGTTCATGCCGGAGACTGCGCATTGACACCCTGCAACATTTCCCGATACCAGTGATTGAAGAATGTCCGCTGCACACCTTCTTCAAGATTGGTATCATATACTATTCCGGGGCCCTCCCAGTCGTCGAGGACGCGAGCCTCACTCATGTGCTCCATGCCCATCTGATAATTGAGTGTCATGCCCGTTTTCCGGGCAAACCGCCCCCCCGCAGAGCGCGCAGTACCGGCCCAAGCGATGGAATCGTCTTGCTCAAAATTTCCAGAGACGCTGAAGGTGGACGTCGCGACCTTGTATGACCTCTCTTTATGCTCGGCGGTGGCCTCTTTGGGCGCAAGAATCCAACTTATCACCTCGGTCTTCCCCGGCGCCACGGGGTTCCACTGGCGAAGGCTGAAAAAAGGAAACTCGGGCTTGTCAGGATCATCGGTGAGCGGAATATGAATGAGCGACAGGTTCGGAAAGAGCGTCCCGGTGTGGACAACTGATTCCGATGCAAGATCGCGTTGGGCGTCGCTGAAACCCTCCATGTCAAAATGCCGATAAACCTCCTCGGGGTAACCCCAGAAATAAATTTTGCCCGGATCCTTCCGTCGGATACTCGTCGCATGGCCATCGCATTCCGTAACATGTATATCGTTCTTGCCCCCACTTGCCCCGGCCGCCGCGCCGGGCGTGAGCCCAAGCTTCAAAACCGACCGGTGAAGCGACTGCGTATGATAGCTATCCCCGGAAAAATTCTCGGAACCTGACTTCCAGTCTACGTCGAGAAACCAACGGTGTGGTTCTCCAATCACTTCCATACCGCCTGCAGACAGTCCGAGATGCAGGTCAAGGTACCATTGGTAATCACCAATGTGATCGAGCAGCGGACAGACACCTTCGTCGAGCGACGCAAACACAAGCCCCCGATAAAACTCTACGCGCGGCGCTGGAATGAGACCCCACCCCTCCTCTTCAAGGGCCTTGAAAGCGGATTTGCGGTTGGGGATCGCATCAATCGCGCCCGTGTTGCCGTAGGTCCAGCCATGATAGGGACAGACAAAAATTTCCACATTCCCTTTATCGCCCTGGCAAACACTCGCGCCCCGATGCCGGCAACTGTCAAACAGAACGCGAATGCGATTGTCCTCACCCCTGACCACAATGAACCGGTCGTCGGCGATGGTCCGCCGTACAAAATCTCCCGGCTGCGGGATCTCCGTCTCGTGTGCCATGAAAATCCAGTTACGTGCGAAAATGCGCTCCATTTCGGCACGATAGAGCTCTTCATCGTTGTAGATCCACAGAGGAACAAGTCCGCGGCCCAGTTCATTCCCCATGGCCTCGAGTGACCGGTCCAGATGCGAGGAACGTTCCAGTGATGGTGCTTCAGGATTAGCCATCGTAATTTCCAAATTTGAATATGCCGTTCAATTCTTAAAGCAGTAGGTACGCGGGTCAAGAACACCCTGTGGGGAGGTAACTACCTTGTGGCCTGACTGGATCCTGTCACCCTATAAAATTACGTTCTCAAAACGAACCAAAATCATGAAAATACGCTGAACGTGCCGTTTGTCCTGTCCTCCCTTTGACTATGTGTCCTTCGCAATTGCATCTATTCTCCCCACATCCAGACTGAGAGGTTAACGATGCCACCACGGCAAGACGAAAAGTTTTGTGTCACCCTGCTAGGCACCGGCGCGCCGCCACCGGTCATTGACCGTTTTGGCCCAAGTACCCTTGTGGAGGTTGGTTCCCGGAAGTTTCTTTTTGACGCGGGACGAGGGGCTCTCCAGAGACTCAATCAACTTGGCATCCCGTTTGGCGATATATCGGGGCTGTTTCTTACACACCTCCATTCTGATCATGTTGTCGGCTTCGTGGACCTGTGGCTGACCGGCTGGATCGGGCGCCCGTGGGGCAGCCGAACAACGCCGCTCAAAATCTGGGGTCCGTCAGGAACCGGCCAGATGATCAAGCACTTGCCGCTTGCCTTCGCCACCGATATTCGCGTGCGCAGGCATTCGTACGATCCGGAAGGTGTGAGGCTCGAGTGCACCGAAATAAAAGAGGGCGTGGCGTATGGTGCGGCTGATACGACCATTACTGCATTCAGGGTCGATCATGGTGGTGAGGACCTGGATGCGTACGGCTATCGTATCGATCATGGTGATCGATCAGTGGTTCTCTCGGGTGATACCACATTCAACGAAAATCTGATCGCCAACTCTCAGGACGCAGACCTTCTCGTCCACGAAGTGACCCACGGTATGGGAGACGGCATCGAGCGTACCAATCTGGAACGCATCCGTGCCAATCACACAACCCCCGAAGATGCTGGAAAGGTATTTACTCGCACACGACCGAGGCTCGCCGCGTACACCCATATTCTTCTTTTTGGAACGGCCACCGCCGCAGACCTTATACCAGCAACCAGACCGACATACGAAGGGCCCCTGATCGTGGGCGAGGATTTGATGCAGTTCGACATTGGTGACGACATACAGGTAACGCACATACCGCCCGGTCCACCCGCAAATGAACGCGTCACGTTCTAGACGCTTTATCTCTTCGTTTGTCAGAACAGATGAATGCCGGCACGGGGTGTTAGCACGCCAGGATTGAAGCATGACTTCCTGTAACAAAGCCGGGCAACACGGAACACATTCCTGCGGTCTCGGCGTTTTCCTCGGGGGCTCAGGCGGCCTGCGGCGCCTGTTCCCGCTCGATTGGTTTGTCGTTGATGGGATAGTTCAAAAGCGAAGCAACCAGACCCATGATGACAGCAGCCCACCAGATACCATTGTAATTACCGAACATATCGTAAAGGTATCCGGCAACGTATATGCCGAAAAAACTGCCAATCTGATGGGCCACAAACGCAAAAGCAAAAAGCATCCCCATATGATTCAGGCCGAATACCTGGGCAACTATCGAACTGGTCAACGGCACTGTTCCAAGCCAGAGCAGCCCCATCAAAACTGAAAATACGATAACGGAGTCTGACGTTATTGGCAGCAGGATGAATACGATCATTATCACGGACCGCAATGAGTAGAGCCAGCACAACAGGTACTTCTGGCGATATTTGTTTGCAGCGGCTCCCCAGGCAAATGTACCAGCAATGTTGAACGCGCCAATCAACGATAATGACAATGCGGCTATTGATGTTTCAACTTCAAGGCTTGTTAACATGTTTGGAAAATGGGTGCCGATGAACATAGTTTGCAGCCCGCAAACAAAGTACCCGCCAGTCAAGAGCAAATAGCCACGATGCCGGAAAGCCTCACCGATAGCCTCGCCTGTTTTCTGTGCGGGCGCGCCCAGCGTAATTGCGGCTTCAGATTTGCGCGTTGCCATAACAAAAGCGAGGGGCACGATCAGAGCCGTCATCGCCGCCATAACATAGAGGGCGAATATCCAGCCCTGAGAATCAATCAGAAACTGTCCCATTGGGATCATCACCACTTGTCCGGATGATCCACCGGCGGCCGCAATGCCAAGATACAGATTGCGTTTCTCAGGAGTGACGGATCGACTGATTGCCGAAAGTATGATCGGAAACATCGCACCGGACATGGCAAACCCGGTAAACACGCCAATAGAAAGATGGGCCATTAGCGGCGTCGAAGATACTGTCATCAGCAACAGCCCGCTAGAATAAAGTATGCCTGACGCTGCGAGAACACGGCCAGCTCCGTATCTGTCAGCAATGTTTCCGGCAACCGGTCCGCCAAGACCCCAGAATACTGTCTGTAGGGCCATCGAAAGAGATAGCACCTTGATCTGGTTGGGTCCGAAAATATCGAGGGACGCGGGTTCCAGCCATAACCCGAACGAAAAACGCGTGCCGAGCGACAGGAACGAAATGGATGTACCCGCGATAAGAAGAATGAGAGGTGTGCGCCAGTTGCTGGCAATCGAGGAATTCATAGCTGGTTATGCGCCTTTCTCCCGTGGTAATGCAACCAGAGCATCACTACGCGGACCCTCGCAGTGCCAGACCCATCCCCGTGTCAGATCAAGAAAAGGACGGCATCGACTGTTGGTTTAACCATGGGAGTAAACCGGTAATGGTCAGCGGAATTCGAAAATACGCGCCACATTTTCTGAAGATCCCCTAAATTTCAACTTTTGGCTCGACGGTCTCCGTGTGACCGCTGCGGCGTCCCCGGGTTGAGGGAAATGTGTGTGTGCACTCCCTTCCAGCTTTCAGCTGGAGTTTTTCGACGAAAAACCACCGTCGCCCTCCCATTACGCTGGAAGGAAGCCATATCCACACCGAAGCCCGTAGAATGCCAGACCACAATGCCTACACCCTGCAATCTGTCCGGAGAAATCAGACATTCCAGTGTATCGGTATCAAACCTGAATCCCTCGATAGTAGGCCAGACCCTGCGCCACTGTTCCACTTCCAGATATTTTAAGCCCCTGACCGTGTCCATTCGGGTCCCGAACCCTATAACATCGTCGTCGAACAACTCACGTGCCGGGATGAAATCAACACCGTCGACAAGCTTGTCCCAGGTCTCGAACCATAAAGCGATGTCATCGAAATCCGCCTGTTCCATATTCTGTACCCTTTCCTGCCACTCGTTTTTTCCTCAGTAAACATTTCTGCTGTGCCCCCCACTACTCTGCCACACCATCGGGGCCACCGTGAAATGTCCGTAAAAGAACCGGACCAGCCAGCCTGATGTTTTGATGTAAATTCCCTGTTATTCAGGAAAGTCAGACCACAGGTTGAATTTAGGATTGTCGGCTATGGATTTTAGAGAGCATTATGAATTTCAGTAAACAGGGACGGTAGAATATGTCATCCAAAAAAAACGAGCTGGCGAAGGTCATGGACGGTTTTCTGGCGCTGGAGCTTTACGTTCTGATAATAGAACCCCTGCGTGGACCTGCAATCGCCGAAGGTCTTTATGATCATATCCAGCGCCAGATTGGTCTGGAAAGAGACGGCGTCATGTTCGGGGCCGGACCCCTGATGGACGAAGGTGAGGCTGAGCCAAACCGTGGTATGATGATAATCCGGGCATCCTCTTTTGAGGAAGCCAGAAAAATTGCCGATGCGGAGCCATATTTTCGGGACGGCCTCCGGACCTATACCCTCCACCGATGGAAGCTTAATGAAGGCAGCATGAGTTTTACGGTTAATTATTCTGACCAGAGTGTCAGTATAGCCTAGTTGGGTAATTACAACCTTTGACAATTTATGGAGTGCGCCATGCATCTCGGAATATTCATGATGCCGTTGCATCCACCGCACCGAACAATTTCCGAAACTTTTGCTGAGGACACCGAGAAATCGCTGTACGCGGACAGACTTGGTTATGAAGAACTATGGCTGGGCGAACATTTTGCGGCCACCACAGAACCCTTTGCATCTCCCATGATGTTTATGGCCAATCTGATAAACCAGACCAGTAATCTAAAGTTCGGGACGGGCGTGATAAATCTTCCCAATCATCACCCGGCAGTCGTCGCCGGTGAAGTCGCCCAGTTTGATCACATGACCGGAGGCAACTTCCTTCTCGGGATCGGACCCGGCGGCCTCATTTCCGATTTCGAACTGTTCGATAATCTGGACAACGACGTTCGCGCACGGAAATTTACAGAATGTATCGACATGATTCTCGACATATGGGCCGGGGATCCGCCGTACAGTCTCGAAGGAGAATTCTGGTCCATCAAAATCCAGGAGGGCGTCATAAGCGAGCTTGGGATTGGCCATATGGCAAAACCACTCCAGCGACCGCACCCACCAATTTCCGTATCGCTGGCAAGTCCCCATTCCCAGTCCGCACGATCCGCTGCAGAGCGCGGATGGGACATCGTTTCCGCAAATATAAGTCCAGTCTATTCGGTAAAATCTCACTGGGACATATACTGCGAAGCGGCGGCCCTGAACGGGCGGAAAGCGACCGGCAAAAACTGGCGGGTCGCCCGCAATATCCTTGTGGCACCCTCAGACACGGAAGCGGAAGAACGGGTATTCAGCGATGACGCCTCCAGCCGTTATTATTTCACTTACATGCACGGAGTGTTCGCCTCTCTGGATCACTTGATTCTGGTAAAACCAGACCCGGATATGTCCGATGCCGACTGCACGCCGGAGGTGATCGTCCGGGAGTGTGTCACCTACGGTTCGACAGAAACAGTACTCGATAAACTGGTAGCCTTTCGGGATCATGTTGGTCCGTTCGACACCCTCCTTTTGACCGGTACCGACTGGGGCGGACCGAACATGGCCTGGGAGAAGGAATCCATGCGTCTCATGGCTGAAGAGGTGATGCCAAGGTTTAGGCAACATGCTCTTGCAACTGAAACCGGATAGAGGCGGGAGGCACGCCGTGGGACCCCCCAACCATTCTGTCGAATAGCCGGATCCAGATCGCACAAAACGGGCTTTGGTGCTGACAAACCCGGCCGCGGATGCAAGCAAAACCGTTCGGTACAGAATGTTTGCGAGCGTTACCCGCTCCCCTGAGGACCCAACCCTCGTTCAACCGTCGGGATGCCAGCTTCCGCAGGGGCGTGGGCAGGAACGGCATGTATTCCGTCCCATATGTCGGACGGTATCAGGGCACACCCTTCCATCAGCCGTCTCGTGGTCCGCAATAGTGCCGACCTCCGGATTTGTGGTATCCCGTTCACTGGTTTTCCTGTCTCGAGTTCGACCGAAAATTCCCCCGTCGGATGTTCAATTGAAATATGTTTCGGATTTCCGTCCTGCACCTGAGCGATGTTAAATGCTGTTGACCCGGGAAGTACGCACGCTGTCCCCACGGTCACCGCGGCCAGCACTCCAATTGAGGCGTGGCAGATGTGAGGGATGAAACAGCGGGTACTTATGGCGCCTCCTTTTGCCGGTGGCGAAACCAGACACATCTTGGGAACGACTTTATCCTTCACGTCCCCAAGGTTCATCATGGGACTGATGCTGAGACGAATATTCTCCAGCCGATGTTTCAAATCAGTGGCAGCGTCCAGTTGATCGCGGGTCTCTCTCCCCGTCGCACCGATATCCTGTGCATGCAATATCACCATCGGCATACCGTTATCGATACAGGTCACTTTAACCCCATCGACCTCGTCCACGATGTTTCTGGTGGGCAAAAGCAGGCCGCATGCTGACCCGGCAGTATCCAGAAAGTCAATCAACACAGGTGCGGAGCTCCCGGGAACGCCATCAATACTTGCATCCCCGCTGTAGGCAACAACCCCACCCGGGGTCTGAACGTGAACGTCACAAAGATTCCCCGAATTCACCATGTGTATGCGAACAGTGGTCCGTTCCCGGACCGCCTGGATCAAATTGTGTTCAAGTGCAAAAGGGGCAACCCCTGCAAGCATGTTTCCGCAATTTGGTGTCACATCCACCAGTGACTGGTCAACCTTGACCTGGCAGAACAGATAATCCAGGTCGACGCCCTCCCGTGTCGACCTGCTGACGATTGCAACCTTGCTGGTTAGCGGGTCTCCACCTCCGAGACCGTCAATCTGACGCGCATCGGGTGATCCCATGACTGAAAGCAGTACACGGTCCCGCAGCATTGGATCTGCGGGAAGATCGGAGGCAAGAAAATAGGGTCCCTTAGATGTTCCGCCACGCTGTATTACGCAGGGTATTCGGGTTTGATCCGCCATCAGTTGTCATTCATTAACATTGCATGCCGGTATCAAAGCTGTGCAACCAGTCTCATGACCCGGTCACGAAACCTGCCGATTTTGCCAGCATCGGGCTTATGAAGGTTGTAAAGACCACAATAGGAAATCCTCGCCGACCTCGAAATAAACCAGCGGATGTATCGCGTCATCATTTTTCTGGGGGGATCCCCAAACCAGTGTAAAATTGAGCGTCCCCGACCGTACGTAACAATCGAAATCACTCGCTGGATGTGTTGCAAATTCGGATGAAGTGTTCCGTCCTCCGCTAGTTTGAATGAAACCCCGGGCTTCATTACCCTGTCGAAAAACCCCTTGAGAATGGCTGGTGGACCCAGACACCATGTGGGAAAGCAGAATATCAGGACATCCGCCTTTGCGAGGCTTTCCGCGTACCGCTGAACCTCAGCATTTGCTGCTGTTTCATCAAAATATGCAGCCCGCTCTTCGGGAGCCAGCACTGGGTTGAAATTATCCCGGTACAAATCGATCGCTTCCGTCTGGTGCCCATTTTCCTGCAGTAGGTTCAGTACATCGTTATAAATTTGGCCGTTCAGGCTTTTGAGTTCTGGGTGAGCAAAGATCACGAGGGCACGCATATCTGCATCCAGTTGTTTTGGCAGAAAACCTTATCCGCAGAGCATGGGCCCAGGCAAGGGTTCTGAACTCGCCTTAGCCAGTACCCGGGAAGCAGGACTGTATTAGTGCCTGCAACACACAGGCGTTTTGTTACCGGACACAGATTACAATTTATCCGCAGGGTATTATAATAAGACATTGGACAGACGATCTACCCGCGTGGTCACCCTCCTGCCTGACGAAGCTTGAACAAACCTGCGTCATTTCTAACTGTTTCCCAGGAGGCCTCATCTACTTCGACAAAACCGGGGTACGGAGCAACCCGGCGGCAAAAAGAACAGGAATGGAGTTATTTAAATGACGGAACCCTCTGCTTACACGCCTCCCAAAGTCTGGAAATGGGAAACCGAAAGTGGTGGGGCTTTTGCCAACATCAATCGTCCCGTAGCCGGTCCAACGCATGACAAAGAATTGCCCGTCGGGAAGCACCCGTTGCAGCTATACTCGCTTGCAACACCGAATGGTGTGAAGGTAACGGTGATGCTGGAGGAACTGCTCGCGCTTGGTTTTACGGAGGCCGAGTACGATGCCTGGCCAATCCGAATTGGTGATGGCGACCAGTTTGGCAGCGGCTTCGTGGCCGTAAACCCAAATTCCAAAATACCAGCCCTGATGGACCACAGCTCCGAGCCATCTACCCGCATTTTTGAATCTGGCGCGATACTCCTCTATCTTGCAGAAAAATTCGATGCACTGCTTCCGCCGGATCCTGCACACCGTGCTGAATGCCTTTCCTGGCTGTTCTGGCAAATGGGCAGTGCACCCTATCTCGGTGGCGGATTTGGCCATTTTTACAATTACGCGCCCGACAAACTTCAATACCCCATCGACCGTTTTACAATGGAAGTGAAACGTCAGCTGGACGTTCTCGACCGTCAGCTGGGCAACAGCCGCTATATCTGCGGCGACGAATATACCATTGCTGATATAGCTATCTGGCCGTGGTATGGCGGCCTCCTTCTGAACCACCTGTATGGCGCGGCAGAGTTTGTGGAGGCCTCCTCCTACACGCATGCAATGCGGTGGACGGAGGAGATTGGAAATAGAGAAGCTGTCAGGCGTGGCAGGATGGTCAACAAGCTCCGGGGCGAGCTTCATGAACAGCTCCGTGAAAGGCACGACGCCGCTGACTTTGAAAACAGCACCCAGGACAAGATTGAAGCCTCAACCTGATCTGCAGCGGCAGCGCGACCAGGACGGAATACAGGATGACAGATAAAAGAAGCTATCCGGGCATTACGGGCTCCCAGACCATGGCTGTCCTTGTCGGATCCAGCATCATGCTGACCATGAGTATGGGCATGCGCCAGAGCTGGGGTCTCTTCACGGTTCCCGTGACCCAGGATCTGGGTATCACCGTTGCCGACTTCATGCTTGCAATCGCCGTCCAAAACATAGTGTGGGGAGCAAGTCAGCCGATCATCGGTGCCTACGCGGACAAAGTTGGATGCCGGCCAATTACCGTACTCGGCACGTTTCTCTACGCCGCGGGGATTGGCATTACAATGATGGCCACCGGACCTGGGATGATCATTCTCGGGCTTGGGGTAATCATGGGTCTAGCGCTTTCCTGCACAGCCCTAATTCTTGCTCTGGCCGCTACCGCCCGCGCTGTTTCAGCAGCGAAGCGAAGCGTGGTTCTCGGAACGATTTCGGCAGCGGGCTCTGTCGGTGCCTTTGTTGCGGCCCCAATAGCCGACAGCCTGATAGAAAGCGACGGCTGGTTGATCGCAATGGTCGCATTCCTCGGGCTGTGTGTCGTTATGCTACCCGCAGCATTTTTTGTTGGCTCAGGCGACAAGGCCGCCGCAAGGATGGCAGAAAGTCCAACTGAACACGGTGCAGGTCTTTCATTGAAAGAGGTTCTCGCAGAGGCACTACACCATAAGGGTTACGTGACAACCGCCGTGGCCTTTTTTGTCTGCGGTCTTCAGCTGATTTTCATCGCCATGCACCTGCCGAACTATCTCGCACTTAGTGGGCAGTCTACCGGAATCGGTGCGCTGGCACTGGCGGTAATAGGTGGTTTCAATGAGATTGGCTGCTATATTCTGGTCTGGATGGGTGGAAGGTATCCTAA
>JAYZQT010000070.1:0-5533 GCA_036136335.1 Pseudomonadota bacterium
GATCCAGACACAGACCAATCCGTGAATATATTGACCGAACGGGTCAGCGCAATACCTGCGACCCACGAAAGCTATTGGCTTTCAGAGATGGCCAAAAAACTCGGCATCCAAACAGCAATCCCCGAAGACGACGCGCTCATAAGAGACTTCTTAACTTTGTTAAACGAGGACAGCGTAGACTTTACATTGGGCTTTAGAACCCTTTCAGACGTTTTAAGAAAAAATAAAAAAGAGGCTGAAGCCTTATACAAAAACACCAAGGCCTTTGATGAATGGATCAACCGGTGGATGGGACGCCTCACTGAAAGTGGAGATGCTCCCGAACAGATTGCCGACGCCATAGATAAAATAAATCCAATCTATGTCCCGCGAAACCACATGGTAGAGGCAGCACTTACGGCAGCGGTAGACGCCACAGACATGACGCCATTTTCTAAGCTACTGTCGGTGATCACCAAGCCCTACAACCAGGTGGAGGGTGCATCGGACTACACGCTGCCCGCCCCAAAATCAGACATTCCATATCGCACCTTTTGCGGAACGTAAAAAGTAATTTAGAAAAATAGAGCGACGGGACCTTTCCGCACAAACAGGGTTTTGCCACGCTAAAACCAGCGAAGTAGCTGGGTGCAGAAACATCCGAGGAAGAATGTTCTAGCACTTGTCGCGCGCGCGTCCTGTTCGTAGCATTGGCGAAACGATAATACATTTTGGGATGATTGAGATGTTCATAAGAAACGGCTGGTATGTGGCAGGAATGGGTGCACACGTAACCACGCAACCCCAACAGCGCATTATCTGTAACGAGCCGATTGTTTTGTTCAGGACGGAAGAAGGCCGGGCGGTAGCGCTTACAGACCGCTGCATTCACCGAAGAATGCCACTTTCTGCTGGCCGTGTAATTGGAGAGAGGCTGCAATGTGGCTACCACGGTTTTGAGTATGACAGCGGTGGAAAGTGTGCCGCGATCCCAGGCCAAGATGCCGTCCCACGCCGCGCGGCGGTTTATGGTTATCCCCTAATCGAAAAATTTGGATGGGTATGGGTCTGGCTCGGAGACAAAGATAAGGCTGACCCCAATCAAATACCAGAAATGCCGGGTTTGGATGAAGACGGCTGGGTACCATTTCAGGATCACTTGCACGTAAAAGCCAACTACCAACTTTTAGTAGATAATTTGATCGACCTGTCCCACGAAACCTACGTGCACACCTCAAGTATCGGCAATGACTCGGTGGCTGAAACCCCCATCAATGTTCGTCGTGACGGCAACGAAGTTTTTGTAGACCGGATAATGCATGATATTCCGCCGCCGCCGTTTTTTGCTAAAGCGGCAAAAAGCCATGACAACGTAGACCGATACCAGCTCGTTCACTTTCAACCCCCATGCTACGTACACGTTGAAGCGAGGACGGTACCGCCGGGAAACAATGACCCCAATAGCGGTGTCCGTTTTTTTGTACTTGATGCGCTTGTACCGGAGACGGAGAACACGACGAACTATTATTGGGCAGTTTCAAGAAATTTCCGCCTAGAAGATCAGCTATTTGGCGAATGGTGGCACCAGTCAGTAAACATGATTTTTCAGGAAGACCGAGAAATACTTGAAGCCCAACAAAGATCGATCGATACAGACCATAGTGGCATACGCACTGTCGACGTAAAGATTGACGGTGGCACCATCCTTGCCCGCCAAATTACCAACGAACTTCTGGCTACAGAGGCCACACCTTGACGAGGAGTAACAAGTAATGACGGGAAAGCTCGACGGAAGACGAACGCTAATTGTTGGTGCCGGTGGGGGCATTGGCGGAGCGATTGCGAAGCGATTTTATGAAGAGGGTGCCAACGTCGCAATTGTTGACACTGATGAAGCCGCGGCCGAACGGCGCGCCTCTGAACTGTTAGCGGCACCTGGAAACGGAAAAGTTTGCTCTTTATCCGTCGATATAGGTGATCCTGCTTCTGCTAAAAATGTCGTAGACGAAGTTTCCGATACCCTGGGAGGCCTTGATACCACAGTGCACTCTGCCGCCACACGGGAGCCGACCGCGACTGCGGAACAAATGAAGTTTGAGCACTGGGAGGAAGCCCTCAGGGTAAACCTGACTAGTATGTTTTTGCTGTGCAAATATGCAATTCCGCACCTCCGCAAAGCCGGCGGCGGGGTGATTATTAACATTGCCTCTCAACTTGGTAGTGTGGTTACTCCGGGCCGGCCCGCCTATCACGCTACAAAGGGTGCAGAAATCCAATTAACTACGGCGATCGCCATCGAAAACGCCGGCGATAACATACGAGCCGTAACAGTATCCCCGGGAGCCATTGAGACGAACCGGCTGCTCGCACGGTACAAAGATATAGAGACTATCCGTGAATTAATGGTCCCTAACCACCCAATCGGGCGCCTCGGGCAGCCTGAGGACATCGCTGGTGCTGTTTTATTTGTTGCCAGTGATGACGCAGCCTTCATGACCGGCACAGATCTGATTGTCGACGGCGGTTACACAGCGGTCTGAGGGTAATGGCAACGATCCTAATTACCGGGGCACAATCAGGATTGGGTTTGGCTCTGGCCAAAGTCTACACACAGCGCGGTGACAACGTGATTGCTCTGTGCCGCCAAAAGAGCCCAGAGCTTGAAGAGACCGGGGCTGAAATGTTTGACGGAGTCGACATTCGGGATGACACAGATGTTTCCGGGGCGGCAAAAAAAATTGGTCAGCGCTCCGTCGATGTATTGATCAACAACGCCGGTATCTTGATCGACGACGACATAGGCAGCCTTCAATTGATTAACATCCGGGAACAGTTCGAGGTTAACGCCCTTGGCCCTCTAAAAATTGTACTCGCATTCCGCGAACGTTTGCGGAGAGGGTCATTCCTAATAAACGTTTCAAGTCGAATGGGATCAATAGGGGATAATGGATCAGGCAGGGATTACGGGTACCGCATGTCGAAAGCCGCGCAAAATATGCTGACATGCACCCTGGCTAGAGACCTGCTACGTGAAGGAGTAATCGTCACAGCAATCCATCCCGGCATTGTCGCTACGAAAATGACAGATCACAGTGGGGCGCTGCCGGACGAAGTTGCCAATGACATGAAAAACGTCGTCGACAAACTAACCATAAGTGATTCAGGTAAGTTTCTAGATCGGTATGGCGCGGAAATACCCTGGTGAAAAAAAACGTACAAACAGCCCACCGAACCTCGGTTAACATTACGATATAACAAAGCTCAAGAATAAGGAAAAGAGATGGATATTTATCGCAGCGAGCTCAAAGACGGTATGCAGATTGACTGGGATACACCGATAAAAGTCGATGATGGGCTTATTCTGCGGGCTGATGTTTTCAGGCCTCCTGGTGAAGGCTCCTGGCCGGTAATACTCTCCTATGGTCCCTATGGAAAATGGTTAGTTTTTGGTGAACAGTTTACTGAACAGTGGTCACGGATGTGCGAGGAACACCCAGACGTACCTGACGGCTCCACAAACAAATATCAGAGTTTTGAAGTGTGCGATCCGGAAAAATTTGTACCTCACGGCTACGCGGTCGTTCGCGTTGATTCACGAGGCACAGGTCGCTCTCCCGGCTATATAGACCCTTGGTCCGCTCGGGAAGCACAAGACTTTTACGAATGCATAGAATGGGCTGGCACCCAAGAATGGAGTAATGGCCGCGTTGGGCTGAATGGTATCTCATACCTCGCGATGAACCAATGGCAAGTAGCTGCACTTCGCCCTCCTCACCTTAAGGCAATGTGTGTTTGGGAGGGCGCCGCGGATTACTACCGGGACATGGCCCATCATGGCGGCATTATGTGTACCTTTAGCAGAGCTTGGTATGGTCCTTACGTTGTCATAATGCAGAACGGCCTTGGTTCAAAGGGCGAACACAGCAGCATGACCAACGATTGGGTCTCCGGGCCAGAAACCCTTACCTCAGAAGAACTTGCGGCAAACCGTAGTGACTGGCATGGCGATCTTGTCGATAACACCCTTGCAACAGATGAATTTTGGACTTCCAGATTACCTGACTTCTCTCAAATAGAAGTTCCACTTCTATCGGCGGCAAATTGGGGAGGGCAAGGTCTCCATCCTCGCGGTAATTTCGAGGGCTTCCTGGCATCGGCGTCAGAAGAAAAGTGGCTTGAAGTCCACGGGCTGGAGCACTGGACCCATTTCTATACCGACTACGGTGTAGACCTCCAACGCCGGTTCTTCGATTATTTTCTAAAAGACGAAAATAACGGATGGTCACAACAGCCACGTGTTCAATTACAGATCAGGCATCCGGGAGAAATATTTGAAGAACGCCACGAGAACGAATGGCCTTTAGCACGAACAAATTGGTCAAAATTCTACCTTGATACCGACCAACTCGGTTTCTCCTCGGAGCCACTGGAAGAATTGACACACACAATTTATAGGGGTTTCTCTGATGGCGTGACCTTCCTCAGCCCACCCCTAGAAAAAAGCACTGAGGTAACGGGCCCAATAGCAAGCAAACTCTTCGTATCATCCTCCACTGACGACGCAGATTTCTTTCTTGTATTCAGGGTGTTTGGTCCCGACCTAAACGAGGTTACGTATCAGGGTTCAAACGACCCGCACACGCCCATCGCTCTTGGCTGGCTGAGGGCTTCGCATCGGAAACTCGATGCAGAATTGTCACTCGATTATCGTCCCTACCACGCACACGACGAAGTCCAAAGATTAGATCCAGGTCATATCTACGAACTCGACATTGAGGTTTGGCCCACTTCGATAGTGATACCGGCTGGCCATCGTTTTGGGCTATCCGTCCGTGGATGTGATTATGAGCATGCGGCGCGCGACCCAGGCGCAAAAGGGCTAAAACGGATGGGCGTATTCACGGGCGTCGGACCTTTCCGCCACGACGAACCCAAAAACAGACCAGCCGAAATCTTCGACAACGATATTACGTTGTACAGCGGACCATCTCATGCATCCTACATGTTGTTACCCATCATTCCCGGGAAGTGAATAATCGCCGTGTAAACTGCATTTTTCGTTTATAACCAGATGCGGATAACACCTTCATATAACGACTTTAACCTGCCATACTGAATGTCTGACTTGTTCGCTCAGAAAAAACGCAAATAGAAACTAATTTTCTTTGAGGAGGAACTAATGCTTTTGAAAAGGGAGAAAAAATCCCACACGTTGAGCATAGCGGCAGCATCCCTGCTAGCTTTGCCACTTGCTTTTGCGCTCTCATCGGGCGCAGACGCGGCGAAGCGTGTAAACCTTACAGTAATATCGGGAAATACACACCATTACGCCCCTGTCGGTGCGGCGATCAAAGCTTTCATACCAAAAGTTGATGAAATACTTGCCCGAACGGGTAACTACAAAGCCTCCTGGGTCAAGTGTTTTGGCGGACAAATTGTTAAAGTACGCGGTGAATTAGAAGGCGTGCAAACTGGGCTGGGTGACATAGGCGTGGTCCCGGGGCCGTTTCATCCATCGAAGTTGTCTTTATACCAAATTGGATATGTCACGCCT
>JAYZQT010000071.1:0-33817 GCA_036136335.1 Pseudomonadota bacterium
GCTTGTCTTCGACCGATCCCAACCTACAAAACATCCCAATTCGTACTGAAGAGGGAAGAAAAATCCGCCAGGCTTTTGTGCCAGCAAACGGCCATGTTTTACTTTCCGCCGATTATTCGCAGATAGAGCTTCGGCTGCTAGCGCACGTCGCCCAAATTGATGCACTCTGTGAAGCATTTCAGGTTGGTAAAGACATTCATGCCATGACTGCGAGTGAGGTGTTTGGCATTCCCATCGATGGTATGGCTCCGGCGGTGCGGAGTCGAGCAAAGGCCATCAATTTTGGGATCATTTACGGTATCAGCCCTTTTGGTTTAGCCCGCCAGCTATCTATTCCTCAAGGAGAGGCAAAACAATATATCGCTAGCTACTTCCAGAAATTTCCAGGTATCCAAGAATATATGGAAAACACGAAAACCTTTGCGCGAAATAATGGATTTGTTCAAACCATTTTTGGACGAAAGTGCCACACTCCTGGTATCGCTGATAAAAATCCTGCAAGACGAAATTTTTCCGAGCGAGCGGCAATCAATGCCCCGCTCCAAGGGGCTGCAGCCGATATAATAAAACGTGCTATGATTGGTATGCCGCGTGCTTTGTCTGAAAAAGGTCTGGGCGCTAAAATGCTGCTACAGGTTCATGATGAGTTAATTTTTGAAGTGCCAAAGTCGGAGGTCGAATCGACGGCACACACTGTCAAGAGAGTAATGGAGGCCGCTGCTCAACTCGATGTACCCTTAGTTGTCCAAACCGGGACAGGTAGTAACTGGGATGAGGCCCATTAGATTTCCATTTTCTTGAGTTCAGTAAAATTTCTGAGAAATGGGGCCACGTTCGGTGGCCGCCCGGTGTCACCTGAGATGTCTTAGCCTTTATGTTGTACAACAAAAGCCGATGTTTCTCCGCGGCGCTGCCACTTTGGTCTTCTTGCATGCTTACCAAGCTCGTAACCGCAGTTTTGGTTTGTGCTTCACCGCCCGCTTGGCGACGATGATCGAGATGCGGATCACCTAATTTTAGGCACCCACCAACTTGCCGTCGTTGAGTGGTCTCAAAAATTCAGATCCGCTGATCTGCAGTCAGGCGATCCTCTCTAATTAGGTAGAACTGCAGCAAAATTTTGACCAAAACTCAAATTACATGATTCATGATCTTTCTATTCTCCCCAATAAGCGAGACGAAGCTGATAAATTCCTCAATTCAGTCCGTGCGCTGGATTTAGTGACTTTAGGGCGGTCGCGATCAGAGCGACACCGTTTGAACAACTAATACATACCATCTATTGCTTGACGGGTGGCGGTTGGCGGCCGCCCGAGGAAGGGATCACTGATGCCCTAAAATTTCAAATACGCTGCAAAATATTTTTGAAACAGAGAGTTGGGTTCAATCGATACCATTTTACATTCCCTTACGACAAAAGGTGGTGTTGAATTTCAGACTTTGATGCGGAAACCGCTTCCCGCGCGGGATGATCCCATCTCACAATCGTTTGCTGTAATAAAATTTGTTTGCTGGAGGTGTTGGAAATTGAAGACCTCCAGGTGGTAGCGGATGACCTATCGCGCTTCCATCGAGATAACCGTGAAAGCCTTGAAACCCGGTGCGAAGGTCTTTCCCCAGATCGACCGTTTCTTTGCCGCGCTATGAGTGACCATATTTTTTGGGTCGACCGCCCTTTAAACGCCGTCGAGGAATTTGTTAATGATAAGGCGAAGTACCCGAGCAAACAATTAACCGAGACATACTAGGTGATGTTTCCTGGTACAAACTAAACCCTAATTTATGCTGCGGCGCGTATTCCTGCCGCTTTGACATCCTCCGTGACCGAATCTTCGAATTGTTTGAAATTGCTCTCGAAACGTTTGGCAAGATCTCGAGCAGTATCGTCGTATTGCGCCTTGTCAGTCCATGTCTCTTTTGGGTTAAGGACTTCAGTTGGTATCTCTGGCACGTTTTCCGGGATGAGTAGACCGAAGTTTGGATCCGGGGCCACGGCCACGCTCGCCAGTTTACCTTCGACCGCGGCACGCACCATGATCCGGGTATGTGCGATCTTCATGCGTTCGCCGACCCCGTATGCGCCGCCGCTCCAGCCAGTATTAACGAGCCAACATTTGGCGCCGTGTTCTTCGATTTTCTTGCCTAAAAGTTTGGCATAAACCGTAGGATGACGCGGCAGGAAGGGCGCACCAAAACAAGTTGAGAAGGTTGCCTGTGGCTCGTCGACACCACGTTCCGTGCCTGCGAGGCGCGCGGTGTAACCAGACAGAAAATGATACATCGCCTGATCGGCCGATAGCTGACTGATTGGCGGTAGCACCCCAAAAGCATCTGCCGTAAGCATGACGATATTTTCGGGATGCCCGCCCATGCCTGTATCGCTAGTGCCTGGTATGTAGTGAAGCGGGTAGGAAGAGCGTGTGTTTTCGGTTAGCGTATCATCATCGAAGTTTGGGTACTTTGTAATCGGGTCCAGGGTGACATTTTCCAACACTGTGCCAAACCTAAGCGACGCAGCGTATATTTCTGGTTCAGCCTCCTGGGAAAGGTTAATTGCTTTTGCGTAACAGCCGCCCTCGAAGTTGAATACACCGTTTGCGGACCAGCCGTGTTCATCGTCTCCAATAAGGGTTCTGGTCGGATCAGAAGACAGTGTGGTTTTACCGGTTCCAGAGAGCCCAAAAAAGATGGCTGTATCGCCCGTTTGGCCAATATTTGCTGAGCAGTGCATCGGCAGTACGTCTCGCGCGGGCAGCAAATAGTTAAGGACGGAGAAAATTGTTTTTTTGATCTCTCCAGTATAATGCGATCCACCCACGAGAATCAGCCTTTCGGCGAAATTCAGCATTACGAAAACTTCGGAGCCTGTGCCGTCAATCGCAGGGATGGATTGTAGATCTGGTGCGTGGAGGACAGTAAAATCGGGCTCAAAATTGTCGTGGTCCCCCAGCTCGGGGTTTATGAACATATTCTGGGCAAAAAGGCTATGCCAAGCCTGTTCGGTAACAACCCGCACCTTAATTTGGTATTCCGGGTCGGCACCCGCGTAGCAATCCTGCACAAACACCTCCTTGTTTTGCAGGTACGCTAACAAGCGATTGCGCATTGTATTGAAATGTTTGGTTGAAATTTTGTTATTTACAGGACCCCACCAAATATTTTTCGCATTCTCCGGTTCGTCGACGATATATTTGTCCTTCGGTGAACGTCCAGTGTATTCCCCTGTGGTCACGACCAATCCGCCACCGGCTGCCAGTTCGCTTTCGCCGCGTCGAAGCGAATGTTGATAAAGCGCGGGCATTG
The DNA here is from genome assembly GCA_036136335.1 of Pseudomonadota bacterium. GTDB lineage: Bacteria > Pseudomonadota > Alphaproteobacteria > MPNO01 > UBA830 > JAYZQT01. Next base: position 3,304 of record JAYZQT010000071.1, read on the forward strand.
AAAGATTCCAATGAGCGATACCCAGATTTTCCAGGCCGTGGTTCTCTAGTCCGAAAGAGCTAGGGTGTCCGGTGTGCTCCAAAAATTCCTCCTGAGCATAAGGGGCGATCTGGCGGCAGTTCCTGCAACCCCGCATTAAATTCGAATTCGACCCATTCAATGTGAACTTACATTAAAAGCAAAATACCTTCAGTGATGCCGGAGTCAAACGCTCTTCGGCTGTTTTGTTATACTTTTCATCGGTTTTCCATTCTGCACGCAGCAATCATTAACCGCACCAGAGATGCGACTGACACGCTAGGATACTAAATGACTTTTATAAAACAAGATGTCTCAGCGTGCTTTGATTAATTGATGGTAACGTTTCGGGCCAGCCCTATCTCATATTGCCCTATTTCTGCCCTATTTCCTGTGTAACTGAACAGTCCATTAAACACGGGGTGAGCGCATGGATATTGGATATTGGGCTCAAGGCTTTTACCCTTATTAGGGCGACAATGTTCATAATGTTTATCGAAGGGATTTAAGAATGATTTTCCCAAAAGTGTTACATCCGGAAATAGGGATTTTTGTTATCAAAACTTTAACAAAGTTTGGGCGCATGACGCTGCGCTACAACGCAGATATCCGCATACCAATAATCCTTTCGTGTCCTATATATATGGTTGTATTAAGACCTCAACAAAACCTTGGAGGAAATTTTGAGCGTAGAATGTAATTGGGTGCCGATCCGAGGCACCTTAATGCATTTCGGCGGCCCCGGTTGGATCGAGCGTGGTCTCCCCATTAACCCTAGCCCGGAGTACTGACATGAGTGCAACGCCCAATACACTGTCCGTTCCGTCAGCCACAGAAATTCGATCTTCTATCGCGTTGGTCGACGATGACCAAAATATTCTAACGTCCGTTTCTATGACTCTTGAGGCCGAAGGATTTGATGTCCGCACCTATGTTGATGGCGATTCAGCATTGCAGGCATTGTTGGTGGCGCCTGTTGATCTTGCCATACTCGATATCAAAATGCCCCGAATGGACGGGATCGAATTATTGAACCGGCTGCGCCTTCACACTAGGACCCCCGTAATCTTTCTGACCTCTAAGGATGATGAAATTGATGAAATACTCGGCCTTAGAGTGGGTGCCGACGATTACATAAAGAAACCGTTCTCCCAGCGGCTTTTGATTGAGCGCATTCGAACTTTGCTTAGGCGAAACGACCGATTGGCGGATTGTCAAGAAATTGGCGAGCAAGAACCACCGTTGGTGCGCGGACAGCTGCGACTCGACCTCGACAAATTCGGGTGCAGATGGAAGAACAGCAATGTCGACCTCACCGTGACGGAGTTTCGTCTACTGAAATCGCTTGCGCAGCGGCCCGGTCACGTGAAATCGCGGGATCAGTTGATGGATGCTGCTTATGGCGAATTAATTTATGTCGACGATCGGACGATCGACAGCCATATTAAACGCTTGCGCAAGAAATTCCGTGCGATCGATCATGAATTTTCGGAAATTGAAACAATGTACGGGATTGGTTATCGCTTTCGCGAAGAATGAGAAACCTTTTGGTGTTATGGGTTTCGGGCAATGAGGTTCCGCCTCTTTTCTTCACTGACCCGACGGATACTAACCGTCAACATTCTCCCCCTCGCCATCCTTGTCACCAGCATCCTTTACTTGGATGGATACCGCGAGAGGTTAATCGAGACTGAACTGGCGGCCCTTGAAACACGGGCCGAAATTTTTGCTGGTGCCCTCGGCGAAGGTGCGATTGGCACGAAAACGGACGGTGCACAATTTGTGCAGCCGCTGGTTGCGCGTCGAATGTTGCGCCGGCTAACGGCGCCGACACGAACCCGGGGCCGGCTAACGGCGCCGACACGAACCCGAGCACGGGTGTTTGTAAAGGATGGGCGTAAAATCGCAGATAGCCGTTTTCTCGTTGGCGCTGGCGGGAGAGTTGAGATTCGGACACTGCCACCATTCAAAAACGACGATATCCCGACCGTAGCGTTTAACTGGATCTACGATACGTTTGTGGCGTTTTTTTTCTCCCCACAAATCGACCGACCGCCGGTTCTTTTGGCAGGAACATCCTTTGAGGTATTGAATCTACCGGTTATAAAACGCGCATTTTTGGGCAACACAGGAACAAGTCGGTGGTCGGTTTCCCATGGGGGTTTATTGTTGGGTGCAACGGCCCCAGTCCAGCGTTTTAAACGTCCGTATGTGTTGGGAGCACTTCTGCTAACCGCAGAGGCCGAGGAAATAGATGCCAAAGTTCGGGCTTGGCGAGCGGCCATCCTAAAAATCTTTGCTGTGGTTTTGGCGGTTACGGTGCTGTTGTCACTGTATCTGGCCGGAACCATCGCCCGACCAATCAGGCGTTTGGCGGCTGCCGCTGACACCCTCGGGACTGGCATTGGTCAGGCGGACTCCATACCCGATTTTACCCGCCGCCGCGACGAAATCGGCGATCTCTCCGGGTCACTGCGTGACAGGACCGAAGCACTGTGGCAGCGGATGGAAGCGAACGAGAGTTTCGCTGCCGATGTGGCACACGAGATTAAAAACCCACTGACATCTCTGAGAAGTGCTGTCGAAACGGTCGCCAGAATAAAGGAACCTGAAAAACAGAAAGTCTTGATGGACATTATCCAAGAGGATGTTAAACGGCTTGATCGCCTGATAAGCGATATCTCAGATGCGTCCCGGCTAGACGCGGAGCTCGCGCGGGAACAAATGGAAGTTATAGATCTTGGCCGGTTGCTACCGGCCCTCGCCCAAGCCCAGCAGATAGCCGCGGAAAAACAGGATGCTGCAACCGATACGGCAACGGTTGTGTTTCAGGGAAACGTCCCGAACGCCGCGGTTCGCGGCATAGAAGGGCGGTTGGTACAGGTTTTTCAAAATCTAATTAGCAATGCCCATTCCTTCACAGATCCGGCGGGACAAATTACTTTGTCAGTTCGACGAGATCAGGCCGATATTTTAGTATGTGTTGATGATCAGGGCCCAGGGATCCCTGTTGATAGCCTGTCGTCCATATTTGTCCGATTTTATTCGGAAAGACCTGCGGGGGAAACTTTCGGCAAACATTCCGGCTTGGGCCTTAGCATTTCGCGCCAGATTGTGGAGGCACATAACGGTTCTATACGCGCCGAGAATCTCTATAATGACGAAGGAAAGTGTTGCGGCGCCAGGTTTGTTGTAAGACTGCCGGCGGTGCGTGTGTGACCGCTCGCTGTAACATCGCTTTTGGCGGCATAACGGCGTGACCTGCAGCATGACAGATTCTAATGGGTCGATATCCACGCAAAAGGTTTCACCAGCTGCTTTAACGTCCGTCGTGATAGTCACTGGCATGTCCGGAGCTGGCCGTTCCACTTCGTTAAAAGCCCTTGAGGACCTCGGTTACGAAGCAGTCGACAATCTGCCCATATCGTTATTAACCAGCCTCGTGAAACCTGGCACAGCTCGCGACCGACCGTTGGCGGTTGGGGTTGATGTGCGGACACGCGATTTCGGGCCAGTGCCATTTCTCGAAGAATTGGATGGCCTCATCAAACTTACGGATTTTCGCCTTCGAGTGCTGTTTCTTGACTGTGACACCGAAATTCTCCGGAGGCGGTTCTCCGAAACGCGGCGCCGGCATCCTGTAGCCCCGGATCGCCCACTTAATGACGGTATAAAGCGTGAGCGCCGTATGCTGGAGGCGTTGCGCGATCGTGCTGATGAGGTGATTGATACCTCCGACTTGGCGGTTGGTGAACTTAAAGACTTAATTAATTCGCATTTTGCGCCAGAACGAAGTCCGGGGCTCGCTATTTGCGTTACATCGTTCGCCTACCGCCGCGGACTGCCAAGAGAGGCCGATTTTGTGTTCGACGTTCGGTTTCTAAAAAATCCCTATTATCAGGAATCACTAAAAACACTATCTGGTCTTAACCAAGCCGTGGGAGATTTTATAGAACGAGATCCGGATTTCCAGACTCATTTTGATAACCTGACAAACCTACTTGGGCCGCTCCTACCAAGGTTTGTATCTGAAGGAAAAAGTTACCTGACAATAGCTATTGGATGTAGTGGTGGAAAACACCGCTCCGTCTTTGTCGCTGAGCGGCTTCGTAGTTGGTTGCACGGATGCGGTGAACAGGTCCGTATTAGTCACAGAGACTTGCACCGAACGGAAGGACCTCGCGGTTAGAGCAATGATCAGTACACTAATTTGCGCAATATTTACGCTCAGGGTGACCAATAGACAACACGATGCGCAAATTTGATTGCGAACCCGTCAGCGCACCGACGCCTCTTTGTGCATTAAACCAGCCCGGACTCAATGCAACAAATGTGTTTAAAGCTCACCATTTTTTCCCATACGGCGAAGGCTACCCCAATCAAAGTTAGATCCGAGACCCTTAATACGCAGAAGCTTTCCGTAACTGTCTTGATCAAATCTGCTTCTGCCACTCCCAAGCTCTTCCGTGAACTCCGAAAACCGTCTTTATTTCTATGTGCCAAACGCGAAAATGTTGTCAAGTACCGCCTCAACTTCGTTTCGTCTTGTCTCGGCAATAAAAGGATGACGAACCGCCGTGGTTGACCGTCCAATGTGGTGCAGGGTGTCCGGCCGCCTAGTGGGTTTGATATATGTAATTTAGTTCGCCAAGGCCGCGACAGACTTAAGCTTGGGTTGACCCTTCGAATGCTTTTGCTTGCCCCATTTTCCAGTTTCTAGAGGATTTGGAAAAATCTGTCGCATGCTAGCACGTGCCGCCGATCTATGGAGGTTTATCCCTCTTCTTGATCTGGTAATGCGTGGCCTGTTATACCCGCTCTGCGGCCCGTCTTTCGCACAAAACCTATCGACTTTCGCCACGTAGCTGCTGTGGCTGATTTTTCTTATAGTTGGAGCCCACAATGAACGCCGATGCCGATTACAAGGTTGCCGACCTATCCCTAGCGGATTGGGGTCGTAAAGAAATTGCTATTGCTCAGACCGAGATGCCGGGATTAATGGCCTTGAGAGCCGAATATGGTGCTGCGCAACCTTTCAAAGGTGCGCGAATCGTTGGCTGTTTACACATGACCATCCAGACCGCCGTGCTGATTGAAACCCTCACAGTTCTTGGTGCTACCGTCCGGTGGAGTTCGTGCAACATATTCTCAACGCAAGATCAAGCTGCCGCGGCGATTGCAGTCGAAGGAGTGCCGGTATTTGCGTGGAAGGGCGAAACGGAAGAGGAGTTTTGGTGGTGTATCGAGCAGACAATCAAAGGCCCAAACGGCTGGACACCCAATATGATCCTTGACGATGGCGGGGATCTAACCAAGCTGATGCACGAAAAATATCCCAAAATGCTTAAAGACGTTAAAGGGTTGTCCGAAGAGACTACAACTGGTGTGCACCGTCTCTACGAAATGCATAAAAACGGCGAACTTTTGGTTCCTGCTATCAATGTCAACGACTCGGTAACAAAATCGAAATTCGATAATCTCTACGGATGTCGGGAAAGCCTTGTTGACGGAATTAAGCGAGCTACAGATGTAATGGTGGCCGGGAAGGTTGGCGTCGTTGCCGGTTTTGGCGATGTTGGGAAAGGCTCCGCCGCCAGCCTCCGCAATCAGGGTGCTAGGGTATTGATTACGGAAATAGACCCCATTTGTGCCTTGCAGGCCTCGATGGAGGGATACGAAGTCATCACTATGGAGGAAGCGGCAACCACTGGAGACATTTTTGTTACCACGACCGGTAATATCGATGTAATCACGCTTGATCACATGCGGCTAATGAAGGATCGAGCAATCGTATGCAATATAGGTCATTTTGATAGCGAAATTCAGATCGAGGCGTTGAGAAATTACAAATGGCAAAACGTTAAACCTCAGGTTGATGAGGTGGAATTTCCGGATGGCAAAAAGTTAATTGTTCTGGCGGAAGGCCGGCTTGTAAATTTGGGTTGTGCCACCGGTCACCCTAGTTTTGTGATGAGTGCTTCTTTTACAAATCAGGTTATAGCTCAGCTCGAGCTTTGGGAAAATAGCGAGAATTATGAAAACGGTGTCTATGTTCTACCCAAACAACTCGACGAAAAGGTCGCCGCGCTGCACTTGGAAAAGTTGGGGGTAAAGCTAACCACACTTACACCGAAACAGGCCGATTATCTTGGCCTCAAGTCGACCGGTCCGTTTAAATCCGACCTCTATCGATATTAATGTCATAAAAACCCCTAGGGGTTATTGAATGTCTTAAGTCCCGCCTGTTGGACTAGAAATCAAGGCTATAGATAGACGCCCATGCATAGGGTTCTGCAGTTTTAATAAATACCCATTATGGATGTTTTTTTACGTTTGTCGTCTATTATTACCAAATCTCCGTAGACGACTGTGCTGGTGAAAGCTCTATAATTGCTTTCTGCGGGTTGCCGCAGTTGGTTGCGGGGAATCGGCGCGGGCGATAAACAATTGGTATGATAGATATCTCTATCAACGCGGAAGAGCGGGTAGTTCCGTTGCCCGGTCGCTCGGCGACAATGGAGCTGGCAACGGAGTTCGCTAATCATGTCTGTACCGGCGATGTCATCGCACTGACTGGTGATCTTGGGGTTGGCAAAACAGAATTTGCCCGATCACTTATTGGGGCCCGGGCCCAACAGGAGGCGGTGGATATTGGACATGTTCCAAGCCCTACATACACGCTGGTCCAGCAGTATGAGCTATCCAATGGGACAATTTATCACTTTGATCTATATCGTTTGGCGAACCCCGACGAGGCGTGGGAATTGGGACTTGAAGAAGCTTTTGTGGATGGTATTTCGATAATTGAATGGGCTGGCCGAATTGAAGGGTTTTGGCCACGAAATACTATACACATTCATTTGGAGTTTGGGAAAAATGATGCAGCTCGTGTTGCCTACATTAAAAGGTCCTCATGATTGAGGATCGCACGGCGCAGATTAAAAAATTTTTGTTTTGTGCAGGATGGCCCGATGCGGATCACGTATTACTCGCTCAAGACGCATCTTTCCGAAGTTACAGACGCGTAACATATAAAGGTAAGACCGCCGTCCTTATGGATGCGCCACCTGAACGAGAGGATGTGCGGCCGTTTCTTCGGATAGCCCACGCTCTATCCCAGCGAGGCTTCAGTGCCCCGCAGATATTTGCAGAAGATCCAAAAGCAGGGTTAATTTTGATGGAGGATCTTGGCGATGACACGTTCACACGCTTACTTGATAGGGGCTCACCCGCGCAGGAACTATATGTGCTTGCCACTGATGTCTTGATTGATCTGCATAACCGCATGACGAGCGATGTGGTCATGCCAGAACTGAAACCTTACAGTGATGATTTATTGCTTGCAGAGGCGGCGCTTATGATCGACTGGTATCTACCCGCGGTCACAGTGACGGATGTACCTGTAGCGGCGAGGGTAGCCTACCACGAAATCTGGAAGAAAATATTGAAAACTGCCCACGCCTTGCCACAGACCATGGTTTTACGAGACTTTCACGTTGATAATCTGATCCTGTTAAAGGGCCGAACCGGCATAGCCGCTTGCGGATTGCTGGATTTTCAAGATGCGTTGGTGGGCCCTGTGAGCTACGATTTTATTTCTCTTGTAGAGGATGCACGGCGAGCTGTTTCTGGTTCCTTAAAACAAGCTATGCGCGAACGGTATCTCAACGCCTTGCCCACGGTGGATCCTGATGCCTTCGACCTGTCATGCACAGTTCTGGGCGCACAGCGCCACTGCAAAGTTTTAGGTATTTTTACTCGTTTGAGTGATCGCGACGGCAAAGTTCAATATTTGCAACATGTTCCCCGAATATGGAATTTACTCGAATTAGCATTATCCGACCCGGCACTCACCGAGATGAAAAACTGGTTTGAAGAATTTATACCCCCGAACCGGAGAATAATTCCACCGCGCCGGGCGCCAAAATGACGGAATGGCACAAAGTGGATATGCCAGAAAATGCGATGGTGTTGGCGGCAGGTCTCGGCGTCCGAATGCGACCATTAACACAAACCGTACCCAAACCACTTTTGCAGATAGGCGGCAGGGCGATGCTTGATCAGGTATTAGATCGCCTCGAAGATGCCGGCGTTGCCCGGGCTGTTGTAAACACACATTGGCTGCCCGAAATGATAGAATCTCACCTAGAGACGCGAACAGCGCCCCATATCGAAATTTCACGAGAAACAGAGTTGTTAGAGACCGGTGGTGGCATTGTGAACGCCCTGCCAAAACTGGGAAATGCCCCGTTTTTCGTGACAAATGCGGACATTGTATGGCGGGATGGCACTCGGTCAGCCCTCGACAGACTTGCACAAGCCTGGGAGAGCGACCGGATGGACGCATTGTTATTGCTCATACCATCGGTCCGAACGACTGGCTATCAAGGTGTTGGCGATTTTATGATGGATTCAAACGGGAATCTGGTGCGTCGCCCGGAAAGGCAGGTTTCTCCCTTTGTGTTTGGCGGTGTTCAGATTGTCAGTCCACGGATTTTCAGGGATACGCCGGCCGGGACGTTTTCCCTGAACCTTCTTTATGACCGGATAATCAAATCGAAACGTCTATACGGGATAGTCCACGACGGTGATTGGTATCACGTGGGGACGCCAATCGAGTTGGAGCAGGTAGAAGCGGAGATACTTGAAAAGGAAGGCTCGCGTGTGAGGTTACTATTCTGATGCCTATTCAGCCCAAACGCGGTGTTTATTTTATACCCTCAGGCATTTCCTTTGTTGATGAACTGGCTGGTGGGGTAATTAGCTCTTTGACACCGGATCCAGTCGATATGGCGGATATTTCCATCCTACTTCCAACCCGGCGTGCATGCCGCACGCTGGCTGAAGCGTTCTTACGCATTATGGACGGTAATCCGGCACTACTTCCTGACATGCTGCCTGTAGGCGACATCGAAGACGATGGGGTGGCGTTGTTGGATTGGGAGGAACCGGCCGTCGGGCGCGGCGTAGATCTGCCTCCTGCTATTCCGCGCCTCCGACGTCAACTGCTTTTATCCAACATGATTATGAAGAAAAACCCCTCAAGTTCGGCCGCCCACGCCGCGCGTCTGGCTGCCGAACTTGCCAGACTGATAGATGAGGTGCAGACAGAGCGCCTTGATTTTTCCAACCTCAGCGAGATTGTCCCCGACCGGTTTTCGACACACTGGCAGGAAACTCTCGTGTTTCTCCAGATTGTGACTGAGCACTGGCCAAGGGTTCTCGCCGAACAGGGTTTTCTTGACCCGGTTGATCGCCGCAACCGGTTGATTGAAAGGCAAATCGCCTCTTGGGGGGTAAACCCTCCGATTGGGCCTGTTATTGCTGCGGGATCGACCGGCAGCGTGCCCGCGACAGCGGATTTAATCGCCTGCGTTGCCGGGTTGGAAAACGGCATGGTGGTGCTGCCTGGACTCGATCCGACACTCGATTCGGAGAGCATTGATGCTCTTGCTCCAAGTCACCCTCATTACGGTCTTAGCCGTTTATTGGGCCGTCTGGGTATCGCAATAGGGGAAGTCGGTTACTGGGGGAAATGTACTAGTACAAAGACCAAACGTGATGGTGCAATTAATTTGGCACTCCGCCCCCCCGCAACGTCCGGCAACGGCGATCTTGAAGTTGATACCGTGGAGAAATTTGGTGGCCTTTGCAAGGTGGAATGTCCAGGCCCCCAACAGGAAGCCCTGGCAATTGCGTTAATGATGCGCGGCGCTCTCGAAGATGATAGCCGCACTGCCGCACTGATAACGCCAGACAGGCGCCTGGCTCGGCGCGTGGCCGCGGAGTTGAGGCGTTGGAATATTGAGGTTGATGATTCGGGCGGTACACCGCTTGCGGAAACATTGCCGGGTGTGTTTTTGAGATTGACAGCGGACGCCGTTGCATCAGATGGCAAGCCCGTTCCTCTGCTAGCTGCGTTGAAACATCCGTTGGCTGCGGGTGGATTAAATCCTGCAACGTTCAGGAATCGCGTGCGCGATTTGGAACTAGCGATTCTGCGAGGTCCGCGGCCGACCCCGGGGTTTTTGGGGCTTCGGGACGCCCTTGAACTTTCACGACCAAAATCACCACTGGTCCCTTGGGCCAATAAGCTTGCCGAAGAGGTGGGACCATTCTCTGGGTTGGTTTCTTCAGGGTGCGTTTCCGCAGGCCAGTTGTTAGATGCCCATATTTCATTTGCTGAAAATCTGGCTGCATCAAATTTGGAAACCGGAGCGGAACGCCTATGGATGGGCGCGGCAGGTGAAGGGGCCGCAGAAATCATTAATGAACTTCGGGTTGCAATCGACACGTTGCCGCCGATCTCTGGTATGGACTGGCCGGCACTGTTAGATGTGCTGATGGCCGGCGCCGTGGTAAGGCCCAAATTCGGCCGCCATCCCAGACTCAACATATGGGGGCTATTGGAAGCGCGTCTTCAGCAAGCTGATTTGACAATCCTCGGTGGGCTCAATGAAGGGACTTGGCCGCCAGAGCCCAAAACCGATCCATGGATGAGCAGACCGATGCGTGCGGCTTTCGGACTCACACCATCCGAGCGGCGCATTGGACTGACTGCTCACGATTTCGTACAGGCGGTTTCTGCGCCTGATGTTGTGGTTACCCGGTCGACAAGAGTGGATGGGGTACCTGCTGTTCAGGCGCGTTGGCTAACACGAATTGAAAACATTTTGTCCGTATCCGAGCCGGGCCGGGACGTGCTGGAGGGGTGGCAGAAGGCTGAGGCTAAATGGATCTACTGGCAAGCGCAGACTGATTCCCGAAGGCCCTTGGTTCAAACTGGACCTCCAACACCCAAGCCGCCGGTGTCCGCGCGTCCCGATCATTTATCCGTTACCGAAATAGAACTTCTTGTAAGAGATCCCTACGCAATTTATGCGCGCAGAATATTGGGGTTGCGCCCGATCGAGCCAATCGACGCAGACCCCGGTGCCGCCGAGCGGGGCTCTATCATTCATCGAGCGATAGACCGCTATTTGCGTCTTGACGTTAAGGTTGACCCCGTCGCGGCGCTACAAAATTTTCTTGAAATTGGTAAAGACGAGTTTTCACACTGGATGGCCCGCCCTGGAGTTCGGGCCTTCTGGTGGCCTCGCTTTGAGCGTATTGCTCGGTGGATTGTTGAACAGGAAGATAACCGTAAATCAAAAGTAACGATGCGCCGGAGTGAGGTAAGTGGAGAACTTCGTTTGGTCGGGCGAGTACGGCCGTTTCTCCTCCGCGCGCGGGCCGACCGGATTGATACTCTGGTTACCGGTGGTTACGAAATCATTGATTATAAAACGGGCGCAGTGCCCACGAAGAAAGATGTTAACACGGGGTTGTCGCCACAGTTGCCACTTGAGGGCGCAATGATTGTTGCCGGGGCATTCGTGGGTGTTCCGGCAGGACCGGCCGAGGCTCTAACATATTGGCGGCTGTCGGGTGGGAGTCCGGTTGGTGAAATCCGTGCGGCAGGAGATGATCCCGCAAATCTCGCTGAAATTTCTCTCTCGGGTCTATCGGAGCTACTTGATCACTATGATCAACCTGAAACCGCGTACCTTGCCCGCCCTGATGCCGATATAGCCCCACGCTATTCGGATTATGATCATTTGGAACGGATGCAGGAATGGGCCGCTACCCGTGAATAAACTGGCGTTCAAGTAAACTGGCGGCCAGAAATGAACCAATTTTCCAACCAGACGATTGCCTCAACACCAAGCGCATCAGTTTGGGTGTCTGCTTCCGCGGGATCGGGCAAGACAAAAGTCCTTGCGGACCGGGTACTGCGTTTATTGTTAAACGGGACCGGGGCAGAAAAAATACTATGCCTCACATTTACGCGCGCGGCAGCCGCAGAGATGGAAAATCGTATTCGCGAGTTGCTCGGGGAATGGGCAACCCTGCCCCATGCCGAGCTTGTTGGTACCATCGCCGCACTGACCAATGAGGTGCCCGGTCCTCCCCAAATAAGGCTCGCACGTCGGTTGTTTGCCGAGGTATTGGACGCGCCGTCTGGGATCATGATTCAGACCATACACTCCTTTTGCGAGTCGTTACTTGGACGTTTCCCGGTAGAAGCGGGGTTGGCGCCCTATTTTGAGGTTATGGATGAGCGCACTGCATCAGAAGCATTACTCGCAGCACGAGACCAGGTGCTGGCCCGTGCTCACCAGGATAAAGGAGGTGCGTTGGCGGAAGCATTGCAGGTTGTCACAAGGTGGGTCCATGAAGATGAATTTGCTGACTTGATGATAATGATTGCTTCCAATCGCGGTCGTTTGCGTCGTTTGATTGTGGCTCACACCAATATGGCAGGTGCGACCGCCGCGGCCCGCCAATTCCTTGAAATAGCGGCGAACGAAACAGTCGAAGCAGTTTTGTGGGAAGCGTCGAACAATGACGTTCTGGAGTTTGTCCGCCTTGGTGAAGCGGTAAATATGCTAGCTCAGGGAGGGATGCGGGACCGCGAGCGAGGGGAAACAATTTCTACCTGGCTCCATGCATCTCGGGACGAACGTACTGTCTCCTTTGATGCTTACGGACTTGCTTACTTAACTGGGACTGGGTCGATTCGAGCCAGCTTGGCAAGCAAACGCGTGGTCCAAAAGATGCCTGAGCTTCTGGATGTTCTCCAACGCGAGGCAAACCGGGTCTATGCCGTCTTCGAAAAACGTAAGGCCATCATGACCGCAGAAGCCACCCAGGCAATCCTTGAACTGGCAACCAAGTTGATTGATCGATATGAGGCGTACAAAAAACAAAATGCGGTGCTTGATTATGATGATCTGATCCTGAAAGCACGTGCTCTGGTCGAAGGCGCTGCGCCGTGGGTCCTGTACAAACTGGATGGCGGGATAGATCATATCCTGATAGATGAAGCCCAAGACAGTAATCCTGATCAATGGGCTGTCGTTCGCGCAATTATTGAAGAATTTTATTCCGGTGAGGGTGCTCGCGAATTAACTCGCACCGTTTTTGCGGTTGGTGATGAAAAGCAGTCCATCTTTAGTTTTCAGGGTGCAGTGCCGGGTGAATTTGCCGATATGGGGGCATATCTTGAACCGCGAGCGGTTGCGGCCGGACGGGATTGGCACCGGGTTCCATTAGACGTTTCCTTTCGCTCTGCATCAGCCATTCTCAAGGCGGTCGATGCAGTATTCGAGTGCGAACACGTGCGATCGGGCGTTTCTGTGGGGCCCATCAACCATACGGCCTATCGACGGGGCCAAGGTGGGTTGGTGGAAGTATGGCCGCCGGTAACACCGGACGAGCGTCTTGACACCGCGTCTTGGTCTACGCCTGAAGCAATTCGGAATTTGACGACTCCTGCCCGAAGGTTGGCACATGCCATCGCCACACGGATTGCAACCTGGATGCGTGATGGTGAGATACTTACTAGTGCCGGTCGTCCCGTCCGACCAGGCGATATTATGGTATTGGTCAGGCGCCGCACCGATTTTGTTGATAACCTGATACAGGAGTTAAAAAAAACCGGTGTTCCGGTTGCCGGTCTCGATCGAATGGTCCTAACGGAACAGTTGGCAGTTCGTGATCTGATCGCTCTGGGAAAATTCGCCCTGCTGCCATATGACGAAGTTAATCTTGCAGCGGTGCTTAAGGGCCCGTTGATTGGGTTCGACGAAAATCAGCTTTTTCAGGTTTGTCATGGCAGAAGGGGTTCAGTTTGGGGATCGCTACGTCGTCTGGGACGGACTGATCAAAATTTTGGTGCCGCGTGCGCGACACTGTCGGAAGTTCTGGCGCGCGCTGATGTAACGCCGCCGTATGAGTTTTTTGCGCATATACTTGGCGCTATGGGTGCGCGTGCACGTCTTCTGGCGCGTCTTCGGGAAGAGGCTAATGATCCAGTTGATGAATTTTTGGCCCTCGCGTTGGCATTTGAGAAAAGTCATCCGCCGTCGTTACAGGGTTTTTTATATTGGCTTGAGCAGGGCGAGGCGGAGATAAAGCGGGACCTTGATCAGGGGACCAGAGATGAAGTACGAATTATGACGGTTCATGGCGCCAAAGGATTACAGGCTCCGATTGTCTTCCTAGCCGACACCATGCAGGTACCGCAGAGAGATGCCGGGTTTTTATGGAAGTCTGACGGCTTTTGCAAAACATCTGCAGCTGAGATGTATGGTGCCGAGATCATGATATGGCCACCTCGCTCAAGAACCTATGGTAATCACGCTCAACAGCTCGCCCAAATCGCGCGGAGACGGCAGGACGAAGAGTATCGGCGACTTCTTTATGTCGCAATGACCCGGGCAGAGGATCGGCTTTATGTAACCGGCTACGGCACTCATCAGAAAGCACCCGATAATGCTTGGTGGAACCTGATATTTCGTGGACTGGAAGGTTGTTCAAAAAGGTACAAGTTTGAATCCCACCCGGAAACGGTTGATAAATCTGATCTGGTGTGGCGAGGGGAAGGACTGCGTCTCACGTCACCACAGAAGAGTAAACCGGATACCCGTGCCGGTCCCCGGGCGGTCTCCGGGAGATTGCCAGATTTGCCCTGCTGGGTGGATAAGGACGCGTTAACAGAGACCGTGCCAATGCGATTGGCGCCCTCGCGGGCTGTGGACACAGACCTCCCAGTACGGTCTCCGTCGGGCGCTGATGGTGGATTTGGCTTTCAACGTGGTCTTCTTGTCCACCGCCTGTTGCAGATGCTTCCAGAAATTGCAGCCGACAATAGGAGAACCCTCGCCCGAGATTTTTTAACACGCCCGGGCCACGGGCTCTCCGAAAACCAGGTAGATGAAATACTCGCCGAAACTCTAAATGTCCTTAATGATCCCGCTTGCGACGGTTTGTTTGGCCTTGATTCCAAAGCGGAGGTATCGGTTGCGGGTGTGTTGAACGGGGTGGCTGTCTCTGGTCGCATCGACCGTCTTCTGGTTACGGAAACGAAAATTAAGGTGCTTGATTTCAAGACGAATCGAACACCCCCCAGAAATGCTCAAGACATTCCTGAACTATACCTTCGACAGATGGCTGCGTATCGATCACTTCTCCAGAGAATATATAAAAAACAACTAATTGAGTGTATTTTGGTGTGGACAGCTGGACCGGTTTTGACAACGTTGGATGCAAAGGCGATGGATATGCTTGCGCCTTGACCCGGTTCGTCGCCGGCCCTAATTTTCTATAATGGTCATGGTGTTGGGTCACCGATCCCACCAGCATGAAAATTTAATCGAAGGAAACAGTTATAATGGCGAGCAAACCAGTCTCAGACGATTCTTTTGAAACCGATGTTCTCGGTGCCAAGGGCGCCGTTCTGGTTGATTTTTGGGCGGAATGGTGTGGCCCCTGTAAGCAGATCGGACCGTCATTGGAGGAAATATCTGATGAAATGGCAGATGCTATCACGGTTGCGAAGGTGAATATTGATGAAAATCCAATGACTCCATCAAAATATGGGGTTCGCGGCATCCCAACGTTGATGCTGTTCAAAGACGGCAAGGTGGCTGCGACCAAAATTGGGGCGTTACCCAAAGGTAAGCTTGTCGAATGGATACAATCAACAGTTTAACAAAAAGGGCAGAAGCGGCTATTTTGCGCCGTTTTCTTTGTGTCGAAAAGTAGAATGTGACGCGGTCACACTTGCGCTGGTATGTGTGACCCGTTATAAACCGGCTCCTTAAGATCAGCGGTCCGGCTATCAGGGCATGCCGGGGCCGCTCTAGCGACGTCTACATCGCCACCACGGTGCAAGATAAAAGGAGACGGAAATGCCCAAGTTGAAGTCGAAAAGCGGTGCTAAAAAGCGCTTTAGGACCACCGCGACCGGGAAAGTCCGGTCTAATTTTGCAAAGAAACGCCATAACCTGCGGAAGCGTACACAGAAAATGAAGCGTAATTCCCGCGGGACGCAGATAATGGCTGATGCGGATGCGCGGATGGTTAAATCCTACCTGCCATATGCGTGAATAAGGAGAGCTGTTATGGCACGAGTAAAACGTGGCGTCACTGCGCACGCCCGGCACAAAAAAGTTCTCAGGAGCGCAAAAGGTTATCGAGGCCGAAATTCAACCGTCTTCCGTGTTGCCGTTGAAAAGGTTGAGAAAGCCGGCCAGTATGCCTATCGGGATCGCAGGGTAAAAAAACGCAATTTTCGAGCGCTCTGGATCCAGCGGATTAACGCTGGTGCCCGGCTACATGGCCTGACCTATTCCCAATTTATGCACGGCCTAAACAAGGCTGGAATTGAACTGGATCGCAAGGTGCTTGCGGATCTCGCTGCGAGAGAACCAGAAGGTTTTGGCACCGTCGTAGAACAGGCAAAGGCCGCCCTCGATAGCGCTAGCTGAGGTGCAAACACACAAATGAAAAATTTGGGAAGGCCAATAACCCACCGGCCGGGCTTTTGCTATGGTAGATTTGGATCAGTTTAGAGCGGATCTTTTAGCGCAGGTAGCTACCGCGGATTCCTCTACGCTTGAGTCCTTGCGCGTTTCTGTCCTCGGCAAATCCGGTACCGTCACAGAGATGGTAAAGGGGATTGGGCGCTTGCCGCCTGCAGAGCGGCGAGATGCCGGAAAAACACTTAACAAAATTAAAAACGACTTGACTAAGGCCATTGCTAGTCGCCTCAAATTTCTTGAAGCGGCTATCCTCGATGTCGGTCTTTCGGAAGACAAGATTGACCTGACACTGCCGGCTCGTGCCGCCATGGAGGGAAGAATACACCCTATTAGTCAGACCGTTGACGAGATGGTCGCGATCTTCTGCGAGATGGGTTTCACTGTTGCTGAGGGCCCTCACATTGAGAGTGATTTCAACAATTTCACTGCTCTAAACATTCCGCCCGAACATCCAGCGCGTCAAGACCATGATACTTTTTACCTACCGCCAGACGAATACGGGGATCGTCAAGTGCTGCGTACTCATACATCACCTGTACAAATCCGCACTATGGTCAGCACCCAACCGCCGATCCGAATAATTGTACCAGGGCGAACGTTTCGCGCCGATCATGATGCAACTCATTCTCCTATGTTCCATCAGGTTGAGGGGTTGGTGATAGATGAAACAACCCATATGGGACATCTCAAAGGGTGCTTGATTGAATTTTGTCGCGCATTCTTCGATGTGGAAAGCCTTCCAGTGCGTTTCCGCCCCTCCTACTTCCCGTTCACAGAGCCTTCAGCGGAAGTTGATATTGGCTGTTCACGAGAAGGTGGAAGACTGACGATCGGGGCCGGTGCGGACTGGCTGGAGATCCTTGGTTGTGGGATGGTAAACCCCCATGTACTAAAAAACTGCGGGATCGACCCCAATAAATATCAAGGATTTGCCTTTGGCATGGGTATTGAGCGTGCCGCAATGCTAAAATATGGCATTCCTGATCTGCGTACATTCTATGAATCGGACATTCGCTGGTTAAAACATTATGGGTTTATGGCATTGGATATGCCGAACGTTGCTGACGGGCTCGTTCGATGAGGTTTACGTTCGATTGGCTAAAAGAGCATTTGGACACTCAACAACCGCTGGCAGCGGTTGTTGAAAAACTGTCTATGATCGGACTTGAGGTTGAAACAGTTGAGGACCGGTCCAAGGCGCTGGCGCCTCTTCGTACAGCGCATGTTGTTTCCGCCCGGCAACATCCCGATGCGGATCGACTGCAGGTCTGTATGATTGACTGCGGTGAGGATGATCCCGTTCAGGTGGTTTGCGGTGCGCCGAATGCTCGCGCTGGAATGAAAGCTGTCTTCGCCCCTGTGGGCAGTTATATCCCGGGGATCGATGTTACCTTGAAGACAAGCAAAATACGCGGCCAGGAATCGAATGGGATGCTTCTGTCTGAACGCGAGATGGGATTATCCGAGGATCACGAGGGTATTGTTGAGCTCTTGGATTCAACAGAGGTCGGTACGTCTGCGGCGGCAGCGCTGGGGATTGCTGATCCGGTGATTGAGATTGGGCTTACGCCCAATCGTCAAGACTGTGCCGGCATTCGAGGAATTGCTCGAGACCTATCTGCTGCTGGCCTAGGCACCCTTAAATCTGTTCAGGCGCCTGAAATCGACGGTGGTTTTGAATCACCGATCAAATGGCAGCGTGACTTTTCCACGGGTTCACAAGACGCCTGCCCGTTAGTGGTCGGTCGTTATTTCAGAGGTGTCACAAATGGCCCAAGTCCGCGTTGGCTGCAGGACCGATTGCGGGCTATAGGGTTTCGCCCGATATCGGCGCTTGTCGACATCACGAACTATGTCACATTTGACCTTGCTCGTCCGCTGCATGTTTTCGACGCCGCAACTCTAGCGGGCAATTTAACAATGCGCCTTGCTCGACAGGGAGAAAAACTGAACGCCCTCGATGGAAAAGAGTATACGCTGGACGACACCATCACGGTTATCGCTGATAAGATAGGGGTTCAGGCGATCGGTGGAGTGATGGGTGGAACCTCTACTGGCGTTGACGTCGAAACTACTGAAATTTTCCTTGAAGTAGCTCTTTTTGATCCTGTACGAACAGCAACCAGCGGTCGCAAGCTCGGAATTTTATCGGATGCGCGGTACCGATTTGAGCGCGGGGTTGACCCCGAAAGCGCTTATTGGGGCGCCCATGCTGCCACGCAGTTGATCCTTGATATCTGCGGCGGCGAGGCGTCTAAACTGACGGTGGCAGGCGACATGCCTTCATGGCAGCGCGAGGTGGTTTTGCGCAAGTCGCGTGTTTTGGAACTGGGTGGCCTTGATGTTTCTGGCGATGAACAGGTCGGTATTCTCTCTGACTTGGGCTTCCAGCCCGTGGATGAAGGAGAGAAGATACGAACGACAGTTCCATCTTGGCGCCAGGATATTGATGGGGAAGCAGACTTGGTGGAAGAAGTATTGCGAATCAGTGGTTACGATCAAATCCCCGTGATCCCTTTAACGCGTAAACATACTGTGGCTGTTCGTGCTTGGTCATCCAGTCAACGCCGAGAATCTGCCGCACGTCGGGCACTTGCGGCCCGTGGCCTGACGGAGGCGGTGACATTTTCCTTTATGAAGCGAAAAACCGCGGATTTATTCGGATTTTCGAATGAAAGACTTGTGATTGACAACCCAATTTCAACCGATCTAGACGTTATGCGGCCGTCGGTTTTACCTAATCTTCTTGACGCTGCACGTCGGAACGCTGACCGCGGGTATACGGACGTTGGCCTATTCGAAATAGGGCCGAAATACACCGGGGATGCTGACGGTCAACAGGTCACTGTGGCTGCTGGCATTCGTGCTGGCAATTACGGCGCACGACACTGGTGTAATGCGGTGCGTCCTGCCGATGCGTGGGACGCTAAAGCTGATGCACTGGCTGCCCTTGAGGCTTCAGGTGCACCTGTCAATAATCTTCAGATTACTGATGATGCCCCGCCCTGGTTCCATCCTGGTAGGTCCGGGTGCTTTCACCTTGGCGCTACCATTTTAGCCTCGTTCGGCGACATTCACCCTAAAGTTTTACGGGAAATGGATTTAGGCACTAATGCGGTCGGGTTTGTGGTGAATCTGCACAACGTGCCTGATGGGAAGAAAAAGAGCAGCTCCACGCGGCCTTTTCTGGAACTTTCCCCATTTCAGGCGGTTCATCGGGATTTTGCCTTTGTCGTTGCTACCGACGTTGCGGCTGGCGATATTGTTCGAGCCGCATCAAGCGTCGACCGAGAAATAGTAGCGGATGTGAGTGTGTTTGATGTTTACGACGGAGAACATGTAGGCGAGGACAAAAAATCAATCGCCATTTCGGTGACTCTACAACCGGTTAAAGCGACCCTGACTGATGAAGAAATTAGTGTCGTAGAAAAAAAAATTACCGACGCGGTCCAGAAACGTACAGGCGGGATATTGCGGGGATAAAGAAAGTCAATTATGGCAGACCTCGCGAATATTCGGAATTTTGCGATTATCGCTCATATAGACCATGGAAAATCCACGCTGGCTGACAGATTGATTCAGGCGTGCGGTGGCGTTGAGCAACGCGAGTTAAAAGAGCAGATGCTCGACACAATGGATATTGAGCGCGAAAGAGGCATCACAATCAAAGCGCAAACCGTTCGGTTGATGTACAAAGCGGCGGATGGTGAAACTTATCAACTGAACCTGATGGACACTCCCGGTCATGTTGATTTCACTTACGAAGTTTCGCGATCGCTCGCGGCCTGCGAGGGTTCGCTATTGATTGTCGATGCGAGCCAAGGAGTAGAAGCCCAGACTCTGGCAAACTCTTATCTTGCAATTGATGCCGGTCACGAGATTATCCCGGTGTTAAACAAGATAGATCTTCCGGCGGCCGAACCTGAACGGGTGCGGAGGGAAATTGAAGACGTAGTGGGTCTTGCTGCGGCAGGAGCAATCACGGCATCTGCCAAAACAGGTGAAGGTGTAACCGAAGTACTCGAGGCCCTGGTGCAGCGTTTGCCGGCACCGACCGGGGACCGTGATGTTCCGTTGAAGGCTATGTTGGTCGATTCTTGGTACGATGCCTATCTAGGGGTTGTTGTGCTGGTGCGGGTACGTGACGGTATTCTGAAAAAGGGTATGAAAATTCGCATGATGGGAACCGGTGCGACCCATCAGGTGGACGTGGTCGGTGTTTACACCCCCAAACGTTTGAACGTGCCTGAGCTATACCCAGGAGAACTCGGGTTTATAACGGCCTCAATCAAGGCCGTCGCCGATGCCCAGGTAGGTGACACAATCACTGATGAACGAAATTTGGTGAGTGACGCTCTACCAGGCTTTAAGCCCAGCGTTCCCGTTGTCTTTTGCGGCTTGTTTCCGGTTGATGCTGCCGATCATGAAGATCTGCGCGATAGTCTCGCGAAACTCCGATTGAATGATGGTAGCTTTCACTATGAGCCGGAAACATCGGCCGCGCTCGGGTTTGGTTTTAGATGCGGTTTTCTCGGATTGCTTCATCTCGAGATTATCCAGGAGCGCCTTAGCCGCGAATTCGACCTTGAGTTGATTACGACTGCCCCCTCGGTGATCTATCGAATTTTACAGACCGACGGGACAATGGTTGAACTACACAATCCCGCTGATATGCCGGATGTAGTGAAAATAGACACAATCGATGAGCCTTGGATTCAGGCGACAATCCTGGTTCCGGATGAATATCTCGGGGCAATTTTGAAACTGTGTGAAGAGAGGCGGGGTATTCAACAAGAATTAACCTATGCGGGCGGCCGCGCTTTGTTGGTATACAAGCTGCCACTA
The DNA here is from genome assembly GCA_036136335.1 of Pseudomonadota bacterium. GTDB lineage: Bacteria > Pseudomonadota > Alphaproteobacteria > MPNO01 > UBA830 > JAYZQT01. The sequence continues at coordinate 24,534 of JAYZQT010000071.1, forward strand.
AACGAGGTGGTTTTTGATTTTTATGATCGGCTCAAATCGGTAAGTCGTGGTTATGCGAGCTTTGACTACCAAATTACGGGCTACGAACAGGGTGAATTGGTTAAACTATCTATATTGGTCAACGCGGAGCCGGTGGATGCGTTGTCAATGATTGTTCATCGGATGCAGGCTGAACAACGGGGCCGTGCTATATGCTCCAGATTAAAGGATTTGATACCCCGGCAGCTTTTTAAAATACCTCTACAGGCGGCCATTGGCGGCAAGATTATAGCTCGGGAAACCATCTCCGCTATTCGCAAAGACGTTACCGCAAAATGTTATGGCGGGGACGTTAGCCGAAAGCGAAAGTTGCTAGAGAAGCAGAAGGCGGGAAAAAAGCGTATGCGCCAATTTGGAGCGGTAGATATTCCGCAGTCCGCATTCATAGAGGCTTTGCGAATAGGGGACGAATAAGCGTATTCCCCTTATTGCCGCAGCCCATATGAACGTCTGCGTTTGCGAAAAATCCATATTAATAATAGACCCAGAATGCTGAAGAAAAGCCACGCGGGGGCAAGAAGAATATTCTGGATGCCAATCTCCCAAATCCAAACTGAAATATATCTTTGGACTAAAGCCTGAGTATTATTTAGCGAATTCGTTCGCACAGCTTGATCCATAAGAAACCACACCTCACCGAGGGCGAAAGCTCGATAGTCTTCGTTCTGCAGGGCACTCAGCAACTCATAGATGCCTAGGGTCAATCCTAGAACCAGCATGATCCAGCCGATGTAGCGTCCGCATTTCATGGCACCTATCCGACGTTAAGTCTTTGATGCAACTGACATGGTAACACATGTCTGTTTTCCTTAAATCCGAACCTGTCGTTATCAAACCCGATCTTGCATCGCCGGACGGGCCCGGGCATTATCCGCTGCCGAGGAGGGATGGCCGAGTGGCTGAAGGCGCACGCTTGGAAAGCGTGTATGCGGTTAGCACGTATCGTGGGTTCGAATCTTTCTTTCCGAAAATTTGTCATTCTACTCATTGATTTTATTATGCTAAAGTCAATGTTGTGTATGGTCCCGCGTTCAGTTCCGCAGTATGATCAAGGATGTGAACCAGAGCTCTGTCTGCTTTTGGCCAAAGCAGACGTTCCGTAATTTGTTGTTTCTAAAATTAAAAAAAAGTAAAAAGTGTGGACGTCATCTCCCAGAAGCTGGAGAGCTAAAAGTCATCTGAAGGACTGTCAGTGGCAAAAATTCTTTTCATAAGCGACAATTTTCTCAATGAAGGTTTGGGAATTATGTACCTGAGCGCTTATTTAAAGGAAAATGGGCATGACGTTGATCTGACACTTTTGCAGGATTATAGGGGTTTCGAGAACCTAGTTGAATATGTCGAAAACTCTAACCCAGATGTAGTCGGCTTCTCAGTTATGACACCACAGGTCGAGCAATTCAGGCCCGTTTCAAAACTCATTAAGGAAAGAACCGGACGGATCATCGCTTGGGGCGGCGCGCATTGTATGTTCATGAGCCAAGACGTCATGAAATATGGTTGCGTTGATATTATCTGTGTGGGTGATGGCGAAGAAGCGGTTTTGACCCTCATGGATCGAATCGAAGCCGGAAAGGATTATTCCGACGTACAAAGCTTGTTGGTAAAGGTAGGCGACGAATGGGTGCTAAATCCCTTAGGTCCACCCGAAAATAACTTGGACAAGTATCCGTTTCCAGACCGTGGCCTTTATTATGACAAATATCCACTAATGGCGAATTTTGCCGTCAAACGGTTCATCACTACCCGCGGTTGTCCTTATAAATGTTCATATTGTTTTGAGCCGACCTATTTTGATATGTACAAGGGTTTGGGAAAGGTCTTTCGTCGCCATAGCATTGAATACGTGATGGAAGAAGTCCGGCGCGTTCTTGCTGCATACCCGACCCGGCGCGTTCACTTTTGTGATGATATATTCAATCTTGACAAGTCTTGGGTAAAAAAATTCTCAAAGAAATACCGCGAGCACTTTGCCCCTGATTGGTCCTGCAATATCGAGATCACCAGCATTGACGAGGAAACTATCAAGGCAATGGTGGAAGGCGGTTGCCGCGGGGGGACTTTCGGCCTGGAATGCGGCGTAGAGGAAACCCGCATAAACATGCTGAAAAAAAATATCACCAACGCCCGCTACGTGGAGGTAACTGACCTTCTTCACAAATACAATTTCATGTTTCTCATGAACATAATGTTCTGTCTGCCAAATGAATCGCTGAAGGACGCCATAGAGAGCGTCCGCTTTGCCACCCAGCTGAAACCCTTTGGTATACGGGTTAGCATTCTCAAAATGTACAAAGGAACAGACCTCGCAAATTTTGCACTGGCCAATGATCTCAGTGAGGGGATTGGTGAATTTACCTATAAAGCAAAAGACATTCACGGCGATTTCGACAAAATCGCAAACATGAATTGGGCCGCGTCCATGTTCGCGCGTTTCCCGTTCTGCCTAAGGTTTGCGGAAACGCTGCTCTCTAGGAAGTGGGCAAAGGTTTTTTCACCCCTGCACTACCTTAACCACTGGGAAGATCTCAAGTATTTAGATATCCCTATATGGCAGGCCTTGAAATACTTCTGGGCCTCCCGGGAGGTGTTTATCGGCGGAATGGCAAAGGCTCAGTCCGACACCTACCGCGATGAGGATGGGGTCTTGCATTCGGCTAAGGAAGTGTTTGCGACGCCCAGCGGCGTCATCGACTGGAATGCGGAATGGAAAAAGGGTGATGTCATAGAGCTACAGAAAAGCAAAACGAAGGTTGATGTTATCGAGCTACAGGAGAGCAAAGAAGAAGCTAGGACTGGCCAATCTACCACCTAATCGGTGTTACTTGGGTCACCCCGTTCTATTATGTCAGTGCCCTCATAAAACTCGGGTTAATTTCCGTTTATGAAACAGTGAACTGCTCCCTCCCTCCGCCATCCTCCTAGATCTAATTTCAGCAGCTCGGGGCCGAAGAAGTCCGGTGATATCCCGCCACCCGCGACAGCAGTCCATCGGCGGCGTAATCCTCCAGCCTTAGCTCCGCTGCACGGTTTGATCCAGAAAAACCAAAACTCACTGACGGCTATAGTTCGATTTTCTTCTCCCTGCAGCGCACTCAGCAACTCAAAGAAACCTAGATTCGCTCCACAATTAGCGTTACCCATCCGATGTGCCTACTGATTTTCATGGCAGCAATCCTTCGTAAATTCTTTGCCGCGACCAACATTGTAACACCTGTCTGTTTTTCTTAAATTTAAACCCGCTAGCTCGCAAAACCGATCTTGCATCGCTGGAACCGCTTGGGCATTATCCGCCGCCAAGGAGGGATGGCCGAGTGGCTGAAGGCGCACGCTTGGAAAGCGTGTATGCGGTTACCCCGTATCGTGGGTTCGAATCCCACTCCCTCCGCCATACCCCTGTTCGCTAACGTCCACGGACGTCCATTAATATGAAATAAAACAATGGCTTAGGTGAATTCGTATCTGGCGGTATCCGCTGGGACATGCTATAATCTAATCCTGTTCATGGGTAGATTTATGGGTAGCAGCATGGCGCACGGCATAAACAGGCTGTCAGCTAGAGCCGTCGAAACCACCAAGAACCCGGGCCTACTTGCTGACGGAGGCGGCCTATACCTTCAGGTGTCTAAATCGGGTGCCGCATCCTGGCTATATAAATTCATGCTCAATGGCCGGTCACGGGAGATGGGGTTGGGGTCGTTGAAGGCGGTCAGCCTGGCTGACGCCCGCGAAAAGGCCGCACTCTGCCGTTGCTCTCTCGCAAACGGTATTGACCCGATTGAAGCCCGCAAAGCGGACCGTAGCAGGAACATTGCAGCGGACCAGAGGACTGTCACCTTCGCGGATGCTGCAGACGCTTATATAGCCACTCATGAATCCGGTTGGAAAAACGCAAAACACGCGTCTCAATGGCGCAACACCCTTGCAGCGTACGCTTATCCCATTGCCGGCCAGGTTCTGGTCTCTGACGTTGACACAGAAATAGTAATGCGGATCTTGAGGCCAATCTGGGCTGTTAAACCCGAGACTGCCGGACGGTTAAGAGGAAGAATCGAGAGAATCCTCGATTGGGCAACTGTCAGTGGCTATCGGCAAGGCCAAAACCCTGCCCAATGGCGAGGGCATCTCGATAACCTTCTCCCCGCAAAATCTCGAATACACGACGTTAAACATCACCCTGCTATGCCCTACCAGGAAATTGGAGATTTCATCCTACAGCTTCGTGAACGAGACGGGATAGCTGCGCAGGCACTCGAATTTCTCATCTATACGGCAGCCCGCACATCCGAGGTGCGTGGTGCTTTATGGGCTGAATTTGACCTGGATAGCGGCGTTTGGACAATTCCTGGACTGCGGACCAAGGCTGGGAAAGAACACCGGATTCCTCTGGCAGAGCGGCCGCTAGAAATTGTTAGGGAACTCAAAAGAAATGCTACAGGAGACTTTGTGTTTCCCGGAGGAAAACCTGGGAAAAGGCTAAGTGATATGGCCCTCCTTTCGGTTTTGCGGCGTTTGGAGATCAAACAAACCGTACATGGGTTCAGATCTTCATTCCGGGACTGGGCCGCAGAGCAGACCCAGTTTCCGCGGGAGGTCGCCGAGCAGGCATTGGCGCATACGATCGCAAATAAGGTAGAGGCAGCCTATCTGCGAAGCGACCTGTTGGAGAAGCGGCGCCATTTAATGAACCGATGGGCAACCCATCTCGATACTCCGAAAGGCGAGGTGGTTGCCTAAGGTATCGACCGCTTCGGTTGAACTACCGGCGCCGCCGCCGCCATCAGTGACTTCCGGTTAACTGGTTTCGGTGGGTAAATGTTTATACGGTTGGTTGTCGCCTTGCGCTCTTTTACGGCCTCTCCGGTTTCTACCAGCCGACGGTCATATCCGGCGGTTAACAGTGCCCCGAAGGATCCGAGATCAAGACAGGTGACATAAGGGTTGAACCGGAATGAAATCATGTCGTTCCCTATCAGGTCACTAGCTGCATTGTAGCCAGCGACTCGTCCCATCGGCCTGCCATGCTGGCATGACATAACCGTCTCGTTTCCATCTTCGGTCGGTGCGGCGGCAATATCGCCGGCTGCAAACACGCCATCTAGCCCCGCAACCTGCATACTGCTATCGACGCGAAGCCTGCCATCTGGTGCATGCTCGCCTGCAACCATCGCCGCCAGCCCACTCGGACGCACCCCCGCGGTCCATACAATGGTCGCCGCGTCGATGCGCGAGCCTTCGCCAAGCGTCGCGCCCTTTTCGTCGATCTCTGAAATACTAACCGAGGGACGCGCCTCCACGCCTAGCGCCATGAGCGCGTCGCTAATCACCGGGCGGGCCTCGTCTCCAAGTGACAACCCGATCTCGTCCGCACTATCGGCCAGAATGACCCGCGGCTGTTCAATCCCTAGTCCGCGCAATCGTGCAGGCATTTCGCAGGCCAGTTCCACACCGGTCATGCCGGCCCCCACGATCAACACGCTAGAACACCCCGCATTATTTACCAGTTCTCGAAGATGTGTATTCAGCCGATCCGCATCATCCCAGGTATCGATGGAAAAGCCGAACTCGGCAAGCCCCGGTATATCGGGCCGCACCAGCGCACTGCCCGCCGCCAGCACCAGCCGGTCCCATCCGAGCGTGCGGCTTTTCTCATCCGCACTCCCGGCGCTCGACACCGTGACCAGACGTTGGTCGGTATCTATTTCCGTTACCTCACCGATGACGAGTTCTACCTCCGCCTGTTCCAGCAGTGGCCCCAGTGGCAGGCGGGCGTCTGAAATATTAGTTTCGTAATTGCGCACCCGAATGGCATGCCAGTCATCCCGATTGACCAATGTGATTGCAACGTCGGGGTTGTCTAATGCTTCGTCAAGCCGCTTTGCCGCCCCCATCGCTGCCCACAACCCGGCAAACCCGCCTCCGATGACAACGATGTGTTTCTCTGATCCTTCCACCACTTTCGTCGCCTCCTATGATTGCCGCCAGCACTAAAACCGTCATTGACCGGGGATTCGACGAAATGCGACCGCCAACCGGTTGTGGACGTTGATAGCACAAATTGCGTAGGTCAAATCGATTACTTCTTGCTCGGAAAAGTGACGGCAGGCCCGCTCGTAAATATCGTCGGGCACGTGCGTCTCGGCAACGAGGGTAATAGATTCTGTCCAGGCGAACGCCGCCTTTTCGCGCTCGTTAAAGCATTTAGCTTCCCACCATACCACGACATTCTGTATTCGTTCCTCGCTCTGCCCCGCTTCGCGCAGCCGGTTGGCATGTAAATTGACACAATTTGCGCAGCCATTGACCTGCGAAGCGCGAAGCTTGACCAATTCCAGCAATACCTGATCGAGACTGCAATTCGCCGTAAACTCGGCAAGCCCACGGACCGCACGCCACCCGTCACCCTTTAAATAGTTCAGTCGCATCGTGTATCTCCCCCTGACTGCCCTGATTATGATTATTTTAACAAAGCCGGATAACTGCACTTCCAGGAATCACGGCAGCCGCTAAGCGTTTCATAGAAAATTGTGACAGAAACTGTCTGGTGAAGGAAGTCTTTGAGACAAACCCGGCCCAAGGCCCCTGCCCCAGGAACCATGCCCTCTGATCCGGGGCTGCTGATCCGGGCTTAGGGCCCAATCAATTACCGAAAGGTCGCCCGGGCCCCTGGGCCGTGGTGCGTGATGAACCATCCCTGGCATCGTATGTGCCAAATACGGTCCTTGGGCGGCCTCTGTCGATGACGGGGGCCATAGGGTATTTCCCGATTATTAAGGTAACTTGCAAAAATCGGAGACTGGGCAAAAGGGACCCGACCTAGAAGCCTAGCAATGGAAGGCGTCTACCGGTCTGTTGTCCGGAGTAGGGGCTCTTGGGCCATAGATGACGCAACATGCGCGCGAGCTTCCGGGCTGAGCAAGAACACTGAGCAGCAAGTGAAACTGATGCTGCTGTCCTACTATTGTCCTACTGAGGCAAAAAAAGGCTCAGCCGTTTCCAGCTAAGCCCTTGATTTAATTGGGGTTCGAGCCCCCGATCGCCCCCCAATCTTTCCCGGCTTTCCACGGTGGTCCGGCGCGTTTCTCCCTGATTCTGCCCCGGTTGCCGCTGTGGCGCAAGCCCTCCACTCCGATCCGTTGTGACACGATTGTGACCGATATGAAGGGTCCATCGGGAGAACGACGAATATGCGCTATCTCTTCTGCTCAGGCTTTTTACGCCCGTGTTTCAGGGGTATCCGCGGTTAACCAAAATTAACATCTTAAAATCCCCCTGCGTGGGGTTGAGCGTCTAAATCATTATGAAGCGGTCATTCACCCGGCGGGCCCTGAAACTCCCAAGTATGCCCCTGGGGATCGATGACGAAGAGTTGCGCCTCTCCGATTAGGCCGCCAATTTCCTCGAACGGCACATTTAGGGCATTCATGCGCTCCCGGAAGGCATCCACGTCGGCAATCCGCCAAGCGGTGTGGCGGCCGGCCGGTTCGATCTTTGCGCCGTCCCCCGGTACGAGAGCCTCGTCGTTTGCAATTAGGTGAAATTGAACCGTGTCGTCTTGGTCACCAAGCCAGGCGCCCGCTCCGAGTTCATCCAATGCCGGCGGCCGCGGAAGCAGTTTCAATCCCAGCACCTCCGTATAGAATTTGATGCATGCTTCCAGCTTTTCCGTCGCCACGGGAATGCCCTCGTGGATGGAACCGGTAAACATCAGCCGCGGCACGCCGCTGCCTTTAATCTCTGAGTTGGCCATCTCCCCTCTCTATTCTGAATTTAACCGTTTAGCCAATTTACCTGGAAAAGCCAATTTCAGGCAATCCGGCACTCAATACAATGGTTGGATATCAAGGTGACGATAATGGGCAATTTGCACCGATATATTTGACCTGTCTCCGACGTACAATCGGGAAAATATATCACCACTTGTAAATTGCTTAACGCCGCTTGCTTGGCCCGCGGGCCGTATTCAGGGGCGAAGTGAGTTAGTTCCGTATCTTGAAAAATGACAGGTCCGGTTCGTGCAGCACTTCCGGCGCGCCGTACTGTCTGATGACATGGGCCGGTTCGAGAAAAGCGCGCGCCTCTTCGCTCAGCGTCCTCGGCGCATATTTGTTGTCCACATAAATGCCGAGGTTGCGCGCATGGCCCACCAAATACTTACCAAGCGCCAACTGGGCGTTATTGAAATTGGCGAGTCCGGAGATGATGTCGCCGGTCGCCGCTTCGAGGGCATCCGCTAGGTACTGGGCGTCGAGGGCAGCCTTGGTGATACCGCCGATGACATGGGGCCGGGCGACAAATGCAGCATCCCCCAGGACCGCGATACGCCCTTGGACCAGTTGTTCCGAGGTCAAGTCCGAGATCGCCTGGATCAGCGGTTCCTCTGTATGACGGATGATAGCAGCGAGGTTGGGATTGAAAATATCTGCCGCCCGCACCTTCATCGCCTCGACGAGGTTCGGCTGTATCAAGGGTGGTGGGATGGCTGTGCCGTAATCCTTCCCGTCGGTACCCCTGAATAGCTGGCGGCGTTCGTCCTCGGTCACCGGCGCGTACCATATGAAATAATAACGGCGGTTTCGGCCAGCATCGTCATCGCCGAGGGACGGCACGTGCATGAAGAGCGCTAGTTCGCCGTCTTCGAAGGAAAAGATCATACGCTCAAACACCATGTCATAGAGCGTGGCCGGCAGGTGAGTGTCGTCGACAACTCCGCGCCAGGCGATATAACTGGCATAGTTCGGGTCAATGGCTGGAAATGCTTGGGTCCGGATAGCCGATTGTCCGCCATCGGCGGCGATCAATATGTCGCCTGTTTCCGAGCTGCCATCCTCGAAAAACGCGGTCACGCTATCTTCCGTCTGCTCGAACTGCGTGAATATCTTGCCCCTATGATAGTTTTCATCCGCGTAAGACATCCGAAGCGGGCGCCAAACCTGCGCCCAGGCGGTGCCTACCAACCTTCGTGGCACTTCGAACTTCACTTCACCTTCGGCGCCGATCCAAGATAGAAACTTTGCTGGTCGTATCTGGGAGATATCTAGGCGGACACCGATCCGGTCCAGCACCTCCATCAATTCCCGGGAGATGGCGATGCCGGTGCCACGCCCCGCCAGATCTCGTCCCGAACGTTCGTAGACGTCGGTCTGCCAGCCGGCATCCCTAAGCAGGCAAGCGGAAAACAGCCCGCCAATGGAACCGCCTATGATGATTGCCCGGGGCTTGTCGGCCATGGCGCCCTCGTTATC